>NZ_JBIKPS010000028.1:0-35152 GCF_044357305.1 Flavobacterium sp.
ACCAACTTTCCGGCATCAATTGGCGAATTGGCAACAGCATCGGTAAGTTGCACCCCACCAGAATACACCAAATCTTTAGGAACCGAACTATCAAAACTCTCTGGGAATTTATCGGCCAAATAATGTGCAAAAACATCGTGACGTGCAGAGGTTAATCCGTTACTGCCCATCCCTCCGTTATATCCTTTTTCATAATTGGCTTGACCAAAAGAAGCCAAACCTACAATAACATCGCCTGCTTTAATATTACCATTATTAACCACATCGCTGCGTTTCATTCTAGCAGTAACGGTAGAATCTACAATGATGGTTCGTACTAAATCCCCCACATCGGCAGTTTCCCCACCGGTAGAATGAATCGTTACGCCAAAAGTTTTCAGTTCCGCAATAAGTTCTTCGGTGCCATTAATAATTGCCGATAAAACTTCGGCAGGAATTAGGTTTTTATTTCTTCCAATGGTAGAGGAAAGCAAAATATCATTGGTTGCTCCAACACACAATAAATCATCGATATTCATAATCAAAGCATCTTGAGCAATGCCTTTCCACACCGAAATATCGCCAGTTTCTTTCCAATACATATACGCCAAAGACGATTTAGTACCAGCGCCATCGGCATGCATAATAATACAATACTCTTCGTCGTGGGTTAAATAATCGGGAACGATTTTACAGAAAGCTTTAGGAAACAAGCCCTTGTCTATATTTTTTATGGCATTGTGAACATCTTCTTTAGATGCAGAAACTCCGCGCAAGGCGTAACGTTGGCTGTTATCAGAACTCATTGTGTAGTTGTTGTGTTGTGGCGCAAAGATAGTAATTTGAATTACGTATTACGAATTATCAATTAGGTATTACAATCCAAATGCAAAAAAATTTAAACACGAATTTCACGAATTTACACAAATTATAATATGTTAATAATAGATTACACGAATTTTATCCGCCTTTAGCAGATTAATTATTCAGGCTTTTGTAATTAGTGAAAATAAAATATTATTGAAAATTCGTGAAATTTGTGTTGAAAAAAATCAATTATCCACTATCATTATCTCCACTCTTCTATTATCGTCTTCTTCTTGGATATTTTTTTCTGGAATAGGATGAATCGGTCTAGAAACGCCATACCCTTTAAAGGTTAATCGCTTTCTATCTATTTTATTTTGAATCAAAAAATTATAAATCGCTCTTGCTCTTGCCGTTGAAACAGCATCCACCTGATTAGGGAGTTTACAACAAATATGTCCTTGAATTTCTATTTTTAACTTCGGATTATCATTCATCAAACACAACAAATCGTACAAAACTGGTTGGGACTTAGGTACAATTTTAGCCGAATTATTAAAAAAATAGAAATTTGGCAAACGAATTAAATCCCCAATTTTAGAACCTTTAAACTTCTCTTTTAATTTTTGTTCGGAAGTAACTTCAATAGGAATTTCTTTCTTTTCTTTGAAAATTATAGTCACTCTCCTGTTTTCTCCTTGCACAGCCGATTGCTCAAAATCTTCTCCGAAACCACGAATTTCAATTTCTTTTTTGACTTCAATTTTACTTTGTTTCAAAAAATTATAAACGGTATACACTCTTTTTAAAGCCAAAGTATCGTTGTAATCGTTAGTTCCTTTCCAATCGCAAAAACCATAAAGTTTTGTTACTTGATAATCCTTCCCTTCGGCAATCCAAGAATTAATTTTCTTCACTGCTTCCTCATTCAAATCGAATTTATCAAAATCGAAAAACACGTCTAATTTTGCTTGAGCAAAAGAAAACAAAGAAAACAACAGAAACAATATGGTGAATTTTCGCATAACTATTTATCTAATATCATAATTTCAACTCTACGGTTTCGAGCTGCTTCAAACTCGCTTTTTTCAGGAATAGCATATTTAGGTTTTGAAACTCCAAACCCTTTCGTTTGAATTCTTCGTTCGGCAATTCCTTCCGAAACCAAAATTCTTTTTACTTGTTTGGCCCTTTCTGTAGAAAGATTACGAGCATCTTTAGCAACACAACAAATGTGACCTTGAATTTGAATTTTCAACTTTGGATAGGTATTTAAAACAAAAATTAATTCGTCTATAGCTCTTTTGGAAGTTGGCATTATTGCAAATGTATTGACATAAAAATTAATATCATTTAACCGTATCAAAGTCCCTTTTTGCGAAAGTTTAATCTTCGTTTCCAAAGTGGCATTTTCAGGAAAATTCATGGTTTCTTCTTCTATAGGAACTAGTTCTGGCACAACCTCAACCTTGGGCCGCACTACCTCTTTAGTTATTCCTAAAATCTCGTTTTCTCTGGCAAAATCCTTTGGGAAGATATAATAAATAGTTGCTTTTCTATTCTCGGCTTTATTCTTTGATTGGGTAAAATTTTCTCCAAAACTAATCGTTTTAAAGTCTTCCCTAATTTTGATTTTATCCTTAATTTGTTTTACAATAAAATCTACCCTTTTTTTGGACAAAGTATCATTGAAACGAGTGCTTCCCACTTCGTCGGTATAGCCGTTTATAGCCACAATTTTAACCTCTTTATGAGTTACAATCCAATCTTGAAGTTTCTTATTTTCAGTTTTAGCAACACTAGATTTATTACTTTCAAAAAAAACAGAAAATTGTTCCTGTCCTTTAACGAACTGTATCGAAAGTAATAACAAAGTGTAAAGTAGACTTTTTCTTATAATCATGAAACGAAATTACGTAAAAATAATTAAAAGTTTGCAAAATTAATTCCAATAATAAAACTAATACTCTTATCTCCAACTCTGTCAAAGTTTGGAACTTTGACAGAGTTTTACATCACATAAAACAAAAAACCCGATTCAAAAATTGAATCGGGTTAGTCTATAATCTATTCTCTTTATTCTTTATTCTATTATCTAGAAAAAAAAACTATCTCGTAAACAACAATTCTCTGTATTTAGTTAAAGTCCACGTTTCATTATCTACTAAAAGTTCCAATTTATCACAGTGTTCTCTAATAACTTCAAAGTAAGGTTTCACGTTATCGCAATACGATTCGGCCATTTCTTGTGCATCCGTTAAGGCATTTGCAGTTTTACGTGCTTCGGTCATTGCTTCCACTTGCGTATTGATACCTTCAATATGTTCTGAAATTTCTTTAATCAAAACAATTTGCTCTTTACCTATTTTTTTAAATTCGTCTCCAAAGATTTCTTTCAATCCGCGAACGTTTTCAATCAAGGTGTTTTGGTAACGAATAGCCGTTGGAATTACGTGGTTACGAGCAATATCACCAAGAACTCTTCCTTCAATTTGGATTTTCTTAGTGTACTCTTCCAATTCAATTTCGTAACGAGCTTCTACCTCAACGTGGTTCATTACGTTTAAGTCTTTAAACAAATCCAATGCTTTTTGAGAAACTTTAGCTTTCAATGCTGTTGGAGTAGTTTTATGATTACTCAAGCCACGTTTTTTTGCCTCAATTTCCCAAGCATCACTATAACCGTCTCCTTCAAAAAGGATTTTCTTAGTTCCTTTAATATATTCTCTCAACACATTAAAAATAGCTTCGTCTTTCTTTAAATCATTGGTTTCAATCAAAGTATCTACTTCTTTTTTAAACTCTTTCAATTGTTTTGCAACGATTGAATTCAAAGTGGTCATCGCATTAGCACAGTTTGCAGAAGAACCTACGGCTCTAAATTCAAATTTATTTCCTGTGAAAGCAAATGGGGAAGTTCTATTTCTATCGGTATTATCCAACATTACGTCTGGAATTTTACCAACTACATTCAATTTTAAATCGGTTTTTTCTTCTGGAGATAATTTTCCTTTAGAAACTCCTTCTAATTCCGCCAAAACTTTAGTCAATTGTTCCCCAATAAATACCGAGATAATTGCAGGAGGCGCTTCGTTAGCACCAAGTCTATGATCGTTACTTGCAGTTGCAATGGCAACACGCAATAACTCTTCATAATCATTAACCGCTTTGATTGTATTGATAAAGAAAGACAAAAACTGCAAGTTGCTCATTGGCGTTTTACTTGGCGAAAGTAAATTAACTCCAGTGTCGGTTGCCAAAGACCAGTTGTTATGTTTACCAGATCCATTAACCCCTTTAAACGGTTTTTCATGGAAAAGCACTTTAAAATCATGACGCTCTCCAACTTTAGACATTACATCCATCAAAAGTGAGTTATGATCTACTGCTAAGTTTGTTTCTTCAAATATTGGAGCCAACTCAAATTGGTTTGGCGCAACTTCATTGTGACGCGTTTTTACTGGAATTCCCAATAACATACATTCCTCTTCCAATTCTCTCATGTAATTTAAAGCACGAGAAGGTATGGATCCAAAATAATGGTCGTCTAATTGTTGTCCTTTTGCAGAAGTGTGTCCTAGCAAAGTTCTACCCGTCATTACAATATCTGGGCGAGAATTTGCCAACGAACTATCAACTAAGAAATATTCTTGTTCCCAACCCAAAGTTGCGGTAACTTTCTTAACATTTTTATCAAAATATTTACAAACATCGGTTGCTGCTTCATCCACAGCATTCAACGCACGTAAAAGAGGTGTTTTATAATCTAATGCTTCTCCGGTGTAGGAGATAAATACGGTAGGAATACACAAAGTAGTTCCGAAGATAAACGCAGGAGATGTTGGATCCCAAGCAGTATAACCACGTGCTTCAAAAGTATTTCTAATTCCTCCATTTGGGAAAGAAGACGCATCAGGCTCTTGTTGCACTAATTGTCCACCACCAAATTTCTCAACAGCATCTGAACCGTCGTAGGAAGTTTCGAAGAAAGCATCGTGTTTTTCGGCTGTAGTACCTGTTAATGGCTGAAACCAATGCGTGTAATGAGTTACGCCTTTGCTTAAAGCCCATTCTTTCATTCCCATAGCGATATAATCGGCTAATTTTCTGTCAATTTTAGTTCCGTGCTGCACTGCATCTTTTACCCCTTTGTGCGCATCTGAAGTTAAAAATTGCTTCATTGCTTTATCATTGAATACATTCGATCCAAAAAGATCCGATTTTCTACCGGCTTCTTCAAATTTTACAGGCTTTCTACCTGATGCTTCTTTTAATGCTTGAAAACGTAAAGTTGACATAAAAATTAATTTTTAAAGTTATACCCTATTTATTTGGTGCAAATATAATAATTTTTTAATTTAAAATAAATTATACCCTATTTTTTTTAGGGTCAATTTTATAAATTTTGAATAATGAATTGAGAATTATGAATTGTCGGCAGGAATAAAAGAGATGAATATCGTAATTCCTAATTTTTAATTCCTAAATAATAAAGGTTATCTTTGTAATTCGTAATTCGTAATTTTAATTCCTAATTCATTATGACTGTTTGGATATTTTTTATACTAGCCGTGCTAATTTTCTTAGCATTAGATTTAGGCGTTTTCAATAAAACACCTCACGTAATTAGTTCTAAAGAAGCTGGTAAGTGGACGGCCGTTTGGGTCACCCTCTCCTTTGCTTTTTCGGGAGTAATTTATTGGCTGTACCAAAGCAATTATATTGCCAATCCCGACCAATTAAAACCCGCTGAGGCTTCAATTAAGTTTCTTACGGGTTATTTAATTGAATTATCTTTGAGTGCCGATAATATTTTTGTGATAGCCATTATTTTTGCTTCCTTTAAAATTGCACAAAAATACCAACACCGTGTTTTGTTTTGGGGAATAATTGGTGCCATCGTTTTTCGAGGATTAATGATTTTCTTTGGAGTAATCTTAATTCGAAAAGTAGATTGGATTACTTATGTTTTTGGTAGTTTCTTAGTGTTTACTGCTATGAAAATGTTGTTCAAAAAAGAAGATGAAGACGAATTCAATCCTAAAGAATCTACTATCTATAAAATAATAGGAAAGGTAATCCCGATATCGCACCACCGCGACAAAGAACATTTTATCATTAAAGAAAATAACCGAAATTATGCAACTCCACTTCTAGTTGCTCTTCTTGTAATTGAAGTAATGGATGTAGTATTTGCTATAGATAGCGTTCCCGCAATCTTAGCCATAACTTCTGATCCGTTTTTAGTATTTAGTTCTAATATCTTTGCCATATTGGGCTTGCGTTCCATGTATTTTTTCCTAGCCAACATGCTACAAAAATTCAGTTATTTAGAATATAGTTTGATTGCAATTCTAACTTTTGTTGGATTAAAAATGCTTTTGGTTCATTTCTTTAAATTCCCAGAATGGGTATCCTTAAGTTTTATAGCAGTTTCTTTAATAACCGGAATTGTGGTTTCGCTAAAAAAGGCAGAAAAAGAAAATAGCGAGAAACCATCTCGAGACGAAGAATAAAAAAGAGGCTGTACTTGCGTACAACCTCTTTTCAAACAAACAACCTATAGACTAACCAATAATCTATTTTATTTTAAGTACTTTAGTTGGATTAATTTTGTAAGCTTTAAGTACTGCATCATAGTCATTAAAATTTACTGCATTGCTATTTTTATTACCAAAGTAACCAGGAATAACTACAATTCTAAAAACTTGATTGGTTCTGTAAGCGGCTGAAATACCTGCTAAATCAAATCCCTCCATGTATATACTTGCATCGTATTGAGTGAAATCAAAATCATATCTGAAATCTAAAGTACCATTGGCAAAATAATAAGTTTCTGGCAACAATTTCCATACATCAGTACCTCCAGTAACTGCTGATAATCGGTACACTAAAACCATATCGGAAGTATAAATAGTATGAGGGAAAGTAATTAAATTACTAAAATTATTTGTGGTAGTAAAAGATCTAGTAAACTCCCATACTTCACTTATGGTATCGTTGTCGGTAGTATTGATTGGCGTAGTATCGTGAACGGTACAAGATGGAAACGATAGCATCCCAATTATTGCTAAAAATAATGTAAATTTTTTCATAAGGTTTAATTTAAAAGTTAGTACTTATTAATTCTATTCAATACTTGTGCCAAACTTTACAATAAACAAAAAATTGTACCTTTGACCCCATGGAAAAAGAAGTAAAACTCTATATGATAATGTTAGGATGTCGCCCTAAAGGCAGATGTACCGAGCAACACGATATTTTTTTTGGCATTGGAAGTTCTTTGAAAGAATTAATTCCGAGTATGAACGCTTTTTGGCCAGAAGCCAAAGGACAAATTCATATTGATGCTTGGCGTGAAGTTACTGCTGTGGATAATTTTCAAATAAAAGTGCTTCCAAAAGGAACTGCAATCGCTTCTGCTTTGCAATTGTTTTTCATCAATCTTGGCGGATACAAAGAAAATGAATTTGAAGAATACCATTATAAAATATTAGCCGTTGGTGAATCTTTATCGGACGTTACTAAAAAAGCCAAAGACAGTGCTTTCTATAAACATTGTGGGTTTAAAGGTGCAACATCTCATATTGACGATAAATTCGGAATTGACATTGACGATGCCTTTAAGGTTAGAGAGATTTTACAACCTATCTTTACCAACCAATTTGAAATACAAATTACTCCAAACCCAAATGCTGTAGAAGACCAATTGCACATTGGGTATTTAAAAATGGATAAAATCATATAATTATAATTATGAGTCGAAATAACGAAGGGAATATCAAAAAACACAACGACAAACTTCACAAAGAGCAGGATAAAGAAAAAGCCACAAAAGTGGCTCGTGAAGAAAAACGCAAAGAAATTGTTCGAAAATTCAACGAAAATAAAAACAATGGCTAATTGTTATTGTGGTTCCAATGCATCTTTTGAAGATTGCTGCCAGGTTTATATAAAAGGTATTCAAAAAGCACCTACTGCCGAAGCTTTAATGCGATCCAGATATTCTGCTTATGCTATTGGCGATGCAGATTATTTAGTAGCAACTACGCATTACTCTACCAGAAAACTTCACAGAAAAGAAGATATCTTAGAATGGAGCCAAAGCAACCATTGGAAACAATTAGAAGTTTTAGCATCCACGGAAACTACAGTAAAATTCAAAGCCTATTATTCAGATTACCAAGGAAAACTGCAAGTTCACGAAGAACATTCTGCTTTTGTTCTAGAAAATGGTAGTTGGTTTTATGTGGATGGCGAATATTAAACTTCACTTAATTTTTGGTCATAAGCAATTAGAACAAACTATTATTACAAGCAAAATTTACCCAAATGGCAAGTAGTTTTCCGAATTATATCAGAGCTTGTACTATTTTTTTTTAATTGAAGTTAAATTTTGCTTGAAAATTTCGTTTTCATTATTTTTTTCAATTTAATTGTGCAAATTTGCATATTCAAAAAAAATATTATGCCAAAGATTTCAAATAAAGGAAAACAAATGCCGGAATCACCAATAAGAAAATTGGTGCCTTATGCAGATATTGCTAAGAAAAACGGAAATAAAGTATACCACCTTAATATTGGACAACCCGATATTAAAACTCCAGAGGTAGCCTTAAATGCTGTGAAAAATGCAGATATTACTGTTTTAGAATATAGCCATTCGGCAGGGTTTGAAAGTTATAGAACTAAATTGTCGCAATACTACAAAACCCATGGTTTACCAATTGAAGTGGCGGATATCATTATCACTACAGGAGGTTCTGAAGCATTGCTTTTTGCATTGGGAAGCACCATGGATGAAGGAGATGAAATAATTATTCCAGAACCATTTTACGCTAATTATAACGGATTTTCTATAGCTTCTGGCGTGAAAGTTGTTCCTGTTATTTCAACAATTGAAGATGGTTTTGCTTTGCCTCCAATAGCAGCTTTTGAAAAATTAATTACACCTCGAACTAAAGCCATCTTAATTTGTAATCCTGGAAATCCAACTGGATATTTATATTCAGAGAATGAAATTCTACAGTTGGCAGCCATGGTTAAAAAACACGATTTGTTTTTGATTGCTGATGAAGTTTACCGTGAATTTATATATGATGAAAACGATAAGCATTATTCTGTAATGAATGTTCCTGGTATTGAAGAAAATGCTATCATGATTGATTCCGTTTCTAAAAGATACAGTATGTGTGGCGCTCGAATAGGATGCATCGTTTCAAAAAACAAGGAAGTTATGGCAACGGCTATGAAATTTGCGCAAGCAAGATTAAGCCCTCCAACATTTGCTCAAATTGCTAGTGAAGCAGCTTTAGAAACACCACAAAGTTACTTTGATGAAGTAATTGAAGAATATAAAGAGCGACGAGATGTGTTAATTTCAGAATTGCAAAAGATTGAAGGAGTAAAAGTTGGAACTCCAAAGGGAGCTTTTTACTGCATTGCTCAACTTCCAGTTGCTAGTGCAGATGATTTTGCTAAATGGTTGTTAGAATACTACAATTTAAACGGAGAAACAGTTATGGTTGCTCCTGCAGCTGGATTTTATTCCACACCTAATGTTGGTTTAAATGAAGTTAGAATAGCTTATGTCTTGAAAAAAGAAGATTTAATTCGATCGGTTCATATTCTTAAAGCAGCTTTGATAGTATATAATTCTAAATAAATTAGTTTTAGATTACATTTAAACAGCTCCAAATTGGAGCTGTTTTTTTTATATTTGTAAGAAAAAAATTTAATAAATGTAATTTGTAGGTTTTGTTAGTTATTTGAAAATATTATTACTATTTTTATGGAGAATTTTAGAGCGCAATAATTAACAAATTAGTTTTTTATTTCATTAATTTTCTTTTTCTAAAAATCATTATTGTATGAAAATGAAGCTAATATCTATGTTTATAATTCTATTAATTAATAGTAGTATAACTTATGGATTTACTTTTAATGCAATTCCAACAGCTGAAACTTGCGCTGGAAATGGTTCAATTTCTTTTGTTAGCAATAATACTAACCCAAATGGAACCATTATTTATTTTGTTTATAAACTTCCAAATGTAAGCACCCCTTACGCAACTGTTTCTGGATTAATTATTAACAATATTTCAGCAGGTACCTACAAAATTATCGCAAGAGAAACTGTAGGTAATACAATTACAGAACAACAAAAACAGGTTACAGTTGTTTCAAATATTATTCCGTTAAAATTTTCAATAGTAAGTTTAAATCAAGCTTGCTCCACTACAAGTAATATTTCTGTTAATACAATAACTGGCACACCTGTTAGTTATGAGATTTTTTCAGGACCAATTTTATTTCCTTTACAAACAAGTAATACTTTTACTGGATTGGTAGTAGGAGTTTATAAAATTAGAGTTTTTAATGCCTGTGGAATTGGGGTAGTTAAAACTTTTACAGTCACTCAAAATACAGCAGGCATTACAATTGGACCTCCAGTTCTAACGGATACTACTCCTGTTTCTTGCGATTTTTCAGTAGTAACAAATACTTTATCTGCAGCACCTGGAACGGTGTTGGGATACCCTTTAATTATTACTTACACTATTCATCCACCTGGAGGAGGAGCTCCAATAATCATCAATACTAGTTTGTCAACCGGAAACCCTACCAGTCAAGACATTAGTGAAATTTTTCCTAATTATATCAATCAAACTTACAATTATGATATTTCCATTGTGGATGCTTGTAATTCTACTTACACCAATAATTTTATTGTCACTCAAAATATTGATTTTACTCCTACAATTGTAAAATTAGATTGTAATCAAAATTATTTTTTTATTGATGTAATAAACGGAACTGCACCATATACTTTAAATTTCACTGCTTTTCCTGCGGGTTTCAATCCAATAAATTATAATGTTGATTATCCAGGCCCTTTTAATACTAATAATATCGTATTTGGAAGTGATACCAACATTACTCCTATAGGTAATTATAGTGTTTCTATAACGGATAGTTGCGGTAGAACTTTTACTAAAGATTTCTCTATCCTTTTTAATCCTTCAGTTCCAGCTGCTATAGGTGCAAATAATGGATGTCTATTTAACAATGGTAAAATTGTAGTTTCAATTCCATCCTTTAAAATTGTTTCGGCAATTATTACGGTTGCACCTGCAGGATTTCCATTTCCGTTGCCCTATGATGCAAGCGTATCAATTATTAATGGAATCGTAACTTTAAATCCAGTTCCAATAGGCGATTATGTAATTGTTGTTGTTGATAATTGCGGCAGTGTACTAGCCCCTTTAAATTGTAATGTTCCAGCTTATGTAGATTTAAAACTTTCTTTAGTTTCTCGACCTGGATGTGATTTAGGTAAGACCTCTTTGGAACTAAAAAGCAATAATGGAAAATTAGTATCGGCTTCTATTACAGTTGCTCCCACAGGTTTTCCCCATCTGCTTCCTTATATTATCTCTAATTACATAATTGCCAGTGGAGTTTTATATATGGATGATTTGCCAGGAGGAAATTATACTTTTGAAGCAATTGATGAATGTAATTTCAATAATAGCATTTCAATGAATATTCCAGATTACACAATAACGTCAAGTACTTTTTCATTACAGCCTAATTGTGGGTCTTTTAATATTCCATTATATTTTGTGAGTAACGGCAATTCAAGTGAAGCGTATTGGCTTCAAAAGCTAATTGATCCTGAATTGAATATTTGGGGACATCCTCTTAATAATACACTTTATGTTGAAGGAACTACACCAACATCCTCCAATTCAACAGCATTAATCAATAATGCCATTAATTATAATTTATCAGTTAATGGCGTTTTTAGAATTATTCGTTCATTTAATTCTTATAATGATGGCATTAGTATAAATAATGGTTCGGTATCAGGTCCGGAAAAAAATTGTTTGGAAATATTATCTCCAACGATGTCTTTTTTTCAAGCACTTGAAATATTATCTATTTCGAGAATTTCTTGTACTGTAAGCGGAATTCCTGATGTTATTGTTTTGGCTAATGGAGCTCCACCGTTAAATTACTCTGTTACAAGTACTACTGGTACATTCATTAATAATGGAAATTCGAATATTTTTTACAACCTTCCTGTAGGAGTATACACTTTTCTTATTGAAGATACATGCGGGAATCAATCCAACCGTGTCTTTGAAGTAACTAACTTAGTTTCTTTAGTAAACATGACTCAACCCAGCAATATGGTACAATGTAAATCACTAATCACTGGTAACGAAACGTTTGATATTACGGAGCAAAATTCAGTTATTTTAGGAGTTGGTCAAACATTAACTAATTACTCCCTAAACTATTTCACTACTCTAACGGATGCACAATTGAATGTGAATCCTATATTAAATCCTACTGTTTTTAACCCAAGCACTAATCCTCAAACAATTTTTGCACGGTTAAATTTAACCGATTTACCAAACTGTTACGAAACACGCTCTTTTGAATTAATTGCAGGACAAACTCCATTCTTAAATTTACAACCAAATTATATTAATTGCGAATTAAGCTCCATTTTCTTAAATGCTTCGCCCAATAATTTTCCAACCACAACCTACTTATGGTCAACTGGTGCAACAACACCTATAATTGAAATCTCCCAACTAGGAGTATCAAACGTTTCAGTGAATGCAACAAATTCTTTTGGAAATCCACCACAGACTTGTGTAAATACTAAAAGCATCCAAGTTACCATTTCGGAACCTCCCAAAATTGATCATTTTGAAACAATAGATTGGACTATTAATGAAAATAGTATTACAATAGTTGCTTCAAATAATAGCAATTTCGAATACTCTTTAGATAATTCGGTTTATCAAGACAGCCCAGTTTTTAGCAATTTAACTCCCGGAATTTATACCGTTTATGTTAGAGATAAAAGTGGTTGTGGATATATTTATAAAGAAGTTTTTCTGTTATATTATAAAAAATATTTTACTCCAAACGGCGATGGGTTTAATGAGTATTGGCGAATAGAAAACTCCGAATTTGAACCGGAATTAAAGGTTGTGATTTTTGATAGATATGGGAAAATAATGGCAACATTTGATTCTACAAGTCCAGGATGGGACGGTACCTTTAATGGAAGACAAGAGTTAGCAACCGATTACTGGTTTCAAGTATTTCGTCAAGATGGCAGATTACATCGAGGACATTTTGCTTTAAAAAGATAAATAGTATTGATTTGATTGTAGTTTTTCAATTCTATTTTCTTACTAGTTTATTTTTGTTGAAAAGCATCTTTCAATATTCCGCCTAATCTAATTCCTGCTTTTTGAATTTGACTTTTAATTAAATTCGAATTAGTTTCAACATAGGAAGTTTCAATTTGTTTATTGGATGAATAAATTCCTTCTAAGTAGCTTCTAGATTCTTTTGCCCAATCTACTACACTACCATGACACAAGTTTGCTATTTGGGCTTCGTTATATTTATTATATTTCAAACAATCATTTAAGGTTATATTTTTATTTTCTATAATTCCGTAATCTAATAGTCCGTGTAAGTTGGTACCTTTAGAATTGAAATTTACTTGAAAAGAATTTCCTCCTTTATCACTCCCATAACCAATATGCAAGGGTTGGTGCAAATCTCCTATTAAGTGGAATAAATAGCAAATTTTTATTTTCACTTCTTCTTTACTAAAGTCCTTGTAATGTTTTAAATCTTTTATAGTAGAATTCAAAGTATGAATAATATTGTCGCAACAAGTATCTTTAACGGCTTCTCCCCTTTCAAAATTGACGTAGTGAAGCGGCTTAAGTTTGTCGTAGGAATGGTCTTTTTTTATATCATCCATCCACGTAGCAGCTTTTTCAATAGTCATTCCGTCTAAATAATTCAAAATCAAATTTCTAGTCTTTTTATCCAACTGTTTGAAGGCGATTTCTGCTACAATTTCATGTCCTTTTTCGCCCCAAGCAAATATTTTTGAAGGGATAAATACTATAAATAACAATGTAATAAATAAGGTCTTTTTCATTTTAAACAGTGGTTAATTTTATTCCTTTTGTAGGTAAATTTATTTTACAAAAGTAGTCTTTCTTTTACAAAAAGTACACTTCCTAGAAGTAATGTTTGTAACTAAATAAATCCCTAAAATTAAATTTTTAGGGATTTATTTTTATTTCTTTACTACTGTTGCTTACTCAAATTTCTCACTAGGTGCGTTCTTTAAAAAACCTTTAGTAAGCTTGTAGTTTGCGACTATTTAATAACTCACTCTACCATTGACTTGACCAGTCAGTTAATTTATTAAAACGAGTAACTTGTTGCTAATAAAATAAATGCACTAGATTTCTTTGGTGTTCCATCTGTAAAAATAGTATCCGATGCGGATTCAATTCTTAATTCTGGGATAAAAGTTAAATTACCCTCTTTAAAATTCAATGAAAGTGTATTAGCAAAGACATTTGCAGCCAAACCTACTATATTGTCTTTATCATCAAAATACTCTGCTCTATAGGCCAAACTTAGGTTACTTTTTAAAGTGACATTGGCATATCCTATTACAGAATACCACGCTTTTTTTTCATTTAATAAGTCATCGGAAGTTACTGCATAAGTTCCATTGAAACCTAGCGAAAGTTTCTCACCTACTTTTTTAGACGCTACTATATCAAATTGGGTTTTGTTAATTGTTGAAATTGGGTTACTACTTCCTGAAGTAAAATTGAAATAGGCATTTCCAGTTTTTCCGGTGTAACCAATTTGGGCTATAACCGTTTTTTGAGTAGAACCTGCTTTTGAGGCAGATTTAAAATCTGTTGGATTTGTAACCCCAGCAATAAAATTATAGTTTCCAACAGTATATTGTGCTTTTACCCCAGTGTTAAAGAAAGGTCCATTGGTAAATGCATAAGACATACTGTAGTTTTTGTTGTCAATTGCATCTATTAATTCATATCCAAGATGCGTTGCAAAACTACCAGCAGTAACTTTAAAACTTGGAGAAAAATCATAAGAGACATATAATTGTTTTACCATAAACGTTGCAGTTGTGTCATTGTAGGTAAATTCTGCAGCTCTATTTCCAAAGCCTAAATCTACTAAAACAGATGCTTTTCCTTTTTTATGAGCCGCTTTAATAGAGGCCATTCCTAGCTCAAAAGAATCGTTCGATTTTGTAAAACTCGTTTTACTATTATCGAATTTTGAAAAGTCATATTTGTAATACATATCGGCGGAGCCTGAAAATAGTGTTGAAGATTTAGTAGCATCTTGACTAAAACTATTGAAAAGAGCTATAAAAAATAATGCTACACTTAGTGAAATTGATTTTATATTTATTGAATTATTCATGATTAAATTATTAGGGATTAAAAATAGATTTGAGGGTAATTATTAATTAATTTTTTTTTAAAATTGAAATAGAGATATTGGCTCCGTCATTTTTTCAAATGCGGAAACTGATAAAAAATTAAACTTTGTTTTGTTATAGGCTAGCTATTAAAGCTGCTCTCCATGTTGAGAAATATCTAGCCCTAGTTCTTCTTTATCTTCACTTACTCTTAAAGGGGTGATTTTATTTACCACGAAGAATAAGGCATAAGAAACAATAAAAGCAAAAACAGAAACAAGAACTAATGCTTTTAATTGGATTAAAAACAATGTAGTGTCTCCGAAAATTAAACCTTGATTGTCACCAACAATTGGATTTACAGATTTTGATGCGAAAACTCCGGTTAATAACATTCCAACCATTCCACCAACACCATGACAAGCAAATACGTCTAAAGCATCATCAACCTTACCTTTAGGGAATTTACTCACAACAAAATTACTCACGAAACTCGCAATAAATCCGATTGCTAAAGCAGAAGGAATTGTTACAAAACCTGCAGCAGGAGTGATTGCAACTAGACCAACTACGGCTCCAATACAAGCTCCCATTGCAGACAATTTATGACCAAGGATTTTATCTAAAAATACCCATCCCATAGCAGCAGCTGCAGCGGCAACAGTTGTTGTGCCTAAGGCTTGTGCAGCTAATCCGTTAGATCCAACTGCAGAACCAGCATTAAAACCAAACCATCCAAACCACAACAAACCGGTTCCTAATAATACATACGTAATTCTAGCAGGGTTTGCTTTTTGAACTTTTCTTTTTCCTAAGAATATTGCTCCTGCTAATGCCGCCCAACCTGCACTCATGTGAACTACAGTTCCACCAGCAAAATCCAGAACGCCCCATCCGAAGAATAATCCATCTGGATGCCAAGTCATGTGGCATAATGGTGCGTATACGAAAACAATAAATAACACCATAAATAATAAATAAGCCCAAAAACGAACGCGTTCTGCAAAAGCCCCTGTTATTAAAGCAGGTGTAATAATTGCAAATTTTGCCTGAAACAAAGCAAAAAGTAAAAAAGGAATTGTTGGCGCTAATTCCCATGCGGTATTTGCACTTACCCCATTAAAAAATAAATTGGAAGTTGGGTTGCCTATGACACCTCCTATCGAAGGTCCAAAACACAATCCAAATCCAACAACTACCCACAGTACGGTTACTATAACCATAGCCATAAAGCTTTGCAACACCGTGCTAATCACATTTTTTTTACCTACCATTCCTCCGTAAAAGAAACCTAATCCCGGAGTCATTAATAAAACAAGACCTGTAGCTACAAGCATCCAGGCAGTATCTCCTCTATCTAACTTAAGAGGCACTATATGAGCGCCTAATGTTTTGCTTTCAGGAAATAAATAAATTGAAAAAATGGATAACACCAAAATTGTGATTAGAATCACACTTAAAATAATTTTTCTCATTGTTTTTAGATTTAAATTCGATATAAATGTATATATTCATTTATTACCCCCAAAAAAAAATATATATATTTTATAATTTTTACTATTTTAACAATCTTACCCCTAAAATTTTAGGGGTATATCAAAATATAAAATAAAAATTGAAAATTTAATAATCGGTTTTTTGAAAAAAATTAGATTAATTATTCACAATAAATAATATTTTCAATTTGCGAAGTAGATTATTTAGGTTTATTCCTTTCTTTAGAATAATTTCTCACTTGAACAATCAGAAGCACCTGCTTTTTTTAATAAAAAGGCATAAAAAAACCTTAATATATTAATATTAAGGTTTATCGTTGTAGCGAGAGGGAGATTTGGACTCTCACTCTCGAGGTTGTAAAATAATCAAATTCTTTAAATCTCAAACATTATAAGCTATGATATACTTTTATTGTTTAGTTCCTTAATTATATTATGTACTCTTTTTTGTTTAACTTTTATTTAATCCGTAATTAGGATATTATATTTGAATAATCTTAAATTTAATTATTAATTGTAAATTTTTTTACTCTTTTCATCAAACTTAGCAACTTAAAACAGTTAAACAATTGTTATTTGATTTAACTAATATGTTAAATTTATCCTAAATTAATCATTATGTAATAAATTTATACGATCTATTAATTTGATTAACAAATATTTAAATGATATGAAAACAAAACTATTTTTTTTATGTTTTTTTCTTTTTCAATTAAGCAATGCGCAAAACATTACTTTTCCAGACCAAGTTCTTAAAGATTTTTTGTTGATTGCGCCAATTAACTTTAATCAAGATCTTAATAATTTTATAACGTACCCACCTATTGACTCCAACAGCGATGGTGAAATTTCAGTAACAGAAGCGTTAAACGTTATAGGTTTGGATTTTTATTATTTAAATGTTACTAATTTAGAGGGATTACAATACTTCACCAATCTAAAAGTTATTACTACCTATTATGCTAATTTCCCAAATTTTAGCCAACCTAATTTAATTAATTTGGAGCAATTAAGCCTTATAAATTCGGTAGGATCGGCCTCATTAACCTATGTTGACATATCAAACAACACTAATTTAGTCAAGTTTCAATGTTCTAGTGATTTAATAACCTCTTTAGATTTATCCAATAACACCCAATTAAAAAACGTTGAAATTTATTGCCCATCACTAACCTCGATAAATTTAAGCAATCTTGTAAACTTAAAAAACTTAAGTTATTTAGGAAAATTACCAACAATTGACATTTCAGATTCGGTAAATTTATTAAATTTAGCATGTGCAGGTTCTTCAGGCACTTATTCATATCCGATAGAAAACCGATTAAATTCTATTGATTTAACTAATCAAACTAAATTAATAAATTTAGATTTAACTGGAAATAATTTATCAACTTTAGACTTGAGTAATTGCCCAAATTTAGAAAGTATTTTCATTTCAAATAATCAAATAAGTATACTTAATATTGACGATGTTAACTATGTTAAAAATTTCTTTTGTGAAGGAAATTTACTTAGTACTTTGGATGTAAATAGTATGTTTAATTTAAAGAATCTTTCTTGTAAAAATAATCAATTAAACAGTTTTTCAACTAAAAATGGAATTATTGAAGAGTACATAGATTTTTCTGGCAATCCTAATTTGAACTCGATTTGTAGTGACGAAAATGAAGTTGTGTATATGCAAAATCAATGTTTTCAAAATAACAATGATACAGTTGTTGTCAATTCAAATTGCGGCGTATCATCCAAAATAGCGATGTATCCGAATCCAGTTAAAGACATGCTACATTTAAAATCGGATAATAGCATTTCAAAAGTAGAAATTTTTAGTACCAATGGATTATTAGTAATGAAGGATGAATCAGAAAGTGATGTTATTGATATGAATGAATTAAAATCAGGAATGTACTTTATAAGAGTTCATAGCATTGAAGGAGTTGCCGTAATGAAATTCATAAAACAATAATTTAATACCTCCGAGCTAAGCACAATTAAAAACCCCTAAAATTTTATTTTCAGGGGTTTATGTTTTTAGCGAGAGGGAGAGATTTGAACTCTCACCTCAGGGTTATGAAAATAATTAATTTCTGCAGATAACGTATTCTTTTTTTTAAAAGCAAAAACTTCCTTTGTTATCAATAGCTATTTTTTTAGTATCAAGCACAATTCAAATACATTCGCCTATAAGCAGTGTATTTTATGATAATAATTTAATGGAAAGTACCTAATTTATTGGAAAATTTGGTAGCTAGAAGATTAAGTAAATAATTAAATCTAAGTTTAAAAAAGAGCATCCTTAAATGCATTTGGTATTAATTTTTTGGATTCAATTTTTATATGAATTTGATTTTCTGCTATTTGTTACTATTTTGTAAAAACCATAAATTCCCATCAAAAAAAATAGAATAAAAATATTTTCATCTATTGGTTCTAGTTGCGGATTGTCAATTACATCATCATCAAAAGTTGGTGCCTCTTGGGCAATAACTGGTTCGTCTTGGGCAAAAATTATTGATTCGGCAAAAATTGTTGAGGAACATAAAATAAAAATAACGATGAAGAGGACATTAAAAATATTTTTTTTTGGAATGTTTTGTTTCATTATTTATTCAATTAATATTTTTTTAGTAACTTCTTTTCCATCTTGACTTATTTTGATTTGATACATTCCAGTAGTTAGTGTTTTTGCAGTATCTATAAAGTTTAACCCAGATTGGCAAAGTTTAGAAACAAACACATGTTGACCTAAAGCATTGAAGACTTCAATTTTTGCAGTAGAACATATGCTAGGCAAAATGATATTAAAACTTCCTTTTGATGGATTTGGATAAATTGTAAAATCTAATGACTGATTGATATTAAGATTTAAAGTTGGATTAGAAAATACAATTTCAAATCGATTGGCCGTAGCAGAGTCATTAGCAGTATCAATAGAAAATGAATAGTTGATAGTGCTATTTTGAGGTATTTCCGTGTATGTTTGCAAAAAAGTATCGTGTAAATAAGCTGTTTCACCGCTCATATTGTTTCCTGTTGCAATAAGAGTATAATTAGTACCTCGGTATTGGCTTATTTTTAAAGGAATATTATCCGATTGTAATGCTAAAGCTCTGCTTTCTACACTCAATAATTTTACCCCATTTACGGTAGAAAATGTTTCATCTAGGTTAGTAAACTTCCCCGCATCATTTCCATCAACGTCGTTGCTATTATTAGCATCTAAAAATATTAATACTCCATCTAAGGCAGCTTGTTGGAGTGATAATGCGTTGCTGTCATACAATGTTAAACGAATAGAAGAAATAGTATTTTCGGAACGAAAAATGGCTTCATTTGTACTACTCGTATATTTGTAATCTTCTGTAAAACTTAAAGAAGCCGAACCATTAGCATTTGTTTTAACAAAACAAGCTTGACTAGGTTGTAAATAGTTATTTACTGATGAGTCTAAAAAATTATTAGTATTACTACTCAATATTCCTGTAACATAGGCACCTCGAGTTGCTACAGTAGGATCCCAAACGTAATAAAAAGAGGTATTGATATTAGTAGCATTAGCCACTACCTGTTGCATATCTACCGGACTCTGATAGGGATTTCCAATAAAACTATAGCCATTAGCATTAGTATTAAGAGAGGTGATAGTTTTTGTTCCAATGTATAAGTCGCCAGTTGCTCTAAGTGTAGTATTTGTTGCTGTAGGAGCGTTATTTGTTAAATCAATTGTTCGGTCACCTCGCACCATTAATCGATAAGCGTTACCGGCATTTAATGTTCCATTGGTGCTTGTAACTGCAGACCAAGTTGCTGTGGAATTATTAAAAGTGTACATCGATGGATTATTGGTTGCCGTAGCATCAAAACCATTTGTAGCACCGCCAGTTCCTGTAATGTGTGTGCCTAAATTAGGTGTATTGCTTCCGTTTTCTTGCCAATTAGCTTTTATAGAAGTTGAGGATGTTACAGGTGAACTAATAAACCGATATGCTCTGCGACCAGGAATATAGCGTTCTACCATGATGTTTTGTACCGCGCCTCCCAAAGAAGTTTCTACAATAGCTGTTTTTGTAGCGTTACTTTTCAAGGTAATTTTTCCAGCACCATTCAGAGTTCCTTGATTGGATATCAAATAATCGGTGATTGAAAACGTTCCATTTGAAATAGTTGCGGTACCCGCTGATTTATTTAAATCAATTTTTTTTGCGCTATCGTTAGCTCCAAAGCTTAGGCTTTGTGTTGCACCTCCTGATAGTTTTAAAGTTGCATTGGTTAAAGTTGTTGTGCCGTTATTAGTATAATTACTAGCTACTTCAAGGGTACCAGTTTCTAATTTAATCAATCCGTTATTTATTATGGCTTCATTAGAATAAAACGATTCAGATCCAGTGATAATAATGCTTTCGTTAGAAGGTACATTTAATTGCGCTATTGCAAGATGACAAAACAACAGTACTAGGATTATTATTAATTTTTTCATATTTTAATAAAGGTCTAGTTTAGTTTAAAAGCTTCCATTTTGGTGAATACTTGAGATCCATCACCTGTAATAGTCACAGCACTTAGTACATTATTGGTATATCCTGTTAGGGTTACAATATCAGTAGTTCCGTTCATGTAGATAAGCGCAGTAGCAGTTTGGGAACGAGTTAAATTCATACAAACAACGGGTTGCTCTGCTAGAATTTGGTTGATTGCTTGTACCGCACCATTTTTCAAAATTTGAATATTACACTGCACCCCATTTGCTGAAGTGGTAGTAAATGCAAAATGCACTGTGGCTGAAACAAAATAATATCCAGCTATGGTAGGCTGAAAACGATAGTTAGTAGCATCCCACCAATTGTTAGGGTCGTCTTTATCGGTCATTGGGATAGTTAAACCAGCATTTGTAATGGTTTGACTAGTTGCAAGTCCTGCTACCATAAAATAGCTACCGTTGGCATTTAAATTACCATTCACTTTAACCGAACCATTTACATACAGTTTGTCACTTTGACCTTGGGCAGTCACTCCAATTCCTACATTTCCAAGTTCATTGATGGCAAGACCTTTAGATTCATCTGCTCCTGCAAAGATTCTAAATCGTGGCGTGCTATTATTGGTATATTGATCAATTACCCAATCAGATGAAGCTCCTGAAACCGATTTTTTCAGGGTGACCTGACCACCCTCATTTGAATTATTTTGCGGATTTAATACTATTTCACCAGAAATAGTGCCTGAAGCATTACCCACTTCTAAAGTTGTGGAAGGTGTGCTAGTACCAATTCCTACGTTTCCATTTATTATGGTTTTGCCTAAACCGCTAGGGGTAAGTGTTAGGTTTTGATTGGATCCACCTGCTGAAAAGCTAAGCGCACTCGTTCCAGTGATAGAGCCATTTGTTGTTCCGGTTCCACCATTAGCAACGGCAACTGTTCCCGTTACATTGGCTGCATTGTCCGAAGCTTCATTTAACTTAGACCAAGAAGTACCGTTAAAAAAATAGAACCCAGGGGTTACATTATTTGGAGAGGTTCCAGCTGTAGACGTGTTATATATTAATAAACCAGTCGCTGGACTTGTAATAGTCACTGAATCAGTTGTTCCTGATAGGGTAACCCTTGGCGGTAAAAACCCTTTATTGGTTGAACTTACTTCTAGTTTAGCAGAAGAATCTGGGGTATTTGTTCCAATACCCACTTGAGAAAATAGTAAAGAAGGCAAAATAATAAGTACAATAAACAATAATTTTTTCATAAGATAAAATTTTAGCAGTGTTGAAATTTTCAAGTTGCAAAACTCTATCTTAAAAAAATGAAATGCGCATTTTAAAGTACTATTTTGGTGCTTATTTTAAATATCAGTACAAATTAATAGTATGAACTATACTGCCTATTATTAGCTATTATTTTGATAATCAAGTGGCGTAGTACCTGTAACCTTTTTAAAGCAACTAAAAAAGTTCGATTTTGAAAGAAATCCCGATTGAAACCCGATAGCTTCTAAAGTAAGGTTTTTATTTACAGGATTTAGAAGTTCTTTTTTGGAATATTCTACCCGATAATTAATTTTCATAACTGTGAATCGAATGCCAATATAATCTCTATAGCATATTGCAATATGGTGTTGAGGTACTTTTAAAGCTATAGTGAGGTCGCTAATTGCAAATTCAGGTTTTAAATAAGGCTGTTGATTAGCAAAATAGTCATTTATTTGATTTGTTAAATTTATAAAATATTCATTTTCATATACTTCTTCGTCATTAATCAAATCTCTTTTAATCGATTTTTTAAATACAATAGGCCCTGATTCAAAACGTAATTTTCCATACAATATTTCGGGAAACATGAGTAAGGTAAAATTTATTAGTGCAATCCCTAACACTGTGACGCTTAAGGTGTATTGTGAATTACTACTTTCAAGATATGAATGTGATTGCATATAATTAGAGAGAAAGTGGCTGTAACTACCTAAAATCAAAACAATTAAAAACAATAGTAAATATATCCATCGAAAAACATATCTACCTCTTGCGGTTTTTTTGCCCTTGTTATAATTAATTACTTCTTTAGTAATCAAAATAAAACTGAATATTAGGTATCCAAATAGAGAAGAAAGCCTAATAATATAATTAGTTTCCCAATTAAAAAATGAATTGAATGGAAATTGGTTTAACGCTTCATAATGTTTGCTGCAGTAGGTAATTATTTCTTTTTTCTGACTGAAAGGAAGGATTAGGTACTTGGAAATAGCTATTAAATGAATGAAAGCAGGGATGAAATGCAATAAGTCTATTTTTGAAAATATAAATCGGTCTTTAAATACCCCACGAATGTAGAATAATAATAGAGGTCCCATAAGTAAATAAAGAGGAGAAAAATTGTTATAAAACAAAGTAGACCAAAATATAGAAAATTCTACGATTGAATAATAATGAGTAATACTGTAAAGAGAAAGAATAAGCAAAAAAGCACCAATATAAAATGAATTTTGGTTAATCTTCCAATTGGAAAAAATAATAATTAAACTCAATAAAATCGACAAAAAAGATATTGTTATCAGCATGATTTAGGTTAATTTGATTATTGGAGCCAAACTATTTAATAGCTACTTTAAAACTAAATTTAGTTATATTATTTATTATAATCAGAACATATAAAACAAAATGATTTTTTTTAAATAAGATAGTCAGTAAGTGTCACTCGAAATAAAAAGCTAACTTCGTATTAGTTTTTTAGATTTAATAATCATCATCATTTCTCTAACTTAAAATTCCCTTACTCCATTTCCTTACTCCAAAAAAATATAAAAAGAGTGACTTTCCATAAAAAAACCCCTTAACAACTGATTATTAAGGGGGTTTTGGTGTAGCGAGGACAGGAGTTGAACCCGTGACCTCAGGGTTATGAATTGAGTTTTAGTTCAATTTTTAAGCCTTTTTTTGCCTTAAAAAAGTATTTTCTTTAAAAATGGTGCACGGTTTGGTGTACTGATTAGTGTACTGTTTTTGAAATTAATTTCGGGTGCAATATACTATTTTTTTTTATTTCAAATACTTTATTTTTTATTTAAAGGAAAGTTGGGTTTTAGACTATATTTATATATTATAAACCATGATTTGCTAGCAAAATTTTGATTGATTTAAAAGCAACTTTTCAAGTAGTTCTTACAATTTTTTTATTATTGGTTAAAATAACTTTGATAATGTTCTTCTATCTCTTTTACTTCAATATCCGTTAGTTCAATAAATTCTTTTTCAATGGCTCTTTTAGAAAGTTTGCCGTTATTTTGGTCCAGAAATCGAATTAATAAAGCTACTTCTTTGTCTGGCATTTCAAAAACATCATCTAAATAAGATTTCATTTCATCGTATTTTTGAAGATAATCTACCTCATTTGGAATTACATTTTCAATAGTGTCATTCACGCAATCGAATAGAAATTCTGCCTGTCTAGTAGCATCAAAATACCGATAAAAATCAATTGTTTCGTTCAGAACTTCTACATTATGGTTCTTTGTTGGTTTCCACTCTATAAAGTCCAATAATGGATGCGAGTAGGATTCTAACACTATTCTATAGTCGTCGATATGATTCAAAATTGAAGCAGAAATAGGGAAAATTATGCCTTGTTGGGCAAATTGCATTTTGCTCAAAATATGATGAATTAAATACCGGTGAATCCTGCCATTGCCATCTACGTAAGGATGTATAAATACAAATCCAAATGCGATTTCGGCTGCTGCTAAAACGGCATTAAAACCTGATTTTTCTAGTTTTTCGTATGTAGTAATCAATCCATTAACTAACTTTTCTAAATCTTCACTTTTTGCCGAAATATGCTCTGGCAGAGGTTCTGATGTTATTCTGTCGTGTTCCCCTACAAAACCTCCTTCTTCTCTAAATCCCATTTTGAGAAAACGGCTATTTTCTATTACTATTTGCTGTAATCGCAATAGTTCCTCTTTATCCAATGATTTTGTACCTGCTTGACCTATTGCTTTTCCCCATCTTACTGCTCGATTATTCGTAGGGGTTTCTCCTTCTATGGTAAAAGATGCCTTGGAGTCTTTTAGTAATAAAAATGCCGATGCCCGTTGTAGTAATTCTTTACGTATAGCATTTAAATAATTATTTTTTTTGTTAGGCAGATTCTCTTCGATAAAATTTACTAATTTTTGGGTCTTGAAAATTAATGGACAAAAATCAATTGTTCCAGGTAAGTTGTTTTTGATACGGTGTCGGCTTGAATTGGTACTTATTGGTAATTCAAATTGAATTTTTTCATCTACCAAAGCAACAAAATTACCTTTATCCAAGTCTGGAATTGCTAATTTTCTCTCTAATAGCCATTCGTATAAAAACCAAATTTTCCTACTGTATTGCCCTTGAGGTTCTATTTGTACTAATGTTTTACAATCTTCTTCAGATAATTTTTCAAATAATTTCTTGAAGAATAACAAATTTATTCCTTCGTATTTTAAAGCAAATACTAATTGTTTGTACAGGGTATCTTCTGGTTTGTGTCGAGAGGTGAAAACTTGCCAATTTTCAGTTGTGTATTGTCGTTTTTTTTGACTAATTAATGCTAATTGATTAGGTAATGGGATTGCTAAATTAAATGCTTCAATTATTGCACCATAACCAACTAGAATTCCTTCCTCTGGCGCTTTATGTC
This sequence comes from Flavobacterium sp., assembly GCF_044357305.1. Taxonomy (GTDB): domain Bacteria; phylum Bacteroidota; class Bacteroidia; order Flavobacteriales; family Flavobacteriaceae; genus Flavobacterium. The sequence continues at coordinate 25,743 of NZ_JBIKPS010000028.1, forward strand.
CGTGAAAAACACTTATGTTAAGTGAAAAATGCTTATTATTCATAATGATTGGTGAAAAATGGTTATTCAAAAGTAAGTGAAAAATACTTATTAATGGTGAAAAATGCTTATTTTTTTTACATTTTGGGAAAATTTACTTATTCTAGTTAGGTATTACAGCAAACCACTTTATTTTAAATTTCGCTCTGTAATAGTTGATTTTATCTACAATAATTTAAAATATAATTTTCTGTTAGAGGAACTAATTAATTATGTTTTTTTGAAGTAAACACATTTTTTAGCAGATAATCTATTGCATCTTGTTTTGTGAAGAGAACCTCTCTATTCTTTTTCTTAAACGCAGTTGTGAGTTTGTTTTTCTCTTTGGTGTTATACTCATTTACTAATTGTATATGACGTTGCTTATCCACTTCTGGAAGAGCAAGAAAAACGTCATATACAGTATTAGCATTCATTTTTTTTAATATTATGCCCTTTTGACTTTTTATGTTTTAAGTCATATGAAGAACCTATTAATTAGTTGATTTTTTAAAATAGATTTTGAAATTAAGAAACTAAAAAATGACACCTAGTAATGGATGGTGAAGGCATCATTTTTTAGAGCCATAAAATATCATTATTTACTTTCTATTTGTGACACTCTATAATTATCGAATCTGATTTGCATGTCTTGAATTATGTTCTTTAATACCAATATCGTTTATCTTTTTTGATATTTATAGATTTGATTAAATCAAGATGGGATTTAACGATTTCTAAACTGGAAGAAAGGCGGTTAATTTTTTTGTCTTTTTCACCGCTGTCTTCTTGTAGTTGTTTTACTTCTGTTATCTCATTAACATCCTCGTATGCGTTAATGGACATGTCTAGAGTACCACATACCCATTCGGATAAGGAAAGATTAAGTCTTCCTGCTTCCTGAATGTATTTCGCTTTTTGGCTTGAAGAAACTTTCGAACTGATTGTGAAGTTTCTATTTTGATCATTTAGTTCCATTTTTTTATTTTTTTTATTTTTTTTTATTATTAATTTTATGTTTATTTCCATTGCGATATCTAATTAGGATGCAAATTATAACTAACAACAAGTACTGATAATGTCTCTGGCTCTTTTAATGCTTCAATAGCAACTGTGGGTTTGAATGCTGCATCAAATTTTCTTCCACTTCTTTTGGTAATTTTCACTTGACTAAATTCATAATTTTCAATTAATCAAGTGGTTCTAATTTGTAGATGTATTATAGTGTTTGACTTTTAATGTTTTACATAAATTAGACTAATTTTATTAATAGTAGCTTCTTAATTAAATTACAATTGAACCAAATTAGCCTCATGAATGACACTTTTTCGCCAAGACTAATTTGGGATTTTCGTCTAATTTTACAAAAAAAATAACTTAAAAAAATATTATGAAAACAAAAATTACTTTTTTATTTTTAATTCTTCCTTTATTAATTTTTGCTCAAGGTCCATTCAATTTTGACACCTCAACAGAGGGGTTTACTTGCAATTCTTCTGGTGGTGCTTTAGGACAACACACAGTAACACAGTCAGCAGGGGATTTAAGAGTTGATTTTGTTACAGGTACGGGCAATAACCCTGTAATTAAAAAGACGGATGCTGGTATTGATGCGGATACAAATATAAACTTTATTGAAATACGATTGAAAAACGTAAGTACTATAAGCTATTTAAGATTTTGTCCGGCATCACTAGGTTCTAATTATGGAAGTATTCTAATTTCCACCGCTGATACGGACTACCATACCTACGTTATTGATGTAACTGCATGGACAGGTAACCCTATTGGTATTGATATAACGTGTAAAAAAAATACTGTAGCTTCAGGAAGTGGATCTGCCTATACTCCTGTATCCGGAGAGTATATTCTAATTGATTACATTAAGCCTTTGGCTTACCTTGTAACACCAGAAGTTAACGTTTTTAATTTTGATACAACAACCGAAAATTTCACTAATCTTACAAGAGCAACTGCTGTTCAAGCAACCGAATCGTTAAGAGGAACTTTAAAAATTAACTCTACAACTGCAGCCTCTACCAATGCCAAAGTAGCTTTATCATCATTACTTACTCATGTTGGAGGAACAAATAAGTATGCGCACATTACTTTAAAAAATACCTCAACCAATTCATTATTTCTATTAAGTGGAAAAGTAGCTGGTGTAGGAACTACATTTAATCCAATTCAAACCTATACCACTTCTGATACTGACTATAAAACCTATGATTTTGATTTAACTACTTGGGATGATGGGTATCAATTTCCAGAATTAAACTTTGCCGTTAAGAATACTTGGGTAGAAATTGAAACTTATGCAATAGGTGACATAGTAATTTCAGGAAATACCTATTGTAAAAATATATCTGGCACAAACAGTGTCTCGCCTGCAGTACCACATACAGATACTACAAATTGGGTAATAGTGAATTCTGCAGGAGCAATCGCTGATGCAAATCCTGCTACTAATGGTGCAATTGTTGGCGGTGCATTGGATATTAATTCTTCAACAAATTCTGTTTATGTTGATTTAATTGTTTTTGATAATATTGTTCCTTCAGTTTTAGATATTACTGATTTTGGATATGCAAACAATACAATTTCATTATACCCAAATCCTGCCAAAGAGGTTTTGAATATAAGTTCATCTAGTCAAATTGCAAAAATTGAAGTATTTGATTTATTAGGTAAAAAAGTAGCATCTAACAACAATAATTCGAATGTGAATGTTGCAGCTATAGGAAAAGGAGCTTATATAGTTAAAGTCGTGCAAGAAAACGGTAGTATTATTGCAAAGCAATTTATTAAAGAATAATTTAATTTTTTATTAGGAAATAGTACTATTAATTCTCTAAATAAGCATCCTAATTCTTTGAAAATTAGGATGTTCATTTTTAATGAACTAACAATTGGTTTTCGAATTGTATTTTTGATTCTCATTTCATGTGATGAAATTATTTTTTTTACTTAATCTTAACTCCAAGTTAAATTAGTATATCAATTTGATTATGAAATCAATAAAATTAGTAAAAATTTAGACTTTTCAGGAACAAAAATGGTAATAGGGACATTTTGTAATGGTAATTGAAAAATCTTGAACTAACAACAGATATTTTTTTAGATGAAACAAAATTGCATACTTAATGAGCTGTATTAACTCTTTATTAAGATATAATAAGATTTAATATTCTATTTATAAATCAACTAAGTATGAAGACTTTTAAAAATTGATTTTTAACAATATTTCTAAGCAAATTTAAAAAATGATTATGCAAGTACTTTATAAACATATCGCCTTACTTGGCTTTGTTCTTTTTTTAATTACAAAATCACATTCACAATCACTGCCAATTTCCTCTTATGGGGTGTGGGATCGTGGAGGAGGAATTCCAGACTATTCAGCTCCAAATGCCGATTTTGTCAAGGGTATAGAAACTACTCTTGATTGGAAAGATATTCAGGCAGGACCAGGAACAAATAATTGTGACTTTAGTGCTTTTCAAACCATATTAGATGTTGCTGTCGCCAATAATAAGTTGATTCGATTTAGTGTCAATGTTGGTCCAGATTGCCCTTTATGGGTTTTTGATAATGGAGTTCCGTTAGTAAATGTAATTAGTAACGCGCCCAAGAATGATGCGTATGCCAATAGAAACCCTTATTATCCAGACCCAGAGTATAAAGCTTACTATTTTGAAATGATTAGACAATTTGCCTTGTTTTTGAGAAATCAACCTCAAGTAAAATTCAATCATATTGCTTTTGTACAAGTGAAAACAGGATGCACAGGTGACGAAGAACCTTTCAAAGGAGATGTAATTAATCCTATTTATGACTTATCCACAGCACAATGGGAAGCATTTCGTTTAGAAGCATTTGCTAAATTTAAAGAAAATTTCAACGATGTTACTACTCGCAAAATTGTTTTAACATTCAATAATGTAGACCCCGTTTCTGAACCTTTAGCTTATAATTATGTAATGACCCAATTAGATCCTGTACTTGGCTTTGGTCTTAAAGGAGGAGCCTTTAACAGGGGACACCATTTATCAGATGAGCAAACCTACAAAGAGCAATGGAATCCATTTTTAATTAATCCAATAGTAAGTACGAGTAATCCAAATGGAGTAAAACTATTTTCAGCTTCAGAAATGGACCAGTCTTGGGACAAAGGTTATTTTGCGTTGAACTATGAAATAGGTTTTTATTGGTCAGCCCTTGGCGGTATTAATACAGGGCTTTCTTGCACCAACATTTCGGTAAGCGCCATGACATATGCATTGGCTAATCCCGGGATTATTGACGTTTTCAAAATGTACAACCGATATGCCCAACAGGTATATCCGGCAACTGCCACAACTGCTTTTTCTGTTTTTCACGAAGGACTCAATTCAGCCGATACAGTTAAATTTCCTGAATCGATTTATGGCAACGCTACTAAGACCAATCTAACTCGTTATCAAAATATATGTAACAATCCTATATACTACAATAGAGGAGCTCGTATAGATGATCCAATTGCCGTTGTGAGAGGACAAGTATTTCAGCGTGAAGATCAAGAGTTTTATAATGATGCAGGATGGAAAATTTGTGAAGGAAATATTGAGCGATTTATGACTCAAATAAACCCTGATGCAACCTCTATAGGATTGTTTAGAGTGCGAGGCCCTATAACTGCAACTTCTTCAAAGTACGATCGTTTTGCTCGTTCTTTCGAGAACAGTACCGGTAAAAATTCCATGTATTTCCAATTGCACAATCTATTACCCGTAAATAATAAAATATTGAAGTTTACCATTATTTGGCTTGATAAAAATGCGGGGTCAACTTGGGCCTTTAAATATAGAAATACTGCGGGAATTCAGACAATACCTTATACGGGGACAGGCACCAATGAATGGAGAACCGAAACCATAACCCTATCAGATGCCATTATTAATCAAGGCGGTACTCTTCAGTCCGATTTCATGTTGGTCAATACCGATGCAATTGATGATATTTTTAATGGGATTGAAATGAATATTTTTCAAGGCCAAACTATTAGTTTTAATCCATTACCATCCAAAAAAGTTGGCGATGCTGACTTTAGCCCAGGTGCGACAGCCAGTTCGGGTCTGGCTGTTACTTACACAAGTTCAAACATTAATGTGGCAACCATTGTTGATAATAATATTCATATTGTAGGAAGTGGCGCTTGTACAATTACAGCCTCACAAGCAGGTAATAGTAGCTATAACGCTGCAACATCTGTTGCACAATATTTGGCGGTTGCAATAGAAACCCAAAATACCATTACAACATCCGGAACGTGGACATGTCCGGCAGGTGTAACCTCTATTCAAGTGGAAACTTGGGGCGGCGGCGGCGGCGGCGGCGGCAGCTATTTGGCTGGTTTTGCCGGCGGTGGTGCGGGTGGTTCTTATGTGATAAATAATAGTGTTACCGTTTTCCCTGCAACGAGTTATACTGTTACAGTGGGTCCTGGTGGAGCACTAACTGGTAATGGTGGGGCTAATGGAAATAATGGAGGCAATACAACATTCGGATCAACAACTCCTATAATTGCAAACGGTGGTGTTGCGGGTAATGGTGCAAATGGAGCAGGACAATTAGGTCTAGGTGGTACAAACGTAACCGGTGGTTCAGGCGGTACAGTAACTTTAGGATTGCCTGGCGCTTCTGGGGCCACTGGGTCTGGTGGAGCTGGTGGTGCAGGTGCATTGGGAGGTGCGGGTGCTGCAAGTAGAACTACTGCCGCTAACGGATTCTCAGCTACAACTCTAGGGGGCGGCGGCGGCGGTGCTTATGGTGCAATATCAGGTAGTAATAAAGGAGGTGCTGGAGGTGCAGGGCAAATTAAAATTACCTATACAGTTGGTGTGCCGAACGTTCCTAATGTTGGAATTGCTACAGTTTCGGGAGTAAGTGGGCAAGCCTCAATTCCTTTTACAGCTCCTACGTTCAATGGCAACTCAACAATTACAACATATACGGCAACATCCTCTCCTGGAGGAATAACCGCAACTTTAAGTCAGCTAGGAAGTGGTACTATATTGGTGACTGGATTAACTAATGGAACTTCTTATACCTTTACCGTAAGGGCAACAAATAGTATAGGACAAAGTGCCGAAAGTGCTTCATCAAATGCAGTGACACCGTTTACAGTACCTAATGCTCCTACAATTGACACTGCTACGTTAACCAGCGTTATTGGACAGGCTAAAATTTCGTTTACCTCTCCCGCATCTAATGGGGGATCGCCAATTACTACATATACGGCTACTTCTTCACCCGGAGGTCTTATTGGTACTTTAAATCAGGCTGGAAGTGGGATTATTACTGTAAATGGATTATCTATTGGAACAACGTATACTTTTACCGTAAAGGCATCTAATGCGGCAGGTTTTAGCGCTGATAGTGACACATCTAATGCCGTTATAACTGACTATAGAATTTCTCAAAGCCTTACTTTTGGTGCGCTACCAGAAGTAAATTATGGAGATACAGTTCTTCCTGGGGCTACCGCCTCATCAGGATTGCCGATAACCTACACCAGTAATAATCCACTAGTGGCTACTACATCAGGAAGCACCATTTCAGTTGTTGGTACTGGTTCAGCCATTATTACTGCTACACAATCAGGAAATGAAACGTACACCCCAACCACATCCGTTTCTCAAACGTTAGTTGTAAATAAAAAACCCTTGACAATAACAACTCCAAGCATTGCATCAAAAGTATATAATTCATTCCCTACTTCAGGGCTTATTTCAACGGGGATCTTGTCGGGCTTTGTGGGTGCAGAAACAGTTACCGTAACTGCAACAGGTCTTTATGCAGATGCTAATGTAGGTACTGCAAAATTAGCCACTATCACTTATGCATTAGCAGATGGTTTTAATGAAGGCAAAGCAGCCAATTATAGTTTAGCAAGTGATACTGCCGAAGGTATAGTATCGCAGGCTCCCTTAACGGTTGTGGGTATTATAGCCAATAATAAGCCAGAGGATGGAAATACAATGGCTACTTTAAGCGCTTTGGGTTCTTTATCGGGTGTTTTTGCATCCGATACAGCTAATGTCACTTTAATTAGTTCAAGTGTTTCTGCTAATTTTGATACCGCTGCTGTAGGAATAGCAAAACCGTTGACCATAAGTGGATATAGTATTGTTGGTGATGCATCAGCGAATTACTCACTCACCCAACCAACGGGTATCACAGCCAATATTGAACTGCAGGCTACTATAACAGCTGATGGGTCTACTACTTTCTGTTCTGGAGGTTCAGTGCTCTTATCAGCAAATACTGGATCAGGATTATCTTATTTATGGTCAACAGGAGCTACAACTCCAAGTATTACTGCAAATACACAAGGAAGTTATACCGTTACCGTAACAAGTGCAGGAGGAGAATCAACTTCGGCACCTACAACAATAACTGTAAATCCAATCCCTGATATTCCCACTATAAGTACTGCGGCTCCCACTTGTATGGCTTCGGGTAGCTCAATCCTAACTAATTATAGTGCATCAAATACCTATACCTTTAGTCCTTCAGGACCTAGTGCTGGTACAGGAGGAGTTATTAGCAGTGCTACTTTAGGTCAGGCTTATACGATTACTACAACTAATACATCAACTTGTACATCAGGCTCATCAGTCAGTTTCACTAATTTGTCGCAATTAGCAAGTCCTACTGCTACGATTACAGCTGAAGGCGCAACTACTTTTTGCGCTAGTGGTAGCGTAACCTTAACAGCTAATACTGGATCCGGATTATCTTATTTATGGTCAACAGGAGCTACAACTCCAAGTATAGTTGTTTCAACAACTTCTAGTCCTTGGGTTACCGTAACGAATGCAAATTCTTGTAATGCTACATCAGTTGCTTCTACAGTTACGGTTATCGATAGCGGTATTACATCGCAACCCTCTAGTACTTTAATTTGTAAAATAATCGGTGGTTCAGCTACGCTTTCAGTGGTAGCTACTAATCCAAGCGCTACTTATCAATGGGAAATGCAATCTACAGCAGCAGTTTTAGAATCTACTTGGTCTAATGTAGTAAATCCTGCTACTGGTGCTGCAATTTATTCTGGAATGACATCGGCCTCATTAGGCATTACTAGATCGGCTATAGCTATTCCTCCTACAGGAACAAAATACAGAGTGAAAGTAACTTCTGGTACTTGTGCAACTGTTACATCTTCTGTTATTGCTATTACGGATGCTCTTTTACCAGTTATCCCATCAGCTTTAGTGCTTACTAACCCTGCTGTTTTACCCTTAACTACACCTGTTACTGCTTTGGGATCTTATATAGGTACTAACACACCATTTAAATTAACTGCAACTCCAGGTAGTGTATCTGATGCTGCTGCAAGTTCTTATGTTTGGACCTTGCCTACTGGAGTTGTTAGAACAGACGATTCTGGTGTATCTACTGATAACAGTACAACAAGTACAAATGCATTTATCTATGTTAAGTTTACAGGTACAGGCGCAACGACACCATTAGTAATTAACGTTCAATCGGTTAATGCTTCAGGCTGTACTTCACCTATGAAAGCGAGTGCATCTTTAACTAGATTATTGCCAACTGCACCTAGTGCTATAGCAATGAACGATGGAAATACAACTACGGCTATTACTAGTTTTGCCAAATACATGGGAACATCCACTGTATTAAGGTTATCTGCTACTGCAGCTGCTACAGCCAATAGTTATCTTTGGGAATTGCCTGCAGGAATAAACAGAGTGACAGCACTTTCGCAAGGATCTGTTACAACTGATTTAACCAGTACTGACCCATTCATTTATGTTAACTTTTTAGGAGTAACTCTTGAGAATACTGATACAAGTGTTTTAACTCCTTTAACTAAAGTTTTAAGAATAGGCGTAAAATCAGTAAATGGAGTAGGAAATTCAGTTACTCTTAATTCAGCACTTGTAAATCCTACAACTTCCTCTACAGCTAAATTACTAACGTTGAGCGCTGTGGCACCTGCTGCTCCAACAGCTTTAGCATTGAACAATGGAAGTAATCTTACAGCCATAACAGTGATTAGTAAATTCATTGGACAAGGAGGAGTTTACAGATTATCCGCAACCGTTCCTGCCAATACGTTAGCGAATCGTTTTGAATGGGAATTACCTGCATTTGTAACTCGAGTGACAGATATGATTGGTGAAACACCTAATTATACTAACACTAGTATTAATCCAGAAATCTTTGTTAAGTTTAGTGGTACTGCTCCATCTACTACATCAATTTACTTTGGTGTGAAAGCGTTAAATAGTGTTGGTTCGTCTGTGACTAATAATTCAGCTGCAACCGTTATTCCGGCTACTAGTTCTACTGCTAAGTTGTTAAAGCTGTCTACAGTAGTTCCA
>NZ_JBIKPS010000010.1:0-93295 GCF_044357305.1 Flavobacterium sp.
GTGGCTAAAAACTATAGACAAAGAATTAATAATTACCTTCTATTAAAATCGGCACAACAAATTAATTTACATCTTTTTTGCCACAGATTAAACAGATTGCACGGATGGTCACAGATTTTTTATTTAACGAAAGCAAAAAATCAGTTTAATCCGTGGAATCTGTGGCTATAAATTATAGACAAAGAACTAATAATTCCCTTCTATTAAAACCGGCACACCAAACACCAAATTAATTTATATCTTTTTTGCCACAGATTAAACAGATTGCACGGATGGTCACAGATTTTTTATTTAACGAAAGCAAAAAATCAGTTTAATCCGTACAATCTGTGGCTAAAAACTATAGACAAAGAATTAATAATTACCTTCTATTAAAATCGGCACAACAAATTAATTTACATCTTTTTTGCCACAGATTAAACAGATTGCACGGATGGTCACAGATTTTTTATTTAACGAAAGCAAAAAATCAGTTTAATCCGTGGAATCTGTGGCTATAAATTATAGACAAAGAACTAATAATTCCATTCTATTAAAACCGGCACACCAAACACCAAATTAATTTACATCTTTTCGCCACAGATTAAACAGATTGCACGGATGGTCACAGATTTTTTATTTAATGAAAATAAAAAATCAGTTTAATCCGTGGAATCTGTGGCTAAAAATTATAGACAAAGAATTAATAATTACCTTTGTGCCTTCACAGAGAAAATAACTTTGTGTCTTAGGGACAAAATAATGAGATTGCTTCTTGCATCGCAATGACTATGAATAAAGAAAAAATCATAAACGAACTAAAATTCAAAGCCGTAAGAAGCTCTGGAGCCGGAGGACAAAACGTCAATAAAGTTTCGTCTAAGGTGGTCTTGACCTATGATTTAAATGCTTCCCAAGCACTTTCGGAAGAAGAAAAAGAAGTGCTTTCTGTAAAGTTAAAATCCAAATTAACTCTTGAGAATATTTTGATTATTAATTGTGATGAAGACCGAAGCCAACTTAAAAATAAAGAAATTGTCATCAAGCGATTTATCGATTTAATTACAAAAGCCTTAGTGGTTCCTAAAAAAAGAAAGCCAACCAAAATACCAAGATCGGTTATCGAAAAACGATTGAAAAACAAATCGGTAATGGCTACAATTAAGCAAAACCGGAGAAAACCGGAGCATTAAAAATCAATGGCAAAAATCAATGGCAATAGCAATGTTAAAATTCAAAATTGCTATTGATTTTTGCAATTGTAATTGATTTTTGACATTGCCATTGATTTTTGACATTCTTTTTCTATCTTTGCCCCGTCTCAAAAAGGGGTGCTCTAAATTACGAGCTGAGATTATACCCAATGAACCTGGGCAGGTAATGCTGCTAAGGGAAAAATGACAAATATAGTGTGCACGCTATAAAAAAGTCATAGGAAACAATTTTTTAATTTTAACAAAGAATAATTACCTCTTTTTATTCGTAAATATTTTACGAATGGAATTTTTATTTAAACAACTTTGCCACAAAGGCACAAAGACAAGAAGATTTAAACTTTTAAGTCTATTATCTATTCTCTTTTTTCTTTTTTCTTTTCTCTCTTTCTCACAAGAAAAACCCAAAGATTCTACCAAAGTCACCCAACTCGATGACGTTCTCGTTTCGGCAGTTCGTGTCACAACTAAAACACCAGTTAGTTTTAGTAATCTAACCAAAAAAGATTTCCAATTTCGAAATCTTGGGCAAGATATTCCTGTTTTAATGAACTTTATGCCGTCTGTAGTTACTACTTCCGATGCAGGAAATGGCGTGGGCTATACCGGAATTCGCGTCCGCGGAAGCGATGCCACACGAGTAAACGTAACCATCAACGGAATTCCTTATAACGATGCCGAAGGAAGCGGTACTTATTTTGTAAATCTACCCGATTTTGCTTCGTCTGTAGAAAGTTTGCAGTTGCAACGTGGCGTAGGAACTTCTACCAATGGTGCTGGTGCTTTTGGCGCAAGTTTGAACATGCTAACCGACTCCTATTCTAAGAAAAGTTTCGGGGAAATCTCCAATTCGGGAGGGAGTTTTAATACTCGAAAAAGCACCGTGAAATTTAGTACGGGATTGATGAACGACCATTTTGAAATTGCTGGGCGTTTATCGCAAATTAATTCCGATGGATATATTGACAGAGCGTCGTCTAATTTAAAATCCTATTTTTTGCAAGGTACCTATGTTGGCAAAACTACCTTAATTAAAGCGTTGGTTTTTGGTGGAAAAGAAAAAACCTACCAATCGTGGTATGGTGTAGATGCGGAAACCATGGCTGGCGATAGAACTTTTAACTATGCCGGAATGTACACCGATGCTTTTGGAAACACTCGTTTTTATGACAATCAAACCGATAATTACCAACAAGACCATTACCAATTGCATTGGAACGAGAAAATTTCTAGCAAGTGGAATACCAATTTGGCAGTGCATTACACCAAAGGGAAAGGCTATTACGAAGAATACCAAAACAACCAAAATTTTGCTGATTATGGCTTAACGCCGATAGTTGTTAATGGAACCACCATTGACGCTACCGATTTAATCCGTCAAAAATGGTTGGATAATGATTTTTACGGAACTACTTTTTCTGCTAATTATAAAGATAAAAAAGTAGATTTTATTTTTGGAGGTGCTTACAACCAATACAAAGGTAAGCATTTTGGAAAAGTAATTTGGACACGATATGCTTCTACTAGCGAATTGGGCGATCATTATTACGATTATTATGGTAACAAAAATGATGGAAATGTATTTGCTAAAGTCAATTACCAACTTACTACTAAATGGAGTTTGTATGGCGATTTGCAATACCGCCAAGTACAGTACCAAGCCAATGGCGTTGCAGCAGGATTGGTAAACGATACCTTTCATTTTTTCAATCCTAAAGCGGGTTTGAACTATACGCTTAATGCTAAAAACATTTTGTATTTTTCGTATGCAAGAGCCAACAGAGAACCGAATAGAACCGACTATGAAGGTGGCACTGTGAAGCCAGAAAAACTAAATGATTACGAATTGGGATGGCGATTTACGGCGGAAAAAGTGAAATGGAATACCAATATTTATTATATGGCCTACAAAGACCAATTAATTCTTACGGGTAATTTGGATGCTGTAGGAAACCCAATTCGCTCTAACAGTGAAAAAAGTTACCGTTTAGGTTTGGAAGTAGATGCTACCATTTCGCTTTCCAAACAAGTGAGCATCCGCCCGAATGTTACTTTAAGTCAGAACAAAAATGTAGATTTGAATGTGGATGGTGTAGGTTTCGGAAATAAGAATATTGCCTATTCTCCTAATGTAGTTGCAGGAAACATCTTGGTTTACCAACCTACTAACGGATTGCAAATTGCAGTAGTATCTAAATTTGTTGGCGATCAATATTTGAATAACATCGAATTAAAAGATGCCAAACTGCCTAATTATTTTGTAAATGATTTGAATGTATCCTATCAAATTTATCCTAAATCAATATTTAAATCGATTGTTTTTACAGGTTTGTGCAACAATATTTTGAGTAAAAAATACAGTTCCAATGGGTATATGTACGATATCTATCCGTATTATTACCCACAAGCAGGAAGAAATTTCTTAGTAGGTATGACTTTGAAATTCTAGTTGATTTCAAATATAAAAAAAGAGGCCATTTCATTAGTTAGGAGAGGGCCTCTTTTTTATTAAAGTTTTATTTTTTTTTAATTAAAACAGCGTATCCAAGCTGCCGACGATTGATTTCTGCTCGGATACACAATTTCCAAGCTGCCGACGATTGATTTCTGGTCAGATGACTGAAATCCAAGCAGCCGACAATAATTTTCTGGTCGGATGATTGAAATCCAAGCTGCCGACGATTGATTTCTGGTCAGATGACTGAAATCCAAGCAGCCGACGATTGATTTCTGGTCAGATGACTGAAATCCAAGCAGCCGACGATTGATTTCTGGTCGGATGACTGAAATCCAAGCAGCCGACAATAATTTTCTGGTCGGATGATTGAAATCCAAGCTGCCGACGATTGATTTCTGGTCGGATGACTGAAATCCAAGTTGCCGACGATTGATTTCTGCTCAGATGACTGAAATCCAAGCAGCCGACAATTGATTTCTTGATGGAAGAGTGGATACAGATGGATAGGACATCTATCCTAATTATTACCCATAAGCAGGTAGAAAATTCTTGGCAGGGTTAACTTTAAAATTCTAGTTACTTTAAAATATAAAAAAGAGGCCATTTCAATAGTTTAGAAATGGCCTCTTTTTAAAACTGAATCAGTTTACTAATTTCCAAATTATCGGGTAATCGCCCAACATTTTGGAGTTTTATTGCCGCTAATTTTTGTGCAATGGTTATACTTGTGTTTAAGTCATACTCGTGTAATTGCGCATAAAGAAAACCAGTCCAAAAAGCATCTCCTGCTCCGGTGGTGTCTTTTATTTCTTCTAACGGAATTGCTTTTTGAAACAACAAACCTTCCTTAACATCCGATACAACCACGCCATTTTTTCCTTTGGTAAGGCAAATAGTAGTTGCACCAAGAACATGGAAATAATCAAAAATAAATTCTTCCGATTTTACTACTGCAAATAAACGGTAGCAATCGTCTTCGCTAAGTTTCACCAACGGATCATAAGACAAATATTCTTTAATAACTTGTTTGGCTTCTTCTCTGTTGGGCCAAATTCGTTCGGAAAAATTAATGTCAATGCTTAATTGTAAACCCAATTCTTTTGCTCTTTTGGCTCTGTTTAAAATAGTGGTTCTTGCTGGATTTTTGCTTAAAGCAAAACAAGTAGTATGAAATATTTTAGCCTCTGCAAGTACCGCATCTGGTAATTGTTCTTCATATATTTCACAATCCGCTTGACGGTAGGGAATAAAATCGGGGGTTTCTGTAGATTTTGAAACAAAAATTACCGAAGTTGGCAAGGTATCCGATTTACCTATTTGAGCCGTATTTACCTTATTGGCTTTTAATTTTCGGATAATATAATCGCCCAAACCATCTTGACCGCAAGAGGCCACCAAAACCGATTTTAATCCCAATCGGGAAGCATTTACTGCAACATTAGTTGGGGAACCGCCAAGAAAACGGTGGTAATCTTTGGTTCTATTTATGGAAGTATTTACTTCATGACCGATAAAATCAATGAGTACTTCTCCAATACTTAGGATGTCGATAGATTTATTCAAAATTATAATAATAGTTTAAAATTGGTATTTAGGCTTTGTTGGAGCATCACTTCTGCAGCTGCACTCCAAGCACAGAACGAAACGCCATTAGGAGCTTCGGTATTGGTATTGAAATTTTCATAAAAGGAATAATTACCTAGGGCATTGGCATCTTGAATTTTATTCAAAATAGTAGTTGCTTTTTGGGTTTCCGATTTGGAAAGTAAGGCCAATCCGAAAAAACCATTGACCATAGACCAACTTCCGCCATTATGAAATTCATAAGGGAAATTTCTAAATTCGTATTTGCAATTGTTCTTCAATAAATTCCAATGTTCGTCACTTTCAAAAATAGGAGGCCAAAATGCAGGCACTAATCCTAGTTTGGTTTCTGATGCTAAGGTGGTGGCATGTTGTAGAATATTTCTTTGCATTGCTTTGGTTCCGATATTTAAAATAACCGCTAACGAATTTGCGAAAGCATCAAAATTAGTTTTATACCCGGAAGGCGAAAAAGAGCAAGGCATGTATCCTTTAAAATCCAATTCGTTATAAGCACGTTCGTGGAATTTTTCTCCAATAGTATTCGGTTGAAAATTTACCTCAACCTGCTTCTTGATATTCTCTATCTTATCGGATAATTGCGTTTCATTTGCAAAATGATTATAACTCCTTAGTGCCCAAATTCGCAATAATTGGTCGTACAAAACATAGCCATCGGTAATGTATTCATCGGCCCAATTTCCGGAAAGGGGAACGTATAAAAGATGTTTGTTGTTGAATTCCCAAGCATCCAAAAGGGCAAAACATTTTTCTATGGCAACTTTATTTTTATCTAGAAAGGCAACATCTTTAGTATAATAAACATATTGACAAACGCCTATTACAAACCAAGTTACTGCGTCTACTCTTCCGGCTAAACCGCCATAACTAACTTCTATTGTATCTTCTGAAAAGAAAACATTAGAAGGAATGGTTCCAATTTTGTGCTGGTGTTGTACTAAAGTTTCTAAAGTGTTTTTAAAAGTAGCAATCAACTTTTCATCGCCAGAGGCTAATGCTGCCAAACCACATATTACGCCATCACGAGCCCAAACACGTTTGTAGTTGGAGGTGTTTTCGGCACTGGCTAAAAATCCGTTTTCTGTAGAAACTTCGTGCAATAACGCAATTGCTTTTTGGTAGGCTGAATTATTCACTTACTGCAATTTTTTTTGTTTTAATAAATAAGGTGCAAATAGCGCTGATGAGCAATAATACACCTGCAAAAGTGATTGCCAATCGCGGATCGTTATTTAGGAAATGTTTCAAAATGTATCCAAAAGAAATCGTTTGAATGAACATCGGAATTACAATCATCATATTGATTATTCCCATATAAACGCCGTATCGTTCTTTAGGAATGGCACTTACTATCATTAGATACGGAATTCCCATCATGCTTGCCCATCCTATTCCGAAACCAGTAATGGCGGGGAATAATAAATATTTATTGTGGATGTGTGGAAACACTAAAAACCCAATTGCCGCTAGAATTAAACATCCAAAATGTACTTTTTTAGCAGAAAATTTTCTAGCAAAATAAACCAAACTAAACGCACATAAAAAGGTAACGATATTGTACCAGCCGTTAACTAGACCAGTCCAACTTACTGCTTCTCCATACAATTTCATGTCTTTTTCGGGAGTGGTATTCCAAACCGAAAGCGCAATACTTTTGGAGGAATTTTGCCAATAACAAAACAAGGCATACCATTGAAAAAGATACACTAAGGCCAGTTGCCACATCACTTTTGGCATCTCGGTTATCGCTTTAAAAATATCAACAAATGGCGATATAATACTTATGGATTCCGACTTTATTTTTTGCAGTTCTTCTTGTGTAGGCTCGATTTCTTTGGTAGTGTGCGAACTCCACCAAACCGAAGCGATAGAACAAATAGATCCTAGAAAAAAGGAAGCGAAAACCCAAGTGGGTAATTTACCCATAGTGCCAATAAATAAAAGCGGAAAAATGAATAGCGATACATTGGCTAGGGTTTGTCCGAAACCGGTAAAAAAACTTTGTGCTTGAAAGCCAGTTGGTTGTTGGTCATCGTCTAATTTATCTGCAATAAAAGCTCGGTATGGCTCCATTGCGGTATTGTTACCAACATCTAAAATCCAAAGTAATCCTGCTGCCATCCAAAGGGAACTACTGAAAGGAAAAAGGAACAATGCCAAACTACAAATTAAGGCTCCGATTAAGAAAAAAGGTTTTCTTCGTCCACCAAATTTTGGAGACCAAGTTTTATCGCTCAAAGCACCAATAATGGGTTGAATGATTAATCCTGTTAATGGTCCAGCCAAATTTAGAATTGGAATTTGATCGGGATGTGCTCCTAAAAAATCATAGATAGGATTTACGGCACTTTGTTGCAAGCCAAAACTATATTGGATACCAAGAAACCCAACATTCATGTTGATTATTTGCCAAAAAGTTAATGTCGGTTTTTTTAAATTCATTGGTACAACAATTTAATAGTTTAAAAAACAATTCCTGAGCTAAATTAAGCACAGGAATTGTTAACTAACAAAATAAAACATGAAATCTTTTAGAATCTGTAAGTAATAGCCATAGATACCGATCTTCCTGGCATTGGTCTAGCTCTAATATAATTTACTTTATTTTCTGTAATACTTCCTTCTTCTGCTTCGGTAATTGCCAAAGTGTTCAATAAGTTGTTTCCAGATAAATTTAAAGATAATCCTTTAGTTACTGTGAAATCTATAAATGAGTTAACAATCATAAATCCTTTCATAACTAACTTGTTTTCGTCTTGTGTGTATGCTTTAGATTGTCCAATAAAACTGAAACCAATTGCATTGTTGTTTTTTCCAAATTTGTAAGATGGAATAAAGTTATACATTAATTTTGGTTGTCTTCTAGCCTCTTTACCTTTGTTATCTCCTGAAGTAATTTCTGCTTTAGTATATGTTAAAGCGCCTCTAAGATTAAAATCTTTGGTCACATTGTAAGCTGTTTCAATCTCTAAACCAAGTGATTTGTAATTATTTTGGATGATAGATTGCGTAGTAGCTTCATATCCACCTTGCTCATCTGTTTTAGATTGAAAAGCAGTAGCATATAAATATCCTTTAGCAAATTTTTGTTTGAAACCAACTTCCGATTGGGTTAAGAAATCCAATGCGTTGATTTTGCTTCCATCCATATAGTTTAAACCAGAAAACAAGATTCTATCTGCTTTAGCAGAAGCACCTTTACTCATTCTAGCAAAAATAGATTGACTAGAAGATAATAAATAGTTTGCACCTACGGAGTAAGAGGTATAGTGGTAATCGTAATTAACAGCAGTAGAATTAGCAGTATTAACTGCATATACGTTTGCTTCCGCTGGAGAAATAACACCATTGTGATTTACATCAAATGCGGAAGAAGTTCCTCCTGCAAAAGATCCAGATACTTTACCCATATCGTAACGCAAACCTGCTTCAATAGAAAGTTTGTCGGTAGCATTTACATTAACGTTTACATAAGGTGCAGAAACATTGTATTGTGTATCGTAGTTTCTAGCTAAGTTACCCCAAGCTGGAGTTCCGTAAGCGTACAATCCGTTTTCAGAAAGTAAAGATCCACTACCGTTAGTAACGTTTAACAATCTTGGGTTATCATCCGATACTTCTTGTAAGTAAGAATTCCATAACCAAGACATTGAAATATTTTGAAGCGACTTGAAGTATCCAGCAGTAACATCTACTTTATCAAACTTTTTTGAAATTTTCAAATCGTTCATAAAGTTATTGAAGTTGTTCAATTGGGTATCAAACATGTGAATTCTTGCTACCAATCCGTTTGCTGTATTGAATGGCGTACCACTATTAGCATACGTTAAAGTAGCACCTGTTCCGAAAGAAGATGCAATTGATGCTGCAGATCCAACTTCTGCTGGAAAAGGTGCAATAAATCCTCCATTATTAGAAGAAAATCTTCCATTTTCAGAAATTTTCCATCCATTATCTAGAGTAAAATTAGCACTAGCTCCAATAGATTTAGAAACTGGGTGCATACCATCGGCAACGGCTGCTCTTCTTAATTCTCCATCAGGACCTAAACCAACATTATGATTTAAATATACCGATTGTAATGCGCCATGCGTAGCGTCAAAACCATCAATACTTCCCCATGATGGGTTAGCATTTGTACCCGAAACTTGAACTGGCATTGGCATGTAAGCTGCTGCTCTGTCATTTAAAAATTTAGCATAAATAGTTACCGAACCATTAGAAAATTCTTTGGTAAGATTAAATTTAAATTGGCCTCCGTTATTAGCAGTGAATCCTGTTTTTCTTACCCCTTCACCAGTTCTGTAAAATCCACCAGTGTGAAAGTATAAACCGTCTCCAATTTTAGTTCCGTAGTCAAAATCAGTTCTGAAATTACTATAATCCAATCCGAAACCTGTAGCAACTTTACCACCTTCTGTTTTACCAGTTTTGCTAATAAAGTTGATGATTCCACCAGGAGAGTTAGTCGCTAATATTGAAGCAGAACCTCCACGGATTGCTTCCACTTTAGCTACATTTCCGTCAAATCTTGTAAAAATATCGGCAGTTGCAAAAGAAATATCTCCAAATAATAATACCGGAAGACCGTCTTCTTGAATTTGTAAATACTTAGATCCACCAGAGGAAATTGGCACACCACGAACAGCAATATTGGAGTTTCCTTCACCACCTGAAGATTCCGAACGAATACCTGGAATGGTTCTGAAGATCTCGGCGGTTGAGCGAGGAGCCGATTGCTCAATTTGTTTCACATCTAAAGTAGTGATGGAAACACTGGATTGTAATTTAGTTTTAGGATTAACAACTCCCGTAACCACAACTTCTTCTAAATTAGAAGCGTCGTCTTGAAGTTTTACATCCAAAGTTGTGTTTCCGTTTACAGAAACATTTTGTTTACTGGTTTTTAGTCCAATATAAGATACCGTTACAGAAACAGTACCATTTGGTATTCCAGAAATAGAATAAGTTCCCTCTGCACTTGTTGAAGTAGATTTGGAGCCTGCCAAAACATTAGCGCCGCTAACTGCAACACCATTGTTATCGGTTACTTTTCCTGATAAAACACCACTTTGAGCGAACGATTGATTGCACAACACTAAGGCTGCTAGGACCATCATTTTTTTCAAAAAATTAGTAATTTTTTTCATTTTAGAATTTTGTTTGATTAATAAAAAAGGTTGTTTAATTATTCGAAATTATATTTTTAGTTAACTTAATATTAGCAAATTGTTATCGAAAACGTTTTCGAAAACACCGAAAACGTTTTCGTTTTTGAAATTAAAATTATTTTCATCATATTTGTTTCATGAAGGAGACAACTTTAAAACAAATTGCGGAAACTTTAGGGATTTCTATTACCACGGTTTCCAAAGCCCTAAAAAATTATCCCGATGTTAGCGAAAAGACTAAAAAATCGGTTTTAGATCTTGCTAATAGTTTGCAATATACTCCCAATTCTTTTGCAGTCAACCTTCGAACCAAAGAATCGAAAACCATAGGATTGATTATTCCCGAGGTAGTACACCACTTTTTCTCGAGTGTGGTTAATGGAATTATTGCTGAAGCTGAGAAAAATGGTTATTTGGTTATTATTCTTCAGTCGAATGAATCTTTAGAATTGGAAAAAAAACAAGTGGAATTACTTATAAATAAAAGAGTGGATGGAATTATTCTTTCTCTTTCTAATGAATCTAATGATGACTTCCATTTAAAAGAGATTATTCGAAGAGAAATTCCGTTGGTTCAATTTGATAAAATCGCAAAATTAATTCCGAGTTCCAAAGTAATCATCAACGACCAAAAGGCGGCTTTTGAAGCAACCGAACATTTAATACAAAAAGGTTGTAAGAAAATTGCTCACATTCGTGGACCAATAAATCCTCAGAATGCTATCGATCGATTTTTGGGTTATAAAAAAGCATTAGAAAAAAACAATATTCCTTTCGATTCCAAATTGGTTTATACCTGTAAGAATGTAACTTTTGAAGAAGGAAAAGAATTTGCAGAACAAATCATTACCGATCATCCCAATGTAGATGGGATTTTTGTCATTACCGATTTAGTTGCTGTTGGAGTGTTGGCTTATTTTAATGAAAACAACATCAAAGTTCCGCAACAAGTTAAAATAATTGGGTTTAGTAATTGGTTTATGTCGCAGGTAATTACACCAAAATTAAGCACAGTAGACCAACCAAGTTATGAAATGGGAGTTCAATCGTTCTACTTATTGTTGGAAGAAATGAATGCCAATAAAGAGATGAAGACCTTTACGCCAAAAACCATTGAACTTACAACTACTATTATAGAGAGAGAATCTTCACTATAATATTAGCCTCTTTTTAACCAACCAGTAACACTAAGACGTTGTTTGTTGGTTTCTAAAACCTCATGTTTAAGCTCATCACTTTTAAAGAAAACTGTTTTGCTTTCTGTTGGAGAAATCATTTGATTGTTGTCGGTTTGATAAATTTGTAATTCCCCACCATCTTGGGGTTGCCAATTGGGGTTTAAATAACTTACCATCGAAAATTGGCGTTGGTTATCGTTTTCAAATTGATCCAAGTGCGGTTTATAAAAACTTCCTTTTTCATATAAAGAATAATGAAATTCATAACTACTAATATTAGTGTAACAACTTTTATTTAAGTAGGCTACGAAAGCATCAATTTTAACAAAAAACGCATTTTCAAATTCATTGTTATGGGATTTATCCAGCCAATGAATTTTATCACTTCTAATTAAATTATTATGCGCCGTCTTTGAATCATTGCCAATGGAAGCATTTTTTAATACATCGGCAGCATTTAATTGCAATAAATGAATTGCTAAGTTTTGGCAGAGTTCTTTACCTAAAAAATCTTCCGAAATTCCTATTTTGTTTGTAATAAAACTGCTAATTAATTCCTCAAAACTATTTTCCATATTAGTTTAAAACTTGAAATGACAAGGTAGGGCAAGGTAGTCTATATTGCTTAATAATTTCAAGTATTTAATGAATGTAACTTTAATTTATCACAACTGACAAGTTAAATTACTGAATAAATGAAGATTGCAGATTTAACAAAAAACCATAAGAAAAAACCATGTTAATTATTAATGTTTACCTAAATTATTGATTATATTTGTGCATTAATATTTTTACCTTAAAATTAAATGAATCCCATATTATTAAAAAAGACATCTCTCCCTTATACTTTAGGTTTTGTTTTTCTGGCTTCAGTTGCCACTTTTTTGGTAACTACTCATTTTAGCGATAAAGAGGCAAACAAAATATTAGAATTAAAACAAACCAGTGATGCCTGTGTTTCTAATATTGAAAGATTAGAAGGATATCCTTTCGTTAAACCCCTATTATTTGTAGATGATGTATGTGAAGGGGATGGATTAGCAACTATAAAACAAAATGTGACTTCTGTAATTGAAAATTATAAAGCCTACAAAGGAGTAACAACCGCATCAGTTTACCTAAAAGAATACGAGCGAAATGAATGGATGGCGGTTAATGAGGACGAAAAATTCGAGCCCGGATCTCTATTTAAAGTGCCTATTTTAATAGCCTATTTAAAAATGAGTGAAGAGGCTCCTGGACTTTTAGATAAAAAATTACTTTTTAATCAAAACTTTAACATCGATAAGATAGTTGCTTTTAAATCTAAAAGCATACAAATAGGTACTACTTATACAATAAGAGAATTACTTAGATATATGATTGAATATTCAGACAATAATGCAACTGCTTTGCTAAATAATAATTTAAAATCAGATGTATTATTGAAATTATTTAAAGATTTAGATCTTAAGCTTCCTAATATTAGTGCAAAACAATATTTTTTTACGGTAAAACAATATTCTCTGTTTATGCGAGCTGTCTACAATGCTTCCTATTTAAATATAGATAATTCGGAATATGCAGCAGAATTACTTAGCAAATGTAATTTCAATGATGGAATTAGAAAAGGCGTTCCAGCATCAGTAAAAATAGCACATAAATTTGGAGAATCTGGAACCCCTTCAGAAAAACAATTACACGAAACGGCAATTGTATATTTAAAAGACAAGGCTTATTTATTAACCGTAATGACTAAGGGCAAAGACAACGTAGCGCTTTCTAATCTAATTGGTGAAATTTCTGGAGTGGTTTATAAAGAATTAAATAATTAATCGTAAAAATAATTGAGTCGCTTGGCATTATTTACTTATTGGTTAGTTAATCCTTAGCTAATACATTCATTAATCTTTCATCATTTTTGTAAATATCTTTATAAAAATTAATCTTTCCTTGATTGTCTACCCATGCTGTGAAATATCCAATATATACTGGTATTTTAGTTTTCAAGGTATACCAAGACTCCTTGTAAGTATGCATTGCTTGATCAATTTTTTCTGAATTCCAATTAGGATCGTTCTTTAAAATCAAGTTTGCTAATTCTACTGGTTTTTCTAAACGGATGCATCCATGACTAAAGGCACGAGTTTCTTCTTTAAATAAATTTTTAGAAGGGGTATCGTGCAAATAAATATTATTGCTATTAGGAAATAAAAACTTTATTAGCCCTAAAGAATTATCTGTACCTGGTTTTTGTCTAATTCCTCCATTATACCATTCCATGTGGTGGTTTCGGAGATAATTTTTATTTCTGCGCAAAGCAGGAAGGATCTCCTTTTTCAAGATGCTATTTGGAACATTCCAATACGGGCAAAAAACAATATAACTCATCCTACCGCTAAAAATTACGGTTTCGTGCATCACTTTACCAACCACTACTTTTGAAACTAAAGCGGGTTTTTTGTCTTTAAAAAAAGTAAGCTGAAAAGAAGGAATATTAATTACGATAAACTCTTTAGAAGAACTTAACCCGTTAGAAATCCATCGGCAACGTTCCATATTTAACATAATTGTTTTGATGCGATCCCCAATAGGAACATTCATTTCGGCAATATGTTTTGGAAGAATCACCTCATCTTCTTTGAAACCATTACGACTTTCAAAACTTAACAAACCGGTTTTTAATTCCTCATCATAAATGGAATCTTTTGAATCTCTAGCAAGATCGCCTTCTAAAAATAATCGAGAGCGAATTTGAATAATAACAGCAGAAGTGTCACCAGGTTTAAGAGACTTAAATTTTGGTTCTACCACTATCTTATCCCAACCCCCTTTTTTATCTAACTCTCGATACCGTTTTAATATGTCTCTTAATTTGTAATATTGTGGCAATAAATGTTTAACGTCCTCACTTTTGTTCTCAACCAAAAGCGAATCTAAATAATTTAAATAGGTTGGTTTATTTCTTGGCAAATACCAACCTAATTCTCTAGATTTTGCAATATCAATGCCATGAAAAACCTTATCAACATAAAATAAATAATAGGACGTTAAGCCCAGCTCTAATTCAATATCTGGAGCAGTAGTTTTTTTGGAATACTTATTATCAAACACAGTTTTATAAGGTACCGAAACAGCAATACCCTCGTCAGGCAGATTGTTTATTTTATTCCAAAGCACAGCCGAGGTTTCTTTAATACCATTACCATCATACCAAATATAATTATACTGTTGTTGTTGGTATATAATAACTGCTTGTTTTTTATAGGGCGACA
Source organism: Flavobacterium sp. (assembly GCF_044357305.1). Lineage (GTDB taxonomy): Bacteria > Bacteroidota > Bacteroidia > Flavobacteriales > Flavobacteriaceae > Flavobacterium. Next base: position 14,860 of record NZ_JBIKPS010000010.1, read on the forward strand.
GATTCGGATATTTTTTGTAAAATCCCGCAATCAAAGTACTATCAAATGGTGTTAACGTAATTGTTTTTTCTTTATATAACGAATCGTATCGCAATACAATAGGATTGCTTTTTTTGTTCTGACAAGAAACATTGCTAATGCCTAATGAAAATAGTAAATAGCAAAATATAAAATAAGTTTCACCTGCTTTTTTCATCTTTAATGTAGTTTTACCTAAAGTTACTATATTTACCTTAAATAAATGGTCCTTTAAACTAAAATATTTACTAAAATGAATGCAAAAAAAATCTTTGTAGTATTACTACTTCTAGCTGTTAGCAATTTTCAGGCACAAGAAAAAGCGAAACAAGAAATAAACACTATGTTAAATACTTGGCACAAAGCTGCTGCTGTTGCCAATTATAAAGATTATTTTTCGGTTTTAACCGATGATGCTATTTATATTGGAACTGATGCAACCGAAAAATGGAATAAAACTGCCTTTCAAGCATTTGCAAAACCCTATTTTGACAAAGGAAAAGCATGGAATTTTACATCTATAGAACGCCATATCTATTTTTCAGAAGATGGGAAAACCGCCTGGTTCGACGAATTATTAGACACCCAAATGAAAATTTGCAGAGGATCCGGCGTTGTTGTCAAAATTAAAAATAGTTGGAAGATTAAGCATTATGTGCTTTCTATGACAGTGCCAAATGAGAACACTGATGAAGTGGTAAAAATTAAATCACCTATAGAAGGTGTACTTTTATCTAATACAGAAAAGAGGCAATAAAAATAAAAAGGGTGAAATTTCTTTCACCCTTTTTGCCCCAAATCTACCATAAACTTAACCTACTAATCTCATGGTGATACAAATATAGGCACGCAAGATTCTTATCTCAAAATAAAATTGTTCAACGACACTAAAAATCGACTAAATACACAATTTTGGTAATTTAAGTGCTCTTTTTCTATTTTATATCGTCGAAAAGTTAATTTTATTAGACAAAATATACTTGCCTTAGAATTAAAGAAACAATAAAAATAGTAAAAGACGAAAATCAAAGAATACTGGTTAATCCATTTTTATTTTAGAAGTCGAGTATTGTTTTTCTAAATTTATTTTAAGTGGAGTAAAATTATAACTTTCTAAAGAGGAGCTATAAAAGGTTTGGAGTAATATTCCATACTTAATTGAAAATGGAATACTAAATAAGAGGAGTACTAGATTCCAATAAAAAATAAAAAAGGTGAAATTTCTTTCACCTTTTTTGCCCCAAATCTACCATAAATTTAACCTACTAATCTCATGGTGGTACAAATATATGCGCACTTGATTCTTATCTCAAAATAAAATTGTTGAACGACAGTAAAAATCGATTAAATGCACTTTTTAATCAAATTTAATAGGCTCTAGCGTCTTTACCTTCATAAAAATTCATAAAAGCTCGACTAACAACACGATTTCCTCCTGGCGTTGGATAATCACCGGTAAAATACCAATCGCCCAAATTATTTGGACACGCTTGATGCAAATTATCAATGGTTTGAAAAAGAATTTTTACCTCCGCATGTATATCGCTTGTAATTAATAATTCTGCGATTTTATTGGATATTTCGGTATCCGTAAAAGGCGCATATATTTCGGTAACATAATTTACTAGTTCTGTATCCACCTTGTTTTCTTGCGCTTTGCATTTGCTATAGACCTCGTCAACAATATGGTATAGATTTCGTTCTTTTAATAAAGCCATTGTAGCTTGAAAAGCTATAAGCCCTTCGAGTTTTGCCATGTCAATACCATAACAATCCGGATACCTAATTTGTGGTGCCGAAGAAACTATTACTATGCGCTTAGGATGCAAACGATCCATCATTTTAAGGATACTCATTTTTAACGTAGTTCCTCTCACAATGCTATCGTCAATAATCACTAAATTATCGGAAGGTTTAATGATGCCATAAGTTACATCATAAACGTGAGCAACTAAATCGTCACGACTACTATCTTCGGTAATGAAGGTTCTCAGTTTAGCGTCTTTAATAGCAACTTTTTCAGTTCTAATTTTAACCGATAAAATTTCTTCCAATTTTTCTTTGGTAAGTGTTTTACGATTATTTAAAATAAACTGATTTTTTCGTTGGTTTAAAAAATCGTTTGCCGCTTCTATCATCCCATAAAAAGAAGTTTCGGCAGTATTGGGAATATAAGAAAAAACAGCATTGTCGGTGTCGTTTTCTATAGCTTCCAAAACTGCAGGAAGTATTAATTTACCGAGATTTTTTCGTTCTTGATATATTTCTGCATCACTTCCTCTTGAAAAATAAATTCGTTCAAAAGAACATGCTTTTTTTACTGTAGGAATAATTATTTCTTCTTCAGTAACCGTACCGTTTTTCTTAATTATTAAAGCATTTCCGGGTTGTAATTCTTTTACTTTTTCAAAAGGAACATTGAAAACTGTTTGGATAACTGGTCTTTCGGAGGCAACAACGACAATTTCATCATCTTCATAAAAATAAGCAGGACGAATTCCAGCAGGATCTCTAAAAACAAAAGCGTCACCATGACCAAATAATCCCGCCATGGCATAGCCACCATCCCATCCTTTAGAAGCTCTTTTTAATATTTTAGCAACAGGTAGTTTTTCTGCAATTACAGGGGAAGCTTCTCTTTTAGAAAGTCCATCATTTTTACATTCTAAATACAAATCGGTTACCTCATCGTCTAGAAAGTGTCCTATTTTTTCCATTACCGTAACAGTATCGGCCATTTCTTTAGGGTGTTGCCCTAATTCTACCAAACTATTAAAAAGTTCCTTAACATTGGTCATATTGAAATTTCCAGCAACAATAAGATTTCGATGCATCCAATTGTTTTGACGTAAAAAAGGATGTACGCTTTCAATATTGTTTTTGCCAAAAGTTCCATAGCGCACATGTCCTAGGAATAATTCACCTATATAAGGAATTTTAGATTTTTGAAGTGCTACATTATCGGCATATTCTGGATGCGCAGCCATTTCTTCATTGATGCGCTCATTAATTTGAGCGAAAACATCTTGAATAGGCTGTGTATCGTTAGATCGAACCCTACTTATATATCTTTGACCAGGTTGCACATCTAATTTAATAGATGCAAACCCAGCGCCATCTTGACCACGGTTGTGTTGCTTTTCCATTAGGAGATACATTTTCTGTATGCCATAAAAAGCCGAACCGTATTTTTCTTTGTAAAATTCCAACGGTTTTTTTAATCGTAAAAGGGCAATTCCACATTCGTGTTTTATTGCGTCACTCATTGTTGTTGTAGTTGTTTAGTTGTCTTGTTTATTATTAGTCACTGATTTTAAATACCTGTTAATTCAGTGATTTTTGGGAAATGCTATTTTAAAATAAAAATGCCCCGAAATTTCGAGGCATAAATTTATTATAATTCTATGTCAAATTGCGTTAACGATTTGAATTGTTTTAATCTATCTTGAACTTCTGGTTTTTGCAACGATTCCATTCTTTCGGTTCCGAATTTCTCCACACAAAAGGAAGCTAAGTTAGAACCTTGAATAATAGCGTTTTTCAAATTGTTAAACGAAATGTTTTCGCTTTGGGCAATATATCCTGAGAATCCACCAGCAAAAGTGTCACCAGCTCCAGTTGGATCAAATACCTCTTCTAATGGAAGGGCTGGAGCAAAAAACACCTCTTTATTATGAAACAATAAAGCACCATGTTCTCCTTTTTTAATCACTACATATTTAGGGCCCATGGCATGTATTTTAGCAGCGGCTTTAACTAAAGAATATTCTCCAGATAACTGACGAGCTTCTTCATCGTTAATAGTAATAACATCTACACGTTTTATTACATCCAGCAATTCTGGCAAAGCGCAATCCATCCAAAAGTTCATCGTGTCTAATACTACTAATTTAGGAGTAGAAGTCATTTGGTTTAGGACTCCACTTTGAACCAAAGGGTGCAAGTTTCCTAACATAACTATTTCTGCATCCTTAAATTCTTGAGGTACCACAGGGTTAAAATCAGCAAGAACATTAAGTTCTGTAATTAAGGTATCGCGAGAATTCAAATCGTTATGGTATTTCCCACTCCAAAAGAAAGTTTTACCTCCTTTTACAATTTCAATTCCAGAAATATCGATATTTCTTGCTGTAAGTAAATCTAAATATTCTTGTGGAAAATCTTCTCCAACTACCGAAACAATTCCAGATTTTACATTAAAATGAGAAGCAGAAAGTCCAATATAAGTGGCAGCACCACCAAGGATTTTATCTGTTTTGCCAAAAGGAGTTTCTATAGCATCAAAAGCTACTGTACCTACTATTAAAAGTTTGTTCATTCTACAAATATGAAGTTAAAGTCGCAAAGATATGTTTTAGTTTATAAGTTTAAAAGTTTAAAGGTTTAAAAGTTTAAATATTGGATTTCAAAATTCAAAATTAATATTTGCTAAATAAATAAGTTTGATTACTGTTTTTTAGACAATTAATTCACTATATTTATATCAATTAATCAATTTTCCTACTATCATAAATTAATTTACTCATTTTTGCGTAAATATTATAAAAAAACATATACATCCAAATGCTAAAATTTGCAATATGCAACATAGAGGAGAAATAATAAAAGATGCTGTTTATAAATCTGGTTATTCCATCACGGAATTAGCCAAGCGAATGGGCAAAAGTAGAAGATGGGTGTATTTAATGTTCGAAAACCATAGTGTTTCTTTGGACGTCATATTACAAATAGGTCAAATTATTCACCATAATTTCACCAAAGAAATTGCCGACTTATATCCTTTGAAAAAAATTCTAAATAAATCATTATCCGATTTACATGAGGAGGATTATTCTAATGATTACTGGAAAAATAAATACTTACAGTTGTTAGAAGAATTTAATGCTTTACTAAAAGAGAAGGGCAATTAATTAAAAAGTTGGGATACTATTTATAGCAATTTCTCCTCTTCTTTTTCATAAAAGATATCTACCGAAAGATTTTTTAAACCAGAAGCATATACTGCTAATTGATCGCAACGTTCATTTTGCGGATGGTTGTTGTGTCCTTTTATCCATTTAAAATCAACATGGTGTTTACGGTATATTTTTAAAAAACGTTTCCATAAATCGGAGTTTTTTCGGTCTACAAAACCTTTTTTCTCCCAACCCAGTACCCATTTTTTCTCCACCGAATCTACCACATATTTAGAATCGGAAATTACTAACACCGACATGTTAGGGTTTTTTAGTTGTTCCAAACCAACAATAACGGCCAGAAGCTCCATTCTATTATTAGTAGTTAATCGAAAGCCTTCATAAAATTCTTTTTTATGAGGGGTGCCTACTAATTCCATAACAACTCCATAACCACCATTTCCGGGGTTTCCTTTTGCAGCACCATCGGTATAAATGTGAACTTGATGAGACATTAGTATTTACGAGGTTAAAAGTACGAGGTACGAAGTTATTAAATATTAAGTAAAAGTTTTTCAATAACTTTTGGAAAGTATTGGTGTTCTAATACATGGATTTTTTCGGCAATTGCTTCTGCAGTAGCGCAATCTTCAATAGTTACCGATTTTTGAAAAATAATTCCGCCTTCATCATAATGTTCGTTTACATAATGAATGGTGATTCCGGTTTCTTTTTCTTTATTGTCTAAAACAGCTTGGTGCACATTCCTACCATACATTCCTTTTCCGCCATATTTTGGTAATAGTGCTGGATGAATGTTTATTATCTTGTTTGGGAAGGATTTTACTATAGACTCTGGAAATTTCCATAAAAATCCAGCAAGAACTATTAAATCAGGATTGTCTTGCGCTATTTTAGCAGCAATTGTTCCATCGTTTAATTCTTCTCTATTAAAGATTTCCACAGGAACCAATAGTCTATTAGCACGTTCAATTACTTTTGCAGAAGGATTATTGGTATACACCCGAACTACCTCGCTAGTTTTTTTTTCTTGACAATGACTAATTATTCTCTCGGCATTAGATCCGGATCCTGATGCAAATACTATTATTTTTTTCATTATTGTAATTCATTCGTTGGTGCAAAAATACGGAAGTTTTATCATTAAAAAGTATGCTAAATTCGATCAAAAAATGCTAAATTTTTGCAGTCAAAATTTTTACAGAGGCAAAAAAAAGAATAATAAATAATATAAATGAGGACTTTGTAAAATAATTTTTTTAATTTCGTAGTCATATTTATTAACTAAAAGATGGTTTTAAGATAAAGTTTTTTATTTTTGCCAACAATTTAAATTTAAAATTAAAGATTATGTCAGACATTGCATCAAGAGTTAAAGCGATTATCGTAGACAAATTAGGCGTTGACGAGAATGAAGTTGTAACAGAAGCAAGCTTCACTAACGATTTAGGAGCAGATTCATTAGACACTGTTGAGCTTATTATGGAGTTCGAAAAAGAATTTGACATCCAAATTCCAGACGACCAAGCAGAAAACATTGCTACAGTAGGTCAAGCTATTTCGTATATTGAAGAAGCAAAAAAATAATAAACAAAAAACCCGTATGCATTATTTGTATACGGGTTTTTATTATTATTAAAAAAATTAAACTATTTTTGATTGAATTTCAATCACCGAATATTGAAATACCCTTGTCTCTTTAAGCTTTTACATAAAGAAAACAGGGTATTATTTATTTAAATACTATTTAAAAAAAATTATATGCAATTAAAGCGTGTTGTTGTAACTGGTCTTGGAGCATTAACTCCTATAGGTAACTCCATCCAAGAATATTGGGATGGATTGATTAATGGAAGAAGTGGTGCTGCCCCTATAACCTATTACGATACTGAAAAGCATAAAACAAAATTTGCTTGTGAAGTGAAAAACTTCAACATTGAAGATTATATGGATCGTAAAGAATCCCGCAGACTAGATAAATTCTCTCAGTATGCTATTGCTTCTAGCGATGAAGCGATTAAGGATGCTGGAATTACACACGATAACGTAAACAAACACCGTGTTGGAGTGATTTGGGGCGCCGGAATTGGCGGTCTAGAAACGTTCCAGGAAGAGGTGATGTATTATGCTAAAGGGGATGGAACTCCAAAATTCAATCCTTTCTTTATTCCTAAAATGATTGCCGATATTGCTCCAGCGCACATTTCGATGCGTAATGGCTATATGGGACCTAATTATACTACTGTTTCTGCTTGTGCATCTTCGGCTAACGCTATGATTGATGCCTTCAACTATATCCGATTGGGAATGTGTGATGTAATAATTACAGGAGGTTCGGAAGCCGCAGTAACTATTGCAGGAATGGGTGGATTTAATTCCATGCACGCCTTATCCACAAGAAATGATAGTCCAGAAACGGCTTCAAGACCATTCGATGCAACTCGCGACGGTTTTGTTCTTGGTGAAGGATCGGGTGCTATTGTTTTAGAAGAATACGAACATGCTAAAGCGCGTGGTGCTAGGATTTATTGTGAAGTTGGCGGTGGCGGAATGTCATCGGATGCTTACCATTTAACCGCTCCACACCCAGAAGGAATTGGTGTAATTGCCGTTATGGAAAACACCTTACGGGATGCAGGAATGACACCAGATATGGTAGATCACATCAACACTCATGGAACTTCAACTCCTCTTGGAGATGTAGCCGAATTAAAAGCAATAAGCCATGTGTTTGGTGCGCATGCTAAAAACATCAACATCAATTCAACTAAATCCATGACGGGTCACCTATTGGGTGCTGCGGGCGCTATTGAATCGATTGCGGTTATTTTGGCAATGCAAAACAGTATTGTTCCTCCAACCATTAACCATAAGGTTGTGGATGAAAACATCGACCCTTCTTTAAACTTAACTCTAAATGTTCCTCAAAAAAGAGAAATAAATGTTGCCATGAGTAACACTTTCGGATTTGGAGGTCATAATGCTTGTGTTTTATTTAAAAAACTAGTAGATTAAGTTTTGAAACAAATTCTTAAAAAAATATTTTCTAATAATTCCCGTCCTAAAGAGGGCGGGAATTTTTTTATTACCATTCAAAAAATGGTTGGCTTTAAGCCAATAAACCTAAAATACTACAAAAAAGCCTTTACCCATAGGTCTTCCAATATTTTAGATGAAGACGGTCTCCCATTAAACTACGAACGATTAGAATTTCTTGGCGATGCCATGCTTAGTGCAGTTATTGCAGCCCATTTACATAAAGTGGTTCCAACAGGAGATGAGGGATACTTAACCAAAATGCGTTCTAAAATTGTAAGTAGAGAACATTTGAACGAATTGGGAAGGGATATGAATCTTGTAGATTTCGTTGAAAGTAAAGTTCCCCCACAACATTTCGGCGAAAACATTCACGGCAATCTTTTTGAAGCATTAGTAGGTGCAATTTTTTTAGACAAAGGTTATGTAGGTTGCGAATTATTTATTCAACAACGGGTTATTCTTCCGTATGTAGATATCGCACGACTCGAAGGAAAAGTAATTAGTTACAAAAGTTTGGTGATTGAATGGTGTCAAAAAGAGAAGAAACAATTTTTTTATGATGTTTATGATGACAATGGCATAGACGGGCAACGTTATTTTGGAGTAAAATTAAGTATTGACGATAAAGTGATTGCCAAATCGAGAGCTACCTCTAAAAAGAAGGCAGAAGAAATTGCTTCCAAAAGAGCTTATTTTGCATTTCAAGAAAAAATTAACACTATTTAAATTAATTTCTTAAAAAACTATAACGTTATCGTTCATAAAATAACGTTAATCTAACCTTGTAGAGGTATTTTGAGTTTCGATTAACACTATATTTACAACTTATTTTAGCAATAAATGGCTATTCATAAAATATATATTGAAGATTTTGTAGAGGAAGATTACCATCTAATCGCTCTTCACACTTCATTAGAAGATTATCGATTGGCTTATTTTTTGAATAAAAAACTTGGCATTGGTTTATGTAAAAGCAAATTTGACATTCCTTTGCAAGTAAAAAAAGTGAATACTTCTTTTGTTCGATTCACTTTTGAAGACACAAAAAAAATAATACAATGGGATTTAGTGCAAAATAAAAATGCAATAGAAACTATAGAAAATACAGCAATAACTGATTTATTTTCGAACACAGTATATTCATTTACTTCTTCTGCCTATCTCGTACCAGAATATAAAAAAGTGGATTTCTTTGTGAAAATTGAAAATGCTGCAAACGAAATTGATATTGACAAGATTATCGCTCAAATAAGTAAAATAGAAGCTGTAAAACTAGTATATAGTGTAGCTAAGAATAAAATAAAATCAAAAAATAATTTAATTTTTTAATAAAAATGCTAACAAGAAAAAAGACTAAAATTGTTGCAACGCTAGGTCCTGCTTGTAGTTCAAAAGAAGTAATTAAAGACATGATTGATGCTGGAGTAAATGTATTCCGTATCAATTTTTCGCATGCAGATTATGCCGATGTAAAAGAACGTATTGACATCATTCGCGAATTGAACCAAGAATTCGGTTACACAACCGCAATTTTAGGAGATTTACAAGGTCCGAAACTTCGTGTTGGGGTAATGAAAGAAGATGTAGTAGTGAACCCAGGAGATATTATTACATTTCAAACTGCCGAAGACATTCCTGGAACTAAAGAACGTGTTTACATGAACTATAAAGAATTTCCTAGAGATGTAAAACCGGGAGAAAAAATTCTTTTAGACGATGGAAAACTGATGTTTGAAGCTTTAGAAACTAACGGTACAACCGAAGTAGTTTGTAAAGTAATTCAAGGCGGTCCATTAAAATCTAAAAAAGGAGTAAACTTACCTAATACTAAAGTTTCACTTCCGGCTTTAACACAAAAAGATATTAAGGATGCCATTTTTGCCATTGAACAAGATGTCGATTGGATTGCGCTTTCTTTTGTAAGAACACCAGCCGATTTAGAAGAATTACAAGATTTAATTGCAAAACATTCCGATCATAAAATTCCAATTATAGCCAAAATTGAAAAACCAGAAGCAGTAGAAAACATTGATAAAATTGTTGCTTTTTGCGATGGTTTGATGGTGGCTCGTGGCGATCTTGGAGTTGAAATTCCAGCTCACGAAGTACCGTTAATTCAAAAGAAATTAATACACCGAGCTAAAACGGCTCGTATTCCTGTAATTGTGGCAACACAAATGATGGAAACAATGATTACTAGCTTAACACCAACACGTGCTGAAGTAAACGACGTTGCCAACTCGGTAATGGACGGTGCAGATGCTGTGATGCTTTCAGGAGAAACTTCTGTTGGAAATTATCCAGTTCAAGTTATTGAAAAAATGACTCAAATTATTGAAGCTGTGGAAGATTCACCGCTAATTACAGTACCTCAAAACCCACCTCACGTGCGTACCAAACGTTTCATTACGAAATCCATTTGTTACCACGCGGCTACTATGGCTAATGATATAAAAGCCAAAGCAATTTCTACTTTAACTAATAGTGGTTACACTGCTTTTCAAATTTCGGCATGGAGACCAGCAGCACATATTTTGGTTTATACTTCCAATAAAAGAATTTTAACCCAACTGAATTTACTTTGGGGAGTGAATGCTTTTTTCTACGATAAATTTGTAAGTACCGACGACACTGTAGAAGACATCAACCACATAGCTAAAGAAAATGGTTATGTAAAAAAAGGCGATATCCTTATTAATCTTGCAGCAATGCCAGTAGTAGATAAAGGAATGGTAAATACCTTAAGAATTTCAGAAATAGAATAGTTTAACTACTTGTTTTTATATACAAAACCTCGTTTCTTAATTGGAACGAGGTTTTTTGTTTTTTCTTATTTTATTGGGGTTCGGTCGATCACTTTGGAGTTTCCGTAAATTAAAGACAAACGCTTCGCTTTGGGTAGAACGCGGATTAGTAAGGTTTTTTACCACAAAAAGCACAAAAGTTTTGGAAGTTTTGGAAGTTTTTACTTATTAAAATAATAGAAGTCATCAAAAGTGATTTTGGTGGGTTTTTGTTATGGTTCGTTTGGGATTCTTCCTGCGTCAGAATGACAATTTGGAAAAGGTATCTTAGAAATTTTATATCTATTCCAGACCATTACTTGCTAGCCCCGAGTGAAGTGAAAATCCTGGCATTGCGATGAATGAATAGTGTTGTGTGATTGCTTTTTCCTCGCAATGGCAGATTGTAACGAAAAGCGGGAAAGATGTTTGCTAAAATGCGCAAGACATTCGCTTCTAATAAAAAATAGTTGGTGCTATTTTATTTGATTACTACTTCAAATCTTTAACCCTTAATTGTAACGTTACTTTTCCATTAAATTCATTTTCGTCGATACAATAAACGGCTTCAAAAGTTTTTTGGTTTGTAACCATTTCTAGTTTAGTGCCAAGATTAAAAGCAATGGCGCCAAAACCTTCGGAGTTATTTTGTTTTACAAATAATTTTAAATGTTCGTCCTCTTTCCCAAGTGGCTTGGCATAGCCAGTATCCTTTATGTTTTTGGTAACGAAAGTTGGCGTCATATTCTCTGGTCCAAAAGGCTCAAATTGACTCAACAATCTAATAAACCTCGGATTAATATCACTAAAGTTGATCTCAGCATCTACCGCTACTTCTGGAATTAATAATTCGGGCGGAATGGTTGCTTGCACTTCTTTTTCAAATGCTGCTTTGAAGGCCAAATAATTTTCTTCTTTCAAAGTCATACCTGCGGCATACCTATGTCCTCCAAATTGCTCCAAATGTTCAGAACAAGCTTCTAAAGCATTATACACGTCAAAGTCTTTTACCGATCGTGCCGAAGCAGCAAGTTTGTTGCCACTTTTAGTAAATACAATCGTGGGACGGTAGTAGGTTTCAGTCAATCGGGAAGCCACAATTCCGATGACACCTTTGTGCCAGTTTTCTTGGTATAAAACTGTCGTAAAATTTTCTTTTTCGTTGTTGGCTTCTATTTGGGCTAAGGCTTCCACTGTAATTTGTTTGTCTAAATCTTTTCGGTCAGTATTGTGTTGTTCAATTTCTGAAGCAAATTGTTCAGCTTGATCTAAATCGTATTCGGTTAAAAGAGCAACCGCTTCATTGCCATGTTTTATTCTTCCTGCCGCATTAATTCTTGGCGCAATAATAAAAACGACATCAGTTATTGTTAATACTTGTTTTTTTACATTCTGAATCAAAGCCTTTATTCCAGGCCGAGGATTAGCATTGATAACTTCCAAACCAAATTTGGCTAAAACCCTATTTTCCCCAGTTATAGGAACAATATCCGCAGCTATTGCAGTGGCAACCAAATCCAAATAAAGCACTAAATCTTCTATAGTTTGCCCTCGATGTTCGGCAAGGGCTTGCACTAATTTAAAACCAACCCCACAACCGCAAAGCTCATCGTAAGGGTAAAAACAATCCTCGCGTTTTGGATCTAAAACGGCAACAGCATTCGGCAATGCATCCCCTGGTCTATGGTGATCGCAAATGATAAAATCGATGTTTCTAGCATTTGCGTAAGCAACATGATCGATGGATTTTATTCCACAATCTAAAGCGATAATTAAGGTAAATTCATTGTCTTCGGCAAAGTCAATTCCTTTATAGGAAATTCCATAACCCTCGTCGTATCTATCGGGAATGTAGGTGGCAACATTGGGATAATAACTTCTTAAATAACTCGAAACTAACGAAACAGCAGTGGTTCCGTCTACATCATAATCGCCAAAAACTAATATATTTTCACCCTTTTCAATTGCAGTTTCAATGCGTGCAACTGCTTTGTCCATATCTTTCATCAGATACGGATTGTGCAAATCATCTAGAGATGGTCGGAAAAATGTTTTGGCTTGGTCGTAATTTTCTACCCCACGTTGTAGCAATAGGGTAGCAATAAGTTCGTCTATTTGAAGTTCACTTTGTAGTTTTTGAACTTTCTCTTTTTCGGGCTTTGTTTTTATAGTCCAACGCATTTTAATTAGGAATTAAAAATTACGAATTATGTTTTTTGGCTTGTATTTTGGCGAACTTTTGAATGTTATTCCTGTTCTTTTCTCAATTCTTTACTAATGATTTTCCCGCCAACAACTGCAACAATTTCTCCTTTTGGAGATTTTGCTTCGTAATGTTTAAGGACTTCTTCTGCAGTACCACGAATGGTTTCTTCATGCAATTTGGATAATTCTCTGGAGATAGAAACAGGTCTATCGGCACCAAAATACTGTACAAATTCGGCTAAGGTTTTTACTAATTTATGTGGGGATACATAAAAAATAATCGTGCGCGTTTCTTCGGCTAGAAACAAATAACGGGTTTGCCTTCCTTTTTTCTCGGGTAAGAAACCTTCAAAAATAAATCGGTCGTTAGGCAAACCGCTGTTTACAAGAGCAGGCACAAAGGCAGTTGCACCGGGTAAACAATCTACTTCAATATTGTTTTCTACACATGCGCGGGTGAGTAAAAACCCAGGGTCAGAGATGGCTGGGGTTCCTGCATCGCTAATTAAAGCAATGGTTTCGCCTCCCTTCAATCGGGAGATTAAATTTTCTACCGTTTTGTGTTCGTTATGCATGTGGTGGCTGTGCATGTGGGTAGAAATTTCGTAATGTTTCAACAATTTCCCACTAGTGCGTGTGTCTTCTGCCAAGATTAAATCGGCTTCTTTTAGAACTCTAATGGCTCTAAAAGTCATGTCTTCTAAGTTTCCAATTGGCGTAGGAACGATATACAGTTTCGACATTTAATTAAATTTATTCTCTACAATTTCCATAAATCGCTCTGCATATTCTTCACTTCCTTTCCAGTTATTATAGTCGGGCTTGATGATTTCTTCAATAAAATCGAGTGCTTCTTCTTGAGTACTGAAGGTATTTAATTGCGATAAAACTCGGTTGTAATCTTCATCGCTATCGGCAAACAAATGCTTTACAAAAGCAATTCTGTCGTTCATTCCAATATTAATTGCTTTAGAATGTTGGTCGTTAAGTGACATCGGTTTTTCGTCCAAAACACTTTTTAAAGATGGCGGAATAACCACGTCGTTAGGTTTTACAAAAACGGGTTCGTTATAATTTGCGCCAAGTAAATCTTCAAAAGAAATTTGTTTTGCCTCGGGTTTTTTATCTTCTACTTTTTCTTCAACAACAACTTCTTTTGGAGCCTCAGCAGCCAATTCAAAGAAAGGCTCAAAATTTATTTCGGTTTCTGGTTCAGATTCAGGCAGTCCTTCTTCTTCTACATTTGCAATTTCTGAAACAAATTCCTCTTCTTCTTCAGCAGTTTCCTCTTCTTCAATTATTTCTTCCTCTTCCTCAATTTCATTTTCTTCGGTTTCTGAATCGGTTTCATCTATAACTTCTATTTCGGGAGTTGCTTCTAAAATAGGTTCCTCACTAATTACTTCAACAGGTTCTATTTCTATACCTTTAGGAGTTTTTTCTTGATCTTCTGAGATAGCAGATAATTTTTCCTCTAAATCCTCTTGAGTAATTTCCGATTTAACTTGCTCGTAATTATCGCCATAGAATTTTAAAACAGATAAAGTTTCGTATAATTTTCTAGATTCTAGATACAATTGATCTATTTCCGATTTATTTTTTAGTTTTAAAACCCGGTGCGCAAGGCTTATTAATTCGGCTTCCAATCTTTTTTTCATAACTTTAAAATTATAGTGACTAACTTATCTTATTTATAAAAATGTTTTTCTTTGAATTTTTAATTACTAAACCAGGAACTCTTATACTCACAATGTTATTATTTTTGCAATTAAGTGTTCTTGAATCTTCGATTTGATAATTTTTTTCTACATTTGAATCGATGTAAATGTATAAAATATTTATGTCGGTTTGTATCGATACAAAGTAATAAAAACAAATCCTTTTTAAAGGTCTAAAAATACAAAATGTTTCTCGAAAATACTGTAAATCATAAAGAACAATTTGGTTGGATTGAAGTAATCTGTGGCTCGATGTTTTCGGGAAAGACCGAAGAACTCATTCGTAGGTTACGCCGAGCACAATTTGCTAAACAAAAAGTAGAAATCTTTAAACCAGCCATTGACACCCGTTACGATGAAGAAATGGTGGTTTCTCACAACAAAAACGAGATCCGTTCTACACCAGTACCTGCTGCTGCCAATATTGCAATTTTGGCGCAAGGCTGTGACGTGGTTGGTATTGACGAAGCACAGTTTTTTGACGATGAAATAGTGAAAATTTGTAACGATTTGGCCAATTCTGGAATTCGAGTAATTGTTGCAGGATTGGATATGGACTTTAAAGGAAATCCCTTTGGCCCGATGCCAGCACTTATGGCTACTGCCGAATACGTGACTAAAGTGCATGCCGTTTGCACCCGCACTGGAAATTTAGCCAATTACAGTTTTAGAAAAGCAGATAGTACTAATTTGGTTTTATTAGGAGAAACCGAAGAATACGAGCCATTAAGTCGTGCCGCTTATTATAGAGCAATGCGAGAAAACTTGGAAGTTAAAGATGCCGAGCATTTAAAAGGCGATGTTAAAAAATAGATAAAAAGTATTTGTACGGAAACTTTTTATAAATTTGTACGTATAACAATTAAATTCTAATTTTTATGGATACCAAACTCACTTTAAAATTGGACAAAGACGTAATTGAAAAGGCTAAAATATATGCTGCAAAGCAAAAGATTAGCGTGTCTTTTATTGTAGAAAATTATTTGAAAGCAATTACTTCCGTTAAGAAAAAAGAAGCCATTGACGATATTGAAATTTCAGAATTTGTGAAAAGTATATCCGTTGGTAATGGCGAAATCCCTGCAGATTTTGATTATAAAAAAGATCGGCAAAATTATTTAGTTGAAAAATATAAATAATGAAAAAGTTATTTATTGACACCAACGTACTTATCGATTTCCTTGATAAAAGAAAACCATTTTTTAATGATATCGCTAAAATTTCTACTTTGGTAGAAGATAATCAATTTAAGTTGGTTGCTTCTTCTATTTCATTTGTTAATGCGTTTTATGTTCTAAGAAAAAAAAACGAAAATAAACTTGTAATAGAATCATTAAAAAGATTCCGTGTAATTTGTCAAGTTTCTTCTATTGACGATCTTGTAATTGATAAAAGTTTATTTTCAGATTTTAATGATTTTGAAGATGCTGTTCAGTATTATAGTGCTATTCATGCTAAATGTGATATCCTTATTACAAGAAACGAAAAAGATTTTAAAAATTCAAAAATTCCTGTGATGACCCCTAATGAATTTCTTGTTTCGTATAAAAAAAATAAGTCTTGACACTCTCCATCCGAAATATAATCCCAATTTTAAAAGCCAAATTTGTTGGGAAAAACGACATAGCCATTATTGATTCGATCTCTATTGATAGCCGTTCGTTGCAAAATACTAGCAGCACGTTGTATTTTGCACTTCTTGGCCCCAATCATGACGGACACCACTATGTTGCCGAATTGTTGGAACAAGGCGTACTGAATTTTGTAGTGAGTTACGTTCCATCCAACTTACAAGGCAAAGCCAATTTTTTAGTAGTAGAAAATACTTTGCAAGCCCTTCAAACCTTTGCAGCAGCCTACCGAAGTGATTTTGATTTTCCTGTTATCGGAATTACCGGAAGCAACGGAAAAACCATCATCAAAGAATGGTTGAATTTCTTGTTAAGCCCCGATTATAATATCATTCGATCTCCCAAAAGTTACAACTCCCAAGTGGGTGTGCCGCTTTCCGTTTTAGGAATCAACGAAAAACACAACCTCGGAATTTTTGAAGCCGGAATTTCAACGGTTAATGAAATGGCTAATCTCCAAAGAATCATCCAACCAACAATCGGGATTTTATCCAACATAGGATCGGCTCACGATGAAGGTTTTCACGATGCTGGAGAAAAAATTAAAGAAAAATTAAAACTTTTCAGTTCGGTAGAAGTTTTAATTATGAATAAAAACCAAACCGTTGAAGCCTTTTTAAATCCGAAAATAAAAACCTTCACTTGGAGTTCCGACGACGGAAAAGCCGATGTTTTTGTAATTGCAAAAGAAAGCCTTGATAAAACGGAGTTTAAAATCACCTATCAAAAACTTTGTTTTACAATTGCCATTCCGTTTTCCGATCAAGCGTCTATAGAAAACGCCTTGCAATGCTTGATGGTGATGTTGTATTTTAGATACGACCAAGATATTATCCGCCAACGCATGTTGCTGTTGTATCCGGTTGAAATGCGCCTGAAAGTTAAAAACGGAAGCAACAACACAACCATAATCGATGACAGTTATAGTTCCGATTTTCAGTCGTTAAAAATTGCTTTAGATTTTCTAGAAAGTCAAAAACAATTCAAAAAGAAAACCTTAATTCTTTCGGATATTTTTCAATCCGGTTTAGTTACCGAAGAGTTGTATTCTAAAGTTTCCCATTTAATTGTTTCCAATAAAATCAACCGAGTGATTGCCATCGGAAAAACTATTGCTGGATTCAAAAGTAAGTTTCCAAATTGCTTAGCATTTGAAAGCACTGAAAAATTTCTAGAAGGTTTCGATACAATTCCATTTGAAAACGAAACCATATTAGTAAAAGGAGCACGACATTTTCATTTTGAAGAAATCGTTTCTCTTTTAGAAGAAAAAACGCACGAAACGGTTTTAGAAATCAATCTGAATGCCATCAGTCATAATTTGAATTTCTTCAAATCCAAGTTGAACCCAGACACCAAATTGATGGTAATGGTAAAAGCATTTAGCTATGGCAACGGCGGTTTTGAAGTAGCCAAATTACTTTCGCACCATAAAGTAGATTATCTAGGTGTGGCTTTCGCCGATGAAGGAATCTCCCTTCGATTGGCAGGGATTGATTTGCCAATTATGGTTTTGAATCCCGAAAGCACTAGTTTTACAGCTATAATTCAACACCAACTAGAGCCCGAAATTTACTCAATGAAAGGATTAACTTCCTTCTTGAAACTTGCCGAACAAAAGAAATTAAAAAACTTCCCCATCCATATAAAATTGGATACAGGAATGCACCGATTGGGATTTGAAGAAGAAAATTTACCCGAATTAATTGCCAAACTAAAAGACAATAAAACGGTACAAATAAAAAGTATTCTATCGCATTTGGCAACAAGCGACGAGATGAAGTTTATCGATTTCACGCTTTCGCAAATAAAACTATTTGAAAAAATGTCCTCTACAGTAATGGAAGAATTACAAATAAACCCAATTCGACACTTACTTAACACCTCTGGAATTTCTAATTTCCATCAAGCACAATACGACATGGTTCGTTTAGGAATAGGACTTTACGGTGTTTCTAACGACGAGGAAGAACAAAAGTTATTAGAAAATGTAGGAACTCTAAAATCCATCATTTCGCAAATACGCATTATTGATGCTGGCGAAAGTGTAGGTTACGGAAGAAAATTCGTGGCCGATAAACCTACCAAAATTGCCACTATTCCAATAGGTTATGCCGACGGAATTTCCCGCCATTGGGGCAATGAATTAGGTTATGTAGTCATAAAAAACAAAAAAGCTCCCATTGTAGGAAGCATCTGCATGGACATGCTAATGGTAGATACCACCGAAATAGAATGCAAAGAAGGCACCGAAGTTATTGTTTTCGGAGAATCTCCAAGCGTTTCCTACATGGCTAAAAGACTAGAAACCATCCCTTATGAAATAATGACGAGTATCTCCCAACGCGTAAAAAGAGTTTTCTACAGAGAGTAATATTTTTCCTATTATTATTATTTTAATAAATATTTTTTTAACTTTGATATTCAAATAGTATTAATCTTAAAAAAACAAAGTGTATGTTAAAAGAATTCAAGAATTTTATCATGACGGGTAATGTTGTGGAATTTGCAGTTGCGGTAATCATGGCCGGCGCAATTGGAGCAGTAGTTACTGGTTTTGTTAGCGACATTATTATGCCAATCGTAGGGCATTTCTCTGGCGGAATGGATTTTTCTTCCATTGCAATCACGCTAGACGAAGCTACCAAAAAAGCCGATGGTACTGAAGTTCCAGCGAACGTTATCGCAATTGGTAAATGGATTAACACTATCATTAGTTTACTAGTGGTTGGATTTGTGATGTTTATCATCGTAAAATCCTACAACAAAATCAGAAAACCTGTTGAAGCTCCTGCACCATCTGGACCATCTCAGGAAGAATTGCTTACTCAAATTAGAGATTTATTAAAAAAATAATCAATCTACTACCATAAATATAACCTACTAGAAACCGCTTCCTTTTGGAGGCGGTTTTTTTTAGAAGCGAATGGCTTGCACATTGTAGTAAACGTCATTCCCGCTTTTCGTTACAATCTGTCCTTGCGCGGAACATAGCATTCAAATAACACCTGTCGGTAGCGCAATGCCAGGATTTTCACTTCAATCGGGGCTAAACAGGTTATGTCTTTTGTGAAAATAAAATTTCAAAATAAACCCCTCTGCACAAAGCTGACCTTTCATAATTCTATAAAAAATTATACAATTTTCGGCATAATTTTATAGGTCGATGACATCTAAAACAATCCGTAATAATCCGCGTTAGAATATCCGTAAAATCCGCGTGTCATCACGATTGCAAGATCAAATTGGACGCAGATAAAACGGATGCAAGCAACGCGGATTAAAATTGGGATTCTTCCTTTGGTCAGAAGGTCAACTTTACGCAAAGGTTTCTTTTGAAATTTTATTTTCACAAAAGACATAACCTGTTTAGCCCCGATTGAAGCAATCCGCCGTGCGGTGCGAAAAGCGGGAAAGACACTTACTAAAATGCCCCAAAGTTTCGCTTCTAATTGTGTTAAAAAATTATTTTTGTTTAAAGTGTAAAACACGCTTCCTTTTTTTTACTTTTGCCGTGAATTTTACATTCGCTTAACACTATAAAAAAATGGTTTCGCGGACTTTATACCCAAACGAAGGTTAATGAACCAGAGCAAAAAAGTAATTACCTTAATTTTACTAGTTTCTAGCATTCAGTTGCTGTTGTCGGTATTCTCGAAAGAGTTTATTGGTCAGTATCCGTATTTTAAAAATGTGAATTTGCTTTCGGATATTTTGGTGAAGGAAAAAGCCAAAAAAGGGGTTGCTAAAACGAAAGGAATTGGGAATGCTATATCCGAGGATAGTTTGCCTAAAAATGAATTTGAGACTTACGAAAAGAAAGACGCTCTTATTCGTTTTAATGCCGATACCGTGGCGCCTGCCCTGCCCAAACTTACTGAGAAATTAATTGCTTTAACCGAAGGTAAAAAGGTAAAAATACGAATTGCTTGGTTTGGCGATAGCCAGATTGAAGGCGATTTTATTACGCAAGACGTTAGGGAACAACTTCAGAATTATTTTGGTCAACAAAAAGGGGTTGGTTATGTTCCTATTTCTTGTGTTTCATCGGACTTTAGAAGAACTGCCAAAGTTTTTACTACTGGCGAGGTGAACGTGGATAACTTTAAGAAACAGGAACATAATGGCGGGATATTCTTATCGGGATATTCTTTTTATAGTAACAACTTAGAGGTTGATTTTAGGGATAATGTGAAGAAAAGTAGCTCCCAAATTACCCAAAAATGGTTGCTTTATGGCAAAGGCGATTCTATTTCGGTGAAGATAAACGATTCGGTTCGGAAATACCCGGCCAATTCGGAGTTCAACCGAGTATTAGTAGGAAGTGGAGTTTCTAACAAAGCGAAGTTTACGGTTTCGGCAAAGCGAACTCCGATATTTGGAGTAAGTTCAGAACCACAATCTGGAATTGTATTGGATAATTATTCGTTTAGAGGGATTTCTGGTGTGGAATTGAAGAAAATAAACAGTGATTTATTGGCAGAAATTAGCCGGTCTGGCTATTATGATTTGATAGTGTTTCAATATGGGGTGAACTTGATGTTCCAACCCAACGACACTAACTACGATTACTACTATCGCGGTATGCGACCAGTGCTTAAAAAATTTCAGAACAACATGCCTAATACCGAGTTTTTATTGTTTAGTTGTTCGGATAGGGCGTTTAATTATGATGGCGAATGGAAAACTGCGGTGGGTATTGATTCGTTGATTCGTACGCAAGCAAGATTGGCGTATGATACTAATACCCCTTTTTATAATTTCTACAAATCTATTGGCGGAAGCGGCACGATTGTAAAATGGGCGGATAGCACCGTTCAATATGCTAATAAGGATTATATCCATTTTAATTTTAGAGGGGCTAAAGCAGTAAGTAAAATCATTTTTAAAGCACTATTGCACGATTACCAAAAAGGAGTGCTGCTTAAAAAAGGTGGCAAACCAATTGTTGTTCCTGCGGTGGTGGTCCCTAAAACGATTATAAAAGAAACTATTCAGGTTAAAAAAGATACTCCAAAACCGGCATCCCCGAAAGTGGAAGTACTAAAACCCAAAGTGGTAAAAGAAATAGTTCCGAAAGAAGTAATTCCGAAACCTCCTGTTATAAAAGGCGATTCTATATGATACAAATAGATTGGAATAGCGTAAAAGAGCAGTTGCTGTATGATGCTCATAGTCCGTTGTTGTTTAACAATGGGTTCTTCGTGTATTTTTTATCGGCGTTTATCGTGTTTTATTATCTTTTCAGAAAAAACTACAAGCACAGAGCAATGGTTCTTACCTTGTTTTCGTTGTATTTTTTCTATAAAGCCAGCGGTGGCTTTGTGCTAATTGTAATTCTTTCAGCCTTTTTTAACTATGGTATTTCCAATTGGATTTTCAAGGTGAAGAAGAAAGGCGGCAAACAATTTTTATTGTTTTTAAGTGTTCTTCTCAATCTCGGGTTGTTGTTTTATTTCAAATACACCAATTTCTTTTTAGAGGTTTTGAATGATTTTTCCACCTTAAAATTGGATGCTTTACATATTTTATTGCCAATAGGGATTTCGTTTTTTACTTTCGAAAATCTAAGTTACACTATAGATGTTTACCGTGGGGAAATAGAACCCGAAAAAGGAATCGTGAATTATATGCTGTTTCTTTCGTTCTTTCCGAAATTGGTAATGGGACCTATTGTTCGTGCTAAAGATTTTATTCCGCAGTTAAAGAAAGATTATTTTGTAAGCGACACCGATTTCTCGAAAGGATTTTATCTTATAATTACTGGATTAACCAAGAAATTAATCATATCCGATTATATTTCGGTGAACTTAGTAAACTATGTTTTTGATGGGCCACACCTGCACAATGGCTTGGAATGTTTAGTGGCGTTGTACGGCTATGCTATTGTTATTTACTGTGACTTTAGTGGTTATAGCGATGTGGCAATAGGAATTTCTAAATGGATGGGGATTACTATTCCAACCAACTTTTTATCGCCTTATCAAAGTAAATCGGTGAGTGAATTTTGGCGCAGATGGCACATATCGTTGTCTAGTTGGTTGCGCGATTATTTGTACATTTCTATGGGAGGTAATAGAAAAGGTACATTTAGAACCAATTTGAATTTATTTTTAACGATGCTAATTGGTGGTTTTTGGCATGGTGCTAGTTGGAACTTCATCATTTGGGGAGCACTGCACGGAACGGGTTTGATGCTTAACAAACTTTGGACGTTCCTTTTCGGAAGAATTAAAATTTTCCCATCGGCAGTTAGCAATTTTTTCTTTGCTATTATTACCTTTCATTTTGTATGTTTTTGTTGGATTTTCTTCAAAGCGAGCAATTTGGATAATGCTCTGCAATTCCTCCATCAGATAGTGTACCAATTTACTTTTGATGGTGCTTATGAATATGTTGAAAATTACAAATACGTTATTATACTAATTGTAATTGGTTATATATTTCACCTTATTCCAGACAGTTTCCAAGATAATATAATAGAAAGACAAAAACGTTTTCCTATGGTGTACTACGTTGTGGGAATGTTTGTATTCATTGCGTTGTACTCGTTCTTTAAAAGCGCACAACCGGTAATGCCAATTTATTTGCAGTTTTAGAGTTTCGTTTCTTAAAATATTTTAATAAAATATTCACCTCTTTTCATTTTGTTTGTATCTTTGTATGGAAACAATTGTATTTGAATGGATAAATTTAAAGTACTTTTTTTAACGGAGGCTAGGGAATTTCTTCTTGGATTAGACGAGAAAAGTCGGGAAAAGATTATTTTTAATGTTGACAAATCGAAAATTAAAAATGATACTGATTTGTTCAAAAAATTAAAAGGGGAAATTTGGGAGTTTCGAACTTTCTACAATAAAACTTACTTTCGAATTTTTGCATTTTGGGACAAAACAGAGAAAATTAATACGTTGGTTCTAGCAACTCATGGAATAATTAAAAAAAACTGGAAAAACTCCTGAAAAAGAAATAGAAAAAGCCGAAAATATTAGATTGAGATACTTTGAACTTAAAGATAAGAGAAATGAAAAATAAAGATACAGACTTGGAAATATTCTCTTTTGATGAAATCAAAGATGAATTTATTGGGGAAATTGGCACGGTAAAAAGAACCTTTTACGAACAAGAACTTCAAATGGAACTCTTAGGAAATCTAATAAAAAAAGTGCGTTTAGGAAAGAATATGACGCAAGAAGATTTAGGAAAACTGATTGGAGTTCAAAGAGCGCAAATCTCAAAACTGGAAAACAACACTACAAATGTTACTCTCGAAACCATCCTTAAAGTTTTTAAAGCATTAAATGCGAAAGTAAATTTTAATGTAGAACTTTTAGACAGTGTTGTGAAAATTGCGGGATAACTATTTATAGCCAGAACTTAATTCACTCAATTGTTTTTAGGTTTGTCCTGCAAGGTCTTTTTTGACCTTGTAGGTATAAAACACTTGAAATAAATACCTACAAGGTTTTATAAAATCTTGCAGGACTTCGAGCCTAATAAAATTACTTTTTGTTATTTGAAAACCTCAATAATTCTTACACAAAAATTCGTTCCACACTTTTGCGAAAGCATCTACAAATAGGTTTCCTTGTAAGACATACCCTTCTCTAGAGAAATGCACTAAATCTTGTCGGAGGAGTTGTTTTTTCTTCCAAATTTTAGCGCCTTCCAATCCTTTAGAGACATTAAACAAATCCCAATAGACCAAATTATTGGCGTTGCAATACTCTATTAAGGCACTCGTAATAACTTCTAACGAAAAATTAGGATTCCGTTTTTTATAATACGAAACTGGAGGCGTTGTAAGAATAATAGAAGCTTCGGGAGAAACCAATCGCAATTTAGAAACCATAATTTTCACCTCCTTAAGAAAACCATCGGCAGTTAAATTTGGATCTTGTGCTTCATTGGTTCCTAGGGAAACAATGTAGCAATCGGCACGCAACTTGTTGATTTGTTTCCAAAACTGTTTGGTTTTGTTATAATCCGAATATTTAGCGCCATTGGCACCGATACTGTGGTAGATAATTCCGCAAGCATCCTTTTTTTCAAGGGATGCCCCATAAAAACGAATGGAATCGGTAGTTGGGAACGTCAATCGGAAGCCATAAGTAGGCGATTTTAAATTAAAAACCGTATAATCAGGAGCCAACGGGAAACAGCCATTTTCGGCTTGGGTATCGTTGTATTCCATATACAATTCGGATATCGGGCCACCCATAAACAAATGTACTTTATCAAAACTATCCCGAACTCCGTTAATAGATCGCAATTCCAAATTGAATTCCGGATTAACACTTTGCGATTGCAAACCAAATGCCGAAACACCACATGTAATAAGCGTATCTATTCGCGCCAATCGGTTGCTTTTCCAACTGCTTTTAGAACTCGAAACAATATCATAAGGCGCATTCGATTTTCCTACTTGGTACGGAAAAACCAATCCGCGGCCAGCGTTACCAAAATAATTTTGCAATTCATTTCGGATTACCGAAGTGGCAACATCCGCTTGAATGTGGGAATCTCCAATATGAACAAAGACTGCATTTTCTTTGCTAAAATGTTTAATCTTATACAATTTAGCCAACAACGGAAACATCGAATTGGTATTCTCGAGGTTGTTTTTAGAATAATCGATACAATTTAAAGCGGAGGAATCTATCTTTTTAAACGACCAATCGTCTGTTTTTTGTGCTTGCAAAGGGACCGCCAAAAGCGCTACAAAAACAAAAGCAAAAAAAGATTTAATCGAAAACATGTAAAGAGATTTTCTTATTCGATACCAAATATACTACCCAAAAGCACTACAGGATAGCAAATATAATTTATTACTCGTTAGTTAAAACTCAATTTTTATAATTTTTATAATTTAACCAGGGTTTTTCAGGTGATTTTAAAATTGGCAGAATCGGATTATTAGTAATTCTTTGTACATTTCAAAGCAAAAAAAGACTGTCTTATGGGACAGTCTTTAATGGTTTTTGGCTAGTATAATCTTTTATTTCATTAAGCCCAATTGTTTTAGGAAATCCATATTATCCATGAAATCTCTTTCTTCCACAATTTTTCCGTTTACCATTCGGGCAATGGTACATCCTTCTACATCAATGGTTTTTCCTGTTGCAGGAATCCCCATAAAATCTCCGGTATGTGTTCCTTTGAACTCCCAGTATTTAGTTAGTTTATCTCCTTGAGCAAACATATCTTTTACGATAAATTGTCTGTTAGAAAATCCAGTAACAAAATTCGCATAATAGGCTTTAGATTTTGCTATACCTTTAATTTCAGGGTTAGTGTGTAATACGATATCGGCAGCATAAGCGGTATCTAAAACATCCACTTTTCCTTCATTAATAACTAAATCCCAAGTTTTGGAATAGGATTTAATGTTGTCTTGAGCAATTTTTTCTTTATCGGCACTTTCATTTTTGCATCCTACAAAAAGAGTACAGGTTAATGCGATAAGGGCAATTGTTGTTTTCATGGTTATTTAAATTTATTGTAAATTAGGGCATTGCAACTAAAAATTAATTATTTTAAAAGATCCATTATTGGCGCAGAATCATAGATGTCCCATTCTTCAACAACTTTACCATCTTTTATTGCAAAAATCATATTGTAGTTGATTTTAACCGATTTACCTCCTCTAGTAAATGTTGCATAATAATAGGAAAAAACGTAATTTTTTACACCCGTTTTTTTGTCCACTTCATTATTGATATTTTCCCAAATAAGGGGGTCTTTACCTAATGTTAATGTCATGCCTTTTGATTTAATGTCTTTTAAAATAGTAATATTTTCTTCAATAGTAATTTCATGTAAATTGTCATGAATAACAGCATTTGGGGCAAAGTTGGCTTTAAAATTTTCAAAATCAGAACTAGTAGCCATTGCTGTTAATTTTTTAACCATATCAATATTGGCTGACTTACCCACCATTACTCCAAATTGATCTGGATTTTTTGCTTGGTCAGGCGCTGCAGATTTTTCTTTCTTGCAAGAGATAAATAATAGGCCTGTTAAGGCGATAAGGGCAATTGTTTTTTTCATTTTAGTTTGATTTAGGTTATTGAATTTGAATTAATAATTGAATTATTCTTTTAATATCGGTAAGTCAGAATTTGCCATGTCTCTATAAAGTTTCCATTTCCCATCTTCTTTTTTCCAAACGACCAAATATTTTCCTACTCCAATAGGTTTATCTTCTTTAGATTTGAAATCATAAGTTCCTTCTTCGGTAATTAAATTTTCATTTCCCCAAACTTCTAAAGTAGTTAATTTTAATTTGGTGGCTCCCATATTGATATATCCTGCCCAAAGGTTTTGGATTTTAGCACGTCCTACAACGGCTGGAATGTTAGATTCTAAAAATTTTGCATCCATTGTATAGGAATTTCCAACAGCAACAGTATCTCCTTTTGCAATTGCAGCAGATAAATCGTTGTTAGCTGCTTCAATTTCTTTTTTAGCATTTGCTAAATCAAAGTCGGGTTTTGTAGTTGCTGTTTCCTTGCAAGCAAAAAGAGTAGTTGCAACTAGTGCAGTTAGGATAATTTTTTTCATAGTAGTTTAATTATAAGATTAATAGCATTGCAAACATATACAATTACTTTTAATTTGCAAGCAACAAACTAATAAATTGTTAATTTTGCTTTTTAAAACTTTTTAATAAGTAATTTTGCACCATAATTTACTTTTGAAAAAGATTCGATTTCTTTAATAAACTCATGACAAACAATAATTTTAGATCTACCTGCGCAATTGCCGTTTCTGTTGATTTATTTGGCGATAAATGGTCGTTGTTGATTTTGCGTGATATGTTGTTGCATCGAAAATCTACTTTTAAAGAATTTTCAAATTCTAAAGAAAAAATTGCAAGTAACATTCTTACCAACCGATTGGTTTATTTAGAAGAAGCAGGATTCATTTCTAAATTCAACCCCAAAGGCACTAAAAAAAGCGCCACATTTATTGCTACTCGAAAAGGAATTTGTGTGCTGCCGCTTCTTGTAGAGCTGTATTTGTTTTCTATAGAATCGCTTTCTGAAGCTATTTTAAATGAGTCTCAAATGGCCATAAAGGCTGAAATATTTCAAGATCGAGAAGCATTTATAAATTCTAGACGTGAAAAATATATTGAATTTCTGAATGTATTTCAATCACCAGTTGTTGAAAATCTCAAAACAAAGAAAACTGTTAAAGCATGAAAAAACAGCAGTAAACTATTGCTTACTGCTGTTTTGAAAATAGTTTTCTAAATTCTTCTTAGTCTTTCACTCCAAGTTTAGTCAAAATATCATCCATCAAACACCATTTAGTTATGGAAGATTGTAGTAAATTCGCCCCCACAAATGCGGTGAACCAAAGCCAATTTTGATTTATATAAATAGATAAAATTACACTTATTAGGATAAAAGTTCCTGCTATTGCTCTTACGATTCTGTTTTTCATAATGTTTTTTTATTTCTCGCTAAGACGCAAAGGCGCAAAGCATTAATTATTAATTTGATTTTTCAATGTTTAAAACTGCCACATGAATATGTGATAACGTTTCCTGTTTGGCGTTGAAATTGGTTACAAAATCAAAACATAAATCCACATTTTCTTTGGGCACGAAGGCATAAAATAAAATAGATTCGGTTTCATTAATTTCTGTGGCAAACCAATTATTTTCAATTGCTTCTTCCGAAATATCTTTAAAACCAGTTACTTTTTTATAACTATAGGTTGTAACGTTTGCTTTTTTAAGCATTATTTTGATTTCCTTTTCAAAGGATTCAATCGCGGTTATTAGTAGTAATTTCATGATATTAAATATTAGGTTCTTGGTCTTGGTTTTCCTCAGAATCTTGGGTAGTTTCCCATTTTTTTCTTTCGGTAACATAATAAATTATCGGAACAACCAATAAAGTAAGTACGGTGGATACAATGGCTCCAAATACTAACGAGATGGCCAATCCTTGAAATATTGGATCAAATAATATGATGGAGGCTCCAATAACTACGGCTCCTGTGGTTAATAATATTGGCGTTGTTCGAACGGCTCCTGCTTCAATAATGGCTTGTTTTAATGGAATGCCATCGTTCAATCGGATTTCGATAAAGTCGATAAGCAATACCGAGTTCCGGACCATCACACCGGCTAAAGCAATCATTCCGATAAAGGAAGTTGCAGTGAAAAATGCTCCTAATAACCAGTGTCCGAAAACAATTCCGATTAATGAAAGTGGAATTGCCATCATCATTACCATTGGCGTTTTGAAATTTTGAAACCAACCTACAATCAGCATGTAAATAATTACAATTACTACCATAAATGCCACTCCCAAATCGCGGAAAACTTCTAAGGTAATTTGCCATTCGCCATCCCATTTTACGGTAAAATCACTTTCATCTGTGGGTTGATCCATATACAATTCGTTTACTTTATAGCCTTTTGGCAAGTGCATTTTCTGGAGTTTTTCATTCATCCCCAAAATAGCATACACCGGACTTTCTAATGCTCCAGCCATATCTGCCGTAACATACACCACACGTTTTTGGTCTTTTCTGTAAATGGTTTTTTGCAAAGTGTCTTTAACCACTTTAACCAAATCACTAACAGGAACTACAGTACCACGACTTCCTTTTATTTTCAAATTTTGAATGTCTTGCAAACTCGTTTTATCTTTATCGTCAAGCGAAAGGACAATCCCAACATTGTCATTGGAATTTTCATCGTACAAATTAGAAATTGGATATTCTTTTAACAAATAAGTCAAATTTCCAACCACTTGTTGCGGAGCAATTCCGTTGAGCATCGCTTTTTCTTTATCCACTTCTAGTTTGTATTCCGTTTGATTATCTTCCGTCATCCAATCGACATCCACAATATCCGAAGTAGTTTCCAAAATTGTTTTCACCTGATTGGCTACTTTGATTTGGTCTTTATAATTAGGTCCATAAATTTCGGCTACCAAAGTTGATAAAACGGGAGGCCCAGGCGGAACTTCGATGATTTTTACATTAGCACCATATTTTTTAGCAATTTTCTGAATTTCAGGGCGCACTTCTTTTGCAATTCCGTGACTTTGAATATCGCGTTCTTCTTTGTGTAATAAATTTACTTGAATATCGGCCATATTGCTACCGCCACGCATGTCGTAATGACGAACCAATCCGTTGAAGGTAATTGGGGCAGATGTTCCGATATAGTTTTGATAATTCACCACTTCTGGAACGGTAGAAAGGTATTGCGCAATTTCTTGAGTCACTGCTGCAGTGCGTTCTAAAGTAGTTCCTTCGGGCATATCTACCACTACTTGAAATTCGTTTTTATTATCAAAAGGTAACATTTTTACAATTACCGATTTGGTAAAAAACATCATTACAGAACCTATTAATAACACTACAGTTAGTCCAACTAAAAGACGACGTTTTTTACTGCTTTCTAGTAATGGACGTTCCAGTTTGTTATAAATTTTATAAATCCAATTGGATTCTAAACCTTGTTCTTCTTTGTGTTTTTGTTCTTCTTTTTCTTGTAACAAATGGTATCCTAAATAGGGAGTTACCGTTAACGCAACAAACAAGGAAAGTAACATCGCAATAGAAGCTCCAATTGGCATCGGACTCATGTAAGGGCCCATCATTCCGGACACAAATGCCATAGGAAGAATAGCCGCAATAACCGTAAATGTGGCTAGAATGGTTGGATTTCCTACTTCGTTAATGGCGTAAATCGCTGCTTGTTGGAACGGCAATCGCTTCATTTTGAAATGGCGGTGCATGTTTTCGGCAATGATAATACTATCGTCTACCACAATTCCGACCACGAAAACTAGGGCAAAAAGCGTAATTCTATTTAAGGTATATCCTAATAAATAATAGGCAAACAAGGTCAAGGCAAAGGTTAACGGAACGGAGAAAAACACTACCAATCCACCGCGCCATCCCATGGCTAATATTACTAAAAAGGTAACGGCGATAATGGCTATTCCTAAGTGAAGCAACAATTCGCCAACTTTATCCGATGCTGTTTCTCCATAATTACGAGTAACTTCTACATGAACATCGTTGGTAATTATTGTTTTCTTCAATTGCTCTACGCGTTCCAATATCTTCTCGGATATTTTCATGGCATCGGCACCTTTTACTTTTCCGATAGAAATAGTTACGGCAGGGTATTCGGATT
Source organism: Flavobacterium sp. (assembly GCF_044357305.1). Lineage (GTDB taxonomy): Bacteria > Bacteroidota > Bacteroidia > Flavobacteriales > Flavobacteriaceae > Flavobacterium. The sequence continues at coordinate 45,343 of NZ_JBIKPS010000010.1, forward strand.
TTGCTGTTTTGAATTTTTCGTTGGTTTTGCCATATCCAAAAGAAACATAACTGCTTGGTGTGGAAGGTCCGTCTTCTACTTTAGCCACTTGTTTTAAATACACTGGCAAATTTGCATTGACACCCACCACTAAATTCTCAATATCTTCGGATGATTTTAAAAATTGTCCGGTTGTAACCAAATATTCTTGATCGTTATTGACAAAACTTCCCGATTGTGAACTGCCGTTATTGGCTTGAATCATTTGCATAATTCCTAAAGCGTCCACACCGTTTTCGGCCATTTTATCTTTATCTAAAACCACTTTTACTTGGCGATTTCGTCCACCAATTTCGCGGGTAATAGCAACGTCTTTTACTTTTTCTACTTCCGAGGTAACTTCTTCAGCAATTTGACGAATTTCATAATCATTCAATTTTTCACTCCAAATGGTCAATCCCAACATAGGAACATCGTCAATAGAACGGGTTTTCACCATGGGTTTGTAAACGCCTTGCGGAAACATATTTTCGTGTTTCGCCAACTCGTCGTACAATTTTACATAAGAACGTTCTACATCTTGTCCTACATAAAATTGTACAATCAACATCGCTTGGCCGTTCATGGCCATACTGTGCACGTGTTCTACGCCTTTGATGTTGGAAAGTATTTTTTCTAATGGTTTTACCACGCGACTTTCCACTTCACTCGGACTTGCACCAGGATAACCCACCATTACGTCGGCCATTGGAACATTAATTTGTGGTTCTTCTTCCCTTGGGATTAAAAACGAACTGTAAACACCAATAATCATCAAACCAACCATTAACAGAATGGTCAATTTAGAGTTGATGAAAAAGTGTGCTATTTTACCGGATATACCTTCTTGCATTTTTTAGATTTTTAGATTGTTAGATTTTTAGAATTCTTATTATTAAAATCTAATTAATTGACACTTTAGCGCCATTATATAATTTCCCGTCTGCTGAAACGATGTATTGCTCGTTGGCAGATAAACCAGAAAGCACTTCTACTTGATTTCCGAAGGATTTCCCGATGCGCAACCATCTTAATATGGCGGTGTTTCCGTTTCCGATGGTGTAAATTCCGGTGAGTTGTCCTTGGCGTACCAAAGCAGTTTCAGGAACTACTACTTTATCAGAAGAAACTAATGCGGTTTGCGGTTTATTTGCAATAGGAAATTGAACATTGGCAAACATTCCTGAAAGGACTTTACTTCCAGCGTTTATCAAATTGATTTTTACTAAAAATTGTCCGCCAGTATTTTTAGCCGAACCACTTACTTCGGATACTTTACCTGCTAACTCTTGGTTGGTAGATTTTACCAAAACTTTTACGTTCATTCCATTTTTTATGGAAGTAATGTCGCTTTCTGAAACCATTGCAGTTACTTGCAAATGTGATGCACCTTCTATACTTACTAAAGGCATTCCTGGGTTGGCCATGTCGCCTTCTTTTACAAAAGTATTCGTGACTTCACCCGAAAAAGGAGCCGTAATATTAGAATAAGAAAACTGCGCCATTACTTCATTTCGCATTTGTTTAGCACCTTCCAAACCGGCTTTTGCCATTTCGTAGCGCGAAGTCATGTCGTCTAATTCTTTTTGGGAAGCACTTTGCTGATTGAATAATGCGGTAAATCTTTCGTAGTCTTTTTTGGCATTATTGTATCCAGAGGTTGCTTGTAAAATAGAGGCATCTACTTGTGCTTTTTTGGCTTGCAAATCGGTGTTGTTGATGCTTACTAATAATTGCCCAGCACTAACTTTTTGTCCCACTTTCACATGGACTTTGGTTACGTAGCCCATCATTCTGGTGGAAACGTTGGCGCTGTTTTCGGCTTCAATTTTTCCGCTTGCGGTTACGAATTCGCCATTGGTATCTGCAGAAATTCCGCTTACTTTTACAGCAATTGCAGGTTCATTAGTAGTTGTTTCTTTCGTTTCTTTTCCGCAGGATAGAAATAAGAATGTTGAAATTGAAAGGAGGATTAGTGTTATTTTACTCATGTTACTATTTTTTAATAATTGGATTTCGTGAATCTTTGATTTCATGGTTTTGTTTTTTTTCCTCACCCCCGGCCCCTCACCAAAGGAGAGGGGAGCCGAGACGTGAATAGTTGATGCTGATTTTTTCTAATTACTAATGACTTATCACTAGTCACTTATCTGGTTAAAAACTGTAAATACTGTTTGGTGAAATTATATTCGAAAATGGCTTGTAAATGTTCTAATTCTTTTTGGATCATTTGGGTTTCGGATTGTAGTAAATCAGTCGTTTTTTCAAGACCTTGTGTGAAACGATTTTGTCGAATTCTGTAGGCTTCTTGCGATTGTTGAAAAGCTAATTGGGTAAGATTCACTTTGTTTTCGGAATCTTGCAACTGGCGATTGGTTTTGTTTAATTCCAATTGGCTTTGTTTTTTGTACTGCTCGGTTTCCACTTCGGCTTTTTGAAAATCAGCTTTGGCTTTTTCCATTTTTCCAATCGTTTTATAACCATCAAAAACATTCCAAGACAATTGTGCTCCAACTAAATAGCCTTTGGCAGAAGTGCCTAAGAAATTCTTGTCGTACATTTCATAACTTCCAAAAGCGTTTAATCTTGGTAGAAAGTTCATTTTGCTAGACATATACATTTTTTGGTAAGCAGTAGTCGATTTATTCATGGCTTGAATGTCTTTTCTGTTTTCTGACAAGGAAACATTGATGGTTTCAATTGCAATAGTATTCTCTAAAGCTTCGGAAGGTTTGTATATTTTATCTTTGGTGACCTCATTCAATAGAAACGCTAAATAATCGGATGCATTTTGAACATTACTTTTAGCATATTGCAATTGATTCGCAATTTCATTCACTCGAACTTGAACGTTTAACAAGTCGGTTTTTTGCAATAATCCTTGTTGGAAATAATTCTGAACTAATTTCAAATTGGCTTTCCCAGTGGTGTTCGCTTTTTCTAAAACTTTCACTGCTTTGTATGCCAATTGCAATTGCATGTAGGATTTAAAAACTTCTAATTCTAGATATTCTTTGGTTCGTTCTGTTTGCAATTGAAAGGCTTCCATTTTAGTTTTAGCAGCTTGTCTTCCATATATTCCATCCATATTAATTAATGGTTGTTGGATTTCAAATTTGGTTGCAAAATTTTGAGTTTTAGTAGGATCATTTAACAAGGCAGGATTAAAATCGGATGCCGATAAAATTTCTTGATTCAATTTAGAACCAAAAGCCATCAAGGGATTAGTTGTTGAAATCCCGGTATGGGAAACGGCAATGTTAGGTAAAAACAAAGCGCGCGATTGGTTGTAATCTGCTTTTGCAGATTGGTAGTTTTTTTCGGCAATTTTAATTTGCAAATTCTTTTCAGAAATTTTTTGCAATAGTTCACTTTTCGAAATAGACAAGGTGTCTTGGCTAAAGCCGAAAAAGGAAACCAAAAGTGTTCCGGTGATATAAATGAGTTGTTTTTTCATAATATAGTTCTGATTATGAAGCAAAAGTAGAACGTTACTTTTGCTCCCACAGTAACAAGTGTTACAGAGTGAATTTTGACACAAAAAAAGCATCCAAGAAATTGGATGCTTTAGTTACTTAATTTAAATTTGAACCATTAAGGCATTAAGTTTCATTAAGCCTTTAAATGTTTAACTATTATTTTATCAAAAAAATTATGCTTATTTTACCATTACTTTTTGGGAAACATAGAATTTATTATCAAAAATAAAAGTGATTATAATGGTTTGATTGGAAACAGAATCCAGTTCAAAATTCATTGCGTTATCTCCTTGTTTGGCATCGGTAATTTCGCCATCGGTAATTATTTTACCATCCGACGAGGTTACAAAATAATCAATGGAAGTTGTATAAGCCATTTTGAAATTAATTTTTACCATGCCGTTTTGAGTTGGATTTGGCGAAACGGTCATTGAAAAAGGGTTTTTCCCATCAATTTCTTGAACCCCTAAAGGTTGATTTCTAATTAATTTTACTTCATAAATTGTTGCATTAGCAGAAGTTGTACTGGTTTGATTATTAGTAAAAGGACTAGTTGTAGGACTAGACAAACCACCAACTATGTGACCAATAACAAACTCGTTTGCAGTTATTTCACTAAGCTTTATAACTTCATTAGAGTAATGTGGTAACGTTTTATTTGGGATGAATTCGGCACTAGCACCTTTCAAAGCAGGCATTGTTTCTGGCAATTGGTATTCTTGTAAGGATCCATCGGCAAAGCGAGTAGTTCTACTAATTGTATTTACAAATGGAACGGTAATATCTTGAATTAATGTTGTTCCATTATAGTAATATTGGCTAATTCCACCAAAAAATAAATTGTGCATTCTGTTATCTGTTACATCATACAAACAAGATATCGCACTGTGGTAATTGCTCAAATATTGATTAAAAGAAGTTTGAGGGAAATAACCAGACGCTTTAATATCGACAGGATATAGAAATGGTAAATCGACATTTATTTGAAAAACGCCTGATGAAATGGTATATCCTAATTCACCATTTGGGAAAACTTGCGGTAACAAATTATAATCTCTTCGGTGTAAATGAACGGCATCGGTAACGACTTGATAATTAGAAATACTCAATTGAGTGCCGGAATTATCAATAGTAAATTGTTTGATACTGTTAGTATAGGTTTGTACAAAAGTTGGGTTGTTCATTGGGTTGTATCTTCCGTCAAAACGATGTCCACCAACTAGATAAAAAGTACTGCCAATTTTAGCTAAATGTCCGCCATTTACTGCTAAATTCTCATCGGTCATTTGTTTAAAAAAACTAGTAATTGGTGCGCCACTTATTACCGCATTGATTAAATTAGGGACATCAACCGAAGTCAATTTATTAAATGTAATATGGTCGTTTGCCGTTGCCGAAAAAGCATAACCACCAACTACATACAACGTAGTGTCGTCTTGAAAGAAATTGAAATTAGTTGCTTGAAGTTGTTCTTTTAAAGCCGTTGAAAGCGAATTTACCGATGCAGACCAAAACTGATTCGTGGCAATATCAACAACGTAGAGGTTGGTGTTATTACTGGATACAGGAAATGCGTTAAAGGGTTGGCGGGCATGAATTCCGTCAATTCTTCCACCAATTAGCAGCCATTTTCCGTCGTGTTGTGCAAATGCGTAAGAATGTATTCCAGGAAAATTAGGAATAGTTATCGGATTTAATTGTACTTGATAATCAAAAGTATTTTGCGAAAAAGCCAAACTTGAGATTAAAAGAAATACAATTTTATAAAGTGATTTCATTTTAATTATTTTTAAGATTATACAATAGTTGTATAGTGTCAATTAAAAACTGACACTATACTTAACTATTATAATAGAAATTTATGATTTTTTCTCTTCTACTTTTTTAGAAGCACAACAGCCACCTTTTTTCTCTCCTGTTCCACAAGATTTTTTTTCATCTGTTGAGCAAGATTTTTCGGTTTTAGCTTTTTTCTTTTTTTGTTTTGGCTCTTGTTGGGCGTTTACATTCATTGAAAATAATAAAGCTAGTGTTGCTAATGTTGAAACTAATTTATTCATTTTTGTATATTTTAAATTTTTAAACTGTGATTTTGTAATTATTAAATTACATTGATTTAAGAAATAAAAAATGATTCTGGCGGTTGCCAAATAGCTACAATATAATTAGAAATGAAATTTTTGTGATAAAAAACAGGTTCTTTTTTAGGAATAAAAACACTATTATTCAGGAAAACATAAGTGGAAGTAAAAACTAAAAAAGTTGGGTTATTCAAACTGTAGTTTAACAAACATTTTTCTTTTTCACATCCTTTTGTTGGTTCACAATCAGAAGTAGAACTTGTGCATGAAGATTGCTGTTTTTCAGCAAATTGCATTTTTAGTACCTTAACCGATGGAAGAATGGTAAGTGCATTGAAATAAAAACACAGTAAAATTGCAAAGTATTTCATTTTACAAAAATACAAGGCATTATTTATATGGTATGTGACATTTGTTACAAAAAATGGAAAATAGGATTTTGGTAATCTGCTTTGGCAGAGAGGTAGGTTTTCTCTGCGATTTTTATTTGCAAATTCTTCTCGGATACTTTTTGCAACAATTACTTTTAGAAATACAAGAGGTGTCCTGGCTAGGACTAAAAAGGAAGCCAAAAGTGTTTCGTTGGTATAAAAGAGTTTTTTCTTCTTCATAATTTAGTTCTGATTGTGAAACAAAAATAAGTTGGTAGAATTCCTTTTACAGGAACACTATTACAGAGAAGAAAATGAATTAAAAACAGAAATGGAATTTAACTTATAAGTTCAATATAAGCGCGGTGTAATTTAATTTTTCCGTTTTTTTCTAGGGCTTTCAATAATCTAGAAATAACTACTCGAGACGTATTTAAATCGTAGGCAATTTCTTGATGGGTAGTGTTAATTTCTTTTGTGGTGTTGATTTTAGACTTTTCTAAAAGGTAATTCAGCAAACGTTTATCCATATTCATGAATGCTAAATTATCAATTGCAGTAAGCATTTCCTTTAAACGATTGTTGTAACTAGCAAAGACGTAGTTGCGCCAAGATTTATATTTTCCTAGCCATAATTCCATGTACATTACTGGAATCATGACCACTTGACCATTGGTTTCTGCCACGGCTCTTATTTCGCTTTTAGTATCGCCAAGGCAACAGGCCATCGACATGGAACACGTATCTCCTTTTTCAATAAAATAAAGTAGCAGTTCTCCTTCGTCAAAATCTTCGCGTAAAATTTTTATGGCTCCTGAAAGAAGGAGTGGCATTTTTTTGATATAATCCCCAAAGTCAATAATCACATCTCCTTCTTTGAATTCTTTTAGCATTGCTACTTGTTGAATTTCGTTAAGAAGCGCTTCTTCTAATATGGTTCCGTAGATTTGGTGGAGTAAGTCTTTCATGGGTTTATAATTAATTTTCTAATTTATAAAGGTAAGCCAAAATGTATTTAATTCCTTTTTAATTTTGGAATCCCTATGCAAAGGACGAAATTTATTAAAAAAAGAGCCTTCACATTTCTGTAAAAGCTCTTAATATATTGGACCCACTCCGTTGCTTTAAACAGTTCTAATTCACTATGATTTTCTTAATTTCTTTTTTGTTTGAATCGGTAGTAACTTCAATAAAATAAGTTCCATTAGTAACTTCTTTTAATTGAAGTGTTTCTGATAAATTAGAAGAAGTGAAATGCTCCTCTTTAATGGTTCTTCCAAGCATATCAATTAATTTAATGTCCTTAATAAAATTAGAAGTTGTCATTTGTATTGTTATCTTTTCTTTGGCAGGATTTGGATAAACAATCAAATTATTGTTTGCAAATTCTTGCATTGCTAATAGTGCAATAAACTCTGTATTAAAAGTGTTTGTGATAATTGCCGGATTAAAATCAAAATAGATAAAACCGGTATTTGGAATACTATCGCCTACGGAATATCCTGGTTTTGGTTTAACTTGGAAGGTAACATATCCTTTTCCTGTAGATGTATTAGCAATAGATACCGGAAGTTGAATATTATCAAATTTCCAATTTAATTTATTGTCAATTCTGTCTAGTACATAAGGATGACTTGAACTAATGGTTCTCAAGGAGGTTTCATCTAGTTTTGCATCTAAAATATCATTTATTCTAACATTTAAAGCACTTGCTGATCCTGTGTTTTCAAATCTAATGGTGTACGTTAAATAATCATTTGAAGAAAAGGAATTGAATACTATTTTCTCTCCATGCGATTCCATTTTGTCGTTTGGATCATACGAATTTACTATAATTTGTGTTAAACTACTGTTGTTATTTGCTGGAACAATATCCCCAGCTATAGGAGTAATAGCAGCAGTATTCGTTAATAATTGCCCTGCAATAACTGTTGGAATAGTTGGCACCTGCATCCATACCGAAATAGTGCGAGATTCAAACGGCGCAAGATTGGTAAAGTTATAGGTAAATCCGTTTGCCAATAGTGTTACTCCAGATTGCGATACACTAGTAATACTAACATTGCTATCCATAACAAAGGTTAGGATTCCTGACGCTACTGTTTGACTTCCTAGATTAGTGTAAACTATTTTATTTTCATAAATAAATCCTGGTCTTGGAGCATTCATTGGAATAATAGCTGTTAATAGGTCATTATAGTTTTGTGAAACGGTAATTGGAAAGTTATAAAGTAACATTCCTGCTCCGTTGGTAACATGAATAGTATTGTAAGTTGCCGTTGTTAAATTGTAATTAGACAAGTAATCAGAATTTATAGTATAACTAAGATTGTAGGAATTATTGGTATTAATATCATACAAATTATAAACTCCAGCAGGGCTTGAAATATTGTGAACCGTTCCGTTATTATTCATTTCATAATGGAATTGTCCTAAAGGAAAATTTTGCTCTCCCCCATCTTTAACGCCATTACTGTTGCTATCTAAAAAGGCATTTAAACGCAATCCACTGCAGTTAATTCCTCCGGTAGAAGTACCACCTAAATCCGTAATTTTGATATACCCTGAGGAGTTACTATAATTTGTAACCATAATAAGATAAAACTGTCCAGGTTGTACATTTTGAATTATAGGATACTCCACATTATTAGGAGAGTAACTGCAACTTGCAATGTAGTTTGGAGTTAACTGACCATTACAGGGAGTTGTTGGATTAGAATATGGCCCAAAAACCACATAATCTACATCTAAGTTAGACATGCTAAAATTAACATCTGTACTTTGTTGGATCATTAAATTGATATTCCCAGCTTGGCTAATTGGCATTACAAACCAAGTAGGGTTTGGAGTAGTGCTTAAACAACCCATAGTGCCTGTTGAAGGCAAATTAGTAGTATTAGGAAACGGAACTCCTAAGGAAGAACATAAAGAATTTGCCTGACTACAAACCGATGCGTTGTTGCAATTAGCGAAAGTTCTTAAATTAAAAGAATAAATAGAATCGCAAGCATTAACAATTGTTTCTCTAATAAAAATTGGAATTATATTTCCTTGCACATTTACAGTATAAACACTTGGATTAAAAATAGCATTTTGTGAAGCTTCTGCATCTTGTGATGAAGTGTAATATTGTAATGAGTTGGAAGTATTGATTTGGGATTGAACAGAAGTTAAATTAAAAGTAATCATTCCATTAGCATCATCATCACACTGCTCTAGTGGTTGAATTGGCGTTTGATTGTAGCCATAAGCACTTACATTTAAATAAAACACGGTGGTAAAATATTGCCCTGGATTATTGTTATAAGATATTCTGCCGTAAATTGGTGTATTTCCAATATTGGCACAATAAGGAGAACTTAATGGATTAATATTGAACTCTGCTTCCGTACCTGAATTATGATAGGTTATAGTATAATCACTCGGATTCATAGTTCCAATAATGTCGTCATTGTTATCCGTTAAATTAAAACAAGACTGGTTGGTGTCGGTACAGGTAGTAAAACTTTGAGGTTGACCAAATTGCGGAATGCAAGAAGGAGTAGTAAAAACAATAGGATTAGACCAAGAACTCATTGCAGTCATGCCATTAATAATACAAATTTTTCTAGCAATTATTTGAAAATCGATACCGCAATCTAAACCTATTATAACAATATTGTTAGAAGCATAAAAAACTCCTTGAGTAGGAATTGGAGCTCCCATAGGATAAACAGCAATTTCAATTTCTGTAATTGTATTTGGGTCTGAAGGGACGTAAGTTACATTAACACTAGTTTGAGTGGCATTTCCTACTGTTAAAACTGGAGGAATACAATCTACAGGAGGACAACTTGTTATTATTTGTGCGTTTATAGTTCCTACTGCGGAACAATTGGAAAGAGTATTAGTTACTAAATAATAAAAATTAATATTTGGAATTGTTGTTGCACTAAAAAAACAACTAGGATTCATTATTGGATTGGAGTTAGACTCCGCATCGGCTTGCATAGTATAAAAAGTAACAGACAAGCTAGGATCTGAATTAGTAATAACTGGAATTAGTTGCGTTAAATCCCAACATTGCTGATTGTAACAAAAAGTGGTTGTTATTGTATTGGCAATTGGCGCAGGGTTAAAATACAACCCTAGGGTTGTAGTTGAAAAATTTGTTTGATCTGTAATTTGTGTAACCCTAACAAATACTATTTGTCCGGAAAAAAAACACAAATACGGACTTGATAAAGCATTGGTATTTGTAACAGCATCTACTTGACTAAGATGGTACGTTACCGAATAAACATTTTGGGATAAGTTTCCTAAAATCTCAGAATTTTTGGTGGTCAAATAAAAAACTTCCGAACCATTATTGTCTATATCACATAAGTTATAATTGGTTGGGGTATTAATTTGGGGCTGTGCATAAGCCGTTTGCAAACCAATAAAAAATAAAAAAAGTAAAATTTTCTTCATGATAATGGTAGTTAGATTGGGGGAAATTAAAACAATAACGGCTGCAATATACGACAATTCAGTAGTTTACAAAACAAAATCATGTGTATCCAATATAATGTATAAAAAAATCGACACTTTCGTGTCGGATTTTCTTTGCTCCCCTTATTGGAGAAAGTTACAATTTTAGTGAAATGAATATTTACTTAACTTTAAGAAAAATATTGTACTAACTTATTTAAATGAGTTTGATTCTATTGCCACATTTAATAGATTTGTAAATCTATTAAATTCAAAATTTACTATGGAGAAAAATAGGAATAAAAATTCTGGAATCGGGATAGCTCTTGGTTCTTGTTTTGGAGTAGTTTTTGGAGCAGCCTATGGAATTATTTCTGGGAATATTGCAGCAGGTTCGGGTTTGGGATTAGCTATAGGTGTTTTTATCGGAGCAATTTTCGACTTTAAAAATAGAAAATAAAACACCTTTGTTTTAAATTAACAATAAAAAATTTTGCTAATTTCGAATTGTGTATAAACAAAAAAACCCGACACTTTCGTATCGGGTTTTGTTTTGCTCCCCCTATTGGAGAAAGTTACAAATTTGATGCGATGATTGCCTATTCAATTCTCTTAAAATCAAAGAAGTAAAGGTTTATTACATTTAAATGATTATTGTTGAGTTACTATTTATAGTTAATTAACTCAACTACAACTTCATTTCGTCTATTCATAACTTCATATGGGGGGTTGTAACCTAAAAAAGAAATTTTATTGATATAATTTAATTTTTCTTTGACTAATTCATTCATTAAAATAGTCTTATATTTTTCAATCTTTTCATCATCTGCCCATCCATCAAAGCGAATAGCGGCAATAATTTTTTCTTCCTCTTTTTCAAAAACTATTTTACTATTTTTTGGGTTTGGTAAATTTTTCAAATTATAATTTTTTGGAACCATAAACATCATTTTAGTAGTATCTCCTAATTCCATAACTACAGGTGATGTCATAGCGATTTTTTCGTTGGCTTCATTATCACCAAAAATATACCCAGCCAATATACCAAAACCTTCACTTGAGCTCTCTTTATAGCCTTTCTTGCTGAGTTTTACACTCGAAAACAAGGCGGGGTCATATTTTCTTATCTCAAATTTGTCAAACTTCTTAATTACCTTGTAACTGTGTTGTTCTGTTTGTTTCGTGCTTCTTGATAAATAAATTTGCGCTATTGCAATTAATACAAAAATTGAAATAATAATGATAATTACTGCTTTCATTTGGAATAAAATTTTAAGATAATTAGCAAATGTAACCAACTTACATGGAATGATTATTTTTTTATTTTAATTTATACTTCCAAAGTTTCTGACTAGTACCTTTTAGTTTTTTGTACAAACTATGCACAACCTTTTACACACATAAAAACCCGACACTTTCGTATCGGGTTTTGTTTTGCTCCCTCTCTTGGGCTCGAACCAAGGACCCTCTGATTAACAGTGTGAAAATGAACATGCCTTAATACTGATTTACAGCACTTTAGATATTAAGGATTGTTGCAAAAACGAGCATTTATTGTCATTTTGCCACTCAATAAGTGTACTTTAAATTGGATTACTTATAAAACTAATTATTGGCACTTTTTTATGTTTGCTGCCGTATTATAGTTTTTAGTATATTTGCATAAAATAAAATTATTATCGCTACAGAAAAATTAAATATTGACAAATTTAAAAGTCAGTTCAAAGATAAAAATGTTTTTGAAACTAAAGAAATAGCATTTTTTTTCCATGAAATGGAGAAAGAGTTAAAACTCTCTACTATCAATTGGCGAATACATACTATGATTCAAAATGGAATACTTCAACGGGTTGGTAGAGGAAAGTTCAAATTTGGTAAAGAACGAAATTATCTTCCCGAAATTTCACCTTTTATGAAATCAATTTATTCAAAAGTTAAAAAGGAATATCCTTACACCGATATTTGTATTTGGAATACGGCTTCGCTTAATGAGTTTATGATTCATCAACCGTTCAAGTTTTATTATATACTTGAAATAGAAAAAGAAGCAATGAATTCAATATTCTATTTTTTAAAAGATTTGAATTTTTCAGTCTTTCTTGAACCAACTACAGATATACTTGAAAAATACACTCCTGATAATAAACAAATCATTATAATAAAACCTTTGATTTCCGAAGCTCCACTTATTAAAGTTAACGGAATAACAACTGCTTCAATTGAAAAAATACTGGTTGATATATTTTGCGATTCAATAACATTCTCTGCTCAGCAAGGTTCTGAAATGCGAACAATCTTTGAAACTGCATTTACTAAATACACTGTAAACCAAAGTAAAATACTACGCTATGCAAACAGGAGAAGGAAAAAAGAAAATTTAATTGAATTTACAAACACAATTTCAAATTTACGGCAGCAATAGCTTTTTGCTGCCAATTTATAGTGTATGATAAATCAAAAAGAAATAACAAATGAATGGCTCAGTAAGGTTTCAAAAGAAAACAAAAATGCTGACAAAATTCTAGTAGAAAAGGTTGTACGTGCTTTACTTTTACTCGAAGGATTAGTAAAACAGAAGGTGCCTTTCATATTTAAGGGAGGTACTGCTTTGATGCTACATTTCAACTCAACCAGACGATTGTCAATAGATATTGATATTATATTGCCACAAGAAATTGAAAATTTAGAACAAACCCTAGATTTATTAACTTTAGAACAAGGGTTTTTACGGAAAGAGTTGCAATATAGGGATGCTAAATCGAAAATTAAAAAAGAACATTATAAATTTTTCTATACTCCATTACATAAAACTAATAAAGTGGAAGAATACGTTCTTCTGGACATATTATATGAGGAAGCAAATTATTCTAAAATAATTATGTTACCTATTCAATCAACATTTGTTCCAATTATAGATGAACCTCTAACGGTTAATGTTCCTATTTTAGAAGACATTTTAGGGGATAAATTAACCGCCTTTGCTCCAAACACAACTGGAATACCATACTTTAAAAAAGAAGATAGTATGAGTATGGAAATTATCAAACAGTTATATGATATTGGAAATCTTTTTGATGTTGTTAATGAACTAAGTGTCATCAGAAGCACATTTTTTCGTTTTGCTAAAACAGAATTAGCATATCGAAATTCAGATAGTATGAATGAAGCAGATGTACTAGAAGATATTTATCAAACATCACTTTGTATAGTAACTAGGGGAATTGATGGGAAAGGTAACTTTGTGGAATTGCAAAATGGAATTCAAAGAATTGGTAGTTTCATTTTCTCGGAAAATTATCATATTGAAAAAGCAATTACACATGCTTCAAAAGCAGCATATCTAGCTACTTTGTTAAAACATAATCTTTCAGTAATACAGAAATTTGAAAGTCCTGTTCAAATTAAAGATTGGTCTATCGGTGAACCATTAAATAATAAATTGAATAAACTTAAAAAATCCAATCCAGAAGCATTTTTCTATTGGTATCATATTTACTCTCTTTATAATATTTAATCTTATCCTAATCTAATAGTTTGTTTGAAAAATTATAGATTTAAAAAAAATATTGCTTACACAGATGCAAATTGGATGCAAATCAAAAACAAAAAAGACCTCACATTTCTGTGAAGTCTTTTCAATGTTGCTCCCCCTCTTGGAGAAAGTTACAAATTTAATGCGATGGTAATTTATTTAACAATCAGAAATCAGGGAGCTGAACTAACTAAATTAAAATAAAGAATTTGATTTTATCGTTACATTTATTACTGTTTGCTGTTTGATTTTAGTTTTTCAATTTCAGCTTTTGCTTTATCTTAATCATTTTTTTTGGTATTAATGACGATAACTCCATTTTCGCCTTTTTTACCGTATTTTTTCTGTGCATGAGAACCTATAATATTTCCATATGTACTAATTGTTTTTGGGTCAATTTTATCTAAATCTTGATAGTCAATTTCTTTTCCATCTAAAATAATTAAAGCTCTTTTAGCATCAACTGTTTTGTTATGCTTAATTTTATCTACGCGGCTAAAAGTTTCATCATCAGAATATTCAGCCGCTACTAATACTGCATGCGCGGCTTCAGAATTCGGCTTTTCACTTTCACTTTTCGTAGTTATTTCATAATACTTTTCACCTTCTTTTTTATCGATGTTGTATTTGGATTTTAATTGTTTTTCGTCCAATTCTTCAAATATATCAATTTCTTGGTCTAGTGGAATTTTACTTTTAATAGTGGCTGTTTGGAGCTTTCCGTTTACAATTAAATTCACCTTTTTGCCATTTTCGACTAAGTTATCAATTGAATAGTTATTTGTATCCTTTTCTACTTCAACTGCTTCAACTGCAATAGCATCGTTAATTTCTTCAAAACCGCAAGTAGTATCATCATATTTATCAGAATTAATAAAAATTTTGATGTTGTTAATTGGGTCAGTTGACTTTCTTTCAAGAATTCGATTGTAGGTTTTCCCTGAGTCAAAATCAAGTTTTATTTCAATTATTTCTCCTTTTTTATTTCGCTTAACTTTTGAAATTTTTAGTTTGTATTTTTTAATAGAAAAGATTTTTTGCAGTTTATTTAGCTCATCATCTGTACTGTTTTTGGTTAAAATAGAAGAAAAACTAGAAGAACTTATATAGTTTGATTCTTCAATTTTACCTTCCTTTACTTGTGCAATAGTTTCAATTTGAAATAATAACATAAAGCCAACTAATGCAGGAAGAATGGCGGCATACTTCCAAGCGTTTCTTTTGTGTGATTGATTTTTGTGTAACATAATGATTCTTTTTTTAATTAATGATTGATAAAATGGATTGGTTATTCCTACTATTTGTTGATGAACAACTACCTTTAATAGTGTTTTTTGATATTCATATTTACTTTCAATTTGTTCCAATGATTGATTATCGGCTATGAATTCTAAATTCTGTAACATGGCTTTTCGATACAACCAACTAATTGGATTAATCCAAAACAATGCGCCGAATATCTTTGATAACAATACATCTAAGGAATGCCATTGTTTTGCGTGAATGCGTTCGTGCGTTATAATGTGTTCGTATTCCTCTTTTGAAAAAAGAGAAGGATTAATAACGATGTACTTAAAGAACGAAAAAGGGTTTTCTGTCGAGTTAGCATAAATCAAAGTATAATTTGTATTTTTTTCCTTTTTTAATTTGACTATCTTATAGAAGAATGAGGCAATTTCGAATCCCACTTTTAGTAATATTACAATGGTAATTAAACCGTAGGCTGTACTTAAAATTAGCGACCAATCTGTAGGAGCTTCCGAAACAGTTCTAATTGTTTTATCGTTAGTTATTGGAACTACTTCGATGAATTTAGAAATCGGTTCAGGATTAATCCATATGGTTTTTGTAAATGTGATTAATGGCAAAATGATTGAAGTTACTAACCCCATTAATAAATACCAGCGATTTGAAACGTAAAAAGTTTCTTTACGCAGCAAAACCAAATACAATAAATAGAATAGAATAATTAGTCCATTCACCTTTGCAAAATAGAGAAGGAAATTTTCCATACTATTTCTTTTTTTCGATTAAAGCTAAAATTTCACGGAGTTCCTCAGCTGATATTTTTTCTTCTTCAGCAAAATAGGAAACTAAATTTTTGTACGAACTATTAAAATAATGGTTAATAGCAGTATTCATAAATGCTTTTCGATAATCTTCTATTGATACAATAGGGAAGTATTGGTGTGTTTTTCCATAGGCATTGTATCCTACATACCCTTTTTCTTCAAGATTTCTTACAATTGTAGAAAGGGTATTGTAATGAGGTTTTTCCTCTACAATTTTTTCCATAATGTCTTTTACAAAAGCTTTCTTTAGCTTCCATAAGATGTGCATTATTTCTTCTTCTTTGTTGGTTAGTTTTATCATGACTTTAAATTTTATAAGGCAAACTTAAAACTATTATTTTAGTTATACAACTATTTTTATAGTTATTTAACTATTTTTTTAGTTTTTAACTTATTTTACTGGGTTGATACAATCAATCGACGAAGGTTTTTGATCGTTTTATGTTTGTCATAAGGTTAATTATGGTCTTTGAAAGTAATTTTGTACAAACTATGTGCAAACCATTTAAACACAAAAAATCCGACACTTTCGTATCGGGCTTTGTTTTGCTCCCCCTCTTGGAGAAAGTTACAATTTTAAAGCGATGGTAATTTACTTAACTATTAGAAAAACAAATAGTTAAAACTATAGAAAATACCAGTCTTGAATTTTTTTGTATTTTAGCAAAAAAATGAATGCCTTATTTATTAAATGATAAGTTATGAAAAACAAGCTAATTTTTTCTCTTCTTTTTATTACATTATTGTCTTGTAACAAAGAAGATAATTCAATAACCCCTGACAAACCAAGTGAACAAAAAACAATCAATTTAACAGTTGACGGAAATGCAAGAAGTTTTATTGTTTATTTACCCACTGGTTATAACAACGCAGGAAAAATGCCTTTAATCTTCGCAATTCACGGCGGAAGCGGAACGCCTGAAGGAATGATTAACATTGCCAATTTCAAACCTATTTCAGATAGAGAAAAAGTAGTGTTAATTTATCCTGCAGGAATACAGAATAATTGGAATGATGGACGACCAACTACTCCAAATCAATTGGGAATTAATGATGTTAGTTTTTTCAATCAAATGTGTGACTATGCGATTGCAAATTTATCTGTTGATGGCACCAAAATTTATGCAACTGGAATCTCAAATGGTGGATTTATGTCTTCGCGATTGGGCTGTGAATTAAGTAATAGAATTGCCGCAATTGCTGTAGATGCTGCAACAATAGAAGCTACAACAATTGCTTCAAGTTGTAATCCCGGCAGACCAGTCCCTGCAATTTATATTCACGGAACTTCCGACCCTTTAGTTCCATTTACTGGTGGACAAATGACGGCTGGTGGAACTGCAGGAGGAACGGTTTTATCGCATTTTCAAGCAGTTGACAAATGGATAACTATTAATGGTTGTTCTAGCACTCCTGTAATAACAGATTTACCTGATATTGCAAACGATGGCACAACAATAAAACAAAGAGTATATTCAAATTCTACAAACGGAAGTGAAGTAGTAAGTTATGTTATAACAAATGGTGGACATACTTGGCCACAAGGGTATCAGTATCTAAATGAATTAATTATTGGCAAGACGAGTCAGGATATGAATGCTTGTGAAGTAATTTGGTCTTTTTTCAAAAGATTTAGAAGACTATAAGAAATTAAGCTTTGATATATTCCATAAAAAAAGAGGTCTTAATAGACCTCTTTTTCATTTGCTCCCTCTCTTGGGCTCGAACCAAGGACCCTCTGATTAACAGTCAGATGCTCTAACCAACTGAGCTAAGAAGGAAACTGTATAAGTAACTTTATTTAAGAACGTTTTTGTTGCTTTTGCTCTTTTAGCAAGGATCTCGTTAACTGGCTAAGCGGTTGCAAATATAAAGCGATTTTTATTTTTTGCAAACAAAAATCGATAATTTTTTTATTTTTTTTATTTCCCTACAATTGCTTTGTAGATATCGTTTCCGTTTGCAAATAAAAGCAACGTGATAAGTAATACAAAACCAACCATTTGAGCTCTCTCTAAAAACTTATCGGTAGGTTTTTTACCCGACACCATTTCGTATAATAAAAAGATTACATGACCTCCATCTAGGGCAGGAATTGGCAAAAGATTCATAACACCAAGCATAATAGACAGTAAAGCGGTGATATTCCAGAATACAAACCAGCTCCAAGTAGATGGGAAAATATTGAAAATAGCTCCAAATCCGCCCACGCCTTTATAAGCACCTGTACTAGGCGAAAAGATGGCTTTTAGTTGCTTTCCGTAGCTAGCAAGTTCGTTAAATCCTCTTGTAATTCCAACAGGAATCGATTGGAAAAAACCATATTCTTGTTTGTTGATTTTATATAAACCTAACTTTTCTAAATTATCATAAGGGAGCGATGCTTGAAGCACTCCCAACTTGCCACTTTCATTAATAGATAAATTTAGAGCTACATCTTTACCATCTCTTTTGATAATTGCAGGAACCGTTTTTCCTTTCAAATTTTGAAATAATACTATCAGTTCATCCGCATAAGTTACTGTTTGTCCGTTGCAACTCGTGATTATGTCTTTTGGTTTTAATATGTTTTTGTTTGGAGATTCTTTCGGGACAGCACCAATTACAAAAGGCATACGAAGATTTATTATATTTCCTCTTTCCGATTTCATTAATTGATCAATAAAATTCACGGGTAATTTTATTTTGATTTCATTACCATCCCGGTTTAGAGCTACTTCTTTTGCAAGAAACATTTCTTTGTTGATGTCGTCAAATTTTTGCACTTTAACGCCATCAATCGAAACAATTTTATCTCCAGTTTTAAAACCTAATTTTTCTACTATAGGGTTGCTTACCCAAATACCGTCTTTTACGTTTTCGTTAGCAATATATTGCTCACCATAGTAAAATGTCATCCCAATATAGATAATGAAAGCTAAGATGAAATTTACAGTAACACCACCTAACATGATGATTAAACGTTGCCAAGTTGGTTTAGAACGAAATTCCCATGGTTGTGCAGGCAATGCCATTTGTTCTTTGTCCATACTTTCGTCTATCATCCCCGATATTTTTACATAACCACCAAGAGGTAACCATCCGATACCGTATTCGGTTCCACCAATTTTCTTTTTGAATAAAGAATATTTGATATCGAAGAAAAGATAAAATTTTTCTACTCTAGTTTTGAATAATTTGGCTGGTATGAAATGGCCTAATTCGTGAAGAACAATAAGTATTGATAAGCTCAGTAAGAACTGAGAAAGTTTAATTGCAAATTCCATTTTTGTGATTCTGTATTGTTATAAAAAAGCAAAAGTAAGGTTTTCACCTTACTTTTTACTAATAATATTGATTAGGACTAATTTTTTATAATTTTTTTATGAAAAATTCCCTCCGAAGTTTGTAGTTGAACGGCGTAAACCCCCGTAGAAATTGAGGATAGTGAAAAATCTATAGCATTATTTTCTAAAACTACTTGTCCGAGATTATTGAAAATTGTTACTTTTTCTAGAATTATAGAAGTAGGTAACTGAATGTGTAGCAAGTCGGTTGCCGGATTAGGGTATAGGCTAATCGCTTTTTCTAAATCAAAAATTTCATTTGCCAAAGAGATGTTATTGTTTTTGGAAATCAAATGTTTATCGGGGTCAAATACAACGCTTGCAATGGAAAAATTTACTGGCTGAATAAAAACTTCGCCGTTAACGGTATTGTTCAATACTAAGTCCTGCTGTTCTCCATTACTGCCAAATATTCTTACAGGAACCGGCATTTCAAAATAACTCACCGAACTATTGGATTGGGTTTGATTTATCGTAAAACGACCTTGTCCAGTACCCCAATTTTGTGCGGTTATGGTATAGCTTGGATATCCTTGATTATAAATCCAATCGCTAAAAAACTCGTTTAAACTACTGCCATAAACAGTTTCTAAATGCGATTGTAAGTTAGCCGTAAGTGCATATTTAAATGCTAAAGAAGTGTCGGCAAGATAATTTTTTAAAGCTTGAAAAAACGCAGTATCTCCCATTTTAAAACGAAGCATTTCTAAAACCATGGCGCCTTTATTGTAGGTCAACCTTGAACTAAAAATTCGTCCAACATTAGTCGCTTCTGTATCCGTTAAGTAAACAGCACCTCCAGTTTGCGAAGTAATGCTGTTTATCATATTGGTTTTGTCTAAAACAAACGCTGCATTTCCATCAAAATTTTCTATAACTAAAGAAGCTAAATAAGTAGCAAATCCTTCATTAAGCCAAATGTCTTTCCATGTGCCACAAGTGATTTTATCTCCAAACCATTGGTGCCCCATTTCATGTGCAATTAAACTACGGCTAAAATTATTCATAAAAGAAACCGTAGTGTGTTCCATTCCTCCACCCCATCCAAACTGGGCATGACCATATTTTTCATTGTGAAATGGATAAATCTCAAATAAATTGCTAAACAAATCTAAGATTAAAGGAGTTTGATCTAATTGTGTTTGTACAGTACTAGTGAAGTTCTCGGGATAAACATAATTTACAATTGGATACGTATTAGGGGCAGTTCCAGCAGTTTGAGTATAAACAGTATAATTAGTTGCTGCCATGCAAATTAGATAAGCGGGAATTGGATAACCATGATGAAAATGAGTAGTTTTATTTGCGCCATTTACAACTTGAGATTGCTCTAATCCATTAGATACTGCTATGTATTGGGAGGGAGCGGTAATATAGACGTCAATAGAATTTATTTTGTCGTTTAGATCTTGTTTACAAGGCCACCAATCTCTGGCTCCAAAAGGCTCTGATAATGTCCATAAAACAGGAGATCCATTATGTGTTGTTGCAGCAAATGATCCAAATCCACCACTTGGAGGGGCGCCAGAATATATTATTTCAACTGTTGCAGATGTGCCAATGGCTTGCGTTACAGGAAGCGTAATTACCAATTCGTTGGAAGCATTTTGAGCAAATGTCAAATTGATGTTGTCTTTTTTTACAGAAGTCACTACCATTTGGGTTACTAAATCGAAAGTAACCGAATTCATATTTGCCAAAGCAGTATAGGTAGTTGTCACTTTGCCCGACACAAAATAAGCAGCTGGATTTATAGTAAATTCTAATTTATGATAGGTTACATCATAATTTAAAGTATTCGGATTTACCGCAACTGCCATTAAATTGGATGCAGATTTCATTTCAGAATTTACAAGTTCATTAAATGCTTCTTGTTCCTTTTGTGCAAAAGTAAAAGTAACAGTAAAAAGTAATAGTGCAAAGTAAGTTATTTTCATAATTAGGATACAATTTTTTGCTAATGTACAAACAAATATTTTTGGTTACTAAATGGTTTCTGTTAAAATTTATTCAAATAACTGTATTTTAATTCGTTACATGTAATACAATCTTTTTTATATTATTCTTTAAATAGAAAGCAATTTCTTAAATTTGCATTCTCATTAAAAATCAAGTCATGTTACAAATAGCTGTTATTAGGGAAAATCAAGAGAAAGTGATTGCTGCTTTAGCCAAAAAAAATATGGATGCTAAAGCCATTGTGGAAGAAATTGTGCAACTCGATGAAAATCGCAGAACTGCCCAAGTAGAACTTGACAACACTTTATCGGAATCCAACAAGCTATCCAAAGATATTGGGGAAATGATGAAGAATGGAGAAAAAGCAAAAGCGGAAATTTTAAAACAAAAAACCCTTCTTTTGCGAGAGCAAGGAAAAGCTATTTCAGAGAAAATAGAAATTCTTGCTGCCGATTTATTGCAAAAAATGTATTTGCTTCCTAATTTACCAGCAGATATTGTTCCTGTTGGAAAAACCCCAGAAGAAAACCTAAATGTGTTTGAAGAAGGAGATGTTCCAAAACTACACGAAGGAGCTTTACCGCATTGGGAATTGGTAAAAAAATACGACATTATAGATTTTGAATTAGGAGTTAAAATCACAGGTGCAGGATTTCCAGTTTATAAAGGGAAAGGTGCCAAATTGCAACGTGCTTTAATTACTTATTTTTTAGATAAAAATACCGATGCTGGTTATCTTGAATACCAAGTTCCTCATTTGGTAAACGAGGCTTCGGCCTATGGAACTGGACAATTGCCAGACAAAGAAGGGCAAATGTACCACGATGCTACGGATGATTTATATTTAATTCCGACAGCAGAAGTTCCGGTAACTAATATTTTCCGGGATGTGCTATTCACTGAAAATGATTTGCCAGTAAAATGCACCGGATACACACCATGTTTCCGAAGAGAAGCTGGTTCTTATGGTGCTCACGTTCGTGGATTGAATCGTTTACACCAATTTGATAAAGTAGAAATCGTGCGCGTGGAGCATCCAGACAAGTCGTATGAAGCATTGGATGAAATGGTAGAACACGTGAAAGACATCCTAAGAGAATTGCAATTGCCTTATAGAGTATTGCGTCTTTGTGGTGGCGATATGGGTTTTGCTTCGGCTTTAACTTATGATTTTGAAGTATTTTCTACTGCACAAGATCGTTGGTTGGAAATATCTTCTGTATCTAATTTTGAAACCTACCAAGCCAATCGTTTAAAATTGCGCTATAAAGATAAAGACGGGAAAAACCAATTGGCGCATACCCTTAACGGAAGTTCGTTAGCATTGCCAAGGGTTCTTGCCGGAATTTTAGAAAATTATCAAACGCCAGAAGGAATCGTTATTCCAGAAGTGTTACGCAAGTATACAGGATTTGATATTATTAACTAAAAGTTAATCTTACAAACAATGTACTAAACTAACACAAAATGTGCTACTTTGGTACATTGTTATTTAAAACCAATAGATGAAAAAAACGCTTTTCTTATTATTCTCTCTAGCATTTACGCTTTTTGTATCGGCGCAATCCGAACAATTGGCACAAAATTATATGGATAGAGGAGAGTTTGAAAAAGCGCAAATAGCCTATGAAGAATTGTTGAAATCGCAACCCAGTAATTCTAATTACTTCCAGCAAACAGTTGTGTGTTACCAACAATTACAACAATTTGAAAAAGCCAACAAAGCAATAGAAGATCGGTTAGACAAATTCAAACAAGGTAATTTATTGGTAGAATTAGGGTATAATTTTCAGTTGCAAAAAAATACTGATAAAGCCAAAAAATACTACGAGCAAGCTTTAGATAAAATTAGAAAAAACACTAACGAAGTTTATACCATTGCAACTACTTTTGAAAAAAAATCATTAGTAGATTATGCGCTTCAAGCCTATCAAATTGCGGTGGCATTAGAGCCTAAAAACAATTTTAATTTTCAAATGGCGTTGCTGTATGGGCAAAAAGGCGATACCGATAATATGATTGAAATGTTCTTAACGGAATCGTATAAAACGCCTCAAAATTTAATTCCAATTCAAAACCAATTTACCCGTTTTCTAACCGAAGACAGTAAAGAAAATTTTAATGAGGCTTTGAAAAAAGCAATCTTAATTCGAATTCAAAAAACACAAGATTTGTTTTGGAATGAGTATTTAAGTTGGTTTTATGTGCAAATGAAAGAATACGGGAAAGCCTTTATCCAACAAAAAGCAATTTACAAACGCAACCCCGAATCGTTTGCTAATATTGTAAACCTTGGGCAATTGGCAATTGAAGAAAATGACGACGAAGCTGCTAAGGAAATTTTAGGCTTTGTTCTTGAAAACACACAAGATTTAGATTTAAAGATCCAATCGAATGCTTATTTGATGGAAATGAAAATCAAAAAGGCAACGCCGCAAGACTACCTTGCAATCCGTCAAGAATTGGATGCCTTGCTGAAACAATTTGGCGAAAGCCCTTTTACTTTGTCCTTATTGAAATTAAAAGCCCATTTCGTTACTTTTAATTTGAAAGATTCCGAAGCTGGAAAATCTATTTTAAAAAATGCCTTGGAAATGCCCATCAATCGAGAGCAAATTGCTTCAATAAAAATGGAATTGGCCGACATTTTATTATTTGAAGAAAAATTTAACCAAGCATTAATTTATTATTCTCAAATAGAATCCGACGCAAATAATAGCCCTGTTGGACAAGAAGCCAATTTAAAAATAGCCAAAACGAGTTACTACAAAGGCGATTTCAAATGGGCAAACCACCAGTTAGAAGTTCTAAAATCGGCTTCCACACAATTAATTGCTAATGATGCCTTGGATCTTTTTTTGCTGATTTCGGATAACACCGTTGAAGATTCTACCCAAGTAGCATTAAAGAAATTTTCGCATGCCGATTTCTTATTGTTTCAAGATAAAAAACAAGATGCTTTGGCTGCCTTTCAAGCAATTTTGAAAGAAAACAAAGGCGATGCTATTGAACCTGTAACCCTTTTACGAACAGGAAAAATCTACGAAAGTTTAGGTAATATGGCTTCGGCATTAGCCAATTACAAACTAATTTTGGACAATTTCAAAGAGTGCATTTACATCGATGAGGCCTTATTTTATTCTGCAGAAATTTATAGCCAAAATAACGAAATTGAAAAAGCAAAACCGCTGTACGAAGAACTGATAACTAAGCACGAAGACAGTATTTACTATGTAATTGCTCAGAAAAAGTACAGGAAGTTACGTGGCGATAAAGAAATTTAATAGTTAAATTTCTTACAAAAGAAGCACCAACTAAGTGCTATAATTAATTTCACAAACCCCATAACTATGATTTTATATAACGTTACTAGCAATATAGATTCAAGTATCCAAGACCAATGGTTGCAATGGATGCAAGAAAAACACATTCCTGAAATTTTGGCAACAGGTAAATTCACTTCTGCTCGATTAGTTCGAGTTTTGGTGGAAGAAGAAATGGGCGGAATGACCTATGCTGTGCAATATACCACTGATAGCAAGGAAACCCTGCAGCGTTATTATGATGAGGATGCACCCAAGTTTAGAGCCGAAGGATTATCCCTTTTTGGAGATAAAGCATTAGCATTTAGAACCGAATTGGAATTTGTTTCGGAGTTTTTTCAATCAAATTAATAACTCATGGAAGTACGGTTTCAAACCAAAGAAGAAAGCAATAAGCAGCAACAAGAGGATTTTTTGAAATTGTCTAAAGTGGAGCGCGTATATAGTTTTTGGAGATTGATGGAACGAATGAGTCATTTTCCAGTAAAAAATAAAATAGAAAGTAAGAAAGATAATTTTTGGATAGTTATTCCAGAAAGAAAAAAGTAAATATACAGAGTGTTTTATGGAAAAGAAAATTCTTACAGATTTTGATATTTTAATAAAAGGTCAACTTACAGTCAACCTACCTATCATCACAATAATGATTTTGGTTTTTGGAGGTTTAGGCGAATTTACAGATTTTCCATTCTTTAGGAATATATTAATTTCCTTTGTTATTGGATGGATTTCTTGGGGATTTCTTGTGAAAAAATGGATTGAATGGGCAAAAAAGAATGATGTTTCTGATGAAAGATTGTTAAAAATAGGTAAGCCAGGATTATTAGTTTGGTCCATTCATACTATTGAAACGGTTACCAAACATAATAAATATCCTTGGATATAAAACAAATAATTTTCATTTTGCGCCTTTGCGCCTTCGCGAGAAAAAATAAAAACTTTGTGACTTAGTGCCTTCGCGGCAAAAAATATGGAAAAAGTAAAAGCCAAAAAACACCTCGGACAACATTTCTTAAAAGACGAATCAATCGCCAAAGCAATTGCCGACACACTAAATCTTGAGGGATACGACACGGTATTAGAAATCGGACCCGGAATGGGAGTGTTAACAAAATACCTTCTGGAAAAACCAGTTACGACCTATGCCATTGAAATCGATACCGAATCGGTTACGTATTTGAACGAAAATTATCCGCAACTACAAGACAAGATTATCTCTAAAGATTTCTTGCGATTCAATATCAACGAAGTTTTTGAAGGAAAACAATTTGCTATAATAGGCAATTTTCCGTATAATATTTCTACTCAAATTGTGTTTAGAGCATTAGAATTTCGTTCGCAAATTCCGGAATTTTCGGGTATGTTCCAAAAAGAAGTTGCCGAACGAATTTGCTCCAAAAAAGGAAGTAAAGTGTACGGAATTCTTTCGGTTTTAGCCCAAGCATTTTACGATGTTGAATATTTATTCACGGTAGATGAAACGGTTTTCATTCCACCACCAAGAGTAAAATCGGGGGTGATGCGAATGCGAAGAAAAGAAAATTACACGTTGCCTTGCAATGAAAAAATGCTTTATACCGTGGTAAAAATGGCTTTTCAACAGCGCAGAAAAACCATGCGAAATAGTTTAAAATCCTTAAATTTGTCGGATAATTTAAGAGAAGACACTATCTTTGACCTCCGACCAGAACAATTGTCGGTAGAACAATTTATAGAACTCACCCTAAAAATAGAGGCCAATGCAGTTTAAAATCAGCAAAGAACTTTTAGTTCAAATAGAGCAACTCATTCATCAAAAAAACGACCAGGAATTGGAAGTTTTATTGAATGACCTGCACCATGCTGATATTGCCGAGATTTTTGATGAACTAGAAATTGAAGAGGCTATTTATATTTTCAAAATATTAGATAGCGAAATCACTGCCGAAATATTAACCGAATTAGAAGAGGATGTTCGGGAGAAAATTCTAAACGGACTTTCTGCCAAGGAAATTGCAGAAGAAATAGATGAATTAGATACCGATGATGCCGCCGATATTATCTCGGAACTTTCTCAGAGTAAAAAAGAGCAAGTTATCTCAGAACTTGAGGATTTAGAACACGCTAAAGACATTGTAGATTTATTACGTTACGATGAGGATTCGGCAGGTGGTTTAATGGGAAAAGAGTTGGTTAAAGTAAATGAAAACTGGAGTGTTTTAACGTGTGTTAAAGAAATGCGCATTCAAGCAGAACATGTAACGCGTGTTCATTCAATATATGTAGTAGACGATGAAAATCGTTTAAAAGGCCGACTTTCTCTTAAAGATTTATTGACGACTTCTACTAAAACACCAATAAGTGAGGTTTATATTAAAAAAGTAGATTCGGTAAGAGTTTCAGCATCTAATGTTGAGGTGGCAAGAATTATGCAAAAATACGATCTTGAAGCCATTCCGGTAGTGGATGAAATGGGACGATTGGTAGGCAGAATTACCATTGACGATATTGTTGACGTTATAAAAGAAGAAGCCGATAAGGATTACCAGTTAGCAGCAGGTATCTCTCAAGATGTTGAAGCAGATGACAGCATCCTTGAACTTACAAAGGCACGTTTGCCATGGCTTGTTTTAGCACTTCTTGGTGGATTTGTTAGTGTGAAATTGTTAGGACTTTTTGAGCCAGCAATGAAAGAACATGGTTCTCTTTTCTTTTTTACACCATTAATTGCCGCAATGGCTGGTAATGTTGGGGTACAATCTTCCGCAATTATTGTGCAGGGATTGGCAAATCACACTATCAGTGGATCTATTATTAATAGACTTTTAAAAGAAATTTCATTAAGTTTATTAAACGGCGCCATTCTTGCAACAATTCTTTTTTTCGGGAGTCATTTTTTATTAAATGCCGATATCAAAATTGGAATAACCGTTACTATAGCACTAATTTCTGTAATAATTATTGCGTCATTAATTGGTACCTTCATTCCGCTTATTTTAGATAAATTCGGAATTGATCCAGCTCTTGCAACTGGACCATTTATTACAACAAGTAACGATATTTGTGGTATTTTAATTTATTTTTCAATCGCTAAATTAATCCTAGGATTTTAATT
This sequence comes from Flavobacterium sp., assembly GCF_044357305.1. GTDB lineage: Bacteria > Bacteroidota > Bacteroidia > Flavobacteriales > Flavobacteriaceae > Flavobacterium. Next base: position 73,050 of record NZ_JBIKPS010000010.1, read on the forward strand.
AAAAAAAAACCGTTACTAATTACTAAATTAATAAAACCGTAGATGTCTAGATTTAGATACCTACGGTTTTTTTAGTTGTTTCTTTTCGTTTAGAACGAAGTGTTTAAAGATAAAGACAATCCCGAACTTTCAGGAACGAATCTACATACGCCACCTACACATACTAAACCGCCTCTTTGTCTTCCATAGTTTAATGCTATTCTAGTGGCTTTCCATCTGTAAGAACCTCCTGCACTATAATAGTGATTTCGCAAATAATCTACATCATTACCATAATTATACATATCGGATAAATAAAATGACAATTTAGAATTTAAATTCAATTCAGCAGTTGCGCTAGCCCAATTTTTCTTATCATGATCTGCCCATAAATGCTCTCCAACTACTCTAATAGAACGGGATGTCGCAAATTTATAGGTTGCTTCTGCAGCCAAAATATTGGTATTTACTTCTCCGTAAGTTTCTTGAATCATTTTCTTATTATAATATTGGTTGACATAACTAAATATTGATTGCCATTTGGAATTCCATTTTTTTGTTACTTCAAAATTATAATCGGTAAAATATCTTTTCCCAAAACCTAGAAAATCAGCTTTATAATCTTGTGGATTGTAGATGTAAAAAGTGCCGCCTAAAGCATTCCAATTAGAAAAATTAAATGCCAATTTCATTCCGTTTTTACCTCCAAGAGAAGATCCCTTTTTTACATCATAAAAAACGTCAAATTGTCCGCCAATTTCACCTGCTTTCACCAAATCTTTATCGGCAAGAATAATATTAGGTTGTGCTTGATACACATAAATATTGGCTAAGTTATAGTGGTTTTGTTTGGTTAAACTAGGAATAAAATTCATAATTCGGTCGTTATACGAATTCCCTTTTGCACCTCGTTCTGAGAAGAAACTCATGTTTTCTAATCTTCTAAAAGTTCCATCTATACCAAATCCTTTTTTAGAATATCCAAGGTTAAGCAATACGGCACTTCCTGGTTTAATAAGGTTATTGTCAATTTGATCGGTAACTTGAACCACCGCATCTTTTGATTTGTAATCGTATTCGGTAGAAAGATAAAAAGAATGGTGTGAAAGACTTAATCTTCCTGCAAATCCATTGGTTAAATTATTGAATTTAGGGTTTACAATTTCCGTTTTTTCATCTCTCCCTACGTAAGTAAAACCTAGAGTAACATTGGTGGTTTTGTATTTCAATAAATCCGAAAGCGTTACTTCGGCATCCATGCCATAAATCTTGCTATTTGCCACATCAAAACCAGTTCGTTGTTGGCCATAAATAGATTTGAATGTTAGGTATTTAGTTGGTTTGAAAATTACCCTTCCACCACGCAAAGCATTGTTGATTCCCAAGGCTCTATCTTCCCAACTGCGGTAAAGTAAGCCACTACCAAATTGTTCGTAGAAATAACCTGCGGTAAGATCAATTTTTTCGGTTTTATATTGCACAAAATAAGTAGCAACATTTCTTCCTACATATTTCGGATTCATATTCAATAAAGCATTTTTTTCGTAAGCTTCCCCTTGAATTCCAGCCGTCCAATTTTTGTATTTATAATTTAAAAAAAGATAATTTGTAGAGCGTATAGGGTCTTGAGGATGTACTGTTGGGTTGTTGAATTCGTCCTTCAAACCAGTATCGTTAAGGTACCATTGTGAATTGGATTCAAATCCTCCAAATACATTGGCTTTTTCTTTTTCCTGAGATGTAACAGTAAAAGGAAGTAGTATTAAAAGTAATTGGTATAGTTTCATATAAGTATATGTTATTTTTTAGTGGTCATATATGTTATCGCTTTTCTAATTATTGGTGTTTGCTTACGCAAACTTTTTGTTTGTAGCGATTTCATATCTTATAATGTCTTCAATTTTTCAAATAAATCCACTTCGTTACCAGGTACATAGCCATTTTGAATATGTACAATCTTGTTGTTTTTCACCACAATAGTATATGGGATATTAACTATAGAAAGTGCTCTTTTAAAATCTTGATTGGTATCTAATAATATAGTGTATTCCCATTCTTTCCCATTAACTAATGGTTTTACTCTTTTTTGAGTTCTAGAATCATCCGTCGCCACTGCAATAACTTCAAAGCTTATGGTTTTTTTCCATTCTGCTTGTAATTCGTTCATTTCGTCCAATTCATTGATGCAGGGTCCACACCAACTAGCCCAAAATGAAAACACATATAATTTATCTTTTTCGGCAAAATCATTTTTTAAAGAAACTTTCTTACCATCTAAGGTTGAAAGATTTAAATCGGGTAAATTCTTTTGAGAAAAGGAATGCAATCCTACAAAAAGCAATAAAAGGAGTAATTTTTTCATAAAATTTAATTTGTTATACAAATAAATGAATAAAAAGCATAAGATTAAAATATATTTAGTTTAATTTGTATTAGGTTAGAATATTATATTTACTTATTATGAAGAAAGTTTATTTACTGAGTTTTTTGTTTGGAGCTTTTTTGTTCTCCTCTTGCGCAGACACTGTTGTCATTGAGAACAGGCCCGATGAAAGCGCTAATGCTCCTGCTATTTCTGGATACTTTAAAAAAAGAGTACTGATTGAAGATTACACAGGTACTTGGTGTGGTAATTGTGCCAGAGTTGCTTATGCAATTGATCAAGTAAAACTGCAAACGGATAAAGCAGTAACTGTTGCTATTCATAATGGTAACGATCCTTATCATTTTAATGGAATTGCTCCATTAAAAGATTTGATATTGCCTAATAATGCCCTTTCATTACCTATCTCTAGATTAAACAGAATGATTGTGTGGACGTTTCCAGAACCTACTAATACCCAACAAGCTTTAGATTTAACAGGCAATAATACTTCTTTAGGGTTGGCCTTAACTTCAACTGTAGTAAACGGAACAATAAATTTAGATGTAAAAATGAAATTTTTACAAGATTATACAAATTTGAAATTGGTAGTTTATTTGCTTGAAGACAAACTAATTTACGACCAACGCAATTACACTAATTATTTTAATGGAGAAAATCCAATAATAAATTTTGAACACAACCATGTATTGCGAACTTCTATAACTAACATATTAGGTGATGTTGTTTTTGGAACCACGAATGGAAGTACTGTTACAAAAAATTTTACAATTCCAATACCTGCAAACATTGCCAATTCGGCAAACATAAGTTTTGCGGCATTTTTGGTAGGAAGTGACAATGTAGTTTTAAATGCAAGAGCATCTATTGCTAATGAAAATCAAATATTTGAGCTAAATCCATAAGCAGAAAACACTACAATAAATAAGGTCACTTCACAGTAGACCTTATTTTTTTTGTAATAGTTTAATTTAAATTTGAATACGATGACTATCTACACCCTAATTCAACAAGTGAATATTACTGATAAAGTAAAACATGCGCCAGATGGATCCTACCAGATAGGAATTGTAATTGGAACCTTCTTGCCTTTTGTGATTTTAGTAGGAATTGCCTATTGGATGTATTATCGTGCTAAAAACAGAAACGATAACGAGTAAATTTCACTAAATTTGTAATCAAATAATTTTTCCATGAGTAAAATCAGAATTACCAAGCAATTTTCTTTTGAAACCGGTCATGCGCTTTATGGCTATGATGGAAAATGCAAAAATGTTCACGGACATAGTTATAAACTTTCGGTGACCGTTATTGGTACTCCAATTTTAGACCAATCGAATGTGAAGTTTGGTATGGTAATAGATTTCTCCGATTTAAAGAAAATTGTTCGAGAAGAAATTGTTGATCTATTTGATCATGCAACTGTTTTTAACAAAAACACCCCTCACGTAGAATTGGCCGAAGAATTAAAAAAACGTGGCCATCATGTTATTTTAGTGGATTACCAGCCTACAAGTGAAAACATGGTTGTAGATTTTGCTAAGAAAATTAGCGATAGATTGCCAAAAGAAATTCTTTTACATTCTTTAAAATTACAAGAAACTGAAAGCTCTTTTGCCGAATGGTATGCTTCCGATAATTTGTAATTTAGTACTTTTACCCAATGTCCAACAAAAAAATCTACTTCGCATCCGACCAACATTTTGGAGCTCCTACACCAGAAGCAAGTTTTCCGCGTGAGCAAAAGTTTGTTGCATGGTTGGATGAGGTTAAAAAAGATGCCGAAGCCATATTTCTGTTAGGTGATTTATTCGATTTTTGGTTCGAATATAAAACCGTAGTTCCCAAAGGATTCGTTAGAGTTCTCGGGAAATTAGCCGAAATTAAAGATAGCGGTATCCCAATTTATTTTTTCGTTGGCAACCACGATTTGTGGATGAACGACTATTTCCAAAAAGAATTGAATATCCCAGTCTACCACGACAATAAAGAATTTAACTTCAACGATAAAACCTTTTTAATAGGGCATGGCGACGGCAAAGGTCCCGGCGACAAAGGCTATAAACGAATGAAAAAAGTTTTTGTACACCCATTCTCAAAATGGCTTTACAGATGGTTGCATCCCGATATTGGCATGAAATTAGCGCAACACCTTTCGGTAAAAAACAAATTAATTTCAGGCGCCGAAGACGTCATTTTTTTAGGAGAAGACAAAGAATGGTTGATTCAATACACCAAACGAAAATTACAAACGAATCACTACAATTACTTTGTTTTTGGCCACCGTCACCTTCCTATGATAGTCAAAGTTGGAGAAAACTCCGAGTACGTTAATCTAGGAGACTGGATTGGGTATTTCACCTATGGCGTTTTCGACGGTGAAAAATTTGAAATTAAGACCTTTTCTAAAGATTAAGAAATTCTATTTTTAATAGTGAAAGTATTCGGCATTTCAGCAAACTTCTTTCCCTCTTTACGTAGCAATCTGTCATAGCTTGGAACGAATCTATTCAACACACTTATTCGGTATCGAATTGTCAAGATTTTCATTTAAATCAAGGGTTCTCTCTTTGCAATGGTATAAAATATAAAATGCTGTTTTTGATATGTAGCAAAAAACGATGGTTATTTAGACCAATTAATTGGATACTATAAATAGTTTAAAAAAGAAATGCCTCCAATAGTTATAAACTATTTGGAGACATACCCAAGTAATAAGATTATCAGTTTTTATTCAATAACTATTCTTTTTACAATTTTTTTATCCCCGTCTTTTACGGTTACTAAATAAACCCCTGATTCAACATTTTCTAACTGAAGGTTTTGAGAAAAGATTCCAGTATTAGAAAATTGTTTGTCAAAAATATTTCTTCCTCTTATATCGTGTACCATAATACTAATATTATTGCTAGTAGAAGAGTCAAACTTCACATTGAAATTTCCTTTATTAGGATTTGGATAAATACTGAAATTAGTAAATCCAAATTCTTCATTTGCTAATGAAGGTGTAATAGTGAAATTTTTAGAATTTACTGCTAAAAAAACATTTCCAACAGCTTTAACCATAAATCTACAAGCTGTTTTTGTTGCTGGGACATTTGGTAAAGTTACTGTGTAAGAACCATTATTTGGCACCCCAGAAGCTATTGTTGTCCAAGTTGTGGTATTTGGAACAGATGGAGTCGTAGCAACATATCCTTCAAGAGCTGTTGAAACATTTGTAGAAACTAAAATATCTACTGTAGGAGAGTTAAAAGGAGTTAATGCAGTGCTTCCTGGAACCCAAGTTACCGTTTGAGAAGAATTTCCAGCATACGAAAGACCGGTAGTGCTTTGAGAAGAAACTGAAAAAGCTCCTCCAGTTGCATTAACAGTAATAATAGAAGCATCTGTATTTGTTTGACCTGCTCCTGCTTGATTGTCTCTAGCTGTAAAAGTAAAATTTAATGGTCTAGCTACAGAAGATACAGATTCCCAATTAGTCACAGTAGCAGTTGTTATTGCAATTGTGCCAGCTAATATTTTACCCATTTGAGGAAAATATCTAAAAATATTTGTACTTGGTTTAAAGGTTCTAAAGTTTGGCCCTACTGTTTTGGTCTGTATTACTTCACTATTTGCATTTGTTGTAGCATTAGTTCCAAGATCATTTTGCTCCCAAAGATAAGTTAATACATCACTAGCATCTGCATCTGTAGCTGTCCCTGTTAGCATAAATGCGGTTCCAATAGGAATAGTATAATCTAAACCAGCAGATACAACAGGTCTGTTATCTGTCATCGTGGTAGATATAGGACAAGATTTAGTGTTTAAATTAGTCTGTATTTGCAAAATACTTTTATAAGAAAAAATAGGATCCGAATGCGCTTGCACGTTATAATTAGTAACTCCTGCATATCCCATAATTGTTGAACCACTTCCTGGCTCGGTTTGAGCAATTGATCCCTCATATCCATGGGTAAAAGTATGGTTTCCTCCCATTTGATGCCCCATTTCATGAGCCACATAGTCCACATCAAAACTATCCCCTGCTGGAATTCCATTTGATGGTGAGGTAAAGCCGGAACCTTTATAACTATTAGTAGCTGATCCACCTGTAGACAGAACATTAGTACAAACACAACCAATACACCCTGCATTTCCACCACCTCCGTCACCTCCAAACAAATGACCAATATCAAATGCTGAATCTCCTAATGTATTATGCAAATTATTCATTAATTGAGCATTCCATGTAGCGCCCGGCGATGCAGCTCCAGTGACAGAAGAATCATAAGGATCGGTTGATGAATTGTAATAAATTACACTTGTATTATCAATCAAGTTCAAATGAACAGCTAAATCCTTTTCAAATATACCATTTACACGAGTCATTGTTGCATTCATGGCCGCAATAACAAGTGCTACATCAGCACTACTATAAGCTCCAAAATAATTTGAATATTCTGCAGTACATGACAAAGCCAATTGCATAGTCTTATATTTTAAATTATTTGATTTATTGCTGCTATTATTATTGTCTAATACATCTATATTTAACTGAGTATCCGTAGTAGTGCAATTTAAAGTGCTTTTTGTTCTATTTGAAGAATCGAAAATAAGGTAAGTTGTAGCTTCTTTGTCATAAGCCTCAATAAATTCTGTTGCGCTGTTAGCTCTAAAAAGTGTTGTTTGGACCCCTTGTGGTGAAAGACTAAAGTTAATTATGGAACCATCTGAAATACTTTTTCCAACATACGCCCTAACTTGTGGGAATTTTGCTTGAAAATCAGGTTCCATATTGGAATTTTCCCAAACAAGAAACTTTTCAATTTCTCCATTTTTATTAGGAAATTCAACCTCAACTCCTGGTTGTTTAGAAAATTTATTTTTAGCATTAACCAAAGTTTGCTTAAATGCAGTAAAATTCAAAGAAAAATATTTTCCCCCTTCTTCATTTAAATCAGTTCTAACTTTTAAAAGTTTAGAAATTTGGTCTTGGCCAACAGCATTCCACACAGAATTTTTTTGTGCAATCATTTGACCAAATGATAATAAAATTGCTAAAAATAGTATTGATTTTTTCATTATAGTAATTGTTTATTTAAGACTTCAAATATATAATTATTTATTTAATCCTAAAAAACAATTAACATTAACTACTATAATCTTAAGAATATTAATAAAGTTTTATTATTATATTAATTACTCTTTAAGTAAATTTGCCCAAAAAACTAAGTGAAATTATTCCACTCCATAAATAATTATTTAAGTTCAAAAAAAACAATTATCACTATCGGTACATTTGACGGTATCCATATTGGACATAGAAAAATATTGGATAAAATAATACAAAGTGCTCATGAGGTCGATTGCGAGAGTCTTGTGCTAACTTTTTTTCCGCATCCACGAATGATTTTGCAAGAAGATTCTACTGTAAAGCTACTAAATACCATGGACGAAAAGATTGGCTTATTGAAAGAAATTGGCATTGACAACCTTATTATTCATCCATTTGATAAAGAGTTTTCTCAACTTACAGCAGAAAAATTTGTAAAAAACATCTTAGTAGATAAACTACAAATTCAAAAAATAATCATTGGTTATGATCACCGATTTGGGCAAAATAGAACTGCCGATATTAATGATTTAATACATTTTGGAAAAAAATATAGATTTGAAGTAGAACAAATTTCGGCACAAGAAATAGATGATATTGCAGTTAGTTCCACAAAAATTAGGAATGCCCTAGCAGAAGGAATTATTTCTTTAGCAAATGAATATCTAGGGTATAATTATTGTTTTTCTGGCATAGTGGTTAAAGGAAATCAACTTGGCAGAACCATAGGATTTCCTACTGCAAATATACTGACAAAAGAGGATTATAAATTAATACCGATGAAAGGAGTCTACTTAGTTAAGAGCATTATAAAAGGGGATCTTGTTTACGGCATAATGAATATTGGTATTCGACCTACTCTTAATGGTACAAACCAAACCATTGAAGTACATTATTTAGACTTTAACGAAGACCTTTACGAACAACAATTAACTATAGAAGTTCTAGAATTTATTAGAGCAGAGCAAAAATTTGATTCTTTAGAAATTCTAAAAAATCAAATACAAAAAGACAAAGAAAAATCACTTACTTTTATTTTAAAGTAAGGTAAATGATAGATTATTGTTTGAAAAAAATACGAAATTTTAGAAGATCTGAATCTTGTTTTAACTCCACAACCAAAGAATCTACAAAAGTATATAAAGTATGTTTTTGTCAAATAGATTCTAGAATTATTACTATTTGTAAAAACACTGAAAGCACCAAACTACTTTTTTTAATTTGTATTAGAAACAAGAAAACTAATTTTAAGATCTTCAATAATCATTAGGAAAGGGTTCTACTTATTTATTAAAGTAGAACCCTTTGTTTTTCAAAGAATAAATTTTTAGAATCGCAAAGAAATCAATTATTATCGAGAACAACAAAATCGATTAAATCTAATTATCTTTTTTATCCCCTTGGTTTGTTTATTTTATTTATCCTTTTGAATAATAAAAAAGCGTAAGCAATTCCTATAATAATAAAAATCCAAAGTCTAACATTAATTGGCGCTGCCGGAGGATCCCCTCCTTCTAAGCCAGTACTTCCATTATCATCCTCGTCTCCAGGACCACCTCCTATTTGAGCAAATAATATAAAATCTGTAAATAGAAAATATATTAATATTAAAATTTTAAATAACTTTTTCATATTTTAATTTATAACTTTTTTAGTAACTGTCTCTCCGTCTTGAGAGGTAATTTGGAATAACAACATTTGACTTTCAAAACCTAGTTTTAAACTAGTTTTAGTATCATTTATTCCCGATTTATTAAATAATAATCTACCTTGAACATCAAATATTTTCAGCGAATTCATTTTTATGTTTCCCGAATTAATATGTGTAATGTTATCTTGATTGTAAATCACAACTTGATTAGAATTAAATTCCGAATTATTAACACCTAAAGTGTTTTGATAAATAATATCAAATCTATTGCTAAAAGTGCCTATTGCTGATGTAAAACTATAATCCCCTTGAGATAAATTTTGTACAAAATTAGTATAATTATCTCTCAATAAAACATCTTGGGTTCCGTTAAATATCCCTTCTCTTTGGTTTAATGAAAAGGTATAAGTGTCGGAAACATTAGTTTTAAATATCAACGGAAGCACATCACTAACTACAAAACTAGGTCTCGCGTTAATAACCACATCTTGCGTTCCAGCTTTTGAATAAAACGCTACAGAAGAATCGTTAGAATACAATCCGTCTAATCCGCTATTATAATCATTAGTGGCATTTGGCACATAAGCAATTAAATTTTGACCTGCGCTTACATTAGTAGAATTTGTCATTTTTATCCAATAACGATCCATTTGAGTAGGTGATGATTTGAAGAATTGATTAACATTTTCGCTAGATCGCATAGAATTTGTGAAATTTAAATTTGTTTGTCCTGTCTTAGCTTTCACCATAAATCCTTGGCCTATTGAAATAAGATTACTATCCGTATAAGTAGCATTGTTTGTTAATGCGCAACCTATAGTTGAGCAAGTGGAATAGGAAACCAAATTGTCATTATCATTGTATTTTCTCCAAAACCATAAAGTACCTTCTATGTTACTACTATTGTCATTAATAAAATTATCTAACAAAATTGCAGATGGATATGGATTCCCCGTAGCATTAATAGCAGTATTGGTTCCTGTGTTTACCATAGTGAAATTTACATCGCCATTTCTAGGAACTCCGGTAAATGATCCAGTCCATTTTTGTGGAGCAGGGGACAAACTAGAATTATAAGAAAGCCAATTATTTGGGCTTCGTATCAAGTAACCTTTTGCAGTATTAAAAGTTGTAGTTACTGGATTCACTGAATTATATTGATTTGTTAATGTATTATAAATATAAAAACGAATATTAGTTGGTGCTATATTAGAAGTTAATGGTGAAAAATTAAATAATGTTTGCGAACCAATAACAGGAGAAGACCACAAAGTATAATCTAATCTATAAATAGGAGAGGTCATTCGTTTTACCGTAATATCTCCAGTGTTACTTACATTAGTTTGTTGTATTAAATTAGAATTGTTATTTAATGTAAAACTACTTCCAGTATTAACAGTCAATTTACCATATAAAGTAACATCATAACCTGAAGGAATAGATACGATTGCATTATTAGAAACAGTTAGTGTACAAGCAAATATATCGGTTGAAAGCGAATAGTTACCGGTCATATATGCAGTAGTAGTAATAGTTGGTTCGCCATTACTCCAAGAAGTACCATTCCAAGTTGTTGATGGAACTGTAATAGTAACAACGTTTGAATATTCGATTGTTGAAGTGCCATTTTGAACTACTGCTCTAAAATAAGTTGTAGTTGCTAAACTACCGATTAAAGATCCAGATAAAGTTGTTGATGTACTTGGAATATCTATTGGAGTTGTAAATGCAAAATCCGCAGATTTTTGCCATTTGATTACACTTCCTGTATTTCCAGTAAGTAGCAAATCATTAGGATTTGAATCTTTACAAATATTTTGATCTGCTGTAATTGTTCCTGCAACAGTTTGCAGGTCAGTTACTGTTACAGTAGACTGTACTGTATCACAATTAGAAGGATTTACTTTATCACAAATAGAATACGTTAATGTATAATTTCCTGCTGGCGTTCCAGGAGCTACGGTTACTGTTCCATCTGTGTTTAATGTTAAATGGGAATCAATTGTAACTACAGATAAGGTAACATTAGAGGTTGTAGCAGCAACTCCGTTAAAGGTGTCATTATTTAATACCGATGGTGTGCTTCCGCCTGCTAAAACACTTGGCGTATCTACAACAGCATCAATTGGAGAAAAAGTGCTCAAGGTAAAAGTAGCGGTATAATTACTACATGAATTATTTAAATATTGTGTTGTTCCACAACCTCCAGTATCTGAACCAGTATAGGCATAATAAGCTTCTATAGTGTAGCTTCCTGCTGCATAAGCAGTCAAATCAATAGATTGTAAACTAGTGCTCCATTTTTGATCTCCAGTAGTACATGGGCCTCCAGAAGGGAAAGTACCTCCTGAACAATCATTAGCGAATGGAATAGCAAAACTTTGGAATACTGGTACTGCAGGTCTAGAACCAGTTGTATATACAACATAAAATAAAGTTCCACCACATACATTCCCTGTACCTGATTTAAAAGTTTTTAATTCAGCACCTGTTAATTTTAATGTTCCTGAACTTGGACTATAAGAACCTAGATTGGCAGCTGTAAAAGTAGAAGAGCCAATTAAATTAGCAGCCGAACCCGAAGTGTTATAAAAAGAAGCAGAGGTTCCACCATTTGTTGAAATCCCAACTGCAGAAGCAAAATCTCCAAAATTAGTTGCTGGAGTTCCGCTAGAAACGGTTACAGTAAAAGTACAAGTACTAAAATTACCTTTTAAATCAGTAACTGTCATTGTTACTGTAGTATTCCCAAAAGGCAAAGATGTTCCTGCTAAAGGAGATTGTATTACTGTAAAGGAACAATCATCATAAGCATTTACTTCTGAAGTATAATCGGGTAAAGTTGCAGGACAAGGCAAAGTTTTATTTGGCACGCAACTAATGATTACCGGTGCAATACTTTCTGTTGTGCAGTTAATGGTAACTGAACAGGAAGAGATGGAGCTTGGAGAAACACAAGAAACTATAGGTAATGCATTAGCTGAAGCAGCTTTTAAAATATCAATAGCGTCTATACTTGCTCCGATTGTTCCGTCTGCAGAAAGTGCTTCAAACTTTACTTTCACTTGATTACTTATATACCCATCCAAACTAAAAGTTTTTATTCCGGTTGTATTTGATGTCCCCAATATGCTCCAAGTTGTACCACCATTTGTAGAAACAGAAACCGTAATAGTATTTTTGGCTGCATTAGTTCCTATATTAGCATGTGTATAAACTACTTGGGCGGCATTACCTGTTAAGTCCATTAAAGGCGATACGGTGGTAGAAATTTTTGCTTCACCTGTAATCGCAATGTCGTCAATTGCAGCACCTATAGTTCCATCTGCAGCTAAAGTTTCAAACTTCAATTTTATTGTATTACCAGTATAAGCAGATAAATCTATTGCTGCCATTGCTGTAGAAGTAATGGTCGTATGAAATCTTGTCCCTACTACTGTCCAAGTAACTCCATTATCAGAAGATGCTGAAACAGTAATCGTATTTTTAGCCTCAACGGCACTTGAAATTATTGCTGCTTTAAAGTTTAATGTTTTTGTATTAAATCCAGTAAAATCTAATGTAGGAGTAACAACAGTTGAGATAGTTCTCTCTGCAATAGTTATATCATCAATTCCGACACCAATACTGCCATCAGCTGCTAATGACTCAAATTTTATTTTTACTGTATTACTATTATATGCTGATAAATCAAATTCAGCCATTGTGGTTAAGGTAGTATTTATATGTACTCTAGTCCCTAAAACAGACCATGTTGCCCCATTATCGGTAGATATTGAAACCGTAATAGTATTTTTTGTAGTATTTGTCCCATTAAAAGTTCTTGCTCTAAATGATAAAAATTTACTTCTTCCTGCTGATAAATTAATTGTTGGTGAAATTGTTGAAGAAGTTGGAGTTAATAGTGTTAAACAACCTGATGTGTTAATAGCGGTTGCACAAGTTCCACCTTGCCCAATATTAGTATCTGCCCAACCTGCAAAAACTACGGTTGAACAAGTTGAATAGACATCAGTCCTAGTAGGAGTATAATTTGTTGTAGCATTATTAATCATACTAATATTGGAAGTAGTTCCTCCTATCTGTGTATCAGTCCATGTTGTAAAACCATTTTGCGCAGTTCTAGTAGGTGTAAAAGCTACAATTCCACTTAGCATATTTAAAACTGTAGTGCCTGTAACATTTGTGTCTGTCCAAGTGCCAAAACCAGCCACATCCGTTCTTGTTGGAACAGCGTTTGTTGTTGCTGACGTAGATCCTGTTTGTGTATATATCCCATTGTTAGACATGGTTTGGTTACCTGAAGCATCTTCAAAAATATTTACTTCACCAGTGGTTGCAGTAGAAAAAGTGTTATTACTTATAGTAATATTTAATGAAGCACCCGAATAATAAATATCCTGACCATCATCAAATGGGTTTACAAGTGTTTGTCCATCAGTTTGTAATAATTTTCCGTTATTTGAAAAAGAACAGTTGGTTATGGATGCCGTTCCAGTTACGGATTTAAAGCATATTGCAGCTCCATCTGCTGAAGTAGCTGTTCCAACAACTATAGAAGTAGTTCCTTTTGCTTGAGCTGTTGCAGCATTGGTATCAAAATTACAATTAGAAATTGTAGTGTTTGAAGTGCCATTAACAAAAATAGCGCCACCTCCAGAAGTATTGTCATCAGTTTCTGAAATATTATTAGAAAAACAAGAACCAGAAACAGAAAGTGTACCTGCATTTTGACCTATAGCACCACCTTTAAGAGAAACACATCCATTAAAAGTACAATTGGTTACAGTTACATTTGCCGTAGCCCCTTTTACTTGTAAGCCGCCACCATTTTCAGTTGCTGTTGCGCTTTCATTCTGATAAAACACGGTGTTGTCTATAAGAACAGTAGCACTATTAACTAATATACCCCCCCCCATTGATCCATTGTAGCCAGAGCATTTTAGAAAAGAATTTTTTATAGTAACGTTGGCGCCACCTGCAATATGAATATTAGGTAATGTTGCAGAAGCTCCTAAACAAGCAGTAATTAAAATTCCATCCAATGTTACATTTGTAAATGCACCGTTTATATTTATTACTTGGCCTTTTGCTCCGTTAGCATTGAAAAACTTTGTTAAAGTTAAATTTTTTACAGAAACATTACTAGAAGTAATTTCTGCCCATAATTGGGCTGCATTTCCATTGTCGAAAATAGTATTTCCGGTTCCGGCTCCAATAATCGTAATTTGTTTGTTTATTGCAATAGTATTTTGAGCATAAGTCCCTTTATCTATATAAATAACATCTCCATTTACAGCAATACCTATTGCTGCACTAAGTGTTGCTTTTGGTAAAGCAGGTGTTAAACCCGAGTTGGAATCGTTTCCAATTGCTGTACAATAAACATCGCCAGCAATTGCATTATTATTTACATAAATGTTTTTTGCCCAACTATTGGTACAGCAAAACACAATAAGCAAAATGCTTAATAGTTTTAAATTTTTAAATAAGTTTTTTTTCATGATTTTTTGTATTAATTTTTTTAATAATAATTTATATTCTTGATGTCTTGCCTAATTAACAATATCTATTATCAATGACATAGCAGGTATTGTATCTATTTAAAGAGCAGTAGATCAATAAGGTTAAAAAAACAAGTTATCACCAGCAAACTTGGTCCTTTTTAGACTCCAGGTAGAAGTTAACCAAGTAGTGCCTGATACCCTTGTTTAGTTACTTCTTTTTCATTTATTCCCAAAAGGACAAAAAAGATTCAAACATTGTTTTTTTGTTAGTAAAATTAATTTCATATATAATAATTATTAGATTTTCTAAAAAATATTTCACTGAAGCATCTGCATATAATAGCAATTATTTAAAAAAATGGTTTCTATGGTGAATTAAAACTTCATTTATATAAAAAAATCAAGTAAATAATTAATAAATAAAAAGAACATTTTTTGTCTTTTTTATTTATTAATTAAATTCTTGATTAGTAGGTGGGGGTATTTTTAAATAATAATTTACAAAAATAAAATTATAGTTCAATAAAAAAATCTAAAAAAAATATAATTATATGGTGTCAGATTTAAAAATACTTAAACATTAAATAATAGATAGTTGGCAATTGAGTAAATTTATAACTAAAATATAATAGGTCAGATTAAAAAATAACGTACTATAACCTTACGCCTTTGATAATATTTTGGAAATTTTGGAAATAACCTTCTTGATTTAATTTAGAAGTGAGGATTTCTAAAAATAGAATTTACTAATTTCAGTTGGATTATATAGTATTTTACCGCTTACTGTTATTAGTCTTAGTAATTATGTATTTAATATAATTGTTCTTTAATAAATCAACCTCGTCTTGAGAAAACTTCTTTTTTATACTATAATATAAATTTTGAAATTCTGTTTTCTCCTTAATTATATGAGCGTTTTCGGAAATTTTATATATTGTTTCTAATATTTTTATTTCGAAATAATTAAATTCATATTTAGCTTTGTATTTCAGTTTAACGTTCCCAATTGCCCTAAGAACTAAATCGTAATTTTTTAATTCATAATGAATTATAATATTTAGGAATTCAGCTCTTACAAAGACATTGGGCCTGTCGGAAAATTTAAATACATTAATAACTTTATTAATATATTTTAACCCATTTGAGAAATTTCCAAAAACACAATTTATAGAAGCAATTAAGTAGTAAATTTTAATGAAATAATAGGGTTCAATATTATATTTGGATGTTTTTATTGCCTGTAGAATGTTTTCTAGCACAATGGCCGCATCGTCAAATTGATTTACATAAAGTAAATGTTCTAACTCGGCTTGATTAGTAAATAAAAAAATTCTTTCCTGTATAACCTCTTTTTGAAGATCCAAAATATTGTCAAAATCTCTAAGCTTTTTCAGTTCGGAATAGAACTCATCGCTAGACCCTGTTTTTTTTATATCTATAACTCTAATAGAAATGGAAATATAATCTAAAGGATTCTCAAATTTATAGTCTTCATTGAAATCAAAAAAGGATAAAGCCTTATAAAGGTAATTTAATTCACTTAAATAATCTTTCTTAACATGGTAATAATTGGAATAAATAAGTTGGCAATAAACATTTAACCTAACTGAATCAAAATGATTATTTTTTAGCAGGACATTATTTTTTAGTAAGTTTTCAAATTCAAAAATTATTTTTTCTTTGTTTGTTTTACCTAAATTATTTTTGAGTAAATAACTATTATAATAAATATCTGTAATTTCTTTTTCGCTTTTTATTTGATTAAAACAATTTTCAATACTACAATTAACATCTATTGCCTTTATTAATCCTAATGAATATCCAGTACATTTTTTCTCCCAATTTAACAATTCAAGCATAAGATAATTGCTTTCATTAAACAATTTTATTTTTTTTGCTTTATTTATTAATTCTAAACATTCTTGATATAGTCCTTTGTAAAAAAGAATTTCTATGGATATTAATTGTTGTTTGATTTTAATATCAAACGTTTTTTCCGAATGAAATTCATTTAAAGATTTCAAAAGCATCTTCTTTAAATAATTCATGTCGGATGAGATAAACTTTAAAGAATAATTATGTTCCGTTAGGGTTTCAACTATTGACTTATCATTAAATGATTTGATTTTTTGAAATATGTTAAATAATAAGACGTATTTATTCTGACCTCCTATAATATGTCTATTACAAAAGACTTTAAAATACCTCTTCTCATTCATAGTCATTGACTTAATGACTTCAAATAGTAGTTTGTCGTTTTTCACTTTTTAGTTCTGATTAATCAAAATTACGATTTTTTATATAAAAAAACAAAGGTTTTAAAATTTACTTTTGGGAATCAATAATTATTAATATTAAATGATTTATGAGTAAAAATTACCTTTTTATCCTTTAAAAACGATTATTAAGCATAAAATCAATGCTTATTAGATTTAATTTTAATTTCTATTTTGTCATTTTAAATAGGAATATACATATGATCGTTTACTAATATTATTGCAAAAAGAATTTATAGTTCTTATCGGATTTTATCTGCTCCAAGCAACATAACGTTATGTGGACTTGAGAAGTTTATTATTAGACCGAAAATTATTCAAAAATAGGATTCTGATAATTTAAACCCCCCAGAGAATTGACACAATTTCGTTAAAGCTTTTGATAAATAACAAACATTAAAATTACTAATAGGTTCCAATTGTGTTTTGTGGATAATTAAACCTATTGAAATGTTTTAGTTACTTGAATTACTAAAAAAAATATAAATAAAAAAATGGAAAAACGGGACGAGAAATGTTATTGAAGGAGACTAATATTGGGCTGTTATCCCTCAGACTTCCGTCCTGTTAATCCTATATCATTGATTTATGAAATTAATATCAATTTTATCATACAGTTTAATTTTTAGATTTATGTAATCTACATGATGTAAAAACATAAAACTTAGTCAAAATTACCCAATAATTATGAAAAAAAACACAATATATAAATTTAGTTTAATTTTAATGCAATTCTTGTTGCTTTCCCAAAATGAATTAATTGCTCAAATAACAATTAATAATACTAGCAATACTGTTAACCAACTTGTTAATGGAGTTTTAGTTCCTTCCGGAAGCGGCACAACAATTTCAAATGTAGTTTTTAGAGGAGTATATAATAATTCTAATCGTTATCAAGTTGGGTATTTTAGTAGTGCAGGAAACACTTTAAGTCAAATGGGATTTACGTCGGGAGTAGTAATAACATCAGGAAACACCTCAACAATTCCTTTAACATTGGGTACAAATCCAGGAAGTGTGGCACAAATGGGAACTGCCTACCTTTCGGGAACACCTGGAGAACTTAGACAAACAGGCTCACCACCACCTACAATAATACAAGATTTAGATGTTTTAGCCGGTGCTTTTAATTATTTCAACGGTGCAATCTTAGAGTTTGATTTTGTGCCAGTAAATACAAAAGTCCAATTTAGATATGTTTTCGGTTCAGAAGAATATAGTGACCAAGGAGGCGCCATTAATTATCAATGTTCCTCTTATAATGATAAATTTGGATTTTTAATTAGTGGTCCTGGTATTACAGGCGGACAAGGATTTAGTAATAATGCTAAAAATATTGCCAGACTTGCAAATGGTTCTGAAGTAAGTATTAATTCGGTAAATAATGGCGTTGTTGGCTCAAGTGCCTCTTCACAAAATGCTACTTATTGTACAGCTGCTAATGGAGATTGGACACAAAACACCCCAACTCCAGAATTTGGATTAAATAATGGTCATATTGATGGAACCCAATTAAATGGAAACACAAAAATTCTAACTGCTTCACAATCTGGATTGATTCCAGGGCAAACTTACCATATAAAACTTATAGTTACCGATGTAAACGATGCTACATACGATAGTGTTGTTTATTTAGAAGCCGGTAGTTTTACAACTGCTGAAAATTGTTCTGCTGGTGCAAACCAAACTTTATGTTCAACTACTTCAACAACTCTAGCCGCAACTTCACCATTAACGGGAACTTGGTCAGTAACTAGTGGAACTGCAATATTTTCTAATAGTAATAGTCCTACTTCTGGAGTTACAGGCTTATCCAACGGAATTAATGTGCTAAGATGGACTGCAATTGATTTATCTTGCTATGCTGAAGTAACAATAACGGTAAATGACACAGCTCCAAAACCTATTCTAAGCACACTTGCTCCTACTTGCTCCTCAACAGGGATAACAACAATTTTAAATTATGATGGTGCAAACACCTATGCTTTTAACCCTGTAGGCCCTACTATCGGCCCTACTGGAATAGTTAATGGAGCCACCATTGGCACATCTTACACTATTACTTCTTCTAATACTTTTTGCACTTCACTCCCATCAAATACTTTCACAAATGATGCTCAACTAGCCACGCCTTTAGCACCTATCGTTGTTTCTCCAGTCATTTATTGTCAGAATGCTACCGCATCAGCTTTATTTGCTACGGGTTCTAATTTACTTTGGTATACTGCTGCAACTGGAGGTATGGGTTCTACTTCGGCTCCAACTCCAAGTACTTCAGTTGCTGGATCTACAAATTACTATGTCTCCCAAACTCTTTTAGGATGTGAAGGCACTAGAGCAGCTATTACAGTAACGATTAACGCTGCTCCTGTAGCTCCTACCGTGGTAACTCCTGTTACGTATTGTCAGAATGCTACCGCATCAGCTTTATTTGCTACGGGTTCTAATTTACTTTGGTATACTGCTGCAACTGGAGGTATGGGTTCTGCTTCGGCTCCAACTCCTAGTACTTCAGTTGCTGGCTCTACAATTTACTTTGTTTCCCAAACTATTTTAGGATGTGAAGGCACTAGAGCAGCTATTACAGTAACGATTAACGCTGCTCCTGTAGCTCCTACCGTGGTAACTCCTGTTACGTATTGTCAGAATGCTACCGCATCAGCTTTATTTGCTACGGGTTCTAATTTACTTTGGTATACTACTGTAACTGGCGGTATAGGTTCTGCTTCGACTCCAACTCCTAGTACTTCAGTTGCTGGCTCTACAAATTACTATGTTTCCCAAACTCTTTTAGGATGTGAAGGCCCTAGAGCTGCTATTACAGTAACGATTAACGATACACCTAATCCTCTTATAATTAATACCATAACCCAACCAACATGTAATGTAGCTACAGGAAGTGTCACCTTAAGTGGCTTGCCTACTTCGGGAACTTGGACAGTAACTGCAACTCCGGGTGGGGCTACGATTTCCAATTCTGGAACAACCGCTGTTTTCTCTGGGCTTGCGCCAAATACGTATACATTCACAGTTACTAATTCCAATGGTTGTACTTCTGCAGCCTCTGGAAGTGCAACTATTTTAGCACAACCTATTACGCCTTCTGCTCCTATTGTGGGAACTATTTCCCAACCTACTTGTAGCACTGCAACAGGAAGTGTCACCTTAAGTGGCTTGCCTGCTTCGGGAATTTGGACAGTAACTGCAACTCCGGGTGGGGCTACGATTTCCAATTCTGGAACAACCGCTGTTTTCTCTGGGCTTGCGCCAAATACGTATACATTCACAGTTACTAATTCCAATGGTTGTACTTCTGCAGCCTCTGGAAGTGCAACTATTTTAGCACAACCTA
>NZ_JBIKPS010000009.1:0-94821 GCF_044357305.1 Flavobacterium sp.
GTTTAGAAGATGCCTCCATCCTTTAGAGAGAGGTATTCATCAAATGGAGAGATAATAATATGATCAAGAAGCTTGATGTCTATTAAATTAAGCGCTTTGTCTAATTTCTTGGTTAATTCTTTATCCTTTTCAGATGCAATCATTATCCCAGTGGGATGATTATGAGATATTACAACTCCTGTAGCCATTAGCTTTAATGCTGATGCAAGTATGTAACGAATATCAATTATTGCGCTTGTCAATGATCCAGAAGACAAGTTACAGCTTCCTATGACTGTATTAGAGTTGTTAAGATACAAAACTACTACTTGCTCCTGTAATCCAATCTTTTTCATATCAAATACTTGTTTGACTACCTTATAAGTATCATAAGCACTTTTTACTTGAGGTCTGTTTTTAAGATTTGATAGATACTTATACCCTATTGTGAATTCACCAAGAGTTGATAAATTCATGGTATTACTAATATTGCTTGCCAACTCCATTGCTTGATGTATTAGATTTTCTTAAATAGGTTGCACGTTCCTGTAATTCTGTATCATACTTCCTTACTTCAGGATTAGTCTGATATAAAAGAGTAAGTTCTTCTATTGAGTTACAGGAATTTATTTGTTTTACAGCTTCAGATAATTCTTTTGTTTCAGAGTTTCCGTTACAGCACCAATCTAATATTTTACTGCCTGTTGAAGAATCAATCTTAAAGGGCATACGTGGATTGAACAGCTGAGTTCTATCCTTTGTACAAGTTGCGTTATTGTAAATGTCAAGTTCAAAGAAAAGAGTGAAGTCATATTCAAGACCATCGCGCTGAACGCCTTTCATACCTACCTTTTCAGGTACATTTTTACCATTCTTTTCTACAATAACATAGTCTTGCTTACTTCTTACCGTTGCAACAATATGACAATTAGAAGCAAGTATCTTTTGTACAAGAGCATTGTGTCTTGGTGTCAATTTTGCCCAGTTAGTAAAACTGTTACCTGCAAGTTGAGAATGCATATCTAGTATGCCGCCATCACCTTCCCATTCATGAGAGAGTGAATCAATAGCAATAACTTCCATCCCTGCTTTCTCACAAGTGTCAATTGCTTCAATGTATCTTTCAGGAGTATACGGTGCTGTGAGATTAAGCACATTATACTCTCCCAAATGAGAATACAGACTTGCAGATTGATGCTCAGAATCTATCACAGCAATCTTTTTCCAGTCTTTACAAAGACCATAAGCTAATAATAAGGAAGAGTAACTTTTGCCACTTCCACTTGTTCCTTGTAGTGCTACTCTTATGCGAGCACTACTTCTGTTTGTTTTTTTAAGTTCCATAAAACTAAAATTAAAGATTAATATTAGATTTTGTGGGGGAGGGAACGTGGTTTGTTTTGGAAGTGGGGTGGTTTATGTGGGGGGTTCTTGCACTTAAACTCTCAAAGTTTAAATCATAGCCATATAGTATGGTTTTTGTATTAAATTTTTGGAGTTTATAGTAAGGTTATAATTGTAATTGCTGTTTTATTAGACCTCACTTTCTTGCTCTCCTACTTTACACCTTTTAAGTTATATATTGTAGGGAAGAGCTCTTCATGTGTATCCTTTTTTTTCTTAAGCGCATATTTGCTATATTCATTAAGCAATTTATTTTTCTTTTCCACATTAATACCTGATACTAATATTGGATTTAGCATGTATAATCTTTTTTTTACATTAGTTATCACTTTTTTTGCTGCAAGTTTTTTTATAGTTTCTTTAATAACCCCTATAGTAGGAATTTCTAATTCTGTTGTTTCACAAAACTTCAGATACTGGTTTATTATACTACTATCCCAATTTATAAGTAAGTTTTCACTATTAGTTTGAAATGTCATTAAAAATAGCAATAGATTTTTATTATGACCATTTAAATGTACAAGGAAACATATTGACTCTAGAGATAATCTTATGCTTTTGCTAGATAAATTTAGACTGTCATATACGGGAATTATTACGCCTCCTACATCATTATAATTCTTAATGACTTTGTAGTTTAAATTTTTATTTGTGGTTTTAGTATCATATTTAGTATCATTAATACTATCATTAATTTCTTTTTGATAAGCATTAATTTTTTCAACCATATACTTAGATGTTTTCAATAAACTTACTTTCATGTGTACAACAATAAAAATTTAAACAATTATATTTACCTACAAATTTAAAATTTTTATTTAACAATAACAAGTGTTTGCACAGTTATTTAGCTATATTTGCATTAGCTTTAAAATGAAAAATAATGAAAAAAACTACCACTAAAAATAGAAAACTAACCTTAAAAGCAGAAGTTAAAATTGGAGGCAAATCTACCCTGCATCTTGTTTCATTTGTTGATGAAGGTTATGTATGTTTGTTTAATGCTCAACATATTTTTCTAGAATTAGAAAAATTTCAAAAGTGCTTTTTTGACTTTTTATGTGAAAAAATGAATATTGATAATACTATTCATATTGATGGGGATTTAAAAGCGGAGTTCTTAACATTTTTAAATAAAATAACTGGAGGTAAAAAAAAGATTACAACTAGAACAATTAGTAATTATGTAAATATTTTGATTGAAAAAAAGTTATTAATTGAATCACCAAGACTAACAATGTTATATATTGTAAATCCAAAATATGTATATAAGGGAACTAAAACAAACAGAATTAAAATATTGAGGACCTTGTTAAAGGATCCAAACAAATATGGATCTGATAATAATGCGCTTTTAGATCTTCCAAAAGCAATAATCATTTCCTCAAAATAAGGGAAAGTAATTTCTATATTCTCATGATTTTTTTTATCACATTTTCATTCAGATTATCCACAATTTCATTATCAAACATTTCAAGGTAAATTCCAGTAACCGCATTTCCATATTCATGACCTAGAGCTTCTGCTATTAGATCTTTGCTGTAACCTAGTTGCTTTGCAATGTTGGCATAAGAGTATCTAAATACATAAGTTGTTATTGGCGTTTCAATTTCAAGTATTTTACTAATCTTTTTTAGCTTCTTATTTAGTTTTTTTCTAAAATCCGCATACAGTTTTGCATCAGCAAGTGTTGGTTTTTCATAATGCACCATAAGATTACCAAATAGATACTCTGTATTGTCTGTAAATTCAGTAATGAGTTCCTGCATGTGAGGTAAAATCTTAATACTATACATTTTTCCAGTCTTTGCTCTTTTGTAAATAATCCTATCATTATGGATATTGCATTTTTTTAGTAAAAGCAAATCTGTTAAGTTGATACCACGTAACATAAATATCAATTTTCCAATACACCATGATTTGTAAAGTCTGTCCTCAGCATTAATTACATGGGCAAAGTAATTTTGCATTTCAGTTATAGAAATAGTTCTAGGAGTAGTTTTCTCTTTTTTGATTTTATACTTTCTGAAAGGATACCATTCAAGTGAAGCAACATTATACAATATTGCACGGTTGCAAATTGCTCTAAAAGTTCTCATATACACTGCAATTCCATTTACAGAAACACCTCTTTTTAATAGTGTAGTTTCTATAATAATTAAATCCTTGTAACTGACTTGAGTAAACATGCAATTGCAATCTATAATTTTAGATATTACAGATAGTGTTGTGATATATGATCTTGCAGTTCCAGTCTTGTTACTGTCTAAAAGTTGTTGTATTACTTCTTTCCAAAACTCCTCTATTGTGGTCAATTCTGCAGGTTTTTGTAATACATACCTTTTAAGTATATTAATGTCAAATGCTGTGTTACGGTTTTCTTGTAGAAACTCTCTAATCCTTTTGGAGTACTTTTCTTTTTGTTCCTCAATATTGAAATTTGCATCCAAATTACTAACTATTAGTTGTTTCTTTTCATCAAATAGATTTTTACAAACACAATAGTTGGTTTTGATGTCAAAGTATCTATCCTTGTGTCTTATTCTCAATACTACAGGAAAAGTTTCATCTTTCTTTGCTCTACGCTGGTCTAGTACAATTTTAATAGTTGCCATAATTAAAAATTTGTAGCAACAGAGATTAAAAAAGTGTACACGGTATTTGCACTATTTTTGCACTTTTTAGTCATTTTATAACTATTTGTACAACTTATGCAAATTTGATGAAAGTTGAAATGATGGTATTTTTACACATAAAAGAGTTAAATTTATCTGCTTTAAACCTCTATTAATCACTTGTAAACACAGTATGTGAAAGGAATTTTAAAAAACACTTGCAATAAATTAAAAATAGTAGTAATATTGCACCTCTTAACCGGTCCTATAGCTCAGTTGGTTAGAGCACCTGACTCATAATCAGGTGGTCCCTGGTTCGAGCCCAGGTGGGACCACTAGTAAAAGCAAAGGTTTCAAGATTTATTTCTTGGAACCTTTTTTAATTTGAAAGATTTCAGCAAGATTTTTATTCCAACTTTCGTTATAATTATATCAAATAGTATTCTTCTTTTCTTTATATATGTAATCCGGTTAACCTAATGATTTATACGAAATAAGAATTCTTTTTATCAACGTTTAAACCTCCTCTTCTTGAAGAAAGGTACCAATTGGATGGGTTAAAACAGCTGTAAAATATATTCAAATCAGTAAGGTAAAAGTTTATTTCTTCAGGAACTTATGCGTGTTTTTTTCCTTTCCGCTTGCTATTTGAATAAAGTACATACCTTGAGGAAAAGCGGAAACATCTACCATTGTTTGCTTCTTATTTAAAATTATAGAATTGAGTTCTTGACCCAAAATAGAGTAAATTGTGGCTCGATTTCCGATTTGATTCTCTGAAATTATTAGATTTAGTTGGTCAGTAACTGGATTTGGAAATACCACCAAATCAGTTTCATTAGTTATACTACTATTTCCTAAATTGGCTTGCTGGTACACCCTAACATAATCAATTTCCATAGTAGATTGCACAAAGTTTGCAGGTGCATTTGACAGCATTGCTATATTTAGTAAAATATATTGTTCAGCGTCAAAAGGCCAAGTAAATTGGTTTTTAATTAATGGTTGGTAGTTGAGATGGTTAATACCATCTACACTTAATGTTATTCTTTCATTATTCCATTCCAGCGCATAAGTATGAAAAGCACTAGTTACACCCTCTTTATTTTGGTAATTAGACGTGTATTCATCTACCGACAAATTGCCATTTATTGGATGGTGCACTGCGCTTGATATTACATTGGACCCCCAGTATTCCATAATGTCTATTTCGCCACAGGCAGGCCATGTAACAGCACCATATCCATTTAACTGCCAATAGGCTCCTAACTCGTTAATGTTTTTGCCCAACATCCAAATAGCAGGCAAAGTACCTTCCCCTTCCGATAATTTTGCACGTACTTCTACGCGACCATATTTGAAAGCAAATTTCGAATTCAATCGTGCAGAAGTAAATTGTTTGGTGACTCCTTGATTGGTATAGGCTTCCCTTTTTGCAACAATCTTTAAAGTACCATTACTAACATTCGAATTTTCAACACGGTTGGTATAATGTTGTTGTTCATTGCCAAACCAACTAGTACCCATTGGAAATTGAGTCTGTTGGAACCAGTTTAAATAATTGATGGACCCATTCCCATCAAATTCATCCGACCAAACTAAATTATCATAAATAGTATTATTTGTTACGATGTATTGAAAATCATCCATATAAGAAACTACTTGACTGGTATTGTTTTCTCCGTTTATTTGAAGTAGAACTCTATTGAAATCCGACCTTGTTAACGGATTTGGAGAAGCAGCACTAAAATTGACAAAATTATCAGAAGCAAAATTAAAAGTAATTGTTTGCCATTGGTTCAATACAATGGGTTTAATAATTTCGCATTGCGTTGACCAAGGTTCGGTCAACAAACTATTTTGAAGTTTCAATGAAATTTGATTGGTTTGGTTGCCAGTAAGTCCATTAGAAGGAACATATAGTTTTAAGGAAAAGGTACTATTGTTATTTAAATTAAAATTTCCCACCCCATTAAAAGCAACGTAGGCGTAAAGTGCCCCAGTATCGGAATATTTTAATACTGTTCCCGAATTATTTATAACCGATGGATACGGATTTGGAAAATGATTGTCCATTCCGCAATCACCGCCATACCAACTTAAAATGGTTCCATTCCCTTCAAAGTCATCCGTTAAAGTTTGAAGTTGCGAATAAAATAAAGTGGATGAAAACAAGAATATAAGGGCTAGAAATTTCTGCATAATAAATACTTTTCAAATAAATAAGGCACAAATATAATTATAGTGTTTCATTTAAAATAAAAATTGTAGGTTTCAATTTTTCGAATTTTCATTATTTGTAAAATACTACAAATTAGTCTAGCGTTGCTTGAAATACAGTTTGCGCATTCCTACTAGTAGAAACAAGCAAAAGAAATACGAATTCCTAAAGCAAGATAGTTTTTAACTTGACCTTAGTTGTCAACTTTTTTTTAGTAATTTGTTTCCCGAAGGAATGAAACATCATTTTAAAACATTGTTGTCCGATAAAACGAACTATTTGCTTTGTTAAGTCTTACAAATAGTACGAAATTTTAGACTCAACTTAATTTTTAATATATTCTCGCTAAGATACAAAGTCGCAAAGAACTCAGATATAAACTGCGACTTCGCGCCTTTGCGAGAAAAAACATATAATGTTTTTAGCAATAAATATTTTAATCGGACAATAATGATTTTAAAATGATAATAAAATGTAACAAGAAGATAAAATAGGTAGATAATTCCTATTTTTATCGTTTAATAAAACGTATTATGCCACTATTTCAAAAATCCGTTATTTCTAAGTATCTAAAAGCCCAAAATAAGGAACAACTTCTTTCTAAATGGAACAGTTATAGTAACCATTTTCTTAACCCAAGAGTGCAAGAAGAAATAAAAGCACTCAAAGAAGAGCAATACCAAGGAGAGTTTTTGGAAGATTTATTTGTAAAAATATTAGGGTACACTAAACCTGCTTCTTCTTCTCAAACCAAATTCAATCTTACCACCGAATATAAAAATGTAAAAGACAGCAAGAAAGCTGACGGAGCTATTATTTTTGACGATAAAGTAAAAGCAGTTATCGAACTTAAAGGAACCAATACTACCGATTTAGGCAAAATTGAAGTGCAAGCCTTTGGGTATAAAAACAACCAACCCGATTGTGTATATGTCATTACTTCTAACTTTGAAAAACTCCGTTTTTATATAGACAATGCTATTGAGCATATTGAATTCAACCTATTTACACTTACCGAAGAAGAGTTTCAACTGCTGTATTTGTGTTTAGGATACGACAATTTATCGCAAAATGTGGGTAAGAAAATTAAAGACGAATCCCTTAGTGAAGAAGATGTAATCACCAAAAAATTATACAGAGATTATTCTTTGTTCAAAAGAGAACTGCACCAAAATTTAGTGCTGTTAAATCCCGATTTTGAACCCTTAGAATTATTCAAAAAATCACAGAAACTATTAGATCGGTTTTTGTTTTTATTCTTTGGAGAAGACCGACATTTATTACCGCCAAACTCTGTGAGGTTGATTCTTACTCAATGGAATCAATTAAGAGAATTAGACGAATACAGCCCGCTTTATGACCGTTTCAAGAAATACTTTGGATATCTAAACACGGGTTACAAAGGTGTTCAACACAATGTTTTTGCTTATAATGGAGGACTTTTTAAGCCGGATGAGGTTTTAGATACCATTAAAATTGAGGATGATTTATTATACAAACACACGCTGAAACTTTCTGAATACGACTTTGCCAGTGAGGTAGATGTAAACATATTAGGACATATTTTTGAAAACTCTCTCAATGAGTTGGATGAAATAAAAGCCCAACTAGAAGGGCAGGAAATTGACAAATCGAAAACCAAAAGAAAAAAAGACGGTGTTTTTTATACCCCTAAATACATTACCAAATACATAGTAGAAAATACCGTTGGAAAATTATGTGAAGAGCAGAAAGTTGCCCTTGAAATTGTTGAAGAGGACTATTTTACCGATAAAAAAAGACAAAAGAAAACCATTCAAGGTTTAGTTGAAAAGCTGGATACCTATAGAAAATGGTTGTTGCAATTAACTATTTGCGACCCTGCCTGTGGCTCTGGTGCTTTCTTGAACCAAGCTCTTGATTTTTTAATTGAAGAACACCAATACATTGATGAATTGCAAGCCAAATTGTTTGGCGATGCTTTGGTGATGAGTGATATGGAAAATAGCATCTTAGAAAACAACCTCTTTGGTGTAGATTTAAATGAGGAAAGTGTAGAAATTGCCAAACTATCTTTGTGGTTACGAACAGCACAACCTAATAGAAAACTAAATGACCTTAACGGCAACATAAAATGTGGCAACTCTTTAATTGATGATGTTGCAGTAGCAGGAGATAAAGCCTTTAATTGGCAACAAGCTTTCCCGAAAGTATTTAAGGAAAAACAGAAAAAACCGTGGCATATTACCACTGCAATTCACGATAGTCGCACCTCACAGCGAATGATAGATTATAAAGTTCGAGAAAAGCGAGCCATGGGAACAATGCCAGAGCCACAAATAAATTATCTTACAGATACTGACGAAATGGTCATTGCAGAAACTGTTTTTGTTTTAGTAAAAGAGCAAAATTTAAACATTTTGGCATTCAATGTTTGTAAAGATCATATACATATTGTTTTGGTATGTGAAGAGGAGGATGTCAATGAAATAGTAAGAAAAATAAAAGGGCGAACAGCTCGCGAAGTCAATCTGAACAATGGGATTCATCCCCTTGTAAAAGAGAAAGGAGAAAAAAGTATTCCTTTATGGACCCAAAAATTTGGTTGTAAAGAAATTGTTGACGAAAACCAATTGGTAAACACCATTAATTACATTAAAACAAATCGAGCAAAACACCAATTGCCGGACAACAGTATCAAGGGGTTTAAACCCCTTGTCGAAAGCATAGCTTGTAGTTATGAACACGCTTTTCGAGAAGAATACAAAGGTGGCTTTGATGTAGTAATTGGAAATCCGCCTTATGTTCAAATTCAAAGTATGGGAACCATTTCCAATGATTTAGAAAAAAGAAAATTTCAATCATTTGAAAAAACTGGAGATTTATATTGTCTTTTTTATGAATTGGGAAATATTATATTAAAAGATAATGGGTTGCTAGGTTTTATCACTTCTAATAAATGGTTAAGAGCCAACTATGGTAAGTCACTAAGAAACTATTTAATTGAGAATACCCAACCTTCAGAACTTTTAGATTTGGGTTCTGGTATTTTTGATAGTGCAACGGTAGATTCAAATATCTTAATTTTCAAAAAAACTTTAAATAATAAAAAATCATTTATTGGTTTAGATATTTCAAAAGAAAAAACTTTTGTTGATTTTACTATTTTTGAAAATAAAAAAGTTGAAATATGCCCGAAGGAAAATGAAATTTGGACTATCTCAAATAAAATAGAATTTCAAATAAAAAGCAAAATAGAAACTGTTGGAACTCAACTAAAAGAATGGAATATTAAAATAAATTATGGAATTAAAACAGGTTTTAATGAGGCGTTTATTATTGATGAAGATATTAAGAGAAATATATTAAAACAGTGTCCCAAGTGTATTGAAATATTTAAACCAATATTGAAAGGAAGGGATATTTGTAGATATTATGCTAATTATAACAATTTATGGTTGATTTATATCCCTTGGAATTTTCCTAATACTTTTGAAAATATTAAAAAATCCTTCATAGAAAATGAAATTGACCTGAAAGAAAAATACCCCTCTGTGTACGAACATTTAAATAAACATAAGGAAGGTCTATTAAATAGGAATAAAGCGGAAACGAACATAAGATATGAATGGTATGCTTTACAAAGATGGGGTGCAAATTATTTTAATGAATTTGATAAAGAAAAAATAATTTATCAAGAAATGGTTCAGGAATCTTCATTTTCATATCATGAAAAAGGTACTATGTTTTGTCTTGACACAGGTAGAATTATTACAGGAGAAAATTTAAAATATATTCTATGTGTATTAAATACCAAACTATTCTTTTATTCAGTTAAGAATTTTTATGGTGGGGGTGGTTTGGGAGAAAGTGGAGTAAGAATGAAGCATACATTTTTTGAAAACTTTCCTTTGGTAAAAACAAATGATGAACCATTTATAGAAAAAGCAGATTTAATGCTTTCATTAAATACAGAACTACAAGAGCAATCCCAAAAATTCCAAAGAACCATCCAAAGAAAGTTTTTCACTGCAACTGTTTCTGTTTCAACAATGGGCTTAAGCCCATTGCCTGATGTAAAAGTAAATACAGACACTTTGCCCAAAAAACTACAAGATTGGTATAAACTGCCTTATGCAGAGTTCATCAAAGAGTTGGCTAAAAAGAAAGTAAAACTGTCCTTATCTCAAGAAGCTGAATGGGAAGATTACTTTATGCAGGAATCCAAAAAAGCATTGGAGCTTAAAGCAACTATTGATGCCACAGACAAAGCCATAGATGCTATGGTGTATGCGTTGTATGGGTTAAGTGAAGAAGAGATTGCAATTGTAGAGAATAGTTAATATGGATAATTTATTCACAATCAGTAACATTAGTTTAATTGAATTTCTTGCTTTATTGATTAGTGTTTTTGCACTAATTGCTACTTTAAGGAAAAAAGAATTTGGAAAGTTTGTTTATGTAGAAATAAACAATAAAAATGTTAGAAATGATGTTTGGGTAAAAATTATTAAATCTGACATTTATGACATTTCTTTTAAAATCAAATCAAACCTCCCAGTTAATTCAAGAGTGAAATTATTTTATCCTGACAAATCAGAAACTGTATTATATTTTTTATCTGATAATCAGTTTAATTTTAAAATATCGGAATTAAAAGCAAGCGAGAAAATAGAGTTTACAAATTTTAATTTTCAACAAATAAAGATTTCTTTCACGGATAAATACAATAATAAATATTCTCAGATTTTATTTGGTGATAAAATAAAGAAAAGATATCATTTAAATTTTTGGAATCTAACTTTTGTCGGCTCTTAAATGACACATTTGAAATAAATTGATTAATATGGGAAGTAAAGCAACAACAGTAGAGGAGCAAATTCAAAAACTATCAAATAGAGGGATGGTTTTTGAAGAGAGTGGTGGGATTGATAAAGCAAAAGAAATTTTGTTAGATGTTGGTTATTATAGATTGGGATTTTATTGGAATCCTTTTGAAATTGATAAAGACCATAATTTTGCTGCAGGAACAAAATTTTCTGATGTAGTTTGTTTGTATTATTTAGATGTTGATTTAAAGAATATTCTAAATAAAGCATTGAACAGAATAGAAATAAATTTGAGAACTCAACTTATTTATTATGTATCAAATACCTATCCTGATAATCCTACTTGGTTTGCAAGTAAAAAAGTTATGTACCCTCATTTTGTAGATAATTTTCCAAATTTAAGTTACACTGAAAAATTTAAGTTAAGTAACAAACCAATAAAAAAACACCATCTAAATTACCCCAATGATATTTTTGCACCAGCATGGAAAACTTTAGAATTTTTGACTTTTGGAACTATTTACACTATATTCTATTCTCTAAAAGATGAGAACTTAAAGAAGAAAATTGCAGGTTTATATGGAATAAAAAAGATATATATATTTCAAAATTTTTTGAAGACTGTTATTTTTATTAGGAATATATGTGCCCATAGTGGAATACTTTTTGATTCAAACACTCCTAAAGAGATTGAGACAACCCCTTTGATTCTCTTTAATGACAACAACAGACACTCATTAGATTCTTCTATTAAGGTTATTTTATACTTTCTAGAAACAATTTCAAAAAGCAGGAAAAATATTATTGAAAAGGAAATTATTTCGCTTTTTGAAAGTCATTCAGGTAATCCGGTTATCCAAAAAATTATAACTGAAAAAATAGGTTACATTAAAAAATAAGTTAAAAAGTTTTTTTTTATTACACAAATGATATAGTTTTGTACTTAGAAGTGCCCAACTAGTCATTTGCATTAGTGCTGCACTATAAAATAGTAAATATAACCCAGACTTGCTCTGGGTTTTTTTAT
The DNA here is from genome assembly GCF_044357305.1 of Flavobacterium sp. Taxonomy (GTDB): domain Bacteria; phylum Bacteroidota; class Bacteroidia; order Flavobacteriales; family Flavobacteriaceae; genus Flavobacterium. The sequence goes on from NZ_JBIKPS010000009.1 coordinate 12,055, forward strand.
TAAAGCACTTTAAGTGGGGATTTTTTATTTAACCCAATCCGATGCACTCCAGATAGAAGAACAACAACTAGAAAAGGCATTCGCTCCTTAATTTATCCTACTACTAGGCATTATTTTATAATCTAATACAGCGTTTCCAACCTCCCGACGATTGTTTTCTGGTCAGATTACTGAAATCCAACCTCCCGACAATTGATTTCTGGTCAGATTACTGAAATCCAACCTCCCGACAATTGATTTCTGGTCGGATGACTGAAATCCAACCTCCCGACAATTGATTTCTGGTCAGATTACTGAAATCCAACCTCCCGACAATTGATTTCTGGTCGGATGACTGAAATCCAAGCTCCCGACGATTGATTTCTGGTCGGATGACTGAAATCCAACCTCCCGACAATTGATTTCTAGTCGGATGACTGAAATCCAGGCTGCCGACAATTGATTTCTGGTCGGATGACCCATTTTCAAACTATAAAAAATGCAATTCGGTATCGAAATTGAATTTTTCCTTTCAAAACAATTTGCGGCAGATTAAAAACAGAATTTCTCTCTTGAAAAAAAATATTTTTAAATAAAAGGGTTTATTTTTTTAAAGTATTTTTTGTAACTTTAAGTAGTAACTTTAAAATTAATCACTATGTTATTACACAAATTAAAAATTACAAGATTAACCCATCTTGAAGCAGGTCAATTGATTAAGTCCTCTATTAAAGACCTGGAAACCGCAGCTATCAGCACGGTTACCGACACGCATGTAGACGCCTATGTGCAAAAAATGGCAGCCGACTCTATCTTGTTTGACAAGGGTTTGCTACAAATAAAAAAGAACCAAGAAACCGAAGACATTGCTAAACTAGATGCCGAAAGAGATGTTAGCCTTGCCGCTTTTAACCGACAATTAAAAGTATATGAATTGGATGTAAATCCCAATTTTATTGCTGCTTATAAAGCCATTACCATTGTAGTAAAGAAATATAAAAATTTGGCCAAACTAAATTACGAAGCCGAAAGTAATGGTATAGACAATTTGGTAGACGATTTAATTAGTCCTGCTTATGCACCCTATATTGCAACACTGGAGTTGGATAATTTTGTAAGTAGAATAAAAAATTCTAATACGGATTTTAAATTAAAGTTTTCGCAACGCAACACCGAAATTTCGTCTACTGAGCATTACGACATGAAAAGTATTCGAAAAAATGCCCTTGAAAACTATAACAACTATACGCAATACGTGCTTTCGTTAGCCAAAGTAAACTCGGCAGATCCCTATTATACTGCTATTTTAAATATCATCAACCAATCCCGAAAATACTATTCGGATATGCTTGCTAAACGCGATGGGGGAATTATTATTCTTCCGGCTAGCACAATAACAGGGTAATAACGAGTAGAACTAAAAAAAACGGCTTGAAAAAGCCGTTTTTTGTTTAATTATAAACCCGAATTATATCGCCGTTTACTTCCACTCGATACTGTTTTAAAGAATATTGTTTGCCAGCACTTTGTCCTGTAAATAAATTGTAATTTTCACTTCCGCAAGGGCAACTAGCATTAGAACCACTTATAGTCAAGGTAGAACATGTAGTTAAATCTTGGTTAGGGCAAGCGCCATCCCAAGCGTTATAGGTGCTTCCGGTATTAAAAATAATCACCCCTCTGGATGGTCCGTTAGACGGATAAGCCTTAACGGCATTCCCAGCAAAATTCAATCCGCTGAAACTGGGTAAGTTTTTATTCACATCCATAGAGAAGCTATAGTTGGGCAAAAAAGGATTTTCATTGCTAAACTTGTCTTTGCTGCATCCAAAAATAAATGCCGAAAGAAGAATAAGGAAAAGTATTTTTTTCATTTTAAAAAATGTATCAAAAGATTCGTTTAAAAAATTAATTTAATTAACTTTGTATGGTATTATAATACAAAAGTAGGAATTTAATATACAAAATATTTATCTTTGAAAAAAGAATCCCGTCTTGATGGGATTTTTTCTATTTTTAGGATAACGTTTGAAAATTAGTTTAGTATACGAATTACAAAATAATAACTTCCTTTTAACACCGTTGTTACCATTGGAAGTAACTAAAGAAATAAAATTATGAGCACTGTATCTTATTACACCGCAGAAGGGCTGAAAAAATTAAAAGAAGAATTAGATTACTTAAAAAGCGTGATGCGCCCTAAAGCATCTGCTGATATTGCAGAAGCAAGAGACAAAGGCGATTTGTCTGAAAATGCCGAATACGACGCTGCCAAAGAAGCACAAGGTATGCTGGAAATGCGTATTGCCAAGCTAGAAGAAGTACACTCTAATGCTAGATTAATTGACGAAAGTCATTTGGATACCTCTAAAGTTTTGGTGTTATCTAATGTAAAAATTAAAAACCAAACCAACGGAATGGAAATGACCTACACCTTGGTTGCCGAAAGTGAAGCCGATTTAAAAACTGGAAAGATATCCGTAACTTCTCCTATAGGGAAAGGGTTACTAGGAAAATCAGTAGGTGAATTTGCTGAAATTACGGTTCCAAATGGCGTATTGAAATTTGAAGTTTTAGAAATTTCTAGAGACTAAGCATGTCTAGTATTTTTACCAAAATAGTAAACGGTGAAATTCCGTGTTATAAAATAGCCGAAGACGACAAGTTTTTGGCTTTTTTAGATGTAAATCCCAATGCTAAAGGACATACTTTATGTATTCCGAAGCAAGAAGTCGACAAGATTTTTGATCTAGAAGACGAATTGTATCTTGGATTGCTGCAGTTTTCTAAAAAAATTGCAGTAGCACTAGAAAAAACCATTCCGTGCAAACGAATTGGCATGTCGGTAATTGGTCTTGAAGTGCCTCATGCGCACGTGCATTTAATTCCGTTAAACGAAATGGACGAAATGCGGTTTCAAAATAAAGTTTCGCTTACCAAAGAAGAATTTGAAAGTATTGTAAAAGCGGTGCAAGCCAATTTATAATTCGATAAATATCGAACCAATTCCATTAATTTACTTTAAATTAGTGGAATTTCTTTTTGTACCTAAAGTCTATTATTCATGAAAAATTATTGCTTACTTTTTCTGTTTCTTTCCTACTTCAGTTATGGACAATACGAAGCTGTGGACAAAACAATGGCTCAAATTCCGGATAGTCTTACCACTTCTACCACTAAAATTGCCGATTATATTGCCAGTAATTTTAAAACGCCTAACGATAAAATTAGAGCCGTTTTCTTTTGGACGGCTTCCACTATTAGTTATGATGTAGTGAACATGCTCAACCAGGACGCCAACCAAACGGAGGAGATAAAAATCAAGAGAGCACTAGATACCAAAAAGGGAGTTTGCATGCACTATGCAGCGGTTTTTAATGCTTTAGCCAATAAAGTTGGAGTGCGAACTTATGTTGTAGAAGGTTATACCAAACAATATGGTAAAATTGCAACGCTTGGTCATTCTTGGTGCGCCTCGCAACTGGATGGTAATTGGTTCTTGTTTGATCCTACTTGGGGATCGGGATACGTTTCAAACCAAAAGTATGTTAAGAAACTAGACAACTCTTTTTTTAAAGCAACGCCTAGCAATTTTATTATTTCCCATATGCCCTTCGATTATTTGTGGCAATTTCTGGAAACTCCCATTAGCAATGCCGAGTTTTATGGTGGTAAAAAAGACCCGAAAAAAGCTGCAATTGTTATAGATTACCAAGCCCAAATAGATCGGTTCGATAGCTTATCGCAAGCCGATAAAGCCTTTGAAGCAGCAGAACGAATTGAGAAAAATGGCTTGCTGAACAAGTTGATTATTGACCAGTATAATTTCAAAAAGAAAGATTTTACGATTATAAAGGCAAACAACAACATAGAAAAATTAAACGTAGTGGTAACCAATTATAACGAAGCCATTGGTTTGTTGAATGATTTTTCTCGATTTCGATTTAAAAAATTCAAACCCGAACAATCGGATGAAGTACTGCGAAAAAACATGCAAGATTTGTCGGATAAAATGAATAAGTGCAAAGTAGATGTTTACAACATTGGTTCTGTGGGTGCCGAAAACAGTTCGAATTTATCGAGTTTAAAGAGAATGATTTTAGATGCTGTGGAGCAAACTGAAAAGCAAAAAACTTTTTTAGAAACTTATTTAAGCAAAGGTTTAGTGGGTAGAAAATTGATGATGAGTAAGTACCGTTGATTTTCTAGTTTAATAATAGACATGTTTTATTTAGTACGTTTTGGCAAACCAATTCTTTTCAAAACATCGTTTGCTTTTGCTAATTTCTCAGGAAACAAAACTATGTTTTTATATTTTTCCAACGATTGGTCAATTACTACAATCGGTGTTTTTCTTTTATTTAATTCTTCTATTGTCATCCTATTTTAATTCATTGTTGTCCGATAAAACTAACTATTTGCTTTGTTAAGACTTAGGAATATTGAGAAATCTTAGACTCAACTTAATTTTTTAATATATTCTCGCTAAGACACAAAGTCGCAAAGAACTTAAAGGTAACTGCGACTTTGTGTCTTTGCGAGATTTTTTTTATCCATAAATATTTAATCGGACACTAAGGATTTTTAAATTATATTTCACCCCAACTTATACGAAATCTGCATCGTAGTTCCCACTCCAATTTCAGAGTGCGCTACTTTTATTTTTCCTTTGTGGTATTCTTCTACAATGCGTTTGGTTAAAGACAATCCCAATCCCCAGCCACGTTTTTTGGTGGTAAATCCAGGTTCAAAAACTCGTTTGTATTGGTTCTTCGGAATCCCTTTTCCAGAGTCGGTAATGTTTATTCTAACGTGTTGCCCTTCTTTTTCAATAGCAACCGTTAGAGCACCTCTGCCTTTCATGGCATCAATGGCATTTTTCATTAAATTCTCTATGGTCCAACTCTGCAATTCCGGATTTAAGGAAATATAAATTGGTTCTTTGGGAGCAACAAAAGTAAAGGTAACTTGGTGAGAAAATCGGGACTTTAAATAATCAAAAGAATTGTGGGTTTCTTCAATAATGTCCTTTTTTTCTAAAATAGGTTCCGAGCCAATTTTAGAAAAACGATCGGTAATGGTTTGCAGTCGGTTGATGTCTTTTTCAATTTCTACAAGTATAGTTTCCGATACATTATTGGCTTTCATAATTTCGAGCCAACCAATTAAGGAGGATAAAGGAGTGCCAATTTGGTGCGCAGTTTCCTTTGCCATACCAGCCCAAAGTTTGTTTTGGGTTGCCATTTTGGTGCTTTTGTAAAAGTTATATACTAAGGCTCCAAAAAGAAAAATAATAAGCAATAAAGCAATTGGATAGTATTTCAATTTATTCAATAAAGAAGAATCCCCGTAGTATAAATATTGAAATTTCCCAGGAGAATATTCCATCGGAATAGCATCGTTTTCCGATTTTAATTTTTCTAAAAATTGAGCAAGTTTATCTTTGTCTTTAGCAATATCTTCTTCAATATTTTTATCATTAATGATTTTACCCTCTTGGGTAACAATGATAGGGATACTTGCATTTTGAATAATTTTCAACGGCAATTCGGTATCCGCATTAACATCGGCATTGTTAAGTGTTTTCAATGCCAAGGCCCATTGTTCCATTTTTACCCGTTCTTCATTTTTAAATATTTGAAAGAAAGAATAAGTATTCCACAAAATAAGGATAACGATTAAAAAGGATGCGAAAATAATAAACCAACGTGTACTATTTCTTTTATCGGAAAACTGCATGGATAAATTTTTGTTTAAAAGTAAGAAAAAAATAATTGCTGAGGGAAAATGGCATAAGGAAACCTATTTTTTCGCCACAGATTGCACGGATTATACCGATTTTATATTGTTACGAGATTAAATAATCCATTCGAATCCGTTCGAATCTGTGCAATCTGTGGCAAAAAAACTAGAGCATTGTACAGCATTTAGATATTGAATTTGATTTTTGAAATTGCTATTGAAATTGCTATTGAAATTGCCATTGAATTTTGCCATTGATTTTTGAAATTGCCATTGCCATTGCATATCTTTGTAAAAACTAAAAGCCATGCTAACCATTAATCCTAAGGAAATTTCTACAGCCAAATTGCAAGGGTATTTGCAAAGTGCCATTGCGCCTAGGCCTATTGCATTTGCAAGTACGATAGATAAAAATGGGAAACCCAATTTATCGCCGTTTAGTTTTTTCAATATTTTTAGTGCCAATCCGCCAATTTTGGTGTTTTCACCTGCCCGACGCGTTCGCGATAATTCCATCAAACATACTTTGGTAAATTGCCAAGACACTAAGCAAGTCGTGATTAATGTGGTGAATTACGATATGGTACAACAAATGTCGTTGTCCAGCACCGAATATGCCGATGGCGTAAACGAATTTGAAAAAGCCGGATTAACTGCAATTCCTTCCGAGTTAGTAAAACCCTATCGTGTTGCCGAAAGCCCAGTGCAATTGGAATGCGTGGTGAACCAAATAATTCCCCTCGGAAGCGAAGGTGGCGCCGGAAATATGATTATTTGCGAAGTAGTAAAAATTCACATTAACGAAGCCGTTTTGGATGCCAATGGAATAATTGACCCTGTGAAAATTGATTTGGTTTCTCGTTTGGGAGGTAATTGGTATTCTAGAGCCAACCAAGGCCTTTTTGAAGTCGAAAAACCACTGGCAACTTTAGGAATTGGAGTAGATGTTATACCAGATTTTATCAAGGAAAGCCCTATATTTAAAGGAAATGATTTGGGAAAATTAGGAAATGTGGAAGCATTGCCTACAGAAGAAGAAATTACTATATTTGTAAAACAAAATTTTGAAGTAAAAGGAGTTTTGAGTGCCGATGATGAGGTGAAAAAACACCAATTGGCCAAAGAATATTTAGATAAAAACGAAGCGCTAACTGCTTGGAAAGTGCTTTTAGCAAAACAATAAATTAGAATAATTATGGAAGTATCAGGAAAAGTAAAAGTAGTTGGAGGAGAACAACAAGTAAGTCCAACCTTTAAAAAAAGAGAATTAGTAGTTACTACCGATGAGCAGTATCCACAAAGCATCATGATTGAATTTGTTCAAGACAAATGCGATTTATTAAATAATGTTACCGTTGGTGAAGACGTAAAAGTTTCCATCAATTTAGGAGGAAGAGAATGGGTTAATCCCCAAGGAGAAACGAAATATTTCAATTCTATCAAAGGTTGGAGAATCGAAAAAAACCAAGCAGCAGCTCCTGCAGCACAAGCGATGCCTCCAATGCCAGCAGCTGAAGCATTTGCTCCAGCAACGGATTTCAAAGAAGAAGAACACGACGATTTACCTTTCTAATAAGTTAGAAGTCAGAAGATGGAAGTCAGAAGATGGAAGTCAGAAGATGGAAGTCAGAAGATGGAAGTCAGAAGATGGAAGTCAGAAGATGGAAGTCAGAAGTCAGAAGTTTAAGTAGTACTTGAATTTCTGGCTTTTTTATTGATTTTTTTATTTTTGAAATTGAAATTGATTTTTGCCATTGATTTTTGCAATTGTTATTGCCATTGATTTTTGCCATTGCTATTGAATATGTATTTCCTAACCAAAGAACTATTTTTCCCGCCAGTAGATGAAGCCAATTACGAAGGTGTTTTGGCTGTAGGCGGTGATTTGTCGGTAGAGCGATTGTTGTTGGCTTACGACAACGGCATTTTCCCGTGGTTTGATGCGGAGGACCCTATACTTTGGTGGGCACCGCCAGAACGAATGGTGGTGAATCCGATGGATTATAAAGTTTCGAAAAGCATGCGGAACATCCTCAACAGAAATAGTTTTGAAGTAACCATAAACCAAGATTTTGCTGCTGTAATTTCTAATTGCCAAAAGATTGAACGTAAAGAGCAACAAGGCACTTGGATTTCTGCAGAAATAATAAAATCCTATACCCAATTGCACCAATTAGGGAAAGTTATGTCCTTTGAAGTTTGGCAAAATAACGAATTAGTAGGCGGATTGTATGGCGTAGATTTAGGACATGTTTTCTGTGGCGAAAGCATGTTTTCTAAAGTGCCAAATGCCAGTAAAGTTGCCTTTGTAAAGTTGATTGAATATTTAAAAGCAAACAATTACAAACTTTTAGATTGCCAAGTACACAACGACCATTTAGAAAAATTAGGTGCTTTTGAAATCTCCAGAGAACTATTCATGAAGATTTTAAAAACTGCAAACTGATCACTGACCACTAATCCCTCGTCCAGCAACCCTCTACATGATCGTTCACCATTCCGGTGGCTTGCATGTGTGCATAAACTACGGTAGTGCCTACAAATTTGAATCCGCGTTTCTTTAAATCTTTACTTATAGCATCCGAAAGTGGGGTAGAAGCAGGAACCTCCTTAAGTGTTTTCGGATTGTTATCTATGGGTTTTCCGTCGGTAAATTTCCAAATATAATTAGAGAAACTCCCGAACTCCTTTTGCACTTCTATAAATGCAATCGCATTAGCAACGGCGGCTCTTACTTTAAGTTTGTTTCTTATAATTCCGGCATCCAATAGCAATTCCTGAATTTTATCTTCCTCGTATTGCGCTACTTTTTGGTAATCAAAATCGGCAAAAGCCTTACGGAAATTATCTCGTTTTTTCAAAACCATATACCAACTTAGCCCTGCCTGAAAGGTTTCCAATATTAAAAACTCAAAAAGTTGTTGGTCGTCATAAATAGGTTTCCCCCATTCTTCATCGTGATACTTCCGGTATAAATCATCTTTTTCGCACCAAGCACAACGGTTTTTTGTTTGCATTTTTAAATTAATTAGATATGGAATTACTTTGATTTTACTACAGTTCAAATATATTATTTTAAATAGTTACTAAATAAAAAAATATCCATTAAGATATTAAGTTGCATTAAGGCTTAATGAAACTTAATATCTTAATGGTTTAAAAAAAATTCTCCCGCAGATTTCACAGACTACGCAGATTACCATTGATTTTTATAACCTTGAAATTAATAATCGGTGAAATCCGTGTAAATAGAACACTACGACCTACAACCCAAAACCTAGAGCCCAGAACCCAAAACCCAAATCTTTTCCTTATATTTGTTTTCAAATGAACAACCTATGAAAAAAATAATAACTTCCATTTTGATTACTACTACAGTACTAACTATGAATGCACAAAACAGTAAAGACAATGTCCTTTTAAAAGATTGGGCGGGCAATTATGGTGGCGTTCCTGCTTTTAACCAATACAAAGTTTCCGATTTAAAACCCGCTTTAGAGTTTGCAATGCAAGAAAAGTTGGATGAGGTAAACGCTATTGCCAATAACACCAAGCCTGCAACTTTTCTAAACACTATTGCTGCTTTGGAAAAAACCGGAAAAAAATTAAATAACGTTTATGCTGTTTACGGGATTTACAGTTCCAATATGAACAGCCCCGAATTTGAGCCCATAGAAGCCGAAATGGAACCAAAACTGGCCGAAATATCTGATAAAATCAACCAAAACACGAAATTATTTAAACGCATTCAAGCCGTTTATAATTCGAAAGACAAAGCCAAATTAACCAAAGAACAACAACGATTGGTTAAAGTAGTTTACGATAATTTTGTTTATGCGGGAGCCAAATTAGACGCTGCGACTAAGGCTAAAGTAAGTCTGTTAAACCAAGAACTAGCAGGATTATTCACCAAGTTCAGTCAGAATTTACTTTCCGAAGAAAACAACCAATACGTCGAAATAACTTCCGATGCCGACCTTGCAGGTTTAACACCCGAATTAAAAAGTGCTGCCGCTGCAAGTGCAACCGAACACAAACTTTCTAGTTTGGGAGCCGTTGCCAACACCCGTTCTTCGGTAGAGCCGTTTCTTACATATTCCAGCAACAGAGAATTGCGCGAAAAAGTATGGCGCATGTTTGTGAATCGTGGCGATAATGGCAACGCACAAGACAACAATGCACTAATTACGCAAATTCTTACCCTTCGTGCACAACGCTCTAAACTAATGGGATTTGCTTCCCATGCCCATTGGAAATTGTCCAATACTATGGCGAAAGATCCTGCCAATGCCATGAAATTAATGATGGACATCTGGAAACCTGCCGTAGCACAAGTGAAAGTTGAAGTTGCCGACATGCAAAAAATTGTAGATGCCGAAGGTGGTACCTTTAAAATCCAACCTTGGGATTACCGCTATTATGCTGAAAAAGTTCGAAAAGACAAATACGATCTAGACCAAAACCAAGTAAAACAATACCTGCAATTAGACAAATTGCGCGAAGGAATGTTTTGGGTTGCTGGAGAATTATTCGACCTAAAATTTGTAAAAGTTACCGATGTTCCGGTGTACCAAGAAGACGTTACCGTATACCATGTGATTAATAAAACCAACGGAAAAAATGTAGGTCTTTGGTATTTTGATCCTTATGCACGCAAAGGAAAACGCTCTGGTGCTTGGATGAACGAATACCGTACCCAAGAAAAATTCAATGGCGAAGTACCAACAATTGTTTCTAATAATGCTAATTTTATCAAGGCTGCCCCAGGCGAACCCGTACTTATTTCATGGGACGATGCCAGCACTTTATTCCACGAATTTGGTCATGCCCTTCACGGTTTGTGTTCCAACGTAAACTATCCAACCCTTGCAGGAACTAATGTTGCCAGAGATTACGTAGAATTCCCATCCCAAATACTAGAAAACTGGCTATCCACACCCGAAGTCTTAAAAAACTATGCACTGCACTACAAAACCAACCAGCCAATGCCGCAAGCCTTGTTGGATAAAATTGAAAAAGCATCCCATTTCAATGCAGGTTTCAATACGGTTGAGTTAATTTCAAGTGCCTTAATCGATATGAAATTACACATGGAAGGAACCAAAACCATTAATCCAGATGCTTTTGAAACCACCATTTTAGCCGAGTTAAACATGCCGTCCGAAATCGTAATGCGCCATCGCACCCCACAATTTGGGCATATTTTTTCTGGCGACGGATATTCCGCGGGATACTACAGTTACCTGTGGGCCGACGTAATTTGTACCGACGCCTACGAAGCTTTCACTGAAGCCAAAGGGCCTTACGACAAAGAAGTAGCCAAACGCCTTTTAAAATTCGTTTTCAGCTCCGGAAACACCACCGATCAAGGCGATGCCTTCCGTACTTTCCGAGGTAGAGATGCCAAAGTAGACGCCCTTATGCGTTCCAAAGGATTTCCAATGGTTAAGTAATGTCATTGCGAGGAACGAAGCATTCTCATCATTATCCACACTATTTATTAGAAGCGAATGGCTTGCGCATTTTAGTAAACGTCATTCCCGCTATCCATTACAATAAAATAGGTCCCGAAAAAAATCGGGACCTATTTTATTTTCATTTCTATCGGGGCTATTTAGTAGTGGTATTGAATAGAGGCAAAATTTCTAAGAAACTTCCCCACCAAGTTGTCCTTGCTAGGCACGAAGCAATCCCCAGACATAATAAACCCACCAAAATCACTTTTGTTGTTTTCTATTGTTTTAATAAGTAAAACCTCAAAAACTTTTGTGCCTTTTGTGGTAAAAAATCCGTGCTAATCCGCGTTGCAAAAGCATCCGTTTCATCCGCGTTCCATCCAAAGCAAAGTATCTAAATAATCTCAAAGGTTAAACCCACGGAAACTCCATTATAATAAACCATACCAAAAAAAAGGAAAAACAAAAAACCTCGTTTCCATTAAGAAACGAGGTTCAATATTTATTTCAGTACTTCGTACTTTGTATTTCGTACTTTGGAATTATCCTAAAGCAACTCTACTAAATCCAGTAACAGTTAAACCTCCATCAACCGATTTAACATAAGCAGCAACGCTCATAGAACCGTCTTTAATGTAATCTTGGTTAACTAAGGTATTGTCTTTGTAAAAACGTTGGATTTTACCTTTGGCGATATTGTCTAACATAGCTTCTGGTTTTCCTTCTTGACGCAATTGGTCTTTAGCGATTTCAATTTCTTTTTCAATGATAGATGCATCAACACCAGCTTCGTTTAAAGCAATTGGGTTCATTGCAGCAGCTTGCATTGCAACGTTTCTTGAAGCTTCTTCAGCACCTTCAACAGTAGCAGAAAGAGCAACTAAAGTAGCAATTTTGTTTCCAGCGTGAATGTAAGATCCAATAAAAGCACCATTCAATCTTGCGAAAGAAGCTACTTCAATTTTTTCTCCAATTACACCAGTTTGTTCGATTAATTTTTCAGCAACTGTGATTCCGTTGAAATCAGAAGCTAAAAATTCTTCTTTAGTAGCATAGTTTAATGCTTGGTTAGCTAATTCAGTAGCCAATTTTACGAAACCTTCGTTTTTTCCAACGAAGTCAGTTTCACAATTTAATGTGATAGCAACACCAGAGGTTTTGTCAGCACTTACAATAGCTATAGCAGCACCTTCAGTAGATTCTCTGTCGGATCTGTTAGCAGCAACTTTTTGACCTTTTTTTCTAAGGTTTTCAATTGCTAAATCAAAATCTCCGTCCGATTCTACCAATGCTTTTTTGCAGTCCATCATACCTGCACCTGTGATAGTTCTTAATTTATTTACGTCTGCAGCAGTAATTGTTGCCATTTTGTTTTTATTTTAAGATTAAAAATTTAAAAGTAAAAATTCCAATTAATAAATCCCAAATTCCAATTTTAATAAATCATCAAATTTTGATGATTATTTGGAACTTGGAATTTACCTTTTGGAATTTTAATTTATTTATTCTTCTGTTTTAGTTTCTTCAGTAGCTTCTGCTTCTGTAGCCACTTCTACTTCTGCAACTGGTGCCTCAGCAACAGCAACTTCTTCAGTAGCAACAACAGCAACTTCTTCTACAACTGCAGCAACTTCTGGAGCAGCAACAACTTCCGCTTCTGGAGATTCTTCTCCGTCTTTTTCAGATGTTCTGTTAGCCAATCCGTCTTTTACAGCATCAGTAACTAAAGTTAAAATTTTATCAATTGATTTAGAAGCATCATCATTGGATGGAATAACGTAATCTACTTCACGTGGATCAGAGTTAGTATCAACCATTGCGAAAACTGGAATGTTTAATTTTTGTGCTTCTTTTATTGCGATGTGTTCAGCTTTGATATCTACTACAAATAATGCAGCAGGTAATCTAGACATGTCAGAGATAGAACCTAAGTTTTTCTCAAGCTTAGCACGAAGACGATCTACTTGAAGTCTTTCTTTTTTAGAAAGCGTCATGAAAGTACCATCTTTTTTCATTCTATCAATAGTAGCCATTTTTTTAACGGCTTTACGGATAGTAACGAAGTTTGTTAACATACCTCCAGGCCATCTTTCAGTGATGTAAGGCATGTTACAAGCTAATGCTTTTTCTGAAACAATATCTTTTGCTTGTTTTTTGGTAGCTACGAAAAGTATTTTTCTACCAGATGCTGCAATTTTTTTCATAGCTTCTCCAGCTTCTTCAATTTTTGCAGCAGTTTTATATAGATTAATGATATGAATACCATTACGTTCCATATAAATGTAAGGAGCCATGTTTGGGTCCCATTTGCGAGTCATGTGTCCAAAGTGAACACCTGCTTCTAATAATTCTTTAACGTCAATTTTGTTTGCCATTGTGTAATAGTTTACGTTCCGTTGATTAGCAATGTGTTTTTTTAGTTTAGATGTTTATTCGTTTAGAAGTTTATTTTAAACTCTTAAACTTTTCTGAAACCTTTAACCCATTTAGATGCTAAACTAATTCCCTTTTGAAAAGGAATATCGACAACTTTGTTTTAAATTCAATTTTAATTGTAAAAAGGTATTTGAAAAAATATTCGGATAAATTTTGAATATTAACGTTTCGAGAATTGGAATCTCTTACGTGCTTTTTTCTGACCGAATTTTTTACGTTCTACCATTCTTGGATCTCTTGTTAGTAATCCTTCTGGTTTTAAGATAGCTCTGTTTCCTTCGCCAACTTCACACATTACTCTTGCTAAAGCCATTCTTACAGCTTCTGCTTGTCCTGTTGAACCACCACCGTAAACGTTTACTTTTACATCATAGTTGTTTACATTTTCTGTCATAGACATTGGTTGTAAAACTTTGTACTGTAAAGTAGCAGTTGGGAAGTAAGTTGCAAATTCTTTTTTGTTTACGGTAATAATACCTGTTCCTTCTTGAACATAAACACGTGCAACTGCACATTTTCTTCTACCGATTTTGTGAATAACTCCCATTACTTTAAGTCGTTAAGGTTAACGGTTTTTGGTTGTTGAGCGCCATGTTTGTGCTCAGTACCAACATTTACATCTAAATTACGGAATAATTGCGCACCTAATTTATTTTTAGGTAACATTCCTTTTACAGCTTTTTCTACTAGTAATGCAGGGTTTTTTTGTTGCATTACTTTGGCAGTCAAACTTCTTTGCCCTCCTGGATAACCTGTGTGACGAATGTAAGTTTTTTCGTCAAGTTTGTTTCCAGTTAAATTAATTTTCTCTGAGTTGATAACAATTACGTTATCTCCACAGTCAACGTGTGGTGAATAACTTGGCTTGTATTTACCTCTTAAAAGCATCGCGACTTTAGAAGCAAAACGACCTAAGTTATGACCTTCAGCGTCTACAACAATCCACTCTTTAGTAACGGTGGCTTTGTTGGCAGAAACTGTTTTGTAGCTTAATGCGTCCATAATATTATTTTAATTAAACATTCCATTCCCAATTACGGGAGTGCAAAAGTACAATTATTTATTATATATACAAATAGGTTTCTGTTTTTCTTTTTGGTTGAATTATAGATATATACAAAAGTTATGTAATTTTCTGTTTAGCCCTGATTGAACGGTTAGCTCTGTAACGAAGTGGAAGACTAAAAGTGAAAGCAGGAAAATGGATGGTAAATAATGCCTAATGCTTACGCTTCTTATTATTTTTTTCTTATTTTTACATCTTATTTATTTTTCAAATGAAAACGAAAGCTACATTAAAACAGATTGCAAAGGAGTTAGGCGTTTCTGTCTCTACCGTTTCAAAGGCGTTGAACGACAGTCCGGAAATAAGTGATCCTACTAAAATTAGGGTGCAGGAGTATGCCAAACTTAAAAATTATAAACCAAATATTATTGGTTTGAATTTAAAAAATAGATCTACTAAAACTATTGGGGTTATTATTCCTAATATTTTGAATTCTTTTTTTGCTAAGGTTTTTACCGGAATTGAGAAAGTAGCGGATGAAAAAGGATATAAAGTGATTACGTGCATTAGCAACGAATCTTTAGAAAAAGAAATTGGTGTTTTGGAAATGTTGAGTAACGGAACGATTGATGGTTTTCTTTTGTCGATTTCTAAAGAAGCTCAGAAAGCTCAAAAATTTGACCATTTTAAATCAATTATTAATGAAGGGACTCCAATTGTAATGTTTGATAGAATTGCAGATGAAGTTAATTGTGATAAAGTAATTGTAGATGATTTTGATAGTGCTATTAATGCCACTAATCATTTAATTGATACGGGTTGTAAAAATATTGCTTTGTTTTCGACTATTAAGCAATTGAGTGTGTCGAATTTAAGATCTCAAGGGTTTTATAAGGCATTTGAACAAAAAGGATTAAAGGTTAATGAAGATTTAATCATTCTTACGGATAATATAGAGGAATTTGACGAGAAAATTCAAGGTTTTTTTGATGCCAATTTGGTGGACGGTGTTTTTGCTTTAGACGAGCATACCTCAGTTAGTACGATGAAGATTGCTCTAAAGAAGGGGATGAAAATTCCAGAAGACCTTTCGATAATTGGTTTTGCCGATGGAGTTTGGTCTAGACGAATGACGCCAAGTTTATCTACCGTAAGTCAACATGGACCAGAGATAGGGGAGGAAGCTGTTAAAATGCTTATCGAAAAGTTAGAAAGTAAAGAAGAAAATTATACGCATAGGACTGTAGTCATTAAGACCGAGTTGCGACAAAGAGACTCAACTAGGAAATTATAACATTCTTTTCTTTGTCATCGTTCCAAGTGATGTAGCCAATTATTGCATTAAAGAAGTAAAAAACATATTTAATGGTGTTGGCAATGTTCAAAATCATAACGCTTTGTACAATTTTAGATAGGTTGTACAATTGCCACATGAACCAGTTGTCTGGGTACATTCGGCTATTGTTAAATGTGCCTCCAAAACTGATTCCTGCAGGAATTGCTATAGCAAAAAACAATTTCCAATCGATGGGTTTGTCACTAAAACAGGTAAATCCGAGGTAGTTTAGGATAAGCGAAAGTACCATTCCTAAGAATAAATTTCTGTAAAAAATTCCATCAATACTGTTGAGGACTCTTTTCTTTTTCCAGAATCGATACGCAACATAATTCCCTACAAACGATATTGGATAGGTTAAAATTGCTGCGGCATTTCCTAAAAGATAATCGATAGCGCCACTCAAGGCGGTGTTTAAAGCTCCGATAAAATTCCCGACATTATTTTTTTTGGTTACTAATCGAGTGGATATCATAGAAAATCCAACATTCACTATGGAGAAAATACCTAATGGAAAGGTATAGGTAATGCTATTAATGAGTATTGGAATTTCTGTTTTGTGGTATCCTAAAGTTATCGATCCTACCAAAACGATTACCAATCCTATAATATCTAGATATTGACTATTAGTAATTGCCTTAATAGTTTGGATAGATTTTTGGGATAAAGAAAATAAAGCCATTGAGAAATATTTCGGCAAATATATGTAAAATTAAAACAGTGCTTTATTTTTCTTGACAACTTACACACCATAAACCGATTAGTCCAAAACATTCTTGTGAGAAGCCTATTAATAAGCCTTTTTCATTTTAATTTAATGAGATTCCTACGGAATGACAAATTGCGTAAACTGCTGTTTGAAAAGGTAATACTTTATTAAATGTTTTCAACTGACTAGGTTGCTTTTCGATATTTCGACACTCTCTGTCCAAAGGGTATAGGGATCGAAATCTATAATTTCTTCTTTTCCCCAAACAATTGTTCCATGTTTTACGACAACTTGGTTGAAAAAGGAAACATCTTTCAAAGGTTGAAATACTGGGTAATTGAGATAAGGTAGAACTGAGAATTCTTTCCAGATTTTAGTATCAAATTCTAACTCTAATTTATATCCAGATTTTGGTATTGCAGTTATTATTTTTGGAAACATATCTTTTATCGTAAAGGTTCAATTTTAAAAATGGGTTCTCCTTTGATAGCCAGACTCCAGTCGGCCATTAGATCTTCTTGTCGAATTTCAATCCAAGCTTTTACAAGTTTGGTTTTGTTAGCAGGTAGTTTCCCTTCTAATAAATCTCCATCAGGTATTGAAAAAACGGCCTCAAATTCATTATATTTCACATGAATATGAGGAAAATTATGTTGCTTATTATCCAAATAATACATGGAAATTATTAAACCATAAAACAGACTTATTACAGGCATAATTTTACATTTAAAACAAAGTTACAAAATCTATAATTTAAAATCTATAAAAAATACTTCCTAATGCGCTTCTAACCAGTTTTTTCCAGAACCAATTTCAACTACCAAAGGGACATCTAGTTTAAAAGCATTTTCCATTTCGTGTTTGATCATGGGTTGGATTTTCTCCAATTCGGAATTGTGTACATCAAACACAAGTTCATCATGTACTTGCAATAGCATTTTGGATTTCCAGTTTTCGGAAGTCAATTTGTTGTAAATATTAATCATGGCAATCTTGATGATATCGGCAGCAGAACCCTGAATTGGTGCGTTGACTGCATTTCGTTCGGCACCACTTTTCACCATTTGATTCGCCGAATTTATGTCTTTTAAATAACGTCGTCTTCCTAAAACCGTTTGCACATAACCATTTTCTCTGGCAAAATCGACTTGGTCTTGCATATAGGATTTCAGTTTTGGATAACTTGCATAATAGGCATCAATTAACTCGGCACTTTCTTTTCTTGAAAGCGAAGTTTGATTGGAAAGTCCAAAGGCAGAAACCCCATAGATGATTCCGAAATTTACTGTTTTGGCATTGCTACGTTGTTCTTTAGTAACTTCTTCCAACGGAATATTAAACACTTTAGCAGCAGTACTTCGGTGAATGTCTTCGTTGTGTTGGAACGCTTTAATCATGTTTTCTTCTCCCGATAATGCAGCAATAATTCGCAATTCTATCTGAGAATAATCGGCAGAAACTAAGGTGTAATTTTCATCGCGCGCTATAAATGCTTTTCTAATTAATCGTCCTCGTTCGGTTCGAATTGGAATGTTTTGTAAGTTCGGATTATTAGAACTCAAACGTCCTGTAGCAGCAACAGTTTGCATATAATCGGTATGCACGCGACCCGTATTTTTGTCTACTTGGTTGGGCAAAGCGTCAATGTAAGTGCTTTGTAATTTCACCATTTGACGCCAGTCGAGAATATCTTTTACAATTGGATTGTCGTTGGCTAAATAGGATAAAATCTCTTCGCCAGTGGCATATTGACCTGTTTTGGTTTTCTTTTGTTTGGCACCACCAATTTTCATTTTATCAAATAAAACGTCGCCCAATTGTTTTGGAGAAGCCAAATTGAATTTTTCGCCAGCAGTTTCGTATATTTTTTGTTCCAAGGCATTACTTTCTGCAGCCATTTCAACCGACATCGATTGTAAGAACGGAACATCCAAATTAATTCCTTCCAATTCCATGGCGGCCAAAACGGGAATTAACGGAATTTCGATCTCTTCAAATAACTTTTTGGTTTCGGCTTTGTCGAGAATCGGACTGAAATTTTGTTTCAATTGAAAGGTTACATCGGCATCTTCTGCAGCATATTCTTTGATTTCTTCTAAAGAAATATCGCGCATCGATTTTTGGTTTTTGCCTTTTTTTCCAATTAAATCTTCAATGGATTTTGGAGCATATTTCAAATAGGTTTCCGATAAAACATTCATATTATGACGCATATCGGGGTTGATTAAATAATGCGCAATCATGGTGTCGAACAATTTTCCTTTGATGTAAACGCCATAATGTGAAAGAATTTTTAAATCGTATTTTATATTCTGACCTACCTTTTCAATGCTTTCGCTTTCAAAAAACGGCTTGAATTTATCTACTAAAACTTGTGCTTCTTCTCTGTTCTCTGGAAACGGAACGTAAAATGCTTTTCCTTTTTCATAAGAAAAGGATATTCCAACTAATTCTGCATTCAAAGCGTCAATCCCAGTAGTTTCGGTGTCAAAACATACGGAAGTTTGATTCATTAAATTTTGCAAGAGCAATTTTACTGGTAAATCTCCTTGGATAATTTGGTAAAAATGTTCGGTAGTTTCTAATGTTGCGTAAAACGAATTTGGTTTTGCATCATCACTTTCCTCATCAGTAAATCCAAATAAATCAAATTGGTCTTCGTTTGATTTTTTTACGGGTGCTTTTTTTATCGTTTTGCTATTGTCATTGCCAGTGCTTTTTTCATTGCCATTTCCATTCGTGTCAATTTCATCATAATCATTTCCTGTTCCAAATAATTTATCAAACTGGGCTTTCATTTGACGAAATTCCAATTCTTGAAACAACACATCGGTTTTTTCAACATCGGGTTTGGATAATTCGTAGTCGGTTGCATCAAAAGTAACTGGACAATCGAGTAGGATGGTGGCCAATTTTTTAGACAATATTCCTAGTGCTGCATTGGCTTCAATCTTGTCTTTTATGGCGCCTTTTAATTGGTGTGTATTGGCTAAAAGATTTTCCATAGAGCCATATTCGGCTAAGAATTTCTTTGCTGTTTTTTCTCCCACTCCTGGAAGTCCCGGAATATTATCGGCGGCATCACCCATCATCCCAAGAAAATCAATCACTTGCTCAGGTCTTTCAATTTCAAATTTGGCCAAGACTTCTGGAATTCCCCAAATTTCAATACCATTTCCCATACGGGCAGGTTTGTACATAAAAATATTTTCGGAAACCAATTGTGCAAAATCCTTATCTGGTGTAACCATAAAGACTTTAAAATCTTCTTTTTCGGCTTGTTTGGCTAAAGTTCCAATTAAATCATCGGCTTCAAATCCTGCTTTTTCAATGATTGGAATGTGCATTGCCTTTAACAATTCTTGAATATAAGGCACCGCAATTTTTATGGCTTCGGGAGTTTCGTCGCGATGTGCTTTGTATTCTTGGTACATTTCATAGCGGTAATCGCTGCCACCTTTATCAAAAGCCACGGCTAAATGATCGGGTTTCTCCCGTTTGATAACATCCATTAAGGCATTCATAAATCCCATAATGGCCGAAGTATCCATTCCTTTGGAGTTGATTCTCGGGTTTTTTATAAAGGCAAAATAACCGCGAAATATAAGTGCGTAGGCGTCTAGAAGATAAAGTCGTTTTTGTGACATTTTTTTTATTTAAAAAGTAATTGAATTCCAAAACTATTAGAAATGGAGATAAAAAGTGATGCATTAATTATTTTCAACCAATTTTATGCAACGGAAACAAAAATAGTTTTTAATAAATTAATATAATAATAAAGATTAACTAAAATTTATGTTTTGTAAGAATAATCATTTTTTACTTTTGCTTAAAATTTCTTTATATGGTTCTTCGCTTGTCGCTCTTTTTTTTAATTATTGCAATAATAGAGATTTATGCTTTTCAAGCAGTGAAAACATTTACCAAAGTTAGATGGGTTTTATTAGCATATAGTACAATTTCATTAACAGTTATTCTTTTTATAGCTTATCAATTCACCCAATTTGACCGAAGCATAGGGCAAACTAAAATGTCCATGATTACTATGGGCTTGTTGTTGTTGGTGTTGATTCCGAAAGTAATAATTACTTTCATTTTACTATTAGAAGATATTTTCAGAGTTTTTGCAGGTTCTATGAATCATTTTTCAGGTCCGGCAATTGGTGTTTCTTTCTTGCCAGACCGAAGAAAATTCATCAGTCAAATTGCTTTAGGATTGGCCGCTATCCCGTTTACTTCTTTAATCTACGGAATGACTTTTGGTAGATACAATTATAAAGTGATTACCCAACAAATATTTTTTCCGGATCTTCCAGATGCTTTTGATGGTTTCAAAATAACGCACATATCCGATGTGCACAGCGGTAGTTTTGACAATCCCGAAAAAATAAATTACGCTATCGATTTGGTGAACGAACAAAACTCGGATATGATTTTGTTTACTGGCGATATCGTAAATACCCATGCCAAAGAAATGCACCCTTGGATTGCTACTTTCAATAGAATTAAGCCTCATAAATACGGGAAGTTTTCGGTTTTAGGAAACCATGATTATGGCGAATACGTAGATTGGAAATCGGAAAAAGAGAAAGAAGAAAATTTTCATGCAATAAAAGATTTGTATGGTAAAATAGGTTTTAATTTGATGTTGAACGCGCATGCCTTTGTTTCTAAAGGAGACGATAAAATTGCTATAGTAGGAGTAGAAAATTGGGGAAAACACTTTAAGAAAGCCGGCGATTTGAATAAAGCATCCGATGGATTGGTAAAAGAAGATTTTAAAATCGTTATGAGTCACGATCCAAGTCATTGGGATGCCGAAGTGAATACACATCCACAAAATTTTCATTTGATGCTTTCTGGGCATACGCACGGTTTGCAATTTGGAATTGAAATTCCAGGTTATTTAAAATGGAGTCCTGCGCAATATGTTTACGACCAATGGGCAGGTTTGTACGAAAAAGCTGGCAAATACATTTATGTAAATAGAGGCTTTGGCTACCATGCCTACCCTGGAAGAGTAGGAATTATGCCAGAAATTACTGTAATTGAACTAAAAAAAGGCAAAAGTTTAGTATAATTACATAAAAATGCTACATTTGTATTATAATATTTCTTTTTTTAGCTAAAGAAAATAAAAATATTTTGGTTTTATGTCAAAATTTGGAGAACTTATCAATGCCCAAGTCCCTGTGTTAATTGACTTTTACACCGAGTGGAATGAATCTTCTGTTTCAATGCATCCTGTTATTAGAGATGTGGCTGCAGCCCTTGGAGACAAAGCAAAAGTAATTAAAATTGATGTGGATAAAAATCAAGAATTGGCCGAGGCACTTCGCATAAAAGGCCTTCCTACCTTGATGATTTACAAAGACGGTCAAATGATTTGGCGCCAATCTGGTGAGCTGGATGCTAATACCATTATTGGTTTAGTTCAGGAGCAAGTTTAATTCAACTACTTCTTAAAGTAGTTTGTGTTAGGTTAATTCTGCACAAACGAATCCTTTTTGTTGCAGAAATTCTAAAGTTTTTGGCAAAGCATATTCCAAGTTTGCAAATGCTTTTACACTATCGTGAAAAACGATAATACTCCCGGATTTTACATTTTGCAATACATTTTCTAAACATTGTTCGGGTGTTATTGTTATATCAAAATCTACGCTTAAAACATCCCACATAATTATTTTATAGCCCATCTTTCTCAATATTTTCGATTGTGAAGGTTTTATTTTTCCAAAAGGAGGACGAAATAATTGGCAATTCTCATTACTTCTTTTGTAGTATTCTTTTTCAAATAATTTTGCGTTTTCAATATAGTCTTGCGTATTGGTTTTCCATCCATTTAAATGGTTGAAAGTGTGGTTGCCAATAGAATGTCCTTCCTTTACAACTTCTTTAAAAACTTCCGGATATTTCCGGATATTATCTCCTATGCAAAAGAAAGTTGCTTTGGCATTGTAATTTTTCAGTTGGTTTAAAGTCCATTGGGTGATTTCTGGTGTTGGGCCATCATCGAAAGTTAAGTAGACTTTATTCTCCATATTAGGAACATCCCAAACATAATTTGAAAATAATTTTTTAATAGTCCAATGTGTTTTTACCCAGTGTAACTTCATGCTTCAAAAATAAATAAAAAAAGTGCCAATAAATAAAATCATTGGCACTTTTAAAATAGTTTTAATTCTTGTTATTCATTATCTCTTTGGAAGCGAGAAAATCTATTGTTATAGGAATTAAATTCGCCTCTGCTTTTATTGTAAAAGTCAATGTCTCCTTGTTTTTTCATGACTTCTAATAAACTTCTGTAACGTTCAATTGCTGTAACAATATCGGTTGCCATAAAACTTTGATCGGAAGATTTAAACGTGCTGAAATACAACAATTCTTCTTTGTATTTGGTCATTAACTTACTAATTAATTCTCGAGCTTTTTCTTTTTCTCCAATTTCATAATAACCCGTTGCAAATGGCTCTAAGGTTAAGTAATAACCATAATAGTCAATTGGCGTTTTGGTTACCGCCAAATCAATAATATTTCTGGCTTTATCCATTTTACCTTCGGCAATTAATTGTTTCATTAATCGGGACAAGTTGGTTCGATACGAAATAGCATTTCTTCTAGTTTCAGGATCGTGGTAAATTTTAGTGCTTTCACCATTGCCCCATTGCCATTTCATAGAGATAGTATAGGTTTTATCGGTATCCATTCTTCCCATGTCTGGATAATCGTCTTCGTTTACTTTGGTTTTAATTGGAACCAATTTATAAACCATACCATCCATTTGAAGGTAATCTTTCATCCATAAATAATCATCATCCCCAAAACTTCCAGGGCTGAAATAAATAGGACGTTTCCAGTTGTTATTGTTTAATATATCAAACATTATTAAACGGTTTTTGTACAATGCACCGCCTTTAATGTCAATATCAATAAACGGAACAATAGAATCGTTAAGTGCTGGATTTACTATTTTATTAGCAATCACACTATTTTTATCTACTTGAAAACGAACTTTATTAGTAGGGAAAAAATGAAGTCGGTGACCACTTTCCATTTCTACTTGCGATAAAGTGTCTTCTCTTTTTCCAAAGGCAATAAAGTCTTTAAGATTCCAACGGCTGTCTACTTTTTTGTTGAAAACAATAGCATCTCTATTGTCAGCAACATACTGTTGGTGGGTGAATGAAATTGGCAAGCCTTCTGCATTATAAGTTTTCATCTTCATTTGATCAATGTACCAATCGGTCATTAATAAACTAGTATTTACAATTTTCACATCGGTTCTATAGCCTTCAATTTCTTGTGCATACCACAGCGGGAAGGTATCATTATCTCCAATGGTAAATAATATTCCGTTTGGATCGCAAGAAGCAAGGTAGTTTTTGGCCATTGCAATTGCAGTATATCTTCCAGAACGATCGTGGTCGTTCCAGTTTTGAGAAGCCATTAATACTGGAGCTGCTAACAAGCATGCGCCAATAACAATTGGACCTACTAATTTAGACGCTATTTTTTCTTTTAGCATTTCATAAATGGCATACACTCCAAATCCTATCCAAATGGAGAAGACATAAAAAGATCCAACTAAGGCATAATCTCTCTCGCGGGGTTCAAAGGGTCTTTCGTTAAGGTATATTTTCAAGGCTAAACCAGTGAATAAAAACAAAGCAAGTAAAACATAGAAGCTTTTTAAATCTCTTTGCGCATGGTACATCAATCCTAGTAAACCAAGGAAGAACGGAATGAAGAAGTATAAATTTCTACCTTTATTGTTTAGTACATCTGGACTAACGTTGTCTTGTGAGCCCAAGTGAATTTCATCAATAAATTTAATGCCACTCATCCAATTTCCATCTAAATTGTCGTATCTACCTTGGTTGTCGTTTTGTCTTCCAACAAAATTCCAAAGTAAATAGCGTCCGTACATATAACCAAATTGGTATTCAAACATAAAACTTAAATTGCTCCAAGCAGATGGTTTTTGAACATCTAGATAATCGCCATAGGCTTTTAAGAATGAAACATAACCTTCGTCGTCTATTTTTTGAGAAGCATACGCTTGTCGGAATTCGGCAACCACATCTACCAATTCTTTTTCTTCGGCATATTCTGGTTTAATAGTAAATTTAGGAACTCCAGTAAAGTTAATGTACCCTGGAATATTATCGGTGCTCCACATCCTTGGTAATAATGCTTTGTGGGCATCATCGGTATTTTGTTCGGCGTTTTTAAATTCATTTACAATTTCATATTTCCCAGTTTGGTCATTTCTTTCGTAGTTGGGAGCTTTATCTAAGTAAGGATTGTTAGGGTCTAATCCGGCAAATGCATCGGTGTATTGCGGTCCGTAAAATAGTGGATTTGAACCATATTGTTCTCTGTTATAATAAGCCAAAACCTCGGCTGCATCCGATGGTTTGTTTTCGTTGATAGGAGTATTGGCATTGGCACGAATAGGCAACATCATCCAGGTGGAGAATCCGATTAATACAAATAAAACACATAAAATAATTGTGTTGAATGTTGGATGCCCTTTTGCTTTGGTGTATTTTAATCCGAAATAGAAAAAAGCAACTATTATTAATAATGCAACAATAGAACCCGAGTTAAAAGGCAAGCCCATTTTGTTTACCAGGAAAATTTCTGTATCTCCAAAGAACGCTAGCGTATATGGCAATAAGAGTTTGAATATAAAAAGTAAAACGGCTACAATAATAATGTTAGCTAAGATGAAATTGGTAACGGTAACTTTTTTATAGTTTTTAAAGAAATATAAGAATCCTATAGAAGGAATAGTTAACAATGCCATAAAGTGCACTCCAAAGGATAAACCGACTACAAGGCTTATTAATAAAAGCCATCTATTGCCTCTAGGTTGGTGCATTTCTTGTTCCCAACGCAATCCTAGCCAAAACAAAAGGGCTATAAATAAGGTTGCCATGGCATAAACTTCGGCTTCTACAGCATTAAACCAAAAACTATCCGAAAAGGTAAAGGCCAAAGCGCCTACAAAAGAACTTCCTAAAATTGCTATGCTGTTTTCTTTGTTGATTTCGGAATAAGCTGAAATTAACTTTCTTAATAAAATAGAAGAAGACCAGAATAAAAACAAAATAGTAAACGCACTAGAAAATACTGACATCATGTTCACCATCAAAGCAACAGTTTCTTTGCTAGCTGCAAACATTGCAAAGAACGCTCCAAGCATTTGAAACAATGGTGCGCCAGGAGGGTGACCAACTTCCAATTTCGCTGCAGTGGCTATATATTCACCACAATCCCAAAAACTCATGGTAGGTTCTACCGTTAAGGAATAGGTTATTAATGCTATGGTAAAAGCTGCCCAACCAGTAATGTTGTTCCACTTTTTAAAGTCAAATGTTGTCATATATAAATGAAGTTAATTTAAGTACAAAGAAACTATTTTTTTGCGTAAACCAGCATGGGTTAACAAAATTTTCTAAAATGATTTTAGCTAAAATTTTGAAGAACACCAAAATAGCAAACGCAAAAAGTTTATTTGCAGTATATTTCAATATTTTTTAAATAATATTCCATTAAATATTTGCTTTAAATGAAATTTATATTAAATTTGCACCCGCATTCAGGCATTAATAAGGTTCTCTGAGCTTTAAAGAAAATGAATGTTGAGTTAAATTGGTCTATGGTGTAATGGTAACACAACTGTTTTTGGTGCAGTCTTTCAAGGTTCGAGTCCTTGTAGACCAACAAGAAGTCCTTCAAATTTTGAAGGACTTTTTTGTTTAATATAATTTCTTAAAATTCGTACAAAAAAAGCTCCCAATTTCTTGAGAGCTTCCTTAATATAAGTGGTGTATTTTTAGATTTTAAAAGTCACTACTGGTCGTTTAGCATGGTTTACTAAATCTTCGCTGATACTTCCATTAAAGAAGTGCGAAAGACCTTTTCTTCCGTGAGTGCTCATTCCAATTAAATCGGCGTCAATGCTGTTTGCAAAATTTAATATTCCTTTTTCAACATTGGTTTCATTATATATATGAGTAGCTACTTTTTTAATTTCAAATCCTTTAATGAAATTACTCATAATATCTTCTGCAGCCGAAGTTGATTTAAAATTATTTGGAGTATTTACAGTTACTAAGTGTAAGGTTGCGTCAAATTTGTTAGCGAATTCAACCGCTTTCTGGAATGGTTTTTTCACTTCTTCAGAAAAATCAGAAGCAAAAACAAAATTGTCTACTTGAAAGTCACCTTCTTCTTTTTTAATAATAAGTACAGGAACATCCGAATTACGAACTACTTTTTCGGCATTGGATCCAATAAACATTTCTTTGTAGCCACTTGCACCATGGGAACCCATTACAATTAAATCCACATTATTTAATTGACTAATTTTTAAAATTCCGTCAAAAGCCATTTCAAATTGGATAATATCCGATACTTTAAGGCCATCTAAATAATCTTCCTCCATTAATTCTTCGAGCCTTCTAATTGCCGCGTCTTTAAAAAACATAATTTCTGGAATATCTTTACCACTACCTATAGCATCACTACCTTGGTGAGGCAATTCAAGCATGTGTAATAAAATGATTTCACCATTGTTTTTTTTGGCAATTTGTGCAGCTACTTTTAAAGCATATTCAGCGTTTTGTGAAAAGTCGGTTGGAATTAAAATTTTTTTCATGATTGCGAAAAGATAATATTTTGTTGTTTGTCATTTAATAAAGCATAAAGGTATGAAAAAAATATAGAAGCCGATGGGTTTTAATATAAAATATTTTTTCTATATTTGCACCATTATTAAACAGAAATGGTATAATGAGGGAAGCAATGCTTCCCTCTTTTTATAAAAATATGACATTTAAAGAACAAGTAGCGCAGCTTTTAAACGATAGTTTGTCAGAAAAACCAAGCGTTTTTTTGATAGATATTTCAATTTCAGATGCTTATAAAATTGTTGTAACTTTGGATGGGGATAATGGAGTAAATCTTCAAGATTGCATTGATATTGCTAGAGCGATAGAAAATAATCTGGATCGAGAAGAACAAGATTTTGCTTTAGAAGTTGCCTCGGTTGGGGTTGGTAGTCCTTTAAAATTGACTAGACAATATATAAAAAATATTGGCAGAAATCTTATTGTTAAAACCAATACAACTACTATTGAAGCAGAATTAATAGCGGCAGATGAAACTAAAATTGTTCTTTCTTGGAAAGCAAGAGAGCCCAAAAAAATAGGAAAAGGGAAAGAGACGGTTCAAAAAACTGAGGAAATACCTTACACAGAGATAAAACAAGCAATTGTTACAGTAAATTTTAATTAATTATAGAATAGATGGAGAATATTGCATTAATCGACTCGTTCTCAGAGTTTAAAGACGATAAACTTATTGATAGAGTAACGCTTATGGCGATTTTAGAAGATGTTTTTAGAAATGCTTTAAAAAAGAAGTACGGTTCTGATGACAACTTTGATATTATCATTAACCCCGATAAAGGGGATATGGAAATTTGGAGACGAAGAGTTATCGTTGCAGATGATGATTTAGATCTAGAAAATGAAGAAATTACCTTAACGGACGCTCGAAAAATAGAATCTGATTTTGAAATTGGAGAAGAAGTTTCGGAAGAAGTTAAATTAATAGATTTAGGTAGAAGAGCTATTCTAGCGTTACGTCAAAATCTTATTTCTAAAATTCACGAACACGATAATACCAATCTTTACAAACAATTTAAAGATATTATTGGCGAAATTTATACTGCCGAAGTACACCACGTACGTCCAAGAGTTGTAATTTTAGTGGATGATGACGGAAACGAAATTGTATTGCCTAAAGAAAAACAAATTCCATCCGATTTCTTCCGCAAAGGAGATAACGTAAAAGGTATTATAGAAAGCGTTGAATTAAAAGGAAATAAACCTCAAATTATTATGTCTAGAACTTCTGAAAAGTTCTTAGAAAAATTATTTGAACAAGAAATTCCAGAAGTATTCGATGGTTTAATTATGATTAAAAAAGTAGTTCGAATTCCTGGTGAAAAAGCAAAAGTAGCTGTAGATTCTTATGACGATAGAATTGATCCAGTTGGTGCTTGTGTTGGTATGAAAGGATCTCGTATTCACGGAATTGTTCGTGAATTAGGAAACGAAAATATTGACGTTATCAACTACACCACTAATGCTTCTTTATTAATTACAAGAGCCTTGAGCCCAGCTAAAGTTTCTTCAGTTAAAATTAACGAAGAGACCATGCACGCTGAAGTGTTTTTGAAACTAGAAGAAGTTTCTAAAGCTATTGGTCGTGGCGGTCAAAACATCAAATTAGCTGGTTTATTAACTGGTTACGAATTAGATGTTATTAGAGAAGGAAGCACAGTTGAAGATGATGATGTTGAATTAACCGAATTTTCTGATGAAATTGATGGATGGATTATTGACGAATTTGCTAAAATTGGCTTAGATACTGCAAGAAGTATCTTGAAACAAGACGTAGCCGATTTAGCGAGAAGAACCGATTTAGAAGAAGAAACAATACAAGAAGTAATGCGCATATTGAAAGAGGAGTTTGAAAACTAATTTTTCACCAAAATAAAAAAGAATTTATAAAAGATTTTATGTCTGAAGAAAGAAATATTAGAATAAACAAAGTTTTAAGGGAATTAAACATTTCGTTAGAAAGAGCTATCGATTATCTTAAAGATAAGGGTATTGCTATTGATGCAAACCCAAATGCTAAGATATCCGATAAAGAGTTTGATATTCTACAAAATCAATTTGCCGGTGATAAGGGCAATAAAGAAGCGTCTAAAGGGGTTAGCGAAGAAATAAAGAAAGAAAAAGAGGCACTTCGTCTAGAAAGAGAAAAAGAAATTGAAGACAAGAAAAAACTAGAAGAAGAGCGTCAACGTCTGGAAGTTATTAAAGCTAAAGCTGTAGTTTCTAGCCCAAAACAAGTTGGAAAAATTGATTTAAATCCAAAAGCTTCTGTTTCTCCAAAGACTGAATCTGTAAAAATTCCGGAAGTTAAAACTCCAGAGGTTGCTGCTCCTATAGCAGAACCTGTGGCAGTCAAAACTCCAGAAGTTAAAGTTGCTCCTAAAGCACCTTCCGAAGAAAAGAAAGCGGCTCCAGTTGTAACTGAAAAACCAACACCAAAAGCGGAAGTTGCTGCGCCTAAGAAAGAAGTAGCAAAAGAAGAAAAAACAATTGCGGTTGAACCAGTTGTTGATGAAACTCATACTACGCAATACCAAAGCCTTACAGGACCAATATTAACTGGTCAAAAAATTGATTTAACTCAATTCAACAAACCTAAAAAGAAAGTTGAAACCCCAAAAATTAACAGCGGAAGTAAGTTAGATCCAAATAAAAACAAACGTAAAAGAATCCCACCAAAACCAGGGGAAGCAAGACCAGGAACTCCTGGAGGAGCTGCTGGAGGTCCAAGACCACCGGGAACTGGAGGAAAATTTACTGCAAATAAACCAGGCGGTGGCGGTTTTGTTAAAGGAAACCGACCTGCTATTGTTCAAAAGGTAGAGCCTACAGAAGAAGAGGTTAAAAATCAAATTAAAGAAACGCTAGAAAGACTGCAAGGAAAAGGTTCTAAATCCAAAGCAGCTAAGTACAGAAGAGATAAAAGAGATACCCACCGTCAGCGTTCTGACGATGAGCAAAGAGCTATCGATGAAGGAAGCAAAACGATCAAAGTAACAGAATTTGTTACTGTTGGTGAAGTTGCTACCATGATGGATGTGCCAATTACTAAAGTTATTGGAACGTGTATGTCACTTGGAATCATGGTTACCATGAACCAACGTTTGGATGCAGAAACCTTAACTATTGTTGCAGATGAATTTGGATATGAAGTAGAATTTATTACTACAGATCTAGAAGATTCTATGGAAGTGGTTGAAGAAAGAGAAGAAGATTTAGTTACTAGAGCGCCTATCGTAACCGTAATGGGTCACGTCGATCACGGTAAAACTTCGTTATTAGATAACATCCGTAAAGAAAATGTAATTGCAGGAGAATCAGGAGGGATCACCCAACATATTGGTGCTTATGCAGTACAATTAGACAACGGACAAAAAATTACCTTCTTAGATACCCCTGGTCACGAGGCGTTTACCGCAATGCGTGCCCGTGGAGCGCAGGTTACCGATATTGCAATTATTGTGATTGCGGCGGATGATGACATCATGCCACAAACTAAAGAGGCTATCTCCCATGCTCAAGCAGCTGGAGTACCTATGATATTTGCTATCAATAAGGTAGATAAACCGCATGCAAATCCGGAGAAAATTAAAGAGAAATTAGCAGGAATGAACCTTCTTGTAGAGGACTGGGGTGGTAAATACCAATCGCATGATATTTCTGCAAAAACGGGATTGGGAGTTAAAGAACTTTTAGAAAAAGTTTTATTAGAAGCAGAAATATTAGATTTAAAAGCAAATCCAAATAAACCTGCCGTTGGAACTGTTGTGGAAGCACAATTAGATAAAGGTAGAGGATATGTTTCTACTATATTAGTACAATCTGGAACTTTAAAAGTTGGAGATTATGTATTAGCTGGTAAAAACCACGGTAAGGTAAAAGCAATGTACGATGAAAGAGGAAACAGCGTGAAAGAAGCTGGTCCTTCTACACCAATGTCTATTTTAGGATTGGACGGAGCGCCTACCGCTGGAGATAAATTCAACGTATTTGAAGATGAAAGAGAAGCGAAGTTAATTGCTGCCAAACGTACGCAATTAATGAGAGAGCAATCGGTAAGAACCCAACGTCATATTACTTTGGCAGAAATTGGTCGTCGTATTGCACTTGGACAATTTAAAGAATTGAACATTATCCTTAAAGGGGATGTGGATGGTTCTGTAGAAGCATTGTCTAACTCGTTCACTAAATTATCTACGGAAGAAATTCAAATCAATATTATCCACAAAGGAGTTGGAGCAATTACCGAAACCGACGTTATGTTGGCTTCTGCTTCCGATGCGATCATTATCGGATTTAACGTTCGTCCTGCAGGAAATGCAAGACAACTTGCCGATAAAGAAGAAATTGATATCCGTAATTACTCCATTATCTACGATGCAATTGATGACTTGAAGGATGCAATGGAAGGAATGTTGTCACCAATAATGAAAGAAGAAGTAACCGGTACTGCCGAAATTAGAGAAACATTCAAGATCTCTAAAATTGGAACCATTGCAGGTTGTATGGTTACTGATGGTAAAATATTCAGAAACTCTAAAATACGTATTATTCGTGAGGGAGTGGTGGTGTTTACAGGTGAGCTTACCGCATTAAAACGATTCAAAGACGACGTAAAAGACGTTTCTAAAGGATACGATTGTGGTATTCAAATAAAAAATTACAACGACATAGAGCAGTTGGATATTATTGAAGCTTTCCAGGAAGTAGAAGTAAAGAGAAAACAAAAATAGTCTATAAGTATAAAGTTAAAAATCCCGAGCAATCGGGATTTTTTTTGGACCTATTTTATAGAAGTAAATAATGCAAGATAGGTGATTTGAATTAGGTACTGTCTTTCGATGAAAGATATAGGAAGCCTTATTTATCCATAAAAAAAGCCCCATTAAGGGACTTTTTTCTTTTATAAATCAGACGGGAATGAATTTTAGTTTCCGATAACTATGTTATAAGAATTACCGTTCACTGTGTATACAGCCAAGTTATCGCAGTCTCCGTTACCATAATCTAAAGTAGCAGAATGATTGTTTTTTGTAAATGTAATAACTCCTTCAACAAGTAGTGGTTTTTGTGTATTCATGCAACTCATTTTTGCTTTAAGTGGAGTTGTGATAGTACTAGTAACAATTCCAGATGGATGAGTGGTTGTCCAATTTCCGGTTATGCTGTAAATATTATCAGAAAAAACATTTGGTGTACCATAACCTTCAATAATTTCTCTAGTTCTTGTACCAACTCTATGGTGGATTTCACCATTAATAGTTGTAGCTGTTAAATCCATGTTCATAACCACAATTGGATGACTTGGTGATGTTGCGGTAGCAACACTCATTGTTCTAGTAAATGATTTATCTCCTTCAATTTTAATAGTGTTATGATAGAAATTAACAAAACTATAATTTACAGTTTGACTTGCAGCAGTTGGATGATAGGTAAATGTTATAACAATTTTACCACTTACAAAATTATTGTTTGATAAAGTACATCCTGCGCCAAAATCAATTGTTTTAGTCACTTGGTCTCCATCAACTAAAGCAGTTCCAAAACTTGGTATTCTTGTAATTGTAGCACAAGCTGACAAAGCTACATCACCATTCTTATTTGAAAAAGAATTAGAATTTATATTGTTATATTGGTCTTCAACAATAGAACTTACATCATCACTTGCTAGATCAATTTTAGAACTAGATTGCGCCTCTTCTTTAGTCATAAAGGAATTGTCTGAAGAATCATTTTTGCTACAACTAGCAAAGAAAAAAACAGCACTTAAAGCAGCCATTTTAATAAAAGATTTTGTTTTCATAGATATAAATTTAGAATGTTATTTAAATAAGACTAGGTCAAATATAAATGGTTTAATCTTAAGATAAAAATTTATTTCAGATACTTTGATTATCGTATCTTTGAACGCAATGAATATTATTTCACAAATAAAACAACCCATTCAACTAGAAATGGAACTTTTTGAAAAAAAGTTCTACGAATCGATGTCTTCTAAGGTAGCGTTGCTTAATAGAATTACCTATTATATTGTGAACCGAAAAGGGAAACAAATGCGACCAATGTTTGTTTTCTTGACTGCCAAAATGATTTCTGGCGGGATGGTTAATGAACGAACTTACAGAGGCGCTTGTGTTATTGAACTTATTCACACTGCAACATTGGTGCACGATGATGTGGTAGATGACAGTAACAGAAGAAGAGGATTTTTCTCTATCAATGCCCTTTGGAAAAATAAAATTGCCGTTTTAGTTGGTGATTATTTACTTTCCAAAGGATTATTACTTTCTATAGATCATGGCGATTTTGATTTACTCCGAATTATCTCGGTTGCTGTGCGAGAAATGAGTGAAGGCGAATTACTTCAAATAGAAAAAGCACGACGATTAGATATTACGGAGGACATTTACTACGAAATCATCCGCCAAAAAACAGCAACACTTATTGCTGCTTGTTGCGCCTTAGGAGCCAAATCCGTTTCGGAAGATGAATTTCAGGTGGAAACAATGCGTAAATTTGGAGAACTCATAGGAATGGCTTTTCAAATAAAAGACGATTTATTCGATTATACCGATGAAGCCATAGGGAAACCAACTGGAATTGACATCAAAGAACAAAAAATGACTTTGCCGTTAATTCATGCTTTGAATAATTGTACCGATAAAGAAAAAAGCTGGTGCATCAATTCCATAAAAAACCACAACAAGGATAAAAAACGAGTAAAAGAGGTAATCCAATTTGTGAAAGACCAAAACGGATTACACTATGCCGAACAAAAAATGGAGGAATTCCAGCACGAAGCACTCGCTTTAATTCAAAGCTTCCCCAATTCTATTTATAAAGATAGTTTGATTCTGATGGTGAACTATGTGATTGAAAGGAAAAAATAGTGTTCTGTATTCATTTTAAAGTGTTTTTTCAAAACCTGACAGGTTTTAAGTTACTTAATTGAAACAGTTTTTTTCTTATATTACCGAGCTTTTGCCTACTATTATTTAGTTTCCGAGATTTTATGACTTTAGATGGAACGCGGATTGAACAGATGCTTTGCAACGCGGATCCAATAGCGGATTTGCAATCTGTGCCCACTATCAAAATCAAAAAAAAGAGTAACATAAAAAAGTTTTTTTGTCTGAAGCGAAAGGCATGCGCATTTTAGTAAAGGCAATTCCCGCTTTTCGTTGCAATCTGTCATTGCGAGGAACGAAGCAATCTCATAACAAAAATTGATATACGCAATGCCAGGATTTCCACTGCAAATAAAATTCATCGAACTCCGCTAAAAAAAATAGCAAAGTGAGATAATCGGGGCTAGATTGGTTTTGTCTTTTGTGAAATTAGTTGTCCAAATTAGCCATGATTTTAAACATTTCAACATTAGAAGTAAAATACCTATTCTCCATGCTTAATTCCGATAATTGGGAACCCACCAAATTGTTTTCTCTTGAATTTATCAAAAACAGAGAGCTTTCTCCAAATGTAAACAATCGCTCTTCGGAGGTTAACATAGCATCGTAATCTTTAACCAAAGCCGAAATTAATTTGCGCTGTTTTACCAAAGAGTTGATTTCAATTTGTTGGGAAACAATTTTATTTTTTAATTGTACCCGTTCTAAATCTAATGCAAATTGTGCATCTTGAATTTTAAATTTAGCCATTTGCAATCCGCCACGCTCTTTTCTTAAAAATAATGGATAACTAAAGTTTACGCCAATTTTAAAATTATCAAAGTTCGTAGAATTCCAATAACTAGGTTCCGATAAATAATGGTATCCCAAGTCTATTTTTGGCAATAAATTATTTCTTTTAAGATTGCGCTCCACTTCCAGTAGGGCAATTTTACTTTGTAAGGCATTTATTTTAGGATGATTTTCAATAGAAGTACTGGGCACTAGTAAATCATTAGTTTTTAAAGTTTCCTGAATAGTCAGTTCTAGTTTTTCTTCTGGAGTAATTCCATCTTGAATTTCCAAGGGCACATTGTTTTCTAACCATAAATAATTAGACAATTCAAGTTTGGATTTAGCTAATTTTAATTGGGAATCTTCTAAATTTAATTTTCTATTTCGTACTGTAATTCCAGCTTCAATGCTGTCTATTGCCGACTTGTCGCCATTTTCAATTAAACTCGATACGGCATTATAGCGAACCTCGGCATTTTTTAAATAATTTTCATAAAGCTGCACTTGACTATAATTTAGTTTCCAATTAAAATAGGCTATCGAAGCAGCATACAAAACCTCAATAGATTGTAATTTTCGTTCTGCTTGACTCCATTGCAATTGAATTTTAGCCTTTTGCAAATCAGCCATTCGTTGATTGATTAATAATCCTTGTCCCAACGGAATGTTAATACCTAAAGAGCTTAAGCCTTTGTTTGGCAAAGTGTTTTCTGGGTTTAAATAAATCCCTTCGCTATTGTCAAAACCTGCTTTAACTTCAATTCCATACCAAGTTGGGATTTTGAAACTACTATTTAAAATTGAATAATAGGTTTTATCTTTAAATTGTTTTTTGTCAAAATCTACTTCTATTTTAGGGTCAAATCCTCCGCGGGCCATCATCAAATTAGCTTGCGCAGTATTGATTTGTAGATTTGCGCTTTTTACCATAGGGTGGTATTTTTTTACAAAACCTAAAAATTCATTGTAAGTAAGTTCATTGTCCTTTTTTTCTTGTCCAATCAAGGAAATGCTTATCAATAGAAAAACTAAAATTTTCTTCATTACTTTTTTTCTTTAGTTATTTCCCCTTTTGGTTGGTAATAATTAGGCGGAAAACCATTAAGGGTTCTCCATAATTCATACCAAATTGGTACATTTTCAAGTAAAGCTAATGTTTGAGCACCCGACCCCATACTAATTTGCTTTGGCCAAGAATCTTCATTTTTGTCTGGGGCAATTAAAACTCTAAATTTTCCATTCGGGCTTATGTAATTTTCAATAGCTACAATTTTTCCTCCAAAAGTTCCATAACTCATATTTGGCCAACCTGAAAAAACCACGGTAGGCCATCCATCAAACCAAATTCTAACTTTTTCTCCTTTGTGAATTAAGGGTAAATCATTCGGCATTACATAGGTTTCTACTGCAATGTCATATTTGGAAGGCATGATACTTACCAGTTGCGTTCCTTCTTTAATGGTTTCGCCAATTCCAGATTGTAAAGTGCGGTTTATATAACCATCTTGCGGCGCTTTTATATAATACATGCCATTTCGAATTTGGTAATTTACATACTGATTTTGTAGTTTATTTACTTGCGCTTCGGTATCGTATTGGCTACTCATTGCGGTGTATTGATCACTTTGAGCTTTGGAACTTTTTTCGGCGTATTCTGCATTAATTCTATTTACTTCTACTTTGGTATTTATTAGTTCATTTTTACTGGTTAGAAATTTATTTTCTTGAGTAATAATCTTAGCTTCCACCTCCTGTAATTTCAATCTTTTTTCTTCAACATCGGTTAAGGGCTTCAATCCTTCTTTGTTTAAGGTTACCGATCGATTGAACTGTGTAGTTGCAATTTTGAATTGGGTTTTTACAGCAACCAAATCCATACTGTCGCTTTTTACTTTCAAAACGGATTGTCTAATTTTATTTTGTGCTTGTTGTTGTTTTAATACTTTTTCATTTTCAATTGCATTAATTTGTTCGGATAGGGTGTTTACTTTACTGCCATACGATTTTGCTGCCATTTTTTTTGCATCCACTTGGCTTTTTGTATTTTGAACTAAATTAGGATCAAAATAGTCTTCTTTTACTTCAGAAATAAAAATGATGGTATCTCCTTTTTTCACGTAGTCTCCTTCTTGTACATACCATTTTTCAATTCGGCCTGCAATTGCAGAATGTATGGTCTGTGGACGTTGATCTGGCTTTAAAGTTGTAACAGCTCCTGAACCAGAGATATTTTGTGTCCATGGAAGAAATAAAATTGCTATCCCAAAAAGAGAGACATAGAGGATTATTTTATTTAAAATTCTGTAATGAGGTCGATTACTTAAATTTTTGACAGAAGTATATTGATCAATATTTTCTGTTATCGGATTTTTTTCAGATATATTTAGCATGGCAATTATTTATTGTTGTCGGTAATTACTTTCCCATCTTTCATAGCTATTACTCGGGTACATTTTTGTTTCCAATAGTTATTTTTGGAAGAGACAATAACAGTCCATTTATTTTTTGCATCCGTTATAAAGTCGATTATTTCCATAGCTGCTTTTTCATCCATTTTGTCCAGAGGATCTTCATAGAATAATACTTTTGGTTTATTTATAATACTTCGAGCCAAAATTATTTTTTGTGCATTAGAAGAAGATAATTGTCTGCCATCGGGGAAGATTTTTGTGCTTAAACCTTCGGGTAATGATTTGATAAACGAACTTAATTGTGCATTTTCAATCGCCCATTTTAGGTCTTCATGAGAAAGGTTAGGACTATTAAACGTTATGTTTTCTAGTATTGTTCCTTCAAATGGCATTTCACCTTGAATAATTGTTCCAATTTGCGATCGATAATTATTAAAATCTATTTTTCTATAAGTGTCATCATTTATAAAAAACGATCCTGAAATTGGTTGTAAAAACCCAGATAGAATTCGTATTAAAGTCGTTTTTCCTGATCCATTAGGGCCTTCGAGAAATATTTTTTCCGATTGATCTATTTTTAAATTTATAGTATTCAATATATCATTGCTGGAATCTGGAAATTTGAAACTTAAGTTTTCTGCTTCAATGCAAATATTGGTGAAACAATAATCTTGCTCTTTTGTTGTTGGTTTTTCAATGTTTAAATCTACAATTTGTCCAATTTTTTCAACCGAAGTAAGCACATCGTACAAGCTTTCTAATCCAACAATAATTTTTTCAACAGAATTTATTACCAGTAAAATAATTATTTCAGCAGCTACAAATTGCCCAATATTCATTTCTTGATTTAGTACTAAATAGCCACCAATTAAAAGCAAACTAGCCGTAATAATAACTTTAAATCCTATTAGTTGAACAAATTGCCTTTTGATGATTTTAAAATGTTTTTCTCTATGCGATAAATATTCTTCTACAAGAGAGTCATTTTTTTGAAGAGCAAATTCAAAGTTTTCTTTTTTTCGAAAACTAAAATTATTTCGAGCTATTTCTTGAAGCCAACCCGCAACTTTATATTTGTACTTAGATTCTTTTAAACTGGTTGAGAGTCCAGAATTGTAAGAAAATTTAAAAATAGAGTAAAGCAATAGTAACAGAAATATTCCAAAAAACACAAAAAAGGAATGGTATAAAGAAAGTAAAATTATTCCGAAAATAATTTGCAATATTGCGGTAGAAAAATCAATTAATAGTTTTGAAGTTCCTTTTTGAATCGTTAAAGTATCAAAAAAACGATTGGCTAATTCGGGTGGATATTTATCGTATAATTCTTCAAAAGTGATTTTAGGCAAACGATATCCAAATTCAAACGAGGAACGAACAAATATTTTTTGTTGAAGGTTTTCGGTAATTCGTAGTTGCATTAAAGACAAAATTCCAACTAAGGCTACACCAATTACAACTACAAAAATAAGCACAAACCAAGAAATACTTGTTCGTCCTGCCTGAATTAAATTGATTATAGCTTGAATCCCTAAAGGTAAAGAAAGACTTACCAATCCGGAAAAAATGGCATAGAAAAAAATCTGTGAGATGTCTCTTTTATCTAATTTTAATAAATTAAAATAACGTTTTAATGGCGATGGATTCATAATGCTTTATCTTAAAGTAGTTTCAATTAAATTGAGGTAAAAGGCGGTTGGAGAATTATCTTTATCACAATCTGTTATTGTTTTTAAATGATCTTTTAAAAAATGTTGGTGTAATGCTCCTTCAATTATTGACGAGGCTAATGTTTTTGCAAAAATATAATTTGGGTTTACCTCATGTATCATTTCTATTATTCTATTTATTACTCTTTTGTAAATTAGGAAGAAACCTTCTTTATTTTCCTCATCTATTTCTTTGGTAATAATGGTTTTAGTAAATTCCTGAATGATTATTTTATTCAAAATAGACTCGTTAATATGCAACGTGGTGCTGTCATCTTCCACCTTTTCAGTCACTATGGTAATAGCCTTTTTCAATCGCTCCATAGGATTTGAAACATTATTTGTAGCAAAAACCATTTTGTATTCTATCCAACCCCAATACCAAGACGATAGGTATAGCATTAGTTTGTGTTTGTTTTCAAAATAGCGATAGATAGAGCTTTCGTTAGATTGAATTCGTTCTCCCAATTTTTTGAAGGTAAAATTTTCAAAGCCTATTTCATCAATTAAAAGAATACTTTGTTCGATAATTTTTTTTCCTAATTCAGAGGTCTCCGGATTTTTAACATATAGTTTTGAATTCACCGAAATTATAATATTAGAAAGCATGTTTTGCATAAAATGATATATTTATACGCAAAGATAATAGTAATACTATTAAAAAAGAAATTTTAACTTTTAATTATAACAAAAGAGATTCAAATTAATGAACCTCTTTTGTTTTTCTATATCCTAATCGGTTTTTAAACCTCTTAGTTATTTTTTTTAACTGAAGCGAATGGCTTGCGCATTTTAGAAAATGCAATTCCCGCTTTTCGTTGCAATCTGTCATTGCGAGGGACGAAGCAATCTCATAACAAATTGATATACGCAATGCCAGGATTTCCACTTTAATCGGGGCTATTTAGCAATGGTATTGAATAGAGGCACTATTTCTAAGAAACTTCTGCTTCAAGTTGTCATTCTGACCAAGGAAGAATCCCAAACAAAACATAAAAAAACCACCAAAATCACTTTTGATGGTTTCTGTTATTTCAATAAGTAAAACCGTTGTGTTACTTCGTGCAACCTTTGTGGCTCTTTGTGTTACAGTATAAAGTACTTTCACAAAGTTTCACTAAGAATTAAACTGTAATAGCTTGAGTTTATTTGCAAATCCGCCTATCGTTTTATTGATCCGAAGTCAGGAGACTTCGGATAGCGGGGGAGCTAGACAGGTTTTGTCTTTTGTAAAATCATTAGTTTACAACAACGAATGTTTTGTCATTACTTCTGGTATTTTTAAACACAAATTTAATTAGAAGAAGTAGGATAGATTATGCCTTCAATAGAATTAAATCATAATACATTAAACGAGTTTCTAATTTGGAATTAGTAGCTATTCCTGTAAACTCTTTTTCTTGTTCTTCACTACTAAATAAAGGAATAAATTCGTTGTCAGAATAATATTTTAAAGGTCCAGATTCGTTATAAGAATCCACAACAATAAAACGGCAGCCAGTTTTATTTGAACCATCAATGAACCAAGATTTAATAAAATCCATCAATTGTTTGCCTATTCTTTCCGTTTCCTCTTTTAGGAATCGGTAGTTTTTATTTACCCCAAGTCTTCCAATTAAAACAGCAGGATAGGATTTCATTTGTTTCTGTCTCGGAATGTTTTGAATTATTTTTTTCTTTCGTGCATTAGGTAAAAGAAATGTTTTTATACTATCGTTGGAAATAGTGAAAGCACACACAATAATTTCTGGAGTTGCATCTAAAGTAAAACAATAGGTTTTGCCCAATAATTCAGAGGAATAATTTAAGGCGTCATTACAGAAAAAATCATTTAAATCGGTATTGTCACAATCAAAAGGTAGACATGAATTAATGACTTCGCTGTTATAGATTTTCAGCGTGCATTTATCGAGAAGAAAGCCCAATGTATAATTATATTTTCGCTTTCGCTAAAATTTTAGACGCAACAACCGATTGCTTAGAAAAATCTACAGAAGATTTTTTTGCAGTATTTAAAGCAACTGCCGAAGTAAAAACTTGTGCAGGTTTGTCTCTTAAAACAGGTATTGATTTGATTGCAATAGCCATAATTAAATTAGTTTAATAATGCAAAAGTAAATTAATCATTAAAAATAACAATACAATGAACTAAAATTTAACAATATCTCCCCGCCAGTGTCATCCAACATAGGAGAAATCTCATAATAGTGACAGTATATCTGATAGCCTTGCGGGTGCCTATCCTCGAGATTTATTGATCCGAAGTCTGGAGACTTCGGATAGCGGGAGCTAGTTAGCAATGGTATTGAATAGAGGCACTATTTCTAAGAAACTTCTGCTTCAAGTTGTCATTCTGACGAAGCAAGAATCCCAAACAAAACATAAAAAAACCACCAAAATCACTTTTGATGGTTTCTGTTATTTCAATAAGTAAAACCTTTGTGTTACTTCGTGCAACCTTTGTGGCTCTTTGTGTTACAGTATAAAGTTCTTTCACAAAGTTTCACTAAGATTTAAACTGCAATAGCTTGAGTTTATTTACAAATCTGCCTATCGTTTTATTGATCCGAAGTCAGGAGACTTCAGATAGCGGGAGGTCAGTATAGAGTTTCGGTAAGACCTTATTGAGCTTCGGTAGGTCAGTATAGAGTTTCGGTAAGACCTTATAGAGCTACGGTAGGTCAATATAGGTTTTCGGTAGGTCAGTATAGAGTTTCGGTAGGTCAGTATAGAGCTTCGGTAGGTCAATATAGGTTTTCGGTAAGACCTTATAGAGCTTCGGTAAGTCAATATAGAGTTTCGGTAAGGCTTAATGCTTTTTACATAAGGCTTAATGCTTTTTACATAAGGCTTAATGCCTTATAATTTTGTTTTTTTTGCCACAGATTCTCACGGATGCCACGGATTTTTTAGAATGCCACCGTTTTGACATTTAAACGTAAAAGCCACAAACGAATTTGTGGCCTTTAAAAAAATACTAACTGAAACTTTTATTGTTTTACAATTTTAAAAACCTGTTCTTTATTTTCAGTTTCTGCCTTAATAATATAATTGCCAGAAGGCAAAATAGTTAAATCCATATTGAACTCACTACTGTTCTTAAACTGATTAATTAACAATTGCCCAAGCACATTATAAACAGAAATTTGTTTTAGTATCTCATTAGATTTTATCGTTATAAAATCCTTAACTGGATTCGGGTTGAAATCAATCGTTAGTAATTGATTTTGATTAACTCCTAAACCTAGTGTTACAGTTATTGCTAATCTTGGACCTTCGCAACCATTAACTGTTTGACTAACATAATAAGTTGTACCAGAAACTAAGGGAGTTGTATTTGAAATGGCACTATTTCCAGCGGAAGTGCTATACCATTGAATATTCGTCCCGGTCACAATAAGATTAGCTAGTGTGTTACCAGTACTAAATGTTTGACTTGAAGTTCCAGTCGGAGCACTCGTTGTATTTAGTATTGTAGCGCTTGTAGTTGAAGAACAGGAACCATTAGTAATTACACAAGTATAACTTCCAGAAGCAGTAGCAGAATAAGTAGCTGACGTTGCTCCTGAAATAGTCACTCCGTCCTTTTTCCACTGATAACTGTTAGATGAGCCTGCAGGCACTGTTAATAGTTGAGACCCACAAAAAGAATTTGTTCCGTTAGGACTCATTACAAAAGAACTTGATAATACCGTTACATCCGATGTTTTTGTACAACCTGATGAACTGTCTGTAACTTTAACGGCATAACTACCCGTAGCAGTAGGTAAATAATTGATATTTATTCCACTTACAATAGTATTTCCATTTAAAGTCCACTGATAGGTTAAATTAGTTCCTGAATTAGCAACCAAATTAAAATTACTTG
The DNA here is from genome assembly GCF_044357305.1 of Flavobacterium sp. Classification (GTDB taxonomy): domain Bacteria; phylum Bacteroidota; class Bacteroidia; order Flavobacteriales; family Flavobacteriaceae; genus Flavobacterium. The sequence continues at coordinate 55,086 of NZ_JBIKPS010000009.1, forward strand.
AAGCACATACCAAAACCTGCCCAGAAGGAGTCATTGTTGCAATTGGTAATGGTTTAAATGTAATATTTATTGCGTCTGTATAAGTTGTGTTATCTAATGTCGCAGAAACACCATAATCGCCCGCTAATGTTGGAGTAAAGGTAACAGATTGTCCGTGAGTGCCATCAAACCAAGTAGGAGTAAATCCATTTGGCCCTGCATAATTTAGGGTTACAGGTGTATCAGGACAAATTTGTAACGCATCACCTTCTTGAACTAAATTGGCATTAGGGTTCGCTCCATATGGAAAAACCACTTTTTTAAATAAAGGTCCCCAATTATTATTTACATCTTTTGCACGAATGTTAAATAATATTGGTCCTGAAGCAATATCCCAAGTGGCTTGAGTTCTAAAAATGGTTTCTACAGCCTCGTCAAGTGCACCGTCAAAAGCTACAATAGTAGTTCCGCTGCCTTCTCCTGGATCAAAATTACCAAAGAAATATTCAAACTTAGTAAGTTTTATTTGTCTTGAATTAGAAGTATTTGGCATAACAAACATAACTTTTTTGAAAATGGGACCCCATAAGTTACTTCCATCTTTTACCCTAATATTAAATAATACAGGTCCAATATTTGTTTGAGTATTAACATAATTTGCAATTATACTTTCCACCCTTTCATTAAACACTCCATCTTCTGCAATTAATATTGTACCGTTACCATTTCCAGGGTCAATAGTTCCCCAAAAATATTCTGCTGCAGTAATTTTTTGCTGTGCATTAATACAACTGCCTACTAATAAAAATAATAGTATTAACTTTTTCATACTACTTAATTTTTATGGTATCCTTTAGCTTTAATATCTATACTTTGACCAGGAAACAAATCCGTTGGCATATCTAAATCAAAAATAAACGCTTTGCTATTATTCGAGTTTGATGTCGGATTGTAATTTAATAGTGAATATGGACCTCCATTTCTTCCCCTATCATTAATTGTTAAATCAATGTCGTAAAATTGGTGATTAGGATTTCCTCCATCAATTTCGTTAGCTGGTCCTTGAATATTTGTTAAATTTAAAGGAGAACCAGATGTAGGGTTAATGAATGCTGTTTGAAGTCCATTATATGAAAAATCAAAAAATCCTGGAACGTTAATATTGGGAAAATTATTAGACCCTAAAGAAACCCAGCCATAACACATGAAATTAGGAGGCATGGTTGGATTGTTTTGCCCATTTATATAATACCATCCACTAGGTCCATTACAACACCAGTTCCATGAAGGCATCCATTCATTGTAGCTCATAGGTGAGTTTGGCAAAGTAGTATAACTTTGTTGATAAAATAAACCACAATTACCACTAGATGCTGTCACAAACCCATTAATAAATTTATTACTAGAAAAAATAATATTGTATCTTGGCACACTTGAAATGGAAAAATTTAACACACAATTATCTGTAAATTCATTATTTGTTATGTAGTTTTTTATATTTTCATTTGCATTCCATCTTCTAAAAGATAAATCCCGCATAGAATTATTTGCTACTACCACAGGATAATCATTATTGAAAACCCCAATCAAAAACTGTACTTGATTTGCTATTATTAAATTACGTTCAGTTATGTTAGGATTATCTTGAGGCTCATCCATTAGAGAAATTTGTTTTGTTATATTCTTTATTACATTACCATTTCTAAAAATAATCCCGTTTGTAATTTGATTTTCAATAAAATTCACTTGATAATAATCATTATCAAACGATAAATATTCCGAACTACAATTTATAATACTTATTTTACTTCTGTTTGAAGCTATGCCTCCTATTATTGGACTAGCATTAAATGAATAAATACCTAAATTAAATCCTATTATTTCTAATTTCATTCCTGCAAAACCACTAATAATAATATTTGCATTGAAATTAATTGTTGTGCCAGGAGTTTGGGGCATTATCTGTAGTGATTTTGAAATTGTTAACTCTGGTTCATTATAGGTTGTAGAAGCAATAATTATTCTATCCCCGTTTACTGCAGCATTTACAGCGGAAGTAATTGAAGTGAATAAAGTAGTTCCATTACCTGCGGAAAGGTTGGGGTCAACAAAACGGTCTGTAGCAAAAATGCTGGTAGCCGTAAGAAAAGTTAAAATTGTAAAGATTTTTTTCATGGTTATTTTATGTAAAATTGATTTTTTTTATTCGTGTATAATTTTGGAAAGCTTAAATAGACAACATTAATTATTACGGTCACAGAAAACTAAAGATTTACATATTCGTTTACTTTTTGGACATTTTCTTAAACCTAAAGAAAAGGATTTGTTTTTTATAAGTTGACTAACTACATTATTTACTGACTGACAAGTGTTTGCATGACCTATTACATTTTTATGAGTTCTTATCCAAACATCGAGTGATTTTGGTTTTGGATGTAGACTTAAGATTACTTTATTTGATCCTATAATCATATATTCAATTTTGCTTTCTTTGAAGTGTGCTATTAAATCCTGAATAGGAATTGTTTTATTATTAGCATGTGGTAATATTATTTGTTCCATTTTCCATTTTTTATTAATTAGCCCGCCTAATGAGTTTCGTATAAATATTTTTACATTTATTTATTGTCTTGAAATAGTTGCTTTACGTAATTTCCTACAAACTTACAATTGGAATTAAGAAAAAAACTTTTGTAAAATTTCTTTAATTGAATAAAAACGTCTAATTTTGAACTATTAATACTTTTATCATGATACAACAAGCAGAAATTAAGATTAAACAAATAAGAGAGTTGAAAAATATTACACAAGAATATGTGGCTCAAAAGTTGGGCTTATCTACTCGGGCGTATAGTAAAATAGAATCGGGTGAAACGCAATTAACCATCAATAGGTTAAATGAAATTTCTGAGGCATTAGGTGTTGGTTCTATGGAAGTATTGGGTTTTGATGATAAACAGGTTTTTAACAATTGCAAACAAGATGGGTATATTGGAATAAATCATATTAATATTCCAGATAAATTAATTCAGCAATACGAAGAAACTATTCAGTCTCTTAAAGAACAAATACAATTAATGAAATTGCTACAAGATAAATAATTTTTTAAGTTACTCTTACAGTGCCAAATATATTCCGTTACAGTAGGAATCTCATAAATAGAGTCAGTAAATCCTATTGTATTATCTGTTTTTTTTGTATAACTTTGGGATGTATTCGTTAACAGCTTGTTAGTGAAAACGGCAGGTAGTATTAAATTAAAAATAATGGAAGCACAACAATTACAAACCGATAAGGTAAATATAATCAACTGGATTAATCAGTTACAAGATAATTCACTTATTGAGCAAATAAAATCCATGATGGTATCTGATATTTGTTTGTTGTCCAATGAACAAAAAAACGCTATAGACGAAGCCTTAAAATCTATAGAAAAAGAAGGAACTACTCCGCACAATGCTGTAATGGAAGAAACTAAAAAACGTTTCCCTCACCTTTATAATAGATAAATTCGGATGGAGATTTCTTGGTCGAAACTAGCAAAAATCGATGCTAGAATAATTATCAAGATGTAGGTAAATTTACTTTATAAAAAAAACTGGCAATTGCCAGTTTTTTTATACTATTAATATTTTAATACTATTCTACAACAACGAATGTCTTGTCATTACGTCTGGTTTTGCAACCCCCATTAATTCTAAAATAGTAGGAGCAATATCCCCAAGAACGCCATCGTGAATGGTTTTCAATTCTTTATCTACCAAAATAATGGGCACAGGGTTGGTAGTATGCGCCGTATTTGGTGAACCATCTGGGTTAATCATCGTTTCGCAATTTCCGTGGTCGGCAATGATTATCGTGGTGTAATTGTTTTCAAGAGCCGCCTCAACAACTTCTTTTACACAAGCATCTACCGCTTCGCAAGCTTTTATAGCAGCAGCCATTACGCCAGTATGTCCCACCATATCGCCATTGGCAAAATTTAGGCATACAAAATCTACTTCTCCTTTTTTAAGTTCGGGAATTAAAGCATCTTTCAATTCAAAGGCGCTCATTTCGGGTTGTAAATCGTAGGTGGCTACTTTTGGAGAATTGCGTAAAATTCTAGTTTCTCCCACAAACGGAATCTCTCTTCCGCCAGAAAAGAAAAACGTAACGTGAGGGTATTTTTCGGTTTCGGCAATACGAATTTGGGTTTTACCCGCCTTTTCTAAAATCTCTCCTAGCGTTTCGGTAAGGTTGTCTTTGTCGTAAATTACATGAACGTTTTGGTACGTATCATCATAATTGGTCATGGTAACATAATACAAATTCATTTTGTGCATGTTGAATTCGTGCATATCTTTTTGCGAAAGCACTTCGGTCAACTCCCGACCTCTATCCGTTCGGAAATTAAAGAAAATAACCACATCGTCTTCTTCTATTTTTGCTAATGGAACGCCATTGGCATCTACCATAACAATAGGTTGCAAGAATTCATCGGTTACATTTTCGGCATAACTTTTTTGGATGCTTTCTACAGCATTAATAGAGGGAGTTCCTTCATTTTCAACCAATACATCGTACGCCAATTTTACTCGTTCCCAACGTTTGTCCCGGTCCATAGCATAATAACGACCAATGATGGTAGCAATTTTTGCATTGGAACCTTTCATGTGGTTTTCCAAATTGGCAATATCTTTCGCAGCCGATTTAGGGTCTACGTCGCGCCCATCGGTAAAGGCATGTACGAATACTTTTTGCAAACCAAAGTCTTTGGCAGCATCCAACAATCCGTACAAATGCGAAGTATGTGAGTGCACGCCGCCATTAGAAACTAATCCTAAAAAATGTACTTTTTTGTTGTGGTCTTTGGCATATTGAAACGCATCCAAAAGAGGCTTTTCTTGGTTCATGGTTTTATTTTGAACCGCCAAATTTATCTTAGCCAAATCTTGGTATACAATTCGTCCGGCACCCAAATTCATGTGGCCTACTTCGGAATTTCCCATTTGTCCTTCGGGCAATCCAACATTTAAACCATCGGTTCTAAGTTGTGCGCTAGGGTATTTGGTATATAAACTATTTATAAAAGGAATAGTAGCATTATCTATAGCAGATACTTTTGGATCGGGAGATTTCCCCCATCCGTCTAGAATCATTAAAATTACTTTCTTGTTCATGAGATTTTATTTTTTACAAAGATACTCATTTGCAAAATCGCAACTTAAAAGAAGGGGTTAAATTTTAACTAAAAACAACGAAAACGTTTTAGTGTTTGTTAAGAATTTACAAAGCTATTAGTTTTAGTACTAATGTTTTATTCTATTGTAATCGATAAAATAACGAACACTAATGGAAAGCACATTGTTTAAACTATCGGCTCTAAATAAATTTTTGAAATTTTGTCCATAGTCTTGACTAAAATCTGCATCGGGATAATAAGAAGAACTATTTCGGTACAAAACAGAAATTTGGCTTCCGGGAGCAAACCACCAAGAATACGATAAATCGAGATTCCAAGAATTGTAATACCGATCTTGGTTGGTAGTATAGGTCGTGTTATCGGTTAAGGTGCCGTTTTCTTGTAGGGTCATGAATTTATTGTTCAAGGCATAACTCCAATAATGACGCACGGATAAATTGAAGTTCATTACATTATTTATAGAATATTTTCCTTGCAATGCGTTGCTGTAAGTGGTTCTATTTCTTCGAGCAAAAATAGTGTTGCTGCTATCGTCAAATGCTACCCAGCCCACATTATTGTTTTGGTAATTATACGAAAACGAATAACTCAAAGAAAATTTATCGCTAAAACGGTATCTAGGGGTAATAGATGCATTAAGGTTGTATCGGTTTTTTTCATTGATAATTGAAAATGAAGGATTAAAATCTAACGCAAATTTTCGGTTGTAATTGGTAGAAAGATAGAACCAAGGGTTTATGAATTCCGGTTGAACAACGTATTTCATTTCAAAATCGGATCTTGGTTCGTAAAAATCGGATGTTTTCAAAGGTCTCAAACTAAATCCGATTCCATAGTAGTCGTTTTTCTTATTGGTAGTATTTATATCTAAAGAAAAATTGGCGTTTTGTAATCGATCCGTTCGATTGTCAAATTCTACGTATTCATTTAAATTAAAGTAAAAACTGTTGAATCGTTTGGTTGGATTTAATATACGGTAACTTTGGTTGGTATAAATATTGTGGTAATGGGTTTGGTAATTGATTCCCAAATCGTTTGGATCATAATCTTTTGAATAGAATTCCGATCCTATGGAATATCTAAATTTGCCACTAGTTTCTGCAAGATTTAGAGACATTTCATGTCCTTTTTTATTTTCGGAAGTGCCAAAATCATTTACATAACTGTATTTGTAATCTCCTGAAACGTTGAAGGTGTTTTTTGTGGTATTCAAATCGAAAACCAACGCAGAAACATTAGCATCCCTAAATTCACCATTTCGGGTTACGTTAGTATTTACAAGGGAAACTGAGGAGTTTTTTCTAAAGCGTTGGTTCAAAACCAACACATTGTAATTTGCTAAAGGCTCAACCAATTCTTTTCGTTCTGCACCAGTAGCCGTGTTTTTTATTTCGGCAAATGTTTTATCGGTAACCGCATTTAACACTCCAATTCCCAAACCACTTTTAGTCCTTCCAGAAATTTTTAAAGCGTTTAAAAGGTTAACTGTTGCTGGGTTTTTGGTAAAAATTTCATCCGTTCCAAGATTTGCATAAGTAGATGGTCCGCCTCCAATTCGTCGGGAATAAAAAATGTTGCCTTTACTAAATAGGTCGGTTCCTTCGGTAAAGAAAGGTCGGTTTTCACTAAATTGTTGCTCGAACGGACTTAAGTTCAGTACTATATTATCGTATGCTGTTTGGCCAAAATCGGGAACCATAATAGCATCTAATGTAAAAGCATCGTTAATGCCATATTTAATGTCCAATCCCCCTTTAAGTTTTCCAGTGGTTTGTTCTTTTGTGCTATTAACATAATAGGAAGCATAAGGAATTAAAAACAATCGGGTAGGGGTTTCTATGTTTTCGATACCATCTAAAATTCCGGCCTGAACGCTTTCATTATTAATTTTATTATCAATTAAATTCCAGCTAAATTGCTGCCGATCGCGACTTACATCTCTAAAGAAATTCAATCCCCAAGTTTGTTTTTTATCCGAAGAAAACCGAACGGCAGCATACGGAATTTTCATTTCCACCACCCATCCATAACTCGTGATTTCTACATGACTATCCCAAATGGCATTCCAAGAGTAATCTTCTCCATTGGTACTGGTATAAATACAATCCAATTGTACTCCAGCTGCACTAACAATAAATCGCGATTCTTGTTGGCTGTCGTTATAACCATTAAGGAAAACCGCAAACATATCGGCGGTGGCCCAATCGTCTCTAGAAGTTAATTCTTTTCTGATTTTTGTTGGTTCATTATCGTATAAAATTGCTCCAATGTATATAGCATCATTGTCATAAACAACTTTAACTTCCGTTTTGCGGTCTTTGGATTCGGGTTTGCCATTATCGGGCGAGGTCATGGTGAAATTGGTTGCAATCTCTGCATTTGCCCAAATCGGTTCGGTTAACTTTCCGTCTATAGCGATTTTTTCGGCACAAAATTTGGTATGTAATGTTTTCTTAGGAGTTTGGGAAAATCCAAAGAATCCTATTAATAAAAATATAAAACAAAGATTTAAAGATAATTTGTGCATAGTATAAATTTCAATCGGCGAAGTTAAAATGTCCTGTCGTACAATAGACTATAAAAATTGTTAATTGTTACAGTTTTATAATTTTTTTTCTGAACAAATCCCTTGTGATTAAACCCTTTTTAGGCAAATTAAGTAAATATAGAAATTTGAAAAACAGCATAAGTATTTTTCTTTTTCTGTATTTTGTCGAATAATATAGCGCTTAATCGTTAAATATTATACAATTAACTTGACATCACTTTTTTGAGGTAGTATCTTTGAAAAAAGCAAAAAATAATCTTAACCTACTTAATATTATGAAATTAATTACATTTTTAGGTCTTACCTTATTAGGTCTCTTTTTTATTGTTCCAAATTTTAAAAAAGAAATACATCCCAAGAAAATTGTTATGGCTTCTTCCTCCAAGAAGGTGGTTACGGTTTATAACACTTTGAATGCAAATCATTTTCAGCTTCCAAATATGGAAAGCTTCTCTCAAGCATTAAAAGGATTTTATTCTTTTAAAGACAAAGGATTCTTTCAAAAGGATTTTCTTACCATTATTGACTTTAGTTTGAGCTCTAGAGTGAAACGCCTTTGGATTATTGATATGGTTCAAAACAAAATAATATTGAATAGTTTAGTTGCACATGGCAAAAATTCGGGGGAAGATTATGCGGATCAATTTTCTAACACTAACGAATCTAATAAAAGCAGTCTTGGTTTTTATGCAACAGGTGAAGTGTACCAAGGAAAACATGGGTTGTCTCTAAAATTGGATGGTTTAGAAAAAGGGGTGAACGATAATGCTCGACAACGGGCTATTGTAATTCATGGAGCCGATTACGTTTCGGATAACTTTTTGAAAAATCACAGCCGATTAGGTAAAAGTCATGGCTGCCCTGCAGTGCCAATGGCATTAAGTAAAAAAATTATCGAAACTATAAAAAATAAATCGTGTTTGTTTATTTACCATTCCTCCAAAAACAATAGTACAACTACTAAACTATTATCTTAATTTATTATATAAATCGGCATCCAAACAATAAATATCTTCTCTGAAATTGAGCACGCCATTGGACTCCCAGGCAGTCCAATATAATTGGTGTAAGCGAATATTTTCATTGACTTTAATCACAATGGTTTTTAGCTCGGGTTTTGGAAAGGTTTTCTTTTCTATAATTAAATCTGGATTTTTAGCTAAAAGTTTGGCGTTTTTTAAATCAATTTCCTGTTGTTTTTTTCTTTGCAGTTTGCGATAATAGGTAATATCCGTTGTGTCTTTTATTCTATGAAGCGGCCATTTGATGGTGTCGTTTAAAATATAGGCAGCCATTTCAAGTGGTTTTTCCAATCGAACGCAACCCGAACTTAAGGATCGGAAGGAATAGGAGAAAAAATCACGATGATTAGTGTCGTGCAAATACACCGAATAGTGGTTAGGAAAATTAATTTTCATCGATCCTAAAGAGTTGTTTTTACTTGGTTTCTGTACGTATTTATATTTGCCAGCATCTTCCATTTTCCAAGTCCATGGATTGATTTCGTTATTCTTTTGATCTAAAATAACCAATCCTTTTTTCCTAAAAGCACTTCGGTCTTTAATCGCATCGGGATAAATATCTTCTTTTAAAATGGTAGGTGGAACCGTCCAATTTGGGTTCAAGTTAATGTTGGATATTTTAGATTCTAATACGGGAGTTTTTCGGGTATCTCTTCCCACTACCACGCGTTGCGATTGCAGTGTATCCTTATTTTTTACTGCAACAATAGAATAATCGGGAATGTTTATCAATAAATAATGTTCTCCAAAATCACTGGCAAACCATCTCCAACGTTCTAAGTTGGCAATTACTTGTTCTATTCGTTGGTTTCTACTAAAATTAAGGGCATCAATGGTGCTACGGCCAATTACGGCATCCGGTTTAAGTCCATGTCTGGCTTGGAAAATCTTAACCGCTTCTTGTGTTTTTTTAGTGTAAAGTAGAGATAAAATGGTGTCTTTTTCAGCCATGTCTCCCCAGTACATTAACCTTTTCTTAATTAATGGTAGGTATTTATTCTTCTTGTTTGGAACTATTCGTTCTTTTAAATCAACAAGTTCGGTAAGGTTGTCTTCTGGAAATTGCTTTAAAATTTTTAAACTAGCTTTTAATCTTTGGTACATCCAATGCTTTGGTTTGCAATTTTCTATAGCAGTTTTTAAATTGTCATTGTCCAAACCATCCCCTAAAATGGCATTAATTGGGACTTTTTTTTCTTCCAAATCCCAATTAGCATACAATAATTTTGGATTTAGTTTCCCTTTGCTGAGGTGGTTGATGTAGCGTTGTGCACTTCGTGTAAGCAGAATGTCGTATTTTGTTAAGGAAGAATCCGGCAAATTTTCTCGCTTCTCTTCTAAAGAATATAACTCTTTATAATTGTAGTCTTCTGGTTCCAAGCCTTCATTCTCGGCAGTGGCAATTTCTTGAAGGAATTGGTCTCGATCGGATTGAGAATTCCAAACCGTTTCAAATTGGTGCTTGCGGTAAAATTCAATGAGGTGTTCGTTCTTAGTATCAATGATTGTTGTTGAGTCGATACTTATTTTGCTTTTGGCAAATAAATGAAAATCAAGAAAGGAAGCTTCAGAAGTAGAACTGTTAGAGCTAGTTTTATTGCAGCTGGATAAAATAACGATAAAGGATAATAGGTAGATTTTATTCATAAGGGTAATCAATTTCTTTTTTCATTAAATAATGAAGCCCGATATCTGTAATAGTGAAAGGGTCTCCAATTTTTTTATAATGTAATTTTTCGTAAAAAGAAACGGCATTTTCGCGTGCGTTAAACCAAATTAGATTGCCTTTTTGGTTTTGGATGAATTCTTCGCAGTGGTTCACTAATTTTTGACCAAAACCTCGTTTTTGAAATTTGGGTAGAATTGCCATTCCTCTTATCTGAAATTGATTTGGGGATATAAAAGTAGTATTTTTATTATTAAAAACAGAAACAACGCCAATTAATTTTTCGTCAATAAATAAGCCGAAATGTATAGTAGTTTCTAGGGTGTCACCATCAAACTGACAACTTTCTATTGGTTTTCCAGGTCTTAAAACTGGTTGGCGAACCAAAAAAGTCTCTATTGCACTGATATCTTTGATGATTTCCATGTTTTTTTTAATTTTAAATAATTGGTAACAATTTAATAATAAAACTTTTACGAGGCAGTAAAGTTATAAAATATACTAGTTGCTTAAAAATCTTAAAAAAAATTTGCATCTAAAGAAACAAATCCATTATATTTGCACTCACAATGCGGAAGTAGCTCAGTTGGTAGAGCTCCAGCCTTCCAAGCTGGTTGTCGCGAGTTCGAGCCTCGTCTTCCGCTCTGCAAAAACCCGATTCGTTTGATTCGGGTTTTTTTATTGTCTTTATTTTCCTAAATTAGTTTCGGGAAGTAACTCTATAGGAGCATTGTTTTGAGTAAACCATCTAGCGGTTAACGTTCCTTTCAAAATTATTGCATTCCCTTTTACCTCCAGCCAACTGCCTTCGCGCAATCCTAAAACGGGAATATCGTTAAATGCATGAAATTCTTTAATTCGGGTTTCTCGAGTTTCTCCCATGTGCTTGCTTTGGGTATCGGCATCTAAATAATGCGGATTCAAATTAAACGGTATAGCGCCCAAGGTTGTAAAACTTGGTGGGTAAATAATAGGCATATCGTTAGTAGTTTGCATCGAAATTCCAGTGATATTACTACCTGCACTAGTCCCTAAATAAGGAGTTCCATTTGTAATAGCATTAGATAAAGCTTCCATGGTTTTGTTTTGATACAGCTGTGTTACCAATAAGAAGGTATTTCCGCCACCAGTAAAAATGCCTTCTGCGGTTGCAAGAGCTTCCGCTGGATTATCAAAAGTATGTAAACCGACTACTTTTTTATTAATTTTTGAAAATGCCTTTTGAACCGTTTCAGTATATTCATCATGGGTAATTCCACCCGGACGTGCATACGGAACGAAAACAATAGTTTCGCAATTAGCAAAATGATTTTCTAAAACGGGCATTAAATAGTGTAAATAGTCTCCTCCATGAAGGGTGGAAGTACTTGCTATAATTAGGTTTTTCATTTGTTATTTAAATTTAAGGCAAATTTACAAATTAATAATTAACATAGATTTACAATTGTATTGGCCTTTTTTTTGGAATACTTTTGGATACTTTTGTCCAATAAATTAACAATTCCTTTTGTTTTGAAAATCATTAAATTTAACTTTCTTTTACTTTTTTTAGTAACTTTTGCTCAAGGGCAAACGGCTTCTATTTCTAAAATAATAAACGGAAAAGTAACATCAAGTTACAATGATTTAGAAAGTATTTATTTGATAAACCTTAAAACAGAAAAATCTACTTTAACAGAAAAAGGAGGGTATTTTTCTATTCATGCTAATGTTGGCGATACTTTACTATTTTCTTCGGTTCAATTTAAAGCATTGAAAGTGGCATTAAAAGAAAGTGATTTCACAAGTAATCTTTTCTTTGTGAAAATGGAGCCCATAGTTAGGTTTTTAGATGAGGTAAAAATTAACGAATTTAAAAATATTAATGCTGTTTCTTTGGGAATCATTTCTCCATTTACCAAACATTATACCCCTGCCGAACGAAAGTTATATACTGCAACTTCTGGGGGTGGAATAGATCCCATATTAAACTGGATGTCTGGACGGACTGCAATGCTTAAAAAAGAAAAAGAAGTCGAGAAAAAAGAAACCTTAATGGATAAAGTGGAAAGGTGGTACGAAACTAAATACTTTACCCAAACCTTAAAAATTCCAGAAGATTATGTAAAAGGATTTGAATATTATATAGTAGAAGACGCAAAATTTGCTCAAGCGGTAAAATCTAAAAACAAAACGATGGCAACTTTTATTATGAATGAATTAGCGGTGCGGTATAAAGGTCTTTTGCTAGAGAAATAAATTTAAACTATTTTTGGATTTCAAGATTAATAAAAATAAGCAGTAAAGTCCCATTAGAATGTCAAAATATTTCCGTTTCCTCCTATTATTAATGTTATTTGTGAGTTTGTCTTCTATGGGAATTCATAAATTTTATATGGCTATTTATCAAATAGATTATGTGCCTCAAAAGAAACGAATTCAAATTACTTCTCGCATTTTTGTAGACGATTTAAACGCTGCTATGGAGAAAAAATATCATGTAAAGTCCAATTTAGGAACAGGTCAAGAAACTGCCTTAGATGAAGTAAACATGAAGAAATATCTTGCTGAAAAATTCTTTTTGAAAGTAAATGGAGTAGTAAAACCAATGGCTTTTTTAAGCAAAGAAGTAGAAGCAAATGTGCTAATTTGTTATTTCAGAATTTCCGATGTTTCGAAAATTACCAATTTAGAAATTGAAAATAGTGCGTTAACCGAATGGAATTCCGAACAACAAAATATTATCCAAACCACAATAAATGGCCAAAAACAAAGTGAAGTATTGACTTTCGAAAATTCTAAACGAGTGTTAAAATAATTGCAAAATATTATTTTTCATTAAAAACAATTACTTTTATACTCTTAAAAAAATTAGGTATGAAGTATTGCTCCACTTTAATTAAATTGATTTTTCTGTTTTTTTCTATAGGAATTATAGCACAAGAAACCCCAAAACAGGCTACTCTAAGTGAAAAAAATCCAGATAAATTTCAACAAATGTATGATTTATTGGCAACTCCCAATATGTATCGTACCGCTTCTGGAGCACCAGGACCAGAATATTATCAGCAACAAGCCGATTATAAAATGGATGTGGAGTTGGACGATAAAAACACCAAACTTTACGGACAAGAAACTATTACCTACACGAATAATGCCAAAGAATCGCTAGATTATCTTTGGGTTCAATTAGATCAAAACCAACAATCGCGTAAGTCGCTTACACCATTGGTAGAAAGCAATAAAACCGATCCTGCAATGGGAGTTCAAGGTTTTTCTAGAAAATATTTAGAAGCCGATTTTGATGGTGGTTTTAATATAGAATTTGTAAAAGATGCCTTAGGAAAACCAATGCAATACAGTATTAATCAAACGATGATGCGTATCGAATTGCCTAAAGTTTTAAAACATGGAGAGAAGATTTCCTTTTCTATTAAATGGTGGTACAACATCAATAATTATACTTTAGATGGAGGTCGTTCGGGCTACGAACATTTTGATACCGATGGAAATAATTTATATGTTATTGCTCAATTTTACCCAAGAATGGCGGTTTATAATGATGTGGAAGGGTGGCAAAACATGCAATTTTGGGGTTCAGGAGAATTCGCTTTGCCTTTCGGAAATTTTGAAGTAAACATTACCGTTCCTGCAGATCATATTTTGGAAGCCACCGGAAACTTATTGAATAGAGCAGAAGTTTTTACTCCGGCACAATTAGCGCGTTATGCACAAGCAGAAAAATCATTCGATAACCCTGTAATTGTGGTGACGCAAGCGGAAGCCGAAGCAGCTGAAAAAGGATTTTCTGACAAGAAAAAAACTTGGAAATTCAAAGCGGATAATGTTCGTGATTTTGGGATATCCACTTCTAGAAAATTTATTTATGATGCTATGGCGGTTAAAACCGGAAGTACTACGTCAATGGCAATTTCGTTATATCCTAAAGAGGGGAATCCACTTTGGGAGCAATATTCTACTAGAATTATCGCCCATACTTTAAAAAGTTATTCTAGTTATACTTTTGATTATCCCTACCCAAAAGCAATTTCAATCAATGCTAGAGACCAAGGGATGGAATATCCAATGATTTGTTGGAATTACGGTCGTCCCGATGCACAAGGCAAATACAACGACCAAACTAAATACGGAATGTTGGGTGTGATTTGTCATGAAGTTGGACACAATTTTTTTCCAATGATTATCAATTCGGATGAGCGCCAATGGACATGGATGGACGAAGGTTTGAACTCGTTTATGGAATTTTTAGCCGAAAAATCATTTGACCCAAATTTTCCACTTCGTCGCGGACCTGCTAAAAATATTGTGCCTTACATGAGTGGTGATCAAAAAGGATTGGAACCTATTATGACCAATTCTGAAAGTATTCGCCAGTTTGGAAATAACGCTTACGGAAAACCAGCAACAGCTTTGAACATCCTTCGGGAAACGGTTATGGGGCATGAGTTGTTTGATTATGCATTTAAAACCTATGCCAACCGTTGGAAATTCAAACATCCAACACCAGAAGATTTCTTTAGAACTATGGAAGATGCTTCGGCAGTAGATTTGGATTGGTTTTGGAGAGGTTGGTTTTATACCACCGACGCCAATGATATCGGAATAAAAGAAGTGAAAAAGTATTATGTAAGCAACGAGCCTTCTAAAGAAGTTACGGAATTCATGAAGAAGCAAAGACGCCGTGATACCAATCCTGGGCCAATGGTTTACATGATTGAAGAGGGTAGTGAAGACTATAAGCCAGAATTAAACAAGCCTTTTAAAATTACCGATTATACTGCTTTGAATGACTATGTTACTTCGCATTTTAATGCCGAAGAGCGTGCTAAACTAAACGAACCGAAGTATTTTTATCAAGTTACGTTTAATAAACCAGGCGCACTAGTAATGCCAATTATTGTAGAATTAACTTACGAAGATGGTACTACGGAAATTCAAAAATTTCCGGCGCAAATCTGGAGAATGAATGATAAAGAGGTAAATAGAACCTTTGCATCGCAAAAGGCAATTGTGAAAATTCAATTGGATCCAAAGTTGGAAACTGCCGATATTGATGTAACCAATAATACTTGGCCAAAAGAAGAAGTAAAATCGAAATTTGATTAAGAACTTTGTACCTTTGCAATGCTATATAAAATTAAATAATCATGTTTGGAAGTGAGTTCTTTTTCATTATAATTGTCGCTTTTTTATTGTTTGGTTCTAAAAATTTACCAGACGTAGTGCGAGGTTATGCTAAAATTTTAGCAACCCTAAAAAATGCTACTAATGAAATTAAAAACGAAATACAAAAAAGTGTTGATGTCAAGGATATTAATGCTTCTATAAAAAATATAACAGGAAATTTCACTCAAGAAGTAGATGATGTAAAAACTTCGGTTGCTTCTTCTACTGCCAATTTTGGAAAGAATATTTTAGAAGAAATTCCAACCAATATAACTCAAATTAAAGAGGAAGTAGAAGACGTTACCGGACCGATAAAACGCCAAATGTAATGCTCGAAAAAATCATTGCTTTAGATAAAAAGGTGTTTATTTTTTTGAACGGATTGGGTTCGCCAACTTTCGATGGACTTTGGTTACTAATTACAAAACAAGCTTATTGGACGCCATTTTTCTTGCTTTTGGCTTATTTGCTTTACAAGAAAATAGGTGCTAAAAATCTTGGAGTTGTAGTTCTATTTATTGCCGTTATTTTGTTTTGTTGCAATACTTCGGTTGAATTTTTCAAATCTACCTTTCATCGTTTGCGACCTTGCAACGATCCTGAAATTAATGGAATCATCCGAATAGTGCACCAGTCGGATTCGTTTAGTTTTTTCTCTGGGCATGCTTCTAATTCTATGGCAACAATGCTATTCTTGTATTTTATTTTAAGAAAATACTACAAATATGCCCTTCTAATATTTCTCTATCCGTTGATTTTTGCTTACAGCCGAATTTATCTTGGAGTTCATTTTCCTACCGATATTGTAACTGGATATTTCTTTGGAGCAACTTTTGGAATTGTTTTTTATTTCTTTTACCAAAAGTATTTTAATAAATATTAAAGTACTCTCGAAACCGTTAGTCCATCCCGAATTGGCAATAAAACGGTTTCTACTCTAGGGTCGTTGTTCACGATTTGATTGTATTCTAATAGTACTTTTGTGCTTGTATCTTTCGGATTCAATTCTTCTAAAACTTTGCCACTCCACAATACATTGTCCGAAAGGATGATGCCTCCGGTATTCATTATGGGAACAATCAAATTAAAATAATGGATGTAATTTTCTTTATCGGCATCTATAAAAACCAAGTCGTATTTTTTATTTAATGTTGGAATAATTTCTATAGCATTACCCAAATGTGCAGTGATTTGGTTTTTCCATGGCGATAAATCGAAATATTTCTGTTGGATAGAAACTAATTCTTCTTTGATATCAATAGTATCCAAAGTCCCCTCTTTTTGCAATCCTTCAGCTAAGCACAAAGCAGCGTAACCAGTATATGTGCCAATTTCAAGAATGTTTTTAGGATGTATTATTTTAGATAGCATACTTAAAACTCTACCTTGAAAATGACCGCTTAACATTCGAGGTTGAAGAATTTTCTGATGGGTTTCTTTAAATAATTGCACCAACAAATTGGGTTCGATTTGCGAATGTTGTTCTACGTAGGCTTCTAATTCTTCGGATATGAAATGCATGGTTAGTTTGGCTTTGATAAGATTTTTTTTATTTTATTTGGATTTTGGAGGCTATTCCAAAAAAGATATACAACTATTTCAGATGCCTTTATTTTATAATAAAAACTAACATTTTTGTGAATAAATCCTTTTCGGTAATTTTCATCAAACTCCCATTTTTCAAAAATAGTGGGTTGACTTGAAATTAGTGCCATTACTTTTTCAACTTCTAGAATAAAATCTTGTGCAATTTTTAAATTCCAAATTTTTAATAAAAATTCTATATTTTCAGCATAAGACTTTTTCGCAATGGATGTCCAAATTACGGTCATTCACTAAAATATTTTGATTTACTTTCGTTTAAAATATTCAAATAGGGTTCCGTTTTACCTTCTTCATACTCCTTTTCACTAAGTTCTAAAAATTCTTTTATAATTGCAATAGAATCAATAGTGTCATTAGAATATTTTTCTAAAATTTCCGATATACGAATCAAAACTTCCTCGTTAGAATTTTCAATTTGTTGGTGGATTTTATTTTTTAATTCTAGGATGTCCATAATAAAATTGTTTTACACAAAAATACTAAATTGTTTTTACCTTTACACCATGATGGAGAAAAAAGACATTAGAGCTATTTCTAAAGAAGAACTACGAGATTTTTTTGTTGCCAATGGCGATAAGCCTTTTCGTGGCAATCAAGTTTATGAATGGTTGTGGAGTAAAGGTGCTCATAGTTTTGAAGACATGACCAATGTTTCTAAGGAAACTCGCGCCATGCTAGAAGCTAATTTTGTAATCAACCACATCAAAGTGGATACTATGCAACGCAGTGCCGATGGAACAGTTAAAAATGCGGTGCGTCTTCACGATGGTTTGGTTGTTGAAAGTGTCTTAATTCCTACCAAAACAAGAACTACGGCTTGCGTATCCTCGCAAGTAGGTTGTAGTTTGGATTGTAATTTTTGCGCCACTGCTCGTTTAAAACGAATGCGAAATCTAGAGCCTGGCGAAATTTACGACCAAGTTCTCGCAATAGATAACGAAAGTAAATTGTATCACAACCGCCCACTTTCCAATATCGTTTTTATGGGAATGGGAGAGCCGTTGATGAATTACAACAACGTCATAAAAGCAATTGATAGAATTACTTCGGAAGAAGGTCTAGGGATGTCGCCCAAACGAATTACTGTTTCTACCTCTGGAATTCCAAAGATGATTAAGAAAATGGCGGATGATGCCGTGAAATTCAATCTGGCAGTTTCTTTACACTCGGGCATTGATGAAGTAAGAGCCAGAATTATGCCTTTTAGTAAAAATTTTCCGTTAGCAGATTTACGCGAATCATTAGAATATTGGTATCAAAAAACCAAAAGCAAAATCACTTACGAATATGTAGTTTGGGGCGGAATTAACGACACCAAAGAAGCGGTTGACGCTCTTGTTAAATTCTGTAAATATGTGCCTTGTAAGGTGAATTTAATTGAATACAACCCAATTGATGATGGTGAATTCCAACAAGCATCCGATGAAGCAATAAATTTGTATATCCAAGAATTGACTAAAAACAATATAGTAGCCAAAGTGCGAAGAAGTCGTGGTAAAGATATTGATGCCGCTTGTGGTCAATTGGCTAATAAAGAAGCATAAAAAAAAAGTCCCAATTGGGACTTTTTATTTTTACTTATTTGGCTTAATCAATATTGCATTAGGATATTTCTTCTTTAAAATATTTAAATTTCTTTCGGCTTCAATTCTTGTTTTAAAATTCCCAATCCACACTTTATAGATAGGAGTACTGAAAACAATGGTAGCATCGTAGTTTTTATTCTCCTTTTTAAATTGAATTAATGTTTTTTTAGACTCCTCGCTAGAGCCATTAAAAATTTGAATTTTATATTGGTTATTTATTGTAATTGAGGAGTTTACTTTTCTTTTCTCGCTCAATAATTGCTCCAATTTTGGGTCTTGGGTTACAGTTACTTCTTGAGCGATTAATGTGTTAAAATTTGAAAATACAAGAAGAATAAAAAGGGCTTTTAAAAACATTTTTTCTGTTAAAAATTTCATAATGGTTTGATTTTAATGCAAATGTAAGACTTATAAGAATAAGGGAAAATATTTTTTTTATTTAGAATTAATATAAATTGAAAATTTAGATATTATTAGGTTTTGAGAATAGTTCATATATTGTATTTTTGCTCAAGTTTTAAAAAAGTGTAGAGGCATTTCTTACAAAACAGAAAAGTCCTGCCGAAATTTAGTCGATAATCATTTATAATATGAAAAAAGTGGGTAACCATAATTCGATTTCCAGAATTTATTCATTCGGATTAGCAGTAATGCTAACATTCTCCTTGTCAACATTTGCTCAAACAGCAGCAGCACCAGCAGTAAAAGCGGATGCTGCAGCAGTAAAAGTCGATGCAGCTGCACCAGCAACAGGAGGAGCAGATGCAACAAAAGGAAAAGAATTATTCAATTCAAACTGTGCAGCTTGTCATAATTTAGACAGGAAAATGACTGGTCCAGCTCTTAGAGGTGTTTCAGCAAAATATGACAAACCTTGGCTTTACAAGTGGATAAACAATAGTTCTGCTTTGATTAAATCAGGTGACGCTAAAGCGGTTAAGGTGTATGAGGAAAATAATAAAGCAGTAATGACGGCTTTTCCTCAACTTTCAACAGTTGATATTGATAATATCATTGCCTATACTGATGAAGTAAAAGCAGAAGCTCCTATTGTAGCAGCTGTTTCTGGTGCAAAAACTGGAGATGAAAGCGGAATAACCAATGGAGTAATCCTAGGTGCTTTAGCTTTAGTAATGCTTATGTTGGTAGTTATGCTGTTTTTAGTTAACAATGTGTTGTCTAAAATTGCAAAAGCTAACGGAATAGAAGTTGCTCAAAAAGAAGCTACAATGCCAATTTGGAAAGCTTTTGCGAAAAACCAATTCTTAATGGTAGTGTCAGCAATTGTATTTCTTTTAGGAAGTGCCTTCTTCGTATACGGTTTCTTAATGCAAGTTGGTGTTGACCAAGACTACGCTCCTATTCAGCCAATTCATTATTCCCATAGAATTCACGCTGGAAATAACAAGATAGATTGTAAATATTGTCACTCTTCTGCTCGAGTAAGTAAAAATGCTGGAATCCCTTCTTTAAATGTATGTATGAATTGTCATAAAAACATTGCTGAAGTTTCCGATACTACTTCAACTGTAGATGGACACACTAAAGCATTCTATGATGGTGAAATCAAAAAATTATATACTGCAGTAGGTTGGGATGGTACTAAATATACCGGAAAAACGCAACCAGTTAAATGGGTTAGAATTCACAACTTACCTGACTTTGCTTACTTTAATCACTCCCAACACGTAACTGTTGCTGGAATTGAATGTCAAAAATGTCATGGACCAGTTCAAACTTACGAGGTACAAAAACAATTTGCTCCTTTAACAATGGGTTGGTGTATTGATTGTCACCGTCAAACCGAAGTTAAAATGGAAGGAAATGCTTATTACGATAAAATTCATAAAGAACTTTCTAAAAAATATGGTGTAGACAAATTGACTGCAGCACAAATGGGAGGTTTAGAATGTGGTAAATGCCATTATTAAGTTTATAAGGGTTATTAGTTTAGAAGTTTATTTATTATACACTCCTAAACTAATAAACAAATAAACTCATAACCAATTTAAAATTAATTAAGAAGCTAATATTTATATACGATGTCATCTAACAAAAAATACTGGAAAAGTGTTGAGGAACTAAACGAAAATAGTTCTATTGTTGAGACGCTTAGAAATAATGAATTTATTGAAGAGATTCCTACTTCGGATTTCCTTTCAGATAAAGACTCATTATCTTCTTCATCAACTACTCGTCGTGATTTCTTAAAGTACGTTGGTTTCACAACTGCTGCTGCATCGCTAGCTGCATGTGAAGGTCCAGTTCATAAATCAATTCCGTATGTGGTTCAGCCAGATACAATCATCCCTGGTATTGCAGATTTTTATGCAACTACTATGTTTGATGGATATGATTTTGCAAATCTTTTAGTAAAAACTAGAGAAGGCCGTCCAATCAAAATTGAAAACAATACAATTGAAGGTGCTAAATTTGCTGCAAACGCAAGAGTTCACGCTTCTGTATTGTCTTTATACGATAGTATGCGTCTTAAATCTCCAAAAATAGATGCAAAATCTGCTTCTTGGAGTGAAGTAGATGCTAACATTAAAGCTAGTCTAACAGAGGCTAAAAGCACTGGTAAACAAGTTGTATTGTTAACCAATACTTTAGCAAGTCCTTCTTCTGAAAAATTAATCGCTGATTTTATCGCTAAGAATCCTACTGCAAAACACGTTGTGTATGATGCAGTTTCAGAATCTCCTGCTTTAGATGCTTTCGAAACCGTATACGGAGAAAGAGCTTTAGCAGATTACGATTTTTCAAAAGCTAACACCATCGTTTCGCTAGATGCAGATTTCTTAGGAGATTGGCAAGGTGGAAGCTACGATTCTGGTTATGCTAAAGGAAGAATTCCACAAGCAGGAAAAATGTCTAAGCATTTTCAATTTGAAGCGAACATGACTCTTTCGGGAGCTGCTGCGGATAAAAGAGTGCCAATGTCTATAGCTAGTCAAAAACAAGCTTTAGTAAAAATATATAATGTAGTTACTGGTTCATCCGTTGTTACAGGAAAAATTGAAAATGAAGCAGAAGTTGTAAAAGCTGCCAACCAATTAAAAGCGGCTGGAAGTAAAGGACTTTTAGTTTCTGGAATTCAAGATAAAAATGCTCAATTGTTAGTAATAGCAATTAATCAAGTTATCAAAAGTGAAGCTTTATTAACTGCAGGTGCAAGATTAATCCGTAAAGGATCTAACGAAAAAGTAGCTCAGTTAGTTGCAGATATGAATGCTGGTGCAGTTCACACATTAATTATGAGTGGCGTGAATCCGGTTTATACTTTAGCAAACAGTAACTCTTTTGTAGCTGGTCTTAAAAAAGTAAAAACTTCAGTTGCATTTTCTTTGAGAGAAGATGAAACCGCAGAAGTTGTAAAAATTGCTGCTGCTGCTCCTCACTATTTAGAATCTTGGAACGATCATACGTTAACTAAAGGAACATATTCTTTGGTGCAACCAACTATCCGACCTTTATTTAATACCAAACAATTTCAAGAAGCATTAATGAATTGGAATGGTGTTGCAGGAACTTATTACGATTATGTAAAAGGAACTTCTGCTGCCTTTCTTTCAGGAAATTCTTGGAACAAAGTATTGCACGATGGTTTATTAGTAACAGGATCTTCCGTAATTGCTGGAGGTACTGCTGATTATGCTGCTGCTGCAAATGCTTTAGCAAAAGCAACTCCTTCTAAAGATTTTGAATTAGTATTATATACTAAAACAGGTTTAGGTGATGGACAACAAGCGAACAACCCATGGTTGCAAGAGTTTCCAGATCCAATTACTAGAGTTTCTTGGGATAATTATGTTACTGTTTCGCAAGCAGATGCTACTAAATTACTTTTAGAAAACAAAATAGTTGCTAATGGTGGTCTTAACGGAAGTTATGCTACTTTAACAGTTAATGGCGTTAAATTAGAAAACGTACCAGTAATTGTACAGCCAGGTCAAGCAAAAGGAACTTTAGGTTTAGCGCTTGGATATGGTAAAAAAGCCTCTTTAAAAGAAGAAATGCAAGTAGGTATCAATGCCTACGCATTATATAACAACTTTAACAACGTTCAGTCGGCTACGCTAACTAAAGGAAATGGAGAACACGAGTTTGCTTGTGTACAATCTCAAAAAACTTTAATGGGTAGAGGCGATATTGTTAGAGAAACTACACTTGAAATTTTCAATACTAAAGAAGTTAAAGAATGGAATCCAGTTCCTATGGTTTCTTTAGATCATAAAGAAGTAGAAGCTTCTACAGTAGATTTATGGGAATCTTTTGATCGTTCTATCGGACATCACTTTAACCTATCTATCGACTTAAATGCTTGTACTGGATGTGGGGCTTGCGTTATTGCATGTCACGCAGAAAACAACGTTCCTGTTGTAGGTAAATCGGAAGTGCGAAGAAGTCGTGATATGCACTGGTTGCGTATTGATAGATATTATTCTTCGGAAGATACTTTCGCAGGAGATAATGAGAAAAAAGAAAATTTCGACGGATTATTTGGAGCAAAAGGTTCTCTAGGTGGTTTTGGAAGCATGGAACATCCTGCGGACAATCCTCAAGTAGCTTTCCAACCAGTAATGTGTCAACATTGTAACCATGCTCCATGTGAAACAGTTTGTCCAGTTGCGGCAACCTCTCACGGGCGTCAAGGTCAAAATCAAATGGCTTACAACAGATGTGTTGGTACTCGTTATTGTGCTAACAACTGTCCTTATAAAGTACGTCGTTTCAACTGGTTCTTGTATAACAAAAACAGCGAATTTGATTATCATATGAATGATGATTTAGGACGTATGGTTATCAATCCAGATGTTAACGTTCGTTCTCGTGGAGTAATGGAAAAATGTTCTATGTGTATTCAAATGACACAAAAAACTATTCTAGATGCTAAACGTGACGGAAGAGTAATAAAAGATGGTGAATTCCAAACCGCTTGTTCGAATGCTTGTTCTAACGGAGCAATGAAATTTGGCGATATAAATGATAAAGAATCTAATGTTGCCGATTTATTGGAAGACAAAAGAATGTATCATTTATTAGAGCATGTTGGTACAAAACCAAACGTTATCTACCACGTAAAAGTTAGAAATACCTAGTTAAAAAGAATTATTAAGAAACAAGATAAAGGATTATGTCGTCTCACTACGAAGCACCCATTAGAAAACCATTAGTTATTGGTGATAAAAGTTATCACGATGTGACTGTAGATGTTGCCGCCCCAGTTGAGGGTAGAGCAAACAAACAATGGTGGACCGTTTTTTCAATCGCATTAGCAGCTTTCCTTTGGGGAATAGGTTGTATCGTTTATACTGTATCTACTGGTATTGGTTCTTGGGGACTAAACAAAACAGTAGGTTGGGCTTGGGATATTACCAATTTCGTTTGGTGGG
Organism: Flavobacterium sp.; assembly: GCF_044357305.1. Lineage (GTDB taxonomy): Bacteria > Bacteroidota > Bacteroidia > Flavobacteriales > Flavobacteriaceae > Flavobacterium. Next base: position 79,239 of record NZ_JBIKPS010000009.1, read on the forward strand.
TTGGTATCGGTCACGCAGGAACATTAATTTCTGCAGTATTGTTACTTTTCCGTCAAAAATGGAGAATGGCTATTAACCGTTCTGCGGAAGCTATGACTATCTTCTCGGTAGTACAAGCGGGTTTATTCCCAATTATCCACATGGGTCGTCCATGGTTGGCTTACTGGGTAGTTCCAATTCCTAACCAATTCGGTTCTTTATGGGTAAACTTTAATTCCCCATTACTTTGGGACGTGTTTGCAATTTCAACGTACCTTTCGGTATCTTTAGTATTCTGGTGGACTGGTCTACTTCCTGATTTTGCTATGCTAAGAGATCGAGCTGTAACTCCTTTCAATAAAAAAGTATACTCTATATTAAGTTTCGGATGGAGCGGTAGAGCTAAAGATTGGCAGCGTTTTGAAGAAGTATCTTTAGTACTTGCAGGTTTAGCTACTCCATTAGTATTGTCTGTGCATACTATTGTATCAATGGACTTTGCTACTTCTATCGTACCAGGTTGGCATACTACAATTTTCCCTCCTTACTTTGTTGCTGGAGCGGTATTCTCAGGATTTGCAATGGTAAATACCTTGTTGATCATCATGAGAAAAGTATCTAATTTAGAAGCTTATATCACTATTCAACATATTGAATTAATGAATATTGTAATAATGATTACAGGTTCTATTGTTGGGGTTGCTTATATTACGGAATTATTCGTAGCGTGGTACTCTGGTGTAGAATACGAACAATATGCATTCTTGAATAGAGCTACTGGACCTTACTGGTGGGCCTATTGGTCGATGATGACTTGTAACGTTTTCTCTCCACAATTCATGTGGTCTAAAAAATTAAGAACTAGTATCATGTTCTCCTTTATCATCTCTATTGTAGTAAATATAGGAATGTGGTTTGAGCGTTTTGTAATTATAGTTACCTCTTTACACAGAGATTACCTACCGTCTTCTTGGACGATGTTCTCTCCAACATTTATTGATATCGGTATTTTTACAGGTACTATTGGTTTCTTCTTTGTTTTATTCTTATTATATGCTAGAACTTTCCCTGTGATTGCTCAAGCAGAGGTGAAAACAATATTGAAATCTTCGGGAGAATTTTACAAAAAGAATAGAGAAAAAGAAGAGAATAATCATTCAGATAAACACTAATAGTTGTTATGAGTAGTAATAAATTTATACACGCTATATACAATGATGATGACATTTTGATGGATGCTGTAAAGCAAACCAGAAAAGCACACCATCATATTGAAGAAGTTTTTACTCCATTTCCGGTTCACGGATTGGATAAAGCAATGGGATTGCCAGCAACAAGATTGGCTATATGTGCCTTCATCTATGGATGTATTGGTCTTACAGTAGCAATAACCATGATGGATTTCATCATGATTCAAGATTGGCCACAAGATATTGGTGGAAAACCAAGTATGAGTTACATTCAAAATATGCCTGCTTTTGTACCAGTAATGTTTGAAATGACCGTATTTTTTGCAGCCCACTTAATGGTTATTACTTTTTACATGAGAAGTAAATTATGGCCTTTTAAACAAGCTGAGAATCCAGATGTTAGAACTACAGATGACCACTTCTTAATGGAAGTAGCTGTTAATGATAATGAAGAAGAATTAACTTCTTTCTTAAAAGGTACAGGGGCAGTTGAAGTTAAAGTAATCGAAAAGAACTAAACAGACATGAAAAGTTTATTAAAAATAGCATTAGTATTGGGAATAGTAATTTCCTTTTCTTCTTGTAAGGATAATAACTCTCCTAATTATCAATACATGCCTAATATGTATGAATCGGTAGCTTACGAGACCTATTCAGAATCTACAGCATTCAATTCTCCAACAGGACTTAAAGGTAAAGAAGGACAATTGCCTCCAGTAGGAACTGTTAAAAGAGGATATATCCCTTACGATTATCCAAACACACCAGAAGCCTATTTAGCAGTTAAAGCTGCTGATTTAAAGTCGCCATTTGAAGGTGAAGTAGATATGGAAAAAGCGCAAGCACTTTATGAAATCTATTGTGCTATCTGTCATGGAAATGAAGGAAATGGTAAAGGAAATTTAGTTACACAAGGTAAATTTTTAGGTGTTCCTAGTTATGCTGATAGAGTAATTAATGAAGGAAGTATTAATCATGTGATAAATTACGGACTTAATTCAATGGGATCTTATTCCAATCAATTAAGCCAACAAGAACGTTGGATGGTTTCTACTTATGTAATGAAACTTAAAGGACAATTATAATACTTGAACAAACAGATTCTTATAGATATGTATACATTTTCAAAAAAATTAAAAACCACAGCACTTATTCTAATGGCCTTAGGATTAGTTGGTATTGTGTATGGTTTTTTAGCTGCACCAAATACTGTTGAAGAAGCAGAAAAAATAGTTGCAGCAAGTCATCATGGTGAACATAAAGCAGAAGGTGTTACTCACGACGCGAAGGCTTTAGAATTACCAACTCATGAAGTTACTACTACAGAAGAGCACGCTAAAAGTGAAACTACCACCGAAGTAAAAGATACTTTAGTAGAGCCTATAGACACCACTGCAGCTGTTGCAGCTGTTGCCGTTGAAAAAATAGAACCTGCTCACGAATCAGAAGCTGAAGTTGCTAAAGAACATAAAGAGCATGTGGAACATGTTTTTCACCAATTGCAAAACAAACCTTGGGCCGCATTGTATGTAGCTTGTATATTCTTTATGTTGATCTCTCTAGGAGTACTTGCATTTTATGCCATTCAACAAGTTGCACAAGCAGGTTGGTCTCCAGTGTTATTTAGAGTAATGCAAGGTATTACAGCTTACTTACCAGTTGGTTCTGTAATCTTTTTCCTTCTTTTAGTTGTAACTGGATTACACGTTTTTGAATCCAATCATCTTTTTGCTTGGATGGAAAAGGGAATTACGGAAGTTGGAAACCCTAACTTCGATGCAATGATAGCCGGAAAATCTGGATATTTAAATTTTGCTTTCTGGATTTCTAGAGCTGCAATCTTTTTATTAGGTTGGAACTTATACCGTTATATCTCTAGAAAAAATTGTTTGTCTCAAGATGAGTCTAGTGACAATACTTTCTACAAAAAGAACTTTAAATTATCTGCAGGTTTCTTAGTATTCTTTATTGTATCGGAATCTATTATGTCTTGGGATTGGTTAATGTCATTTGATCCACACTGGTTCAGTACCTTATTCGGATGGTATGTATTTGCTAGTTTCTTTGTAAGTGCTATTACTACAATTTCTATGGTAACTTTATACTTAAAATCTAAAGGATATTTAGAACATGTAAATTCAAGTCATATTCACGATTTATCTAAATTCATGTTCGGATTTAGTGTATTCTGGACGTACTTATGGTTCTCACAATTCATGTTGATTTGGTATGCAAATATCCCTGAGGAGATTACTTACTTCAAAACTAGAATTGATATCTATACAGTACCATTTTGGGGAGCTGTTGTTATGAACTTCATATTCCCTATATTGGTTCTTATCAATACGGACTTCAAACGAATTGCTCCAATTATCGTTGGTGCAGGAGTTGTAATCTTATGTGGACACTATATTGATTTCTTTAATATGGTCATGCCAGCAACAGTTGGAGACCAATGGTTCATTGGTGTGTCAGAAATTGCATCTGTATTATTCTTTTTAGGTTTGTTTATTTATGTTGTATTTACTGCTTTAACCAAAGCACCTCTTACACCTAAACGTAACCCATTCATAGAAGAAAGTAAACATTTTCATTATTAATATTTAAAGTAAACAACAAATGACGAGTTTATTAGTAATTCTTGTTTTAGTTTTATTATCGGTTGCACTTTGGCAACTAACTAAAATTTTTGATTTGACTCAAGTTGGAAAAACCAAAGAGAATTCTCAGGTGGCCGACGATAACGACAATAAAGTTAATGGGTATTTATCTTTTGCCTTTTTAGCGTTTATTTATTTAATAACAATATATTGTTTTGTTTATTATGGAAAATTTCCATTAATGAGTAATGCAGCTTCTGTTCATGGTAAAGATGTTGATCAATTAATGTGGATTTCAATGATCCTAATTTTCATTGTTCAAACAATTACTCAAGGATTGTTGTTTTACTTTTCATACAAATACTATGGAAGAAAAGGTCAAGTAGCTAGTTATTTTTCAGACAACAATAAATTAGAATTTATTTGGAGTTCTATTCCAGCTATTGTTTTAGCAGTTTTAATTTTCTTTGGTTTATATTCTTGGACAGACATTATGTTTGTTAATGAAAAAGTTGAGAAACCAATTGTTATTGAAATCTACGCCCAACAATTTAAATGGACTGCTAGATATTCTGGAACGGATAATGTTCTTGGAAAAGCAAATGTTAGATTAATTGAAGGTGTTAACTCACTGGGTGTTGATTTGGCCGATCCTAATGCACAAGATGATATTCTTGCCGATGAGATTCATATTCCAAAAGGAAAAAAAGTTATTTTTAAATTACGTTCACAAGATGTATTGCACTCTATGTATATGCCTCATTTTAGAGCTCAAATGAATTGCGTTCCAGGAATGGTAACTCAGTTTGCTTTTATACCTTCTGTTACAACAGCAGAAATGAGAGAAAATACTGACATGATTGAAAAAGTAGCGAACATAAATAAAATAAGAGAAGATAAAAGTGTAGAATTAATTGCAGATGGTAAAACTGCTTTAGATCCTTACACTTTTGATTACCTTTTATTATGTAATAAAATTTGTGGAGCCTCTCATTACAACATGCAAATGAAAGTGATAGTAGATACTCCAGAAGATTATAAAAAATGGTTATCTGGAAAAACCACTATAGTGCAATCTGTAAAAGATGCTGCGAAAGAAGCGTTAGCTGCTAAAACTGCGGAAAGTAATCCTGCAAAAACCGATACCACCTCTGCTAAAAAAGACACTACTTTAGTGGCTGTAGCACCAATGAAATAATAAAAATAATATATTTTATATAATATGAGTCACGCACACGATAATCACGACATTGATCTACACGACGATCATCATGAACACCACCATAAAGACACGTTTATTACTAAATATATATTTAGTATAGACCACAAAATGATTGCTAAACAATACTTGTTAACAGGTATTTTTATGGGAATCATTGGAGTTGGAATGTCTTTACTTTTTAGACTTCAATTGGCTTGGCCAGAGCAGTCTTTTAAAGTTTTTAGCTTCTTTTTAGGAGAAAAAATGGCTCCAGGTGGAGTAATGACTAATGAGGCTTATTTATCTCTGATTACTATCCACGGAACGATAATGGTATTCTTTGTACTGACGGCCGCGCTGAGTGGTACCTTTAGTAATTTACTGATTCCACTGCAACTTGGAGCACGAGATATGGCTTCTGGTTTCTTGAACATGGTTTCCTACTGGTTATTCTTCTTGTCTAGTGTGGTAATGGTTTCTTCCTTATTTGTAGAATCAGGTCCTGCTTCTGCAGGATGGACAATTTATCCGCCTTTAAGTGCATTACCTCAGGCCATATCTGGTTCTGGTATGGGTATGACACTTTGGTTAGTTTCTATGGCGATATTTATTGCAGCTTCCTTAATGGGATCTTTAAATTATATCGTAACGGTAATAAATTTAAGAACAAAAGGGATGTCGTTAACTAGAATGCCACTTACAATTTGGGCTTTCTTTGTAACTGCTATTATTGGAGTTATCTCTTTCCCAGTATTATTATCAGCTGCTCTTTTATTAATAATGGATAGAAGTTTCGGTACTTCTTTCTTCTTATCGGATATTTATTTAGCAGGTGAAGTATTGAATTACCAAGGAGGTTCTCCAGTATTATTTGAACACTTATTTTGGTTCTTAGGTCACCCAGAAGTATATATCATTCTTTTGCCAGCATTAGGAATTACTTCGGAAGTTATTGCAACTAACTCTCGTAAACCAATTTTTGGATACCGTGCAATGATTATGTCTATTCTTGCTATTGCATTCTTGTCTACTATTGTTTGGGGACACCATATGTTTATTTCAGGAATGAATCCTTTCTTAGGTTCTGTATTTACTTTTACAACCCTATTAATTGCAATTCCATCTGCAGTAAAAGCATTCAACTATATTACAACTTTATGGAAAGGTAATTTGCAATTAAATCCTGCAATGTTATTTTCTATCGGATTGGTTTCTACTTTCATCACTGGAGGTTTAACCGGAATCATTTTAGGAGATAGTACTTTGGATATTAATGTTCACGATACGTATTTTGTGGTAGCGCATTTTCACTTAGTAATGGGTATATCTGCACTTTACGGAATGTTTGCTGGAATCTACCACTGGTTCCCTAAAATGTTCGGAAGAATGTTAAATAAAACTTTAGGATACGTTCACTTTTGGGTAACAGCAATTTGTGCTTATGGTGTTTTCTTCCCAATGCACTTTATTGGTATGGCAGGTCTTCCTCGTCGTTACTATGAAAATACCAATTTCCCATTATTTGATGATTTACAAAATGTAAATGTGGTTATTACTACATTCGCACTTATTGGAGGGGTTTTCCAATTGGTTTTCCTTTACAATTTCTTTAGTAGTATTTTCTACGGAAAAAGAACAGTACAAAATCCATGGAGATCTAATACTTTAGAATGGACTGCTCCGGTAGAACATATCCACGGTAACTGGCCAGGAGAAATTCCGGAAGTTCATAGATGGCCTTACGATTATAGTAAACCAGGTCACGATGAAGATTTTGTACCACAAAACGTACCAATGAAACCAGGTGAAGAAGTTTTACACCACTAAGATTTCAAAAATATATCTAAAATGCCTCTCAATTTCGGGAGGCATTTTTATTTACCTATAACTTTGTTATATATTTGTACTATGAACGAAAATTTAGATCCTTCCAATTCTAATTACAATCCAGAAGAGCTTGACCTTGAAAAAAAGTTACGCCCTCTTTCATTTGACGATTTCACTGGGCAAGAACAAGTTTTAGATAATCTAAAAGTTTTTGTAGAAGCCGCCAATCAAAGAAACGAAGCTTTAGACCATACTCTGTTTCATGGACCTCCAGGACTTGGTAAAACTACTTTGGCAAATATTTTGGCAAATGAATTAGGTGTGGGTATTAAAATCACTTCGGGTCCTGTTTTAGACAAGCCCGGAGATTTAGCCGGATTGCTTACCAATTTAGAAGATCGCGATGTTCTTTTCATTGATGAGATACACCGTTTAAGCCCTGTAGTGGAGGAATACTTGTATTCGGCTATGGAAGATTTTAAAATTGATATAATGATTGAATCGGGACCTAATGCTAGAACGGTTCAATTGAATTTAAATCCGTTTACTTTAGTTGGAGCAACCACACGTTCGGGTTTATTGACTGCTCCTATGCGAGCACGTTTCGGAATCCAAAGTAGGTTACAATATTACAATACCGAACTTTTAACAACTATTGTACAGCGAAGTTCTGCCATATTAAAAATGCCTATCACTATGGAAGCTGCCATAGAAATTGCAGGAAGAAGTCGCGGAACACCTCGTATCGCAAACGCTCTTTTGCGAAGAGTACGTGATTTTGCACAAATAAAAGGAAATGGGAAAATAGATATTGAAATTGCCCAATATTCATTGAAAGCTTTACATGTTGATGCTAATGGTTTGGATGAAATGGACAACAAAATTCTATCTACTATGATAGATAAATTTAAAGGAGGACCTGTTGGATTATCTACTTTGGCAACTGCTGTTTCAGAAAGTGGCGAAACCATTGAAGAAGTTTACGAACCTTTTTTAATTCAAGAAGGATTTCTTGTAAGAACTCCAAGAGGTAGAGAAGCAACTGAAAAAGCATACAAACATTTAGGGAAAGTTAAAATGAATGTTCAAGGAGGACTTTTTTAGATGGGAGAGGGAAGTTGGGAGCTGGAAGAGGGAAGATGGAAGAGGGAAGATGGAAGAGGGAAGATGGAAGGTGGAAGAGGGAAGATGGAAGATTGGAGATGGGAGATTGGAGAGGGAAGAAGGGAGATGGAAGAACAAATCTTAGAAGAAAAATCATTTTATTGAGCATTTTTTTGTAAATTTATTTTTATTAATTATCTTAATTCCTATGAGTTTTAAATTTGAAAAATTAATTATTTGGCAAAAATCTATGGATTTTGGGGAAGAAATTAATCTTATTTGTAAAAACTTTCCAAAGCACGAAATGTATAATCTTTCTTCCCAAATGTTAAGAGCTTCGGATTCTATAGCTTTAAATATTTCGGAGGGAAGTATTGAACAATCTAATGCAGAGTTTAATAGGTTTCTTGGTTATTCTGTTCGTTCTATTGCTGAAGTTGTAACTTGTTTGTATAAAGCTAAAAGACGAAATTATATAGATTCTACTCTTTTTGATAAGTTGTATAAAGATTGCTTTGATTTAATGAATATGACAATTGCTTTTAAATCTCATTTAAAATAAACATATAACTCATAACTTCCAACTTCCAACTCCCCGCTTCCATCTTGATAAATAACAAAGAAAAATACACCCAATTAATCAAAGCCGAATCCAAAAGACTCGGCTTTCTTTCTTGTGGGATATCCAAAGCGGGTTTTCTAGAAGAGGAAGCACCTCGATTGGAATCTTGGTTGAACAAAAACCAACATGGTCAAATGGCTTACATGGAAAACCATTTTGACAAACGATTAAATCCTACTTTGCTTGTTGAAGATGCTAAAAGTGTTATTTCTTTATTGTTGAATTATTATCCTTCGGAAGAGCAAAATAGTGACAGTTATAAAATTTCTAAATATGCTTACGGGCAAGATTATCATTTTGTAATCAAAGAAAAACTAACGGAATTATTAAGTACAATTCAAACGGAAATTGGAGAAGTTTCAGGTAGAGCATTTGTAGATTCGGCTCCGGTTTTAGACAAAGCTTGGGCAGCAAAATCAGGCTTGGGTTGGATAGGAAAGAACAGTAATTTAATCACCCAAAAAACGGGCTCGTTTTATTTTATTGCCGAATTAATTGTAGATCTCGAATTAGAATACGACTATGCCACCACCGATCATTGCGGAACTTGCACTGCTTGTATAGACGCTTGTCCTACCGAGGCCATTGTGGCTCCTTATGTTGTAGATGGGAGTAAATGTATTTCCTATTTCACCATAGAACTTAAAGATAATTTACCTCAAGAAATGAAAGGTAAATTTAACGATTGGATGTTTGGCTGTGATATTTGTCAAGATGTATGCCCGTGGAATCGTTTTTCTAAACCGCATAAAGAACCTTTGTTTCAACCGAATTCCGAAGTTTTATCTTTTACTAAAAAAGATTGGGAGGAAATCACCGAAGATACTTTTAAAAAAGTGTTTGCTAATTCGGCGGTGAAACGAACTAAATTAAATGGTTTGCAAAGGAATATAGACTTTTTGAAATAATAAGAGAGTAGTTTAATTTTGCTTTGTATATATTTATTTTTTTATTAGGATTAGATTAAATTAGGTTCCTCCATTTAAAAACAACTTGCCTTATTTGCAAATAATAACGCAAGAACTACAAGTTATAATTCAAGAATTACAATTCATAATCGAAGAATTACAAATTATAACACAATAATTATAAATCATGATTCGATAATTACAAGTCATAATTCGATAATTACAAGTCATAATGCAATAATTACTAGTCATAACGCAAGATTTACATATTATAATGCGAGAACTACAAATCTTGATGGGATAATTATAAAGTAGGGTGGAAGAATTACAAAAAAGGAACGGAGTAAAGTTTGTGGGTACGAGCTAGAAGCTCGCACGAGTATTTCAATTGTGAGCTAGTAAACAAAAAAAATTGACGAATTGTCAGTCTTTATTTATTTTAGATAAAAAATTTATTTTGGCTCATATTTTGATGCTGTTTAGGTAATTATAAAATTTACAATTATGGGAATGAGTTATATGGTTTTAGCCGGAATTATTATGCTAATGAGTTGGTTGGTAAGTAGCCGATTGAAAAGCAAATTCGAATTTTATTCTAAATTACAATTGCAAAATGGTATGTCGGGAAAAGAAATTGCCGAAAAAATGCTGGCCGATAATGGCATTTATGATGTAAAAGTAATTTCGGTAGAGGGAAGACTTACCGATCATTACAATCCTACAGATAAAACGGTAAACTTAAGTGAAGCCGTTTATAACGAAAGAAATGCCGCAGCAGCAGCGGTTGCAGCTCATGAATGTGGGCATGCAGTGCAACATGCTAAATCGTATAGTATGTTGGAATTGCGGTCTAAATTAGTGCCAATTGTTTCGGTGACTTCTAATTTTGTACAATGGATATTGTTAGCAGGAATCATTATGATAAGGACTTTTCCTTCTTTATTATTGCTTGGAATTGTGATTTTTGCATTAACCACTTTGTTTACCTTAATAACTTTACCGGTAGAATACGATGCAAGCAATCGTGCTTTGGCTTGGTTGAAAAATAAAAACATGCTAAATCCGGCAGAATATTCGGGAGCTGAAGATTCTTTAAAATGGGCTGCCCGAACTTATGTAGTTGCTGCAATTGGTTCTATAGGAACTTTGTTGTACTATGTTTCTATTTATCTTGGAGGAAGAAGAAATGATTAATTTTTTCAAATATAAAAAATCAGAATCCGCTATGAAAGTAGCGGATTTTTTATTCAGAAAAAGAAGATAAAATTAACGCAACCGATAACCAAGCCACCCCATGAATTAAGAGGCATTTGGCATAACTTTGATTTCCGTAGAGTTGTTTTACTAAATGCACCATAAAATAAATGATGCTAATTGGCACAAACAAATACAATAATAATACGCCACCATTGGGAGTGTTGCCATGGGTTGGAAAAAGTTCATAACACACTCCAGCAATTAAGATGTAAATGGTGTAAAAAGCGATTGCTATATTTTCTTTAGTGAATTTATTGAAGTTCATTCGTTTTATTTATTGTGATGATTTGTTGCCTTGTTCGCAGTTGAAGGGTTACAATTGAATTTGTCGCTCTATTTGTTGGTCTAAGGAGATGAAGGTTTCCGTTCTGGAAACGCCATCAATTGGTTGGATTTTGGTATTTAATAGTTGCATTAAATGTTCGTTGTCTTTGCATATTATTTTGATTAATATGCTCCAGTTTCCGGTGGTGTAATGGCATTCTAATATTTCCGGAATTTTGCGTAATTCTTTTACGGCCTCCGAGTTGTTTGCAGCTTTTTCGAGATAGACACCAATAAACGCCATGGTTTTATATCCTAAAACTTTATTGTTAATGATGAATTTAGAACCCGAAATAACGCCTGCGTCTTCTAGTTTTTTTAATCGTTGGTGAATAGCGGCTCCTGAGATTCCTATTTTGTTTGCGATTTGCAATATTGGTTTTCGAGCATCTTCCATTAGATTTCGAAGAATTTCCTTGTCGATACCGTCAATTTCTATTTGAAGTTGGTTGATTTTCATAGGTGCTAAATTTAAAGCAAAAATAAGAATATTGTTTTAATTGTAAAGCAAATACTAGAATTAACGAATAGTTAATTTAAATTAGTATTTGATTGCCTTATTTGTCTTATTTTGATTTAATGTTTAGTATGTTTTGCTGAATTTTGATTGAAAAGTTATTGTTTAGGAATTTTATTTTCATTCAATACCTTCGCTTGCTAGCCCCGATTGAGCCGATAGCTCTCGTGGAGGAACGGAACGAGACTAAAGGCGAAAGCGGGAATTACCTTTCCTGAAATGCGCAAACGATTCGCTTCTTAAAATATTAATTATTAATTGCTTCGACAATTATTGCAGGATCGTTAAGCATGTCTTTAAGCATGTTTTCTATTCCGTTTTTAAGGGTGAAAGTAGACGATGGGCAACCGTTGCAGGAACCTTGTAGGATAACTTTTACACGTTTTTCATTTTCATCGTACGAATCGAAAAGGATATTTCCGCCATCGGCAGCAACTGCGGGCTTAACATATTCCTCTAAAATGTTGATGATTTGTTGGGAAGTGGTGTCAAGATTATCGAAATTTTTTATTTGTTGTTTCTCTTGTTTTGTATCAGCAACCACCAAAGTTTCGTCAATAACGACACCTCCATTTTCAATATATTCTTTGATAAAGGTTCGGATTTCTATTGTTATTTCTTCCCAAGTTGCTACTTCGTACTTAGTAATTGAAATATAATTTTCATCAATAAAAACTTCTTTTACAAATGGAAATTGGAAGAGCTCTTTGGCCAATTGGGAAGGGGCAGTTTCGTCTATGTTTTTAAATTCGAGGGCTGTTTTGGTAAGACGTCTACTTACAACAAACTTAAGTGTAGCAGGGTTTGGCGTGGTTTCGCCATAAACAGTTAGTGCGGTTTTGGTAGGTTTTGAAGTGTCTTCAACCAAGATTTTCCCTCCTGATTTTACGAATTCTTCTATTTGTTCTGCAACTGCATCTTTTACATCATTCCAATCTACGATGCTGAATCTTTCTACAGCAATGAAATTTCCGGAGATATATACCGTTTTTACAAAGGGTAGGTAGAATAATTGTTGGGCTAGAGGCGAATTTTTGGCTTCATCGATATTCTTAAATTCAAAACTTTCGTTTTGGGTTATAAAGTCGGGGAATTCAAATTTTAATATGGTTGGATTTTGAGTTTCTTTTATTATGATTTTCATTGTAAGTGTTTCTCTGTATTTTTCAACAAATTTAACAAAGTTATTCGTTGATAATTCCTATATTTGGAGATTTAAACAATAAATTAACATTTGTTTTCTAAATATTTATAATTATAAAGCAAATATATCCATACAGTAAATGAGAAAAATTCTACTTTGTTTATCTTTTTTATCCATGAATTTTATTCATGCACAATTGATTGTTAACAATACTACGCAAACCCCAGCGCAATTAGTTCAAAGTGTACTTTTAGGAAATGGGTTAACGGTATCTAATATAAAATTTAATGGTTCTGCTGCTGCTGCTGCTACAGTTAGAGATCAAGTTGGGAAGTTTACCAATGGTAATACTTCCAATATTGGATTGAATTCAGGAATTGTGTTGGCTACCAATAAAGCAACCGTTGCAATTGGACCTAATAATCAAGGAGGCGCAAATCAAGCATCCGCATTTCCACTTTCACCAGGTGATGCTGATTTAGAGATGCTTACCACTGGTGTTGTAAAAAATAAAGCAATATTAGAGTTTGATTTTGTGCCTACAGGACAGAATTTAAGTTTTAATTTTGTTTTTGCATCGGAAGAATATTTAGAATTTGTATCTACTGATTATAATGATGTTTTCGGATTTTTTATTAGTGGTCCAGGTATAACTGGTCCTTATTCTGGAAATGCCAAAAATATTGCATTGATTCCTACTACTACTACAGCTATTACTATTGATAATGTTAATAATGTTAGTAATCCTACTTTTTATATTAACAATGGTACTGGAGCTACGCCCTTAGTAAATACAACTATTCAATATGATGGTTTTACAAAAGTTATTGCGGCCATAGCCAACGTACAGTGTGGTCAGACTTATCACATAAAACTAGCAATAGCAAATGTTGGCGATAATTCATGGGATTCTGCCGTTTTTTTAGAAGCGAATAGTTTTAATACTACGCCTGTATTTAGTTTGCCACCCGACTTAACAGTTACTAGCGGAACTGCTCCTTGTTTTGGAGCTGCTAAACAAATATGTACAGGTTTAGCAACTACTATATTGCACGAATGGACTTTAAATGGAGTTCCTATTGTTGGAGCTTCGGGGCCTTGTGTTACAATTAGTGAACCGGGGCAATTATGTGCTACCGTTTATCCTCTGGGATCTGCTTGTCCAACTACGCGTTGTATGACAGTTCAGTTTTTACAACCAATGCCAATTTCGAATCCTGTCACAGTTAAGGCTTGTGCGGGTTCGACATTTAATTTAACTACTAATACTGCTGTTATACTTGATGGGTTAAATGCAGCAGATTATGACGTTGCGTATTATCATACCCAATTAGATGCGGAAAACACTTCAAATCCTATTATTGATATTTCTGCATATTCAGGGGTAGAGGGAGAGATTATTTGGGCTGGAGTATCCGATATTGCTTCAGGTTCAGGTTGTGTGGAAACAAAATCCTTTATTTTGACTTTTGTTTCGGCTATTGCTCCAGAAATAACATGTGGAACTCCAACAAATAGTTCTGTTGCATTTAATTGGACCGCTTTGGCAGAAACAACTGATTATACAGTTTCTTATCAAATTAATACAAATACACCTATTAATATTGGAGCCATTGGAAATGTAATTACATATCCAATTTCTGGTTTAACTCCAGGGAATAATGTACAAATTACCTTGACTCCTGTGGGAGGCGTTGGAACTTGTTTTGCTCCTGCAACCTTTACTTGCTCAACCACTTTATGTCCATCCATAACTTTACCTTCTACTGATCAAACTTTGTGTCTTAATGGGAATCCGACTCCTTTTTCTGTGACAACTTCTGCTACGGCCTCTAATTCTATAAGTTATGTTTATTTTACTACTCTTCAAGTTGGAGATACTATGTATACAGGAGGAATTCCTTTAGGTAACGTAACACCAACAGCTGGAGGTATAGCAACTTTGGACCTTCCTGTTTTAGGTTCTGGTTCCCTGCCAAATGCAGCGGGGACTTATTATGTATACGCTATTGTTACTCCTGCTCCATTAGATGTTACCTGCAGACCCTACTCGTTGATCCAAGTTGTGGTTAATGATGTTCCCTTAGCACCAACAGTTGTAACTCCAGTTACATATTGCCAAAATGCTACGGCATCTGCTTTAACTGCTACAGGTACAAATTTACTTTGGTATACTGCTGCAACGGGCGGTGTTGGTTCTGCTTCGGCTCCAACCCCTAGTACTGCTGCCGCCGGAAATATTGATTATTATGTTTCTCAAACTATTTTAGGCTGCGAAAGTCCTAGAGCTTCTATAACCGTAACGGTTAATGCTACACCTGCAGCACCAACGGTTACCACTCCAGTTACCTATTGCCAAAATGCTTCGGCATCTGCTTTGACCGCGACTGGTACTAGTTTACTTTGGTATACTACAGCAGCGGGAGGTGTTGGTTCTGCTACAGCACCAACTCCTAGTACTGCTACTGCTGGAAATATTAATACTTATGTTTCTGATACTATTTTAGGATGCGAAGGTCCTAGAGCAACTATTACAGTTACAGTAAATGCTACGCCAGTGGCACCAACAGTAACTCCAGTTTCGTACTGCCAAAATGCTCCTGCATCGGCATTGACTGCAACAGGATCAGGACTGCTTTGGTACACTGCTGCAATAGGAGGTACCGGTTCTGCAACAGCTCCAATACCAAGTACTGCTAATGTGGGCACTATGGATTATTTTGTTTCTCAAACTATTTTAGGATGTGAAGGACCAAGAGCTTCTATCACGGTAACCACTATCACCGCCCCAACGATCACCGCTCCAACTTCTTACCAAGTATGCGATGACAACACCGATGGTGTATCTTGTTTATTTATTTTAAGCACCAAAGATACCGAGGTGACTGCTGCTACGGGTTTGACTATCAC
>NZ_JBIKPS010000012.1:0-92176 GCF_044357305.1 Flavobacterium sp.
CACCTCCACAACATTGTTATGTACTGGTTGAACAACCAATAATAGTAAATCCACTTCCGCTAATTGTTTCAGGACATGTTTACCAAGAATGTGATGACGATACCGATGGTTTTACCGTGTTTAATTTGAACTCCCAAGCGAGTATTTTACTAAACGGTAATGCATTGCCATTAACCAATTACACCTTGGCCTTCTATTTGGATGCGGCACTTACGCTACCAATATCCAGTACGTTTACCAACACCAATACCACAGGAAATACGCAAACTATTTATGTGGTTGCCAACAATACCGTTACCGGATGTAAAAGCCCTGTATCGCAATTTACTATAATGGTAAATCCAAAACCAACTCTTGCAGTACCATTAGATTATGCTACTTGCGATGATGAGGCAAACGATAACGACGGGTATCATTTATATGCTCTAGATGCTTTGATACCTGCTATTTTAGGCGCTACTCAAACCCTAACGGATTATGATGTAAATTTCTACGATACCCAATACAATCCATCAGCAACACCACCATTGTTACCGACGGCTATTACTAACTTGTCAACCTACCAAGCTTATACCCACACTATTTGGGTAGTGGTAAAAAACAAGCTAACGGGTTGCGAACGAATAGCTACTTTTAACCTAACCGTTGAGCAGTATCCACAACCTAAAATTGTGGCAGCTAACAATGTTATTTGTGTGGATTTCAACAACCAACAAGTGGTTAGAGATTTAGTCTTGACAGCTACAAACACCACGCCTTATTTAGGAACTGTGCCAACGTACACCTACCAATGGCTGGATGCTGCAGGAGTTGCTATACCAGGAGCAACAAATTCTACTTATACTGTAAATAATGCCTTTACCAACCAGACAAGTTCCGACTTTAGTGTGGTAATGACTAGTACCGGTTCATTAGCATGTAGTGGAACCTCAAATCCGTTCACCGTGTTGCAATCCGGACAAGCAGTGACTCTGCCAGTAGGAAGCCAAGGATACACGGTTACCAATGCTTTTTCGGAAAACCAAATCATCACAGTTACCGTTACCGGATATGGAACTTACGAATACAGTTTGGATGATGGACCACGCCAAGAAAGCAACGTATTTGAAAACGTAGGTTTAGGCGAGCACTTTATTACCGTTTGGGATACCAAAGGTGGTATTGCCATAAGTTGTGATCCATTAGTGATAAACCAGGTGCAAACCATTGATTATCCGCATTATTTCACTCCAAATGGCGATGGTATACACGATACATGGAATATTAGTGGATTGCAAAATGATTTTTCAGCAAAAATTTATATATTTGACCGCTTTGGAAAACTAATCAAACAAATTAGTCCACAAAGCCCAGGATGGGACGGAACCTACAACGGAAACCTAATGTCTTCAACAGATTACTGGTTTACTGTTGACTATAGCGAAGCAGCAGCTTACAAACAATTTAAAGCGCATTTTTCGTTGAAACGATAAAGAAAATAAATACATACTTAGAAAGTGCTGGAGCGATTCAGCACTTTTTTTGTGGGATAAATTTGTGATGAGAAACCTCACCCCCGCCCCCTCTCGATTGCTTCATACTTTGCAAAAACAGGAGAGGGGAGCCGAAGTGTGAATGTATTGTAGATGTTTTTTTTGTAAAAACTACCCCGTCTTTTGGGCTTCCCTTCAAATGAAGGAATGGATGCTAGATTTTTATAGTTTGTTTTTACTAGTTATTTCTGGTAAAATTCTATACGTGTTGCGTGAGGGATGGAAGCGGTATCCTTTTCTTTTTTTATTGCGAGGTCACGAGCAATAAAAAAAGAAAAGATATAGCGGACAGCCCGACCCGAAGGGGCACGCCATAAAAGAAAAATTAATTTTGATTAAAATGTGTTTGATGTAATTATTCTAAAATAAAACTTACCGAAACATTCGCGGTTACTTCAATTTCACCAACTGCAAGGGTTTCTTTGGGAGTCATATTTCCGGGAAGTCCAGCATCTGCCATTGCCATTTTATACATGGGTTGCGGGAAATAGGCTTGGGTATTGTCATTTATTAAAATGGCTTTACCAACTTTTTGATTCAAAACCGAAACATAGTCTTCGGCTTTGTGTTTGGCTTCTTTGATGGCTAGTTTTCGGGCTTCCGATTTGTATTCTTCTAATTTAGAAGACTTAAATTCTACATCGCTAATGTTGTTAATTCCGTTATCAACTAGACCCATCATTAAACTATCGTATTTAGAAATGTCTTTTAAAACTATCGTTATAGATTGTGATGCACGATAATTGTATTTCTTTTTATCATAATCGTAGTTTCTGTTTAAACTTACATTGGTAGTTTTAAAATCAGAAGTCGAGATTCCAAAATCCTTAATGAATTTTAGCACTTTATCAACTGTTTCGTCGTTTAGTTTTTTAACTTCGGTGGCATCTTTTCCTAAATTTTCTACTCCGAAATTAACAACCACTTGATCTGGTTTTACACTAATTTTTCCTTCTCCAGAAACGGAAATTTGAGGAATTTGTTTTTGCTCTTGTGCCTGTGCCAATGAGGCAAGCATCGCGAATGCGATTAAAATTGCTTTTTTCATAATAAAAATGTTTTAGATTATTCCTTATTCAAAATTTATGCCAATTATAGTTTCCCTTGCTTGGCCATAATCGCCATTATTATAATTGGGATGGTTAAAATAACAACCATAAACGTATTTTCGGTAAGTATTTGAGGATGCAAAATAATAGAAAAAATATAGCCACCAATGGCACCACCAAAATGCGCGGTATGTCCAATATTGTCATTTTTGGCTCTCATTCCATAGATGGAATATAGCAAATACCCAATTCCGAAAAGGTAAGCAGGTATTGGAATAGGAATGAAAAATAAAAATATTTGTAGACTTGGATCTAATAATATTGCCGAATAAATAATTCCGGTTACTGCTCCCGATGCTCCAATAGCACTATAATTGTAGTCGTTTTTGTGGAGGAATAAAGTAAGCATACTTCCAAAAATCAAACTTGCAAAATAAATTAATAGAAAGGAATAATTCCCTAACGCTCCGGACACTACCGGCGCGAAAAAATACAGCGTAAGCATGTTGAATGCTAAATGTGCAATGTCGGCATGCAGAAAGCCCGAAGTAATCATTCGTATTTGTTCTCCTTTAAGAATGCTTCCAATATGGAATTGGTATTTTCTGAAGAAATAGGTATTCTCAAACCCTTTAAAACTAACAATTACATTGACGGCAATTAGGGCTATTAAAAAAAATGTAGTACTCATAGCGTATATTTTAGGTAAAAATAACAATTGTTGTGTAGGTTTTGTTAAACCAAAGTTATAAAATTAACTTAAAATGTATATTTGCATAAAATTATTACAATGCAGTTTTTACTTTATATTCTTATTTATCCGTTATTGTGGCTTATTTCGATACTGCCATTTCCTTTATTGTATCTTTTATCCGATTTCGTTTATGTGATTTTATATTATATAATAGGCTATCGTAAAAAAACAGTTCGAGAAAATTTGGCAATGGCTTTTCCTAATCTTTCCAAAAACGAACGGTTGATTATTGAAAAAAAATCCTTTCATCATTTGTGTGATATGTTTCTTGAAATGATTAAAACGCTAACTATTTCTAAAGCAGAAATGGACAAACGGTATGTTTTTACTAATCTAGAAACCTATTTAGATTTAGAAAAGAAAGGAAAAAGTATTGCTTTGTTATGTGCTCATTATGCCAGTTATGAATGGGCAGTATCGATGAACCATCACATCAATTTTATTGGTTATGGGATTTATAAAAAAATTGCAAACAAATATTTTGACAAACTAGCCAAAGATATTCGCTCTAAGTTCAAAGCGGTTTTGATAACTACCAAAGAAACTAAACCAACTATAGAATATAATACCATACATAAAATATTAGGCGTTTATGGTTTTGCAAGCGATCAAACCCCAAGACGTTCCGATAATTTGTATTGGGATACTTTTTTAGGAATTCCAACCCCAATTCACTTTGGTGCCGAAATGCTCGCCAAACGATACGATATGAATGTTATTTATCTGAGGGGAAAAAAAGTGAAACGTGGCTATTATGAGGCAACCTTTGAAGTACTTTCCGAAGATGTAAAATCAGTTCCCGATTATAAGATTTCAGAACAATTTATGCGAAAAGTAGAAGAACAAATCCACGAAGCTCCCGAATTCTATCTTTGGACACACAAGCGTTGGAAACATAAGAAAATAGATTAGGAAAAGTACGAGGCACGAAGTCGGAAGTCGGAAGTACGAAGTTGGAAGTACGATTTACGAGGTTGGAAGTTGAAAGTATAAAAAAATCCAAAAATTAGAATTTCTAATTTTTGGATTTTTCATTTCGTACCTCGTACTTCCAACCTCGTACCTTAATTATACATTTTCTTTCTTAACTCTTGTACTTTTTCATCATCCAAATATTCATCAAATGTCATGTAACGGTCAATAACACCATTCGGAGTGATTTCTAAAACTCTATTGGCAACAGTTTGAGCAAATTCGTGGTCATGTGTCGTGAATAATACCGAACCCTTAAAGTTTTTCAAGGAATTGTTAAATGCCGTAATAGATTCTAGATCCAAGTGATTTGTAGGTTCGTCTAGCATTAATACATTGGCACGCATCATCATCATTCGAGATAACATGCAACGCACTTTTTCTCCACCCGAAAGTACCGTACATTTTTTCAATGCTTCTTCGCCTGAGAAAATCATTTTTCCTAAGAAACCACGAACATAAACTTCGTCACGCTCTTCTTCGGTTTTCACAAACTGACGCAACCAATCTACTAAATTCAAATCACCATCAATAAAAAACTGACTGTTGTCATTAGGTAAATAGGATTGATTAGTAGTAATTCCCCAATTAAATTCCCCAGCATCTGCTTGTTGATTTCCGTTTAAGATTTCATAAAAAGCGGAAGTAGCACGGGAGTCTTTAGAGAAAATAACAACTTTATCACCTTTAGCCATATTCAAATCCACGTTTTTAAACAATACATCCCCATCTACAGACGCAGCAAGATTTTGAACATGCAATATTTGATCTCCAGCTTCACGTTCTACATCAAAGATGATTGCAGGATATCTTCTACTAGAAGGGCGAATTTCGTCAAGATTTAATTTTTCAATCATTTTCTTACGAGAAGTTGCTTGCTTAGATTTAGCAACATTCGCACTAAAACGACGGATGAATTCTTCTAATTCGGCTTTCTTTTCTTCCGCCTTTTTATTTTGCTGTGCTTTTTGTTTAGCAGCCAATTGGCTAGACTCGTACCAAAAAGTATAATTTCCAGAATAGTGATTGATTTTCGAAAAATCAATATCGGATATGTGGGTACAAACCGAATCTAAAAAGTGTCTATCGTGCGAAACTACAATAACCGTATTTTCATAATTAGCCAAGAAATTTTCCAACCAAGTGATGGTTTCAAAATCCAAGTCATTGGTAGGCTCATCCATTACCAAAACATCCGGATTACCAAAAAGTGCCTGCGCCAATAACACACGAACTTTCATTTTCCCTTCAATTTCGCCCATTAAATTATAATGCATGTCGGCAGAAATTCCAAGATTAGAAAGCATTGCTGCAGCGTTAGAATCGGCATTCCAACCGTTCATTTCTTCAAATTGTACTTGCAATTCTCCAATTCTATTGGCATTTTCATCCGAATAATCGGCGTACAAAGCATCCATTTCTGTTTTTACAGCAAACAATACTTTGTTTCCCATCATCACTGTTTCTAAAACCGTATTTTCATCAAACATGTTGTGGTTCTGATTCAAAACCGACATCCGTTTTCCAGGCTCCAAAATTACTCTACCCGAAGTTGGGTCAATATCGCCAGCAAGAATTTTTAAAAAGGTAGATTTACCAGCGCCATTAGCACCAATAACTCCGTAACAATTGCCTTGTACAAAGCTCGTATTTACTTCGTCAAATAATATTCTTTTGCCAAATTGAACTGATAGATTGGAAACCGTAAGCATAAAATTGGGTGTTTTAAATTTGGTGCAAAAGTAGTGAAAAACGATTAGATTTTAGTAGGTTGGAATAGTTTTTTTGCTTCCGCAAAATTGCTGCTCTTTGTATATGGATTAAAGTTGGCTTTCTTTTTTTAATGCCAATTCCAATCCTTCATAATCCAACAAAACTTTAGAGATTTGACCTTTTTTATTCAAAATAAAATGGGTTGGAAATCCGCTTAAATGCAGCGTTTCATTCATGTATTTTTTCATGTTTGGAACGGCCGAATAGGCTAAGGGTTTTTTAGTTAAAAAAGTACGCAATTGTTGCGAAGTATCTTCGGCTAAACTTATAAAGACTATATCATTTCGATCTTTGTATTGTGCAACCAACTTATTAACTGCAGGAAATTCTTTAATACAAGGTGCGCAATGAATAAACCAACATTTAATAACTACAATTTTCCCTTTTACAGATTCGTTTGTGATTGTTTTTCCGTTTAAATCGGTAAAAGAAAACTCCGGAAATGGCTGTCCTTCCATTTTGTAATGTTCTAATTCTTCTACAGCAAGAGCAGTTAAACTGGCTTTTATGCTGGTGTCGGTTCCAGGAAGGATTTTAAAAAGTTGGTAATAAATTATTGAATTAGTAGAAGTTAATTTTATTGGAATAAAGTCTCCGGTAGTAAGCTGGTTTAAAAAAGATTCCTTTGTAATTTCATTAGATTCAGCATCTAAAGCAATATAATCTGAAGAAAGAAGAATGTTTTTTCTTTGGTATTCCTGCCAGCCTTGATAATTTTTTTGAATTATGGAGGGATCCATTTCTGGTTTTCCGTAATTTTTTTGTCCAAAAGATATAAAGAAGGAAAGCAATACGATTAGGATACTTATGGATTTTTGCATTGTTTTTTTATTTGAATTCAAAAATACAAAATAATTAACAAAACTTTTGTTTAATATTTTGAATTAATCATTAAACAATATTTATCTTTACACTTTAATAAACCCTCAATTAAATACTAATGGAAAAAACAGCTAAACCTACTAGTAAAAAGAAATTAATAGACGAAACTATTATTATTTCTATGTACATGGATTATGTTTTGAATTCTAATCAAGAACCTAAAAATGTTTTTGTTTTTTGCAAAGAGTGCAAAATTACTGAAACAGAATTTTATACCTTCTTTAGTTCTCTAGACGCATTAAGGCAGGACATTTGGTTGAAGTTTTTTGAAAATGCCTTGGAGACAATCGAAAAAGAAGAAGCATATGAAGGTTATTCAGATAAGAATAAGTTACTAACCTTGTATTTTACTTTATTTGAAGTATTTGGATTAAACAGAAGTTTTATCTTGTTTTCTTTAAAAGATAACAAAGATGTGTTAAAAAACTTAAAGAGCTTAAAGAACCTTAGAAGTTATTTTAAAAGTTACGTATCAAATCTTTTAGAAAACGGCAATTCGGAAATACGTCAAAAAGCTTCTTCGGTTATTAACCCTGTTTTGTCAGAAGGGGCATGGATACAGTTTTTATTTGTTTTAAAATTTTGGTTAGACGATACTTCAAAAGCGTTTGAAAGTACAGATATATTAATAGAGAAATCGGTAAATACAGTAGTAGATTTATTAGATACAAAACCATTAGAAAGCTTATTTGATTTGGGTAAATTCCTTTGGAAGGAAAAAATGGAACGATGAAAACATTAGATAAAATTCCTACGGGAAAAATGGAACGAGCAGGGCAATTAATTAGAACTGGATTTAAAGTTGGAGGAAACTATGCCGCCTATTATGGAGAGAAAATAGTGAACCCTTCTTTGAATAAAGACAAACTGAATGAAAATAATGCCGAAGATATTTATGACGGCTTAAAGAATTTAAAAGGAAGTGCTCTTAAAGTAGCTCAAATGTTGAGTATGGATAAAAGCATCATGCCACAACAATATGTAGATAAATTCTCGTTATCACAGTTTTCGGTTCCGCCATTATCTGCGCCTTTGGTTCGAAAAACCTTTAAAAAATATTTTGGAGATTATCCCGAAAGTTTGTTTGATACTTTTACTCCAGATGCAGTAAATGCCGCCAGTATTGGGCAGGTACATAAAGCAACCAAGTACGGAAAAAATCTTGCAGTTAAAATCCAATATCCAGGAGTTGCCGATAGCATCAGTTCGGATTTGGCTTTGGTAAAACCTTTTGCGGTTAGAATGTTTAATATAAAAGGAAAAGATTCCGATAAATATTTTAAAGAAGTTGAAGATAAATTATTGGAAGAAACCGATTATGTGTTGGAACTTAAGCAAAGTTTAGAAGTTTCTAAAGAATGCCAACAAATAGCTAATTTAAGATTTCCAACCTATTACCCAGAGCTTTCATCAGAAAAAATTTTAACGATGGAATGGATGGAAGGAGAGCACCTTTCGGAATTCACTTCTCATAATAATGACCGTGAAAAAGGGGATAAACTAGGGCAGGCCTTATGGGATTTTTATATGTATCAAATGCACCATTTAAGAGAAGTGCATGCCGATCCGCATCCTGGAAATTTCTTAATTGATAAGGATTCCAATTTAATAGCAATTGATTTTGGATGCATCAAGCAAGTACCACCAGAATTTTACGTGCCGTATTTTGAATTAGCTAATCCTATTGTAATTAACGACCCTAAGTTATTTAATGATAAATTATACGAATTAGAGATACTACGGAAAGACGATTCTAAAGAGGAAATCTTGTATTTCACTAAATTGTTTCATGATTTATTAGGTTTGTTTACCAAACCTTTTCATGGCGATTTCTTTGATTTTTCCGATGAAGATTTTTTTGGTCAAATAGCTACCATGGGCGAAGAATTTGCTAAAGATACCCAACTAAGAAAAATGAATGGCAATAGAGGTTCCAAGCATTTCTTGTATATAAATAGAACCTTTTTTGGTCTTTATAATTTATTACATGATTTAAAGGCTAGAGTAGATACAAAGACCTACATTCAATATATTAAATAAAACATTTTGGTAAAGAAAGAGCAGTATTCCTATTGGGTTGCTGCTCTTTTTTTATTGGGATTAGTTTTATTTCTAATAAAAAATAATGTTATTTTGCAGCATGTTAAAAGTTGAAAATATAATCTTTTCGTATCAAAAAGAAGTTACCATTTTAGACAGTTCTTTTACTTTAGATAAAGGAAAATCGCTTGCTATAATAGGTGAAAGTGGCTGTGGGAAAAGCACGCTTTTAAAACTTATATATGGTTTGTATGATTTAGATAAAGGGAAAATCTTCTGGAAGGATTTAGAAGTTTTAGGTCCTAAATACCATCTTATTCCGGGTATGGAATACATGAAGTATTTGGCACAAGATTTTGATTTGATGCCTTTTATTACCGTTGCCGAAAATGTTGGAAAATACTTATCTAATATTTATCCTGAAGCCAAAAAAGAACGCATTACCGAATTATTAGAGATTGTAGAAATGCAAGAGTTTGCAGATGTCAAGGCCAAATATTTAAGTGGTGGTCAGATGCAACGGGTAGCCATTGCGAGAGTTCTGGCTCTAGAACCAGAGGTGTTATTGCTGGACGAACCTTTTAGCCATATTGATAATTTTAGAAAAAATAGCTTGCGCAGAAAGTTGTTTTCTTACTTAAAACAAAAGAAAATCACCTGTATTGTTGCTACCCATGATAGTACTGACGTGTTATCGTTTGCTGATGATGTATTAGTAATGCAACAAGGAGCAATAATAGAAAAAGGAAGCCCAAAATTCATTTATGAAAATCCCAAAAATCTTTATGTTGCTTCTCTTTTTGGCGATGTGAATGCTATTGAAATTAAAGGAAAAACGCATTTTGTTTATCCGCACCAACTAAAGGTGGTTAAAAATTCGGATTTAAAAATAGCCGTAACCACTTGCTATTTTAGGGGAAGCCATTATTTAATAGAGACGCAATATGAAAAAGGCATTTTGTTTTTTGATAGCAAAACGGACTTTCCTACAGATGAAGAATTGTTTTTAGATATCGAAATTACACCATAGTATATAATAAAGCAACCAATTGTTTTACCGCAATTCCACGATGACTAATAGTAGATTTTTCTTGCATGGTTAATTCCGCAAAAGTCTTAGTAAGTCCATCGGCAATAAAAATAGGGTCGTAGCCAAAGCCGTTATCGCCAACTTTAGTATCTGTAATGGTACCATTAATAATTCCAGTGAAAAGTTGTTGCACACCATTTAAATTCAAACAAATTACCGTTTTAAAATTAGCTTTTTTATTCGATTCATCTTTAAGTGCCAAAATTAATTTATCCATATTGTTCTCGTCGTTTTTAGGTTCTCCCGCATATCGAGCAGAATATACCCCTGGCGCTCCATTAAGTGCTTCTACTTCCAATCCAGAATCATCTGCAAAACAATTCAAACCGTATTTTTCGGTAACATAATTGGCTTTTAAAATGGCATTTCCTTCAATAGTAGCTGCAGTTTCTGGAATATCATCGTTACAACCAATATCTTGAAGGCTCACTATTTCTATAGAAGCCGGAATTAATTGTTGAATTTCTTTTATTTTATTGGCGTTGTTAGAGGCGAAGACGAGTTTCATTGGAGGTGTTATTTTATAATTAATTGAAGACTTTTGCTGTTTGAACCATTAGTAAGTTTACAAATATATACGCCATTTTCTAAATTTCTAGCGTCAATAGTTTGATAGTTTACACCTGTATTAAATTCATTTATTTGTACTTCTTTTACGATTCTTCCAAGGGTGTCAAAAATTGTAATTACAGTATTTTGATTTTCTTCTGATGAAAAAGTAAAATGAATTTGCTTGTCTTGAGATGGATTTGGCGCAATAGTAAAGTGAGTAGCATCCAATGAATTTTCGTTAGTTGCAGCGGTATTTGAAGTCATTAGCCAAATTGTTGCATTCATTATTAAATTTTGATGATTTCCAGCCATAGTTGGATCATTATAACCATCATAAAGTGTGTCATTTGGGTCGCCAGTGTTATCGTCAAAAGGGGAGCTATCCCCAATAGCAACTACTTTTCCAGAATTAAATGTTGTAGATGCGCAAAAAACATTAGTTAAGCCAGAATTTGTAGAGGAGTTTTTATAAATTAAACCTTTTGTATTTGGGTTTTGTGAAGTATTTAAAGTCATAGAATCTCCGCCACTAAATTTTAATTTAGTTACATTTCCCGCAATTCCATGTAAAATAGGATCCGTTGGAAGGTTGGCTACTTTTGATGTTGTTTCAGAAATTCCATTCGGGCTTCCAACTAAATTGAATTGTATTCCAAAAGGATTATTTTGAACCGAATTAGTACTCATAAAATCATTCCATACCATAGGCGAATCAAAACCATCATTATTTCTATCGGCTCCAGCATGATCTGAAATCAAGAACAAGCCACCACCATTAGAAATGAAATTCATTATAGCAGTTTTTTCTGCTGCAGTAAATAAAATATTTGGTTCTGGAACAACAAATACTTTATAATTGCTTAAGTCTTGTAAATTACTTGAATTGCCATAAGTTATTGCTCCATTATATGGAAGTGTTTCCACTACGTAGCCTTGTTTTACACAATCTACAGCCCAAGCAGATATTGCTCCATCCCAATAGCTTTCAGTAGTTGAAGACGAAATTCCAGATTGTGCAGGTGTTGGAATTTTTTGAGGATTGCTTTCGTTTCCCCCCGACAATACTAATGTACCACTAGAAGTAAAATTAATATTGAATAAATCTGTATCAATAATCCAATCAGCACTTCCAGCCATTTCTGCCTTACTGGCGTCAAAAAGTATTTTGTTTTGCGCAAAACTAGATACCGTTGAGAAAAATGTTAGAATAAATAAACAGGTTTTTAGTATTTTCATTTTATTTTATTAATGGAAACCACCAAAATTAGTACATTTTTGATTAAGGATGCTTAACCATGTCTTAAAAAGCGGTATTTAACGAAATTTTATGTGGATTAGTTTCGGAATAGTGGTCAAAAAATTATTTTTATTATTACTTTTGCCTCGCTTTTTAACAACATATTTTATCATGGTAAAAGATTTATTTGAAAGAATTCAAAACAATAAAGGACCTCTAGGAAAATGGGCTTCTCAAGCCGAAGGATATTTTGTGTTTCCTAAACTAGAAGGAGAATTAGGACCAAGAATGCAATTTCAAGGAAAAGATATTTTAAACTGGAGTTTGAACGACTATTTAGGTCTTGCAAACCATCCCGAAGTGCGTAAAGCCGATGCCGATGCAGCTATTGAATATGGTGCAGCTTACCCAATGGGAGCACGTATGATGAGCGGACACACTAAATACCACGAACAATTAGAAGAAGAATTGGCTGCTTTTGTAATGAAAGAATCGGCATATTTACTGAATTTTGGATACCAAGGAATTCTATCCATTATTGATGCGTTGGTTACTCGTAATGATGTAATTGTTTACGATGTAGATGCACATGCTTGTATAATTGATGGAGTTCGTTTGCACAGTGGGAAACGTTTCACCTACCGTCATAACGACATTGAAAGCATGGAGAAAAACCTGCAACGTGCCACAAAATTAGCTACCGAACAAGGAGGTGGAATTCTTTTCATCACCGAAGGTGTTTTCGGAATGCGCGGGCAACAAGGAAAATTAAAAGAAATTGTTGCAATGAAAGCAAAATACAATTTCCGATTATTAGTGGATGATGCTCACGGTTTTGGTACTCTTGGAGCAACAGGAGCTGGAGCAGGTGAGGAGCAAGGCGTTCAAGACGATATAGATGTGTACTTCTCTACTTTTGCAAAATCTATGGCTAACATTGGTGCTTTTGTAGCTGCAGATAAAGATATTATTGATTATTTAAAATACAATTTACGTTCGCAAATGTTTGCCAAAGCGTTGCCAATGATTCAAACTATTGGTTCATTAAAACGTTTGGAATTGTTGCGTAAATCATCTGAATTGAAAGATAAACTTTGGGAAAACGTAAATGCGCTTCAAGGCGGATTGCGTGCCAAAGGATTTAATATTGGCGATACTAACACTTGTGTAACACCAGTATATTTAGAAGGAAGTGTGCCAGAAGCAATGGTTATGGTGAATGATTTAAGAGAAAACTACGGTATTTTCTTGTCGATTGTAATCTATCCGGTAATTCCAAAAGGGATTATACTATTGCGTATGATTCCAACAGCGTCTCATACCTTAGCTGATATTGATGAAACCTTAACTGCTTTCGAAATCATTCGCGATAAATTAGTAAACGGAACTTATAAGAAAATAGCGGATGCCACTAAAGTTGATTTAGACGCTTAAGTAATTCCAGTTTTAGATATTAAAAAATCCATTCAGTTTTTGAATGGATTTTTTTTGCACAAAAGTTAAACCTTAATTTAATTCTCAAACTAGATCACTTATAGTTTAACCTAAAATTAATATTTTGGTAATACCTTCTTCCTTGTATATAATTATTTTTGATTACTATTAATTTATAAGTAGTATTACAGATAGAATATTTGAAACAGTCCACGTTATTTTCTATTTTCAATTCCTCTGTGCGAATCTCAATCGGCACAAGTTTAACCACCTCCCAAAATCAGCAATATCCAAATCTAAACCATGTGTTAATTCATTTTAATACCAATAGCCCTATTCATTATGTCAAAAAATAAAAGAAAAATTGATCTATTAGTACTTTCCGATATTCATTTAGGAACTTATGGATGCCAAAGCAAAGAGTTGTTAAACTACATGAATAGCGTAAAACCTAAAATTGTAGTGCTCAATGGTGATATTATTGATATGTGGCAATTTAGCAAAAGGTATTGGCCAAAATCGCACATGCAGGTGGTTCATAAAATAATCAATTGGGTAAGTAAAGGCACCAAAGTCTATTATATTACGGGGAATCATGACGAAATGCTTCGAAAATTTGAAGGGTTTAAAATGGGAAAACTAAGTATTGAAAACAAATTGGTTTTAGATTTAGATGGTAAAAAAGTTTGGATTTTTCACGGAGATGTATTTGATGTAACCATGCAAAATTCGAAATGGTTAGCTCGTTTAGGATCTCATGGCTATGATTTGTTGATATTGATTAATGCTTTTTGTAATTGGGCTTCTGTAAAAATGGGAAGGGAAAAAATATCCTTATCTAAAAATATAAAAAACAGTGTTAAACAAGCAGTAAAATTCATTAATGATTTCGAAAAAACCGCAGCCGATATTGCTATCCGAAATGGCTATGATTATGTGTTATGTGGTCATATTCATCATCCAGAAATGAAAACCATTACAACCGAACACGGACAAGTGGAATACTTAAATTCGGGAGATTGGATTGAAAATCTTACTGCCTTAGAGTACAATAATAAAGAGTGGAGCATGTATAAATACGATGCTAGCGATTATAAAAATGCTACTAATGAAAATGAGGACGGTTTAGTATTGATGGAAAACGAGCAAATTTTCGAACAAATGTTGGGTGGTTTTTTACAAACCAAAGATATTGCAACTTCTTTAAATTTTAAATAATGAAAATTCTATATGCTGTTCAAGGCACCGGAAACGGGCATATTACAAGAGCAATTGAAATAATTCCGTATTTGCAACAAAAAGGAGAAGTGGATATTTTAGTGAGTGGTATCCAATCGGATATAGAATTGCCATTTGAAGTAAAATACAGATTTAAAGGGATGTCTTTTATTTTCGGAAAAAAAGGGGGAGTTGATTTTTGGAGAACCTTTGTGAAACTAAATTCTATCAAGTTAATTAAGGAAGTAAAAAAACTCGATCTAAAACCGTATGATTTAATCATTAGTGATTTTGAACCTATTTCTTGTTGGGCAGCAATCAAGGCCAAAAAAGAATGTATTGGCTTGAGTAATCAAGTGGCAACACTGCATCCGCTTGCGCCTAAACCAAAGAAAAATGATATTATAGGAAAGTTAGTATTGCAAAATTATGCGCCAACTACTTACAATTACGGGTTTCATTTTAAACGATTGGACGGAACTATTTTTACCCCAATAATAAGAAAACAAGTTCGTGAATTAACTCCTACTAATGAAGGTCATTACACGGTTTATTTGCCATCGTATGATGATAATCAAATTCTAAAATGGTTGCGAAAAATGCCTGCAATTAATTGGCAGGTATTTTCAAAAAACAGCAAAAAAGATATTCAAATAAAAAATATTAGAATCACTCCAATAAATACGGAATTGTTTTTAAAAAGTATGGCTTCTGCCGAGGGGGTTTTGTGTAATGCAGGTTTTGGCACTGCAAGCGAAGCCCTATTTTTAAAGAAAAAACTAATGGTAATTCCTATGAAGAAACAATTGGAGCAAGCCTATAATGCTCAAATGCTACAAGAAATGGGTGTGGCTGTAATAAAAAAATTAAATAACGATACGATTCCAAAAATTAGAAAATGGCTAAATGACGATACCATCGTTGCGGTGGATTATCCCGATAATACCGAAGAAATCGTTTCTTTAATTGTTGCTAATCATGCAGGAAATAAAAAAATCAACACCAACTACGAATCGGATAATTACACCTTCTTTCAATAATAATGAATCATTATTGTCCGATTAAAATATTTAGTACTAAAAACTATTATATTTTTTTTCTCGCAAGGGCGCGAAGTCGCAGTTTATATTTAAGTGCTTTGCGACTTTGTGTCTTAGCGAGAATATATTAAAAATTAAGTTGAGTCTAAAATTTTGCTATATTTATAAGACTTAACAAAGCAAATAGTTAGTTTTATCAGACAACAATAATAATGAATTATAAAAAAGAAGATTTCGGAGAAGATTTTATCTGGGGGATTTCTGCTTCGGCTGTTCAAACCGAAGGAGCTCATGACCACCTCGGAAAAGGATTGTCTATTTGGGATGAATTTGTAACTAAAAAAAATAAAATCCTAAACAAAGACAACCATTATGTTGCTGCCGATTTTTATAATCAATACAAAACGGATATCGATTTAATCAAGCAAATGGGAATTCCTAACTTTAGGTTTTCCTTGTCTTGGAGTCGAATTTTACCCAACGGAATTGGAGAAGTAAATCCAGCAGGATTGGATTTTTACCATAAAGTAATTGACTATTGTTTAGAAAACGACATTCAACCTTTTATTACCCTATACCATTGGGATCTTCCTTTGGCATTAGAGAAAAAAGGAGGTTGGGTAAATAGAGAGGTCTTGACATGGTTTGAAGAATATGTCAAGGTTTGTGTTACTGCTTTTAAAGATAAAGTTACCCATTGGATGGTGCTCAACGAGCCTATGGTATTTACTGGAGCCGGATATTTTTTGGGTGTTCATGCTCCAGGCAAAAAAGGGTTAAAGAATTTTATTCCCGCTATGCACCATGCCGTTTTATGTCAGGCAATTGGTTATAATGCTATTAAATTAATAGATGCAAAAGCACAAGTGGGAACTACTTTTTCGTGTTCTTATGTTACCCCGCATTCGAGTTCAATACGAGATAAAAAAGCAGCGTTTCGGGTAGATGCCTTAATCAATCGCCTTTTTATTGAGCCTTCACTTGGATTAGGATATCCCGAAGATGCTCTTCCTTTTTTGAAAAAAGTAAAGAAGTACATCATGCCAAATGATGATTCCTTGATGAAAGTTACTTTTGATTTTATTGGGATTCAAAACTATACCCGAGAAGTAGTTGCTTATTCCATTTTTACGCCCTTTATAAATGCAAAAATAATTCCTGCGGATACCAGAAAAGTATTTTATACCGCTATGGATTGGGAGGTTTACCCCGAAGCGATTTTCGAAATGATTACCAAATACGATGCTTATGAAGGCGTAAAAAAAATAATGATTACCGAAAATGGAGCCTCTTTTCCTGATGAGGTTCTTGATGGCGTTGTGGCAGATGATAAACGGATTAATTACTTAAAATCCTATTTGAAACAAGTATTAAAGGCAAAATCAGGAAGTGCTAAACTTTCGGGTTATTTTGTATGGTCACTTACCGATAATTTCGAATGGGGTGAAGGTTTTAAACAACGTTTTGGTTTGATTCATATCGATTATGAAACGAAGAAAAGAACGGTTAAAAATTCAGGGTGGTGGTATAAGGATTTTCTTGGTGATAAATAGAAAATCCTAACTAACATCCATTAAATGTCTTTCCTATACGTTCTTCTTCGTCTAAAAATCACTGGATCAAAGTGTTTCCACAGTTGATGAATGGCGTGGTTGTCTTCTAACTCGGGTGTTCTAACACAATTAAGAATTCCTTTTTCAGTAAAAGTATTGTAGTATTCGTTAAAAATTATTGCGGTAACTCCTTTGCTTTGGTACTCGGGTGCCACACCTATTAGATAAAATAAAACTTCTTTAGACTCTTTTTTTGCTTTAAGCAAATGATAAAATCCAAACGGAAATAATTTGCCTTTTGCCTTCTGTAAGGCTTCAGCAAAACTGGGCATTACAATACTAAAAGCCACTAGATTGTGGTCTTTATCTTCTACAAATTTGATGTATTCGGGATTGATAAAACTGATGTATTTTTTCTTGAAATATTCTTTTTGAACATCGGTTATGGCTACAAACGACGATAAATCGGCATAGGAATTATTAAACAAATCAAACATTTTGTCCACAAGAGGCATGATGTCTTTTGTTTTAGTAAAATTTAAAGGTTTTAGTTGGTATCTTTTTTTAATTAACTCTTGGGCTTTATAGAAAAACTCGGGTTTTACATTTTCAAATGGGAATTTATTTTCGAGGTATTCTTTTTCTTTTACGTACCCCAATTGCTCTAAATGATCCTTGTAATATGGATAGTTGTACCAAGTAATCATCGAACCTATTTCATCAAAGCCTTCTGTAAGAACCCCAACTTTATCTAAATTAGAAAATCCCATTGGGCCTTCTATATATTCTAGATTATTTTTTTGTGCAAGTTCTCTTACTTTCTCTAGTAATGCTCGAGTAACTTCTACATTGTCAATTACATCCCACCAACCAAAACGAACTTTCTTTTTTTGTTGGTTGTTTACTTCATCCCAATTGATAATGGCGGCAATACGTCCCACAATTTGGTCGTTTTTGTAAGCCAAATAAAAATAAGCTTCGGCACTTTCAAAGGCTGGATTTTTAGTTTTATCAAATCCATCCAACTCTTCCTGAATTAATGGTGGCACCCAATAGGCATGGTTTTTATACAATGAAAACGGAAATTTTACGTACTCTTTTAATAACGCTTTCGTATTGGCTTCTTTAATTGTAATCATTTTCTATGGCTATGGTTTTTCGACTTGAACTTCGTCTAAACGTTTTTTAGTTTTTTCTTTATCTTTTCCTTTGGTGCTTTTGTCTTTCTTTTTATCTTTTTTTGGAGCTCTTAACATAACCTCTTCATAATTGGTATCATAGCGCCAAGAAAATCCAATTCCTCCATAGAGTAACCTTGGTGTATCTTTATAATTTCTACTGATTGAGGCATCAATTTGAATATCGCTATTGAATAAATAAGCGGCTCCCACGGTAAATATTCCATCTGAATAATAATCGCTTTTAATGCCTTTGTTTTCAAGAAACCCCGACCATTGGTCATTAAATCCTTTAGTTAAAGTTACTACATATCCCATGGATTGATTGACTGAACTTACTTGATCTACAAAAATATTGGTAACAAAAACCCATGCTCCAGGTAGAATGTTTTGGGTTATTACCATTGCTTTAGGTGCCAAAGTAGCCATTTTTTCTGTGGTTCTCCAAAAAGGATTGGAACTTGAATTGTAATTAAACCCTGCATAAACAGCCACTGCGGGTATTAATTGATGCCAATTGTACTTGTGGTTTTTTTTCCAACTGTACATGTCTATTTTTGTTTCATAGTTCTTCATAGGGTCGAAGGCCAAGTACTTAAATCCAACAGTTGTCGTTTTTAAACCGCTTCTTTTGGTATCCAAAAAAGGGGTTTGATAGGTGTCTTTTTGGTAATTAAAATTGACAATAGCTTCCAGTTGTTCTTTGTAAAATCCATACCTTCCAGTAAAATCAATTCCAAAACCGGTAGCATTGTAATCTAAAACATTATGCCGTTCCTTGATGTAACTAACGCCTGATTCCAATTGGATTACTGTTTTTCCAACAGAAAACGCCGACATAGAATTTCCAGGACGGTTAGAATTTATTACATCGGTATATTGCCCATAGTTATTTTGAATAAAAAATAAGCTTGTAAGCAGGATAAAATTGGTTACTCTCATTATAAATAATTAAATATTCGCTTTTGAAATTCAAATGTACTATAATTTATTATTTATTTAAGAGCTAATCCTAATTTTGAATGTGGTAATTTAGTATTTTTGACAAAAATTTTTATGTTATGCAAGAAGCTAATTTTTCGAGTCTAGTTAAAACCTTGTTTTGGATTATTGCCATTTTTTATGTTGTAAAGTTTTTAGCGCGATTATTTTTGCCCGTAATTGCTAAAAAAGTGGTTGAAAAAGCTACTGAACAATTTCAGCAACAATATCAAAATCAACAGCAGCAAAAGGCGACAAACGGTACACCTAATCCTGATAAACCCAAAGAAACCAAAAAAGTAGGTGAATATATTGACTATGAAGAGATATAAAGCTAGCCTTTGAGTTTAAAAGTAAAATTTTGAACTTAAATTTCTTAATATAACAGTCAACAGTACATTATATAAAAATACATTATACCATATACATTCCTCATAAAATGAAGCAAATTCAAAAATTATATCCTCATTTATTAGCCATTTTAGGTTTTATAGTCATTGCCCTTATTTATTTTTATCCGGTATTGCAAGGAAAAAAAATTAACCAATCAGATATTGTTCAATACACAGCCATGGCTAAAGAGCAAAATGACTTTAGAGCTTCAGATCATTCGGAACCTTATTGGACCAATTCTGCTTTTGGAGGAATGCCTACCTACCAGTTGGGCGCTAAATATCCAAATGATTTTATTGGTCATTTAGACGATGCCTTACGTTTTTTACCAAGACCAGCCGATTATTTGTTTCTTTACTTTTTGGGATTTTATGGGTTGCTTTTGGTTTTGAGAATAGATCCATTGAAAGCCTTTTTTGGGGCATTAGCTTTTGGTTTTTCCACCTATTTGGTAATTATTTTAGGCGTTGGACATAATGCTAAAGCGCATGCAATAGCCTATATGCCTTGGGTTATTGCAGGTGTGATTTTAGTTTTCAAAAAGAAATACGTTGTTGGTGGTTTGCTTACCATGATTGCGGTTGCTTTAGAAATAAATGCCAATCACTTTCAAATGACTTATTATTTATTGATTGTACTATTGGCTTTAGGAGTTTATTATGCTATTAAATTCATCAAAAACAAAGAATTCAATCCGCTATTAAAAGTGGCAGGAACTTTTGCTGTTGCTATCCTTTTTGCTGTTGGGGCAAATGCAGCAAGTCTTTTAGCTACAAAGGAATATTCAGATTTTAGTACAAGAGGAAAAAGTGAATTGCAATTGAAACCTGATGGAACAAAAAAATCATCCACTACAGTTTTAGATAAAGAATACATCAATGAATACAGTTATGGAATTTTAGAGAGTTTAAATTTAATTGCTCCAAGACTTTTTGGAGGCGGAAGCGCAGAAGAATTGAACGAAGACTCCTCTGTTTATGATTTTATGATAAAATATGGCGCTTCCGAGGCAGAGGCTAAACAATTTACAGCATTTTATGCCCGTACCTATTGGGGCGATCAACCTAGTGTTGCAGCTCCTGCCTATATTGGTGCTGTAGTTTTCTTCTTGTTTGTGTTAGGAATGTACCACGATAAACGTAAAATAAAATATGTTTTTCTTATTGCTGCAATTGTTTCTTTAATGCTTTCTTGGGGTAAAAACTTCTCAATTATTACGGATTTATTCATCGAATATGTTCCAATGTATGATAAATTTAGAGCTGTTTCCTCCATACAAGTAATTTTGGAATTGTGTATTCCAATTATAGCAATTCTCGGATTTCATTCCTTTTTTACTACAAACCAAGAAAAGCAATTGAATAGTTTGTGGAAAGCTGCTGCAACTACTTTAGGATTGATTGTTTTATTGTTCTTATTTAAAAACTCGTTTGATTTTGTAGGTGCCATGGACGGCGACTTGAGAACAATGTTTAGTCAAAGTCAAGACAAATCGTTTGCTGTTGGTTTTCTAGATACCTTGAAAGAGGACCGAAGAAGCTTGTATGCTGCCGATTTATTGCGATCTGGATTTTTTATTTTCCTAGCTGCTTTGGCGCTTTATTTATACATTAAAAATAAATTAGCACAAACAACAGCTATTGTATTAGTAGGATTGTTTATGGTTTCCGATTTATTTTTTGTAGATAAAAAGTATGTAAACAGTACCAATTTTGTTAGTGCTAGAGAAGTTGATGTCCCTTTTGAAGCTACTCCAACCGATTTACAAATTCTTCAAGATACTACCCATTTTAGAGTCTTGGAAGTAGACGGAAATTTATCGAGTGCTCGAGCATCATTTTTTCATAAATCAATTGGCGGCTATAGTGCGGTTAAACCTAGAGCTATGCAAGAGTTGTTTGATTATCAAATTGCTAAAAATAACAAAGAAGTAATTGATATGTTGAATGTAAAATACATCATTCAAACCAACGATAAAGGAGAACAGTTTCCAACATTAAATCCAGATGCCAATGGAAATGCTTGGTTTGTCTCCGATTTAATAATGGTTAATTCAGCAGATGCCGAGATGAAAGGGTTGGAAAAATTAAACACGAAAAATGCTGCAATTTCAAATTCTTATGAGTTCGGTTCTTTATTTAAAAATGATTTGAAGAAATTCACAAAAGACTCCACTGCAACAATTAAACTTACAAGTTATAAACCTAATGATTTAAAATACAACTCAACCAACAAAAATGAAGGGTTGGCTGTTTTTTCTGAAATGTATTATAAAAATGGGTGGAATGCCTATGTTGATGGCAAAGCTACCAATCATTTCAAAGTGGATTATGCTTTAAGAGCGATGCTTATTCCGGCTGGAAGTCATACAATCGAATTCAAATTTGAACCACAAGTTGTAAAAACAGGAAGTTTGATTGCTTTGGTTAGTTCATTAGGAATGGTATTGCTATTAATTGGTGGGATTTATTTTGAAAATAAAAAGCAGATAAAATAGTTAAAGTAATTTTAGTAAATTTGACTTATTATTTTCAAATAATATGAAGCCAACCAAATTTAATCATGCACATCCTATTGAAATGGAAGCACGATACATTGCAGAGGTACGAAAAATGACGCCACAACAGCGATTTGAAAAACTCATGGCTATTATTGAAATTTCTTATCTTTTGAAAACAGCCAAAAAATATTCCAAATTAAAATAATTTGTCATTAATGAAAGAAAATATTGATGGCGCTAATCCAATTCCTCCTTCGGTGGCTAGGGGGCTAAAAGTCCTAATCATAACCTACTATTGGCCGCCAGCAGGTGGGCCAGGAGTGCAACGATGGTTAAAATTTGTAAAATATTTGCCCGATTTTAATGTTCAACCTATAGTTTATGTTCCTGAAAATCCTACGTATCCTATTGTTGATGAAGATTTGATAAATGAAGTTTCTGATAAAGCAATTATTCTTAAAAATAAAATATTTGAACCTTATCAATTAGCTGGTTTTTTATCAAAAAAAGAAACCAAAAAAATCAGTTCAGGGATTATTCCTGCAGCCAAAAAACAAAGTTTTGTTGAGAAAATTATGCTTTGGGTTCGTGGCAATTTATTCATTCCTGATGCGCGTAAATTTTGGGTAAACCCATCTGTAACTTATTTAAAAAAATACATTCAAGAAAACAATATTGATACTATTGTAACATCGGGACCACCTCATTCGTTGCATTTAATTGGATTAAAATTAAAAGAAGAATTAGGCGTGAAATGGTTTGCTGATTTTCGCGATCCTTGGACAACCATTGGTTATCATAAAGCATTGAAGTTGTCTTCGTATGCCAATAAAAAGCATAAATTTTTAGAAAGTAAAGTCCTCAATACTGCTGATACTATTATCGTTACCAGCAAAACCACAAAAACCGAATTTCAAGCACTTACCAATAAGCCAATTGAAGTGATTACTAATGGCTATGATGTAGAGAATATTCCGAGGCAAACCTTGGACGAGAAGTTTACAATGGCGCACATTGGTTCTTTTTTGTCCGATAGAAATCCTAAAATTTTATGGGAAGTATTGCAGGAATTGGTTTCCGAAAATGAAACATTCGCAGCTCAGTTCCAATTGAAATTAATCGGAAAAATAAGTCAGGAAATTCTAGACAGCATTTCACACTATCAATTAGATTCTTATTGCAATAATTTGGGATATGTTTCGCATTCGGAAGCTATAGTACATCAAAGAAAATCGCAAGTATTATTGTTAATAGAAATTGATTCAGAGGATACTAAAAGCATCATTCCGGGTAAATTATTTGAATATATGGTTTCTGAACGGCCAATTATTGCCATTGGTCCAAAAGATTCTGATTTTGCTGAAATTATTTCAACTACCAATACAGGAGTTTTCTTTACCTACCATGAAAAAGAACGTTTAAAAAAGACTATTGGTTCTTATTTTGAATTGTATTTTGAAAACAAATTACAGGTTTATCCTGTTGGATTACAACACTATTCAAGAAAAAGTTTGACGGAAAAACTTGCAAAACTAATAACTCATAACTCCTAGCATGGGAATCGTTCAATCACAGTCTATAAAAAACACTCTAATTACTTTCTTCGGATTTGGAATAGGCGCTATAAATGCTTTGTTTTTTTATACTAATTTTTTAGGAAAATTGCATTACGGAATTGTAACAACCATTCTTTCAGGTGCTAATATCATGATGCCTTTGATGGCTTTTGGTGCTCAAAATACCCTAATTCGTTTTTTTTCTCAATATAAAACCGAAAGAGAACGAGAGGATTTTTTATCGTTTATGTTGTTTTTGCCCTTAGCTTTTATTATACCTATAACGGCTATTTTTTATATTTTTTACGATCCAATATCGAGTGGTTGGTTGAAAGAAAATCCAAGTTTGGAACCTTTTTTTTGGTTGATACCAATTGTAGGTTTGTTTATGGCCTATTTTGAAGTTTTCTATGCTTGGGTAAAAGTTCATATGTATTCGGTGGTTGGAAATTTCATCAGTGAGGTTCTAATTCGAGTGATTGTAATGATGTTGTTGTTTTCGGTTCATTTTAATTTAATTGACAAAACAACTTGTGTTTATGGTATTGCTGTTGCTTATTTTGCCCAGTTAGTTGTTATGAAACTGTATGCTATTTCAGTGAAAATGCCAGTTTTAAGATTTGTAATTCCTGAAAACAGTAAAGAAATTGTTCAATATTCATTGTTTATTATTGTTTCTGGAGGCGTAGCAGTCATGCTAGTTGATTTTGATAAAGTAATGATTCCTTTTTATAAAGACATCAGTCAAAATGCTTTATATGCAGTTGCAATTTTTATTTCAACTGTAATCATTGTGCCTTATAGAGCAATGAATCAAATAGTTGCTCCAATTACGGCTAAATTAATGTCTGAAAATAAACACGATGAATTGAATGAATTATATAAAAAAAGTGCTATAAATCTTCAAGTAATTGGAGGCTTTATTATGATGCTTATATTTTTGAATATTAAAGAGTTATATAGAATAATTCCCGATGAATATAGTGGTGGAATTTGGGTTGTTTTTATGATTGGATTGTGCAAGTTTTATGATGTTTTATTAGGAAATAATAATTCGATTATTGTCAATACAAAATACTACAGAACGGTTTTATTGTTCGGAATTATTACTGTAGTTTTAATGATAGTTTTAAATGCAATTTTTATTCCTCTTTATGGTATCGAAGGTTCTGCATTTGCTACTTTAATAACGATTGTGATATACAATACCATTAAATTATTGTATGTTGTTAAAAAAATGAATTTATATCCTTTTACAATAAAAACACTTTATTCCTTAGGTATATTGGTGACTTGTTTTATAATTTTCTTCTTTTGGGAATTTCCTTTTCATCCAATTATTAATATCGGGTTAAAGTCAATATTGATATCCGTTTACTACGGGTACAGCAATTATAAGTTAAAAATATCCGATGAGGTAAATTCAGTGATCACGACGATTTTATTGCGCTTAAAAGTAAAGTAAAAAAATCCTAATCCGCTTCCCAGCTTCATAGGATTTTTAAACAAACCTAACCAACCCATTTTTTTAATTTCTACCTTCTTTTTTATCTTCATCAACTAGAGCTTTAGTTCCGTCAGTTCTATAATAGTAAGACTGATTTTGACTCTGATTGTGATTTGTATTTTGATAGTTTGTTGCATAACCGCTGTATGTAAATCCAGCTCTTCTGCCTTTAACTTGTCCAATCATGTCTACAATTTCACCTCTTCGGTTGTACACTATTTGCATTCCACCCACTTGAGTCAAGGCAAATCTGTTGTATCTCATATATACGGTTCCAATTCGGCTCACTCTATCTTGGTTGTCATAATTGATGAAAGTGTTTCCAACTCTTCTAACTCTACCAAAACTATCATGTTCTATTAAAACGCCAAAGTTTACTGGAGTGTTTCTATTTCTTCGTTCGGCAGCTGAGGTTCTTTTTCCAGCCAATCTATAATTATAATCGCCGTGAGAATCTTCTGGACGAGTGTTAAAATCAAAGTCGCCGTTTGGAAAAACAAAAAACTCAATGCCTCGTTCTGTAAATGAGATTGGCTCATCAAAGCTAAATCTTGTTCTTGTTCCTTCATCAGTAAAATTTAATTCTGATGCCTTCGCTACATTTCCTAACAGTAAAATACTAGCTACTACTAATGTAATTTTTTTCATGATAATTAGAATTAATTTTTTTACTTACTCTTTCGATTTTCAGTTTCTTCGACCAGATTATTGTTCCGATGTTTGATACATTCCAAATTGCGTGCCAAACCCTTTTTAATAAATTGTCAACGATTTGTTAATGAAAATTAACTATTTGACAAGCAATTTATTATTTGCTTAAATTGGATAAAAATATAGTAGGAAGTTTATTTTATTTTATTATTTTTGGTGTCGATACCCAAACAATCTACTCATCTTGTTATGAATTTCACAAAAAGAAACCTATTATTTTTAGTTTTTACTTTATTTAGCGTAACTAATTCTTTCAGTCAATCGTTTATTCAAGCCTATGCCGATGTGGTAAACCAATGTTCGCAAACTAATATTACTACTAATTTGACTCAATATGAAGCCTTAGGAGTGAAGCGTAGAGGCACCGTTGCATTGCAAAATACTTTAGATTGGTTAAAGAATAAATATTTGAGTTATGGATATACTACTTCACAATTACAAGAATATTCATATACTTACTCAGGATCGGCTGCGGCTTGTAAGAATCTTGTAGTGACCAAAGTTGGAACAACCTATCAGAATACTTTTTTAATTGTTTGTGGTCATTACGATTCTATTTCTGGTACAGGAACTAATGATAACGGTAGTGGTGTGGTATCTATTTTGGAAGTAGCTCGATTATTACAAAATATTCCTACCGAATATTCTATAAAATTCATCAATTTTAGTGGGGAGGAAGACGGCTTAAAAGGAAGTCAAGATTTTGTGGCAAATGTTGTCAATGCGACTTCTCCTAAAATGAATATCCGATTGGTTTTTAATTTAGATGAAGTAGGTGGTGTTGCTGGATTAGTTAATAATACCATCACTTGTGAACGCGATTTAAGTTTACCAACTGCCAATAATGCCTTATCTTCTGCTTTTACTAATCAATTGATTGCCTGTGTAGGATTATATTCTCCGTTAAATACCTTTTTAGCGCAAGCTTACGCTTCTGATTATATGTCATTTCAGAGTAACAGTGACATTATCACTG
Source organism: Flavobacterium sp. (assembly GCF_044357305.1). Classification (GTDB taxonomy): domain Bacteria; phylum Bacteroidota; class Bacteroidia; order Flavobacteriales; family Flavobacteriaceae; genus Flavobacterium. Next base: position 26,929 of record NZ_JBIKPS010000012.1, read on the forward strand.
GTTTTTTCGAGAAAAATGAAACTACTCATAAACATACGCCTACGGATTTATTGATAAATATGGATCCAATTTATAATTATAATGTGGCTAAAGCAACTATTGGAGCTACGATGCATTTTGCTGTTGCGAGTACTGCTTCTTTGACAACTGAAGAAGCCGTTAAAGATTTCAATGTAAGTTTCTTTCCCAATCCTGCGAAGGATACTTTAAATATTAACTTAGGTTCTATAATAGCAACTAATTATACTTTTTCATTGATTGATATTAATGGAAAAACGGTTTTAACCCTTCCAATTGAAAATGCTAAATTGATTGAATCGATTCCAATTTCTGGTTTGGCAAAAGGATTGTATTTAGGTGTTTTGCAAGCCGGAAGTCAACGAATAACTAAGAAAGTGGTTATTGAATAATTTTATTGGAAAAAGGCTGTAAAGCATATATTCTTACTTTTTTTATCAAAAAATAAATTGAAAATAGACTTGTTTTGAAACTGATAATTTAAAAAAGACAAAGCCTTTTTAGCCCTGATTGCAGTGTAAATCCTCGCCTTTTTTTGGCGAGATTGAAACGAAAAGCAGGAAAATGGATTGCTAAAATGCCCAAGCCATTCGCTCCAAAAAAACTACAACTTACCTTTCAAATACTTCCCAGTAATTGATTTTTTATTCTTTACAATATCTTCAGGAGTTCCAGCGGCTAGAAGTAATCCACCGTTTTCACCACCTTCGGGACCAAGGTCAATAATCCAATCGGCACATTTTATTAAGTCGAGGTTGTGTTCTACTACCAAAATCGAATGTCCTTTATCTATTAAGGCATCAAACGAAGCCAATAATTTTTTTATATCGTGAAAGTGCAAACCAGTTGTAGGCTCATCAAATACAAATAGTGCTTTGTCTTTTGTAGTTCCTTTTACCAAGAAAGAAGCCAATTTGATGCGCTGTGCTTCACCACCCGAAAGGGTAGAAGACGATTGCCCCAATTGCACATAACCCAATCCAACATCTTGTAAAGGTTGTAGTTTTTGTGTTATTTTAGTCTGCTTATGTTCGTTGAAAAACAAAATAGCATCATCCAAAGTCATGGTTAAGATATCATCGATATTTTTTCCTTCAAAATTCACTTCCAAGATTTCTTTCTTGAATCGTTTTCCGCCGCAAGTTTCGCAAGGCAACTCCACATCGGCCATAAAAACCATTTCCACATTGATGGAGCCATCGCCTTTGCAGGTTTCGCATCGTCCACCATCCACATTAAACGAGAAATGTTTGGGTTGGTAGCCACGAATTTTAGATAATTTGGTTTTCGAATACAAATCCCGAATATCATCGTACGCCTTAATATACGTCACCGGATTGGAACGCGAACTTCTTCCAATTGGGTTTTGATCTACGTATTCAATATGCTGAATTTTGTGGTAATGCCCTTGCATATCGGTATATTGTCCTGCTTTTTCACTAACGCCTTCCAATCTTTTTTGGATGGCTGGAAATAATATTTTCTTAACTAACGTACTTTTTCCGCTTCCAGAAACTCCCGTAATCACGGTTAAACATTCCAACGGAAACCGAACATCCAGGTTTTGCAAATTGTTTTCTCTAGCGCCAAGGATATCAATATAAGTTCCCCATTTTCTGCGGGTTCTAGGAACTTTAATTTCCATTTCACCATTAAGGTATTTGGCGGTTAACGAATCCGATTGTAAGATTTCATCAAAGGTTCCTTCGGCTACCAATTCTCCACCATGCGTTCCGGCTTCAGGACCAATATCAATAATCCTATCGGCTTGTTTCATGATGTCTTCATCGTGTTCTACCACAATAACGGTATTGCCTAAATCCCGAAGATTTTTCAACACTTCAATCAATAATTCGGTGTCTTTGGGATGCAAACCGATACTTGGCTCGTCCAAAATATACATCGAACCAACCAAACTACTTCCTAGTGAAGTTGCAAGATTAATACGCTGGGATTCGCCACCAGATAGCGTTGCCGAATTCCTATTTAAAGTCAAGTAATCCAAACCTACGTTGCTTAAAAATGCCAAGCGACTGTTGATTTCAATCAGCAATCTTTTGGAAACAGTAGTATCGTATTCGGATAGTTTTAATTCTGTAAAAAACGGAATCAATCGTTTGATAGATAAATCAACCAAATCGGAAATGGTTTTGCCTCCCACTTGAATGTAATTGGCTTCTGCTCGTAATCGTTTGCCTTTACAAACATTACATTTGGTTTTTCCGCGGTAACGCGATAACATTACGCGGTTTTGAATTTTATAATTTTTTTCTTCTAATTCCTTGAAGAAATCATTTAGGCCTTGAAAATATTGATTTCCTTTCCAAATCAAATCTTTCTGTGCTTCCGAAAGTTCAAAATAAGGCTTATGAATAGGGAAATCAAACTTGTAGGCATGGTTCACCAATTCGTCTCGGTACCAGCCCATACTTTCCCCACGCCAAGGATAAATGGCATTTTCAAAAACAGAAAGTGCAGTATTCGGAATTACTAATTCTTCATCGATGCCAATAACGTTGCCATATCCCTCGCATTTTGGGCAGGCACCATACGGATTGTTAAAACTAAACAAATGCACATTTGGCTCTAGGAACATCATGCCATCCAATTCGAAATTGGAACTAAAATGCATGCGGTTATTATCTTTTAAATCTTGCAAATAACAATCGCCTTTTCCTTCAAAAAAAGCAGTTTGCACCGCATCCGATAGACGGTTGAAGAATTCTTCTTCGTCTTTTACAACAATACGGTCAATGATTAGTAAAATGTCTTTATTGTCCAGCGAATGTTTGTCAATTTCATCCAAACGCACCATTTCATTATTTACTAAAATCCTAGCAAAACCTTGTTGCAATAATACTTTTAGTTTGTCTTCTAGTTTTCTGCCTTCTTCCAAATGAATAGGAGCAAGGAGCAACCAACGGCTTTCTAAATCGAATGTTTTTACAGAAGAAATAACATCAAAAACGTTGTCTTTTCTTACTTCCTTGCCAGAAATTGGTGAAATTGTTTTTCCAATTCGAGCAAAAAGTAATTTTAAGTAATCGTATATTTCAGTAGAAGTTCCAACAGTAGAACGGGCATTGGTTGTATTTACTTTTTGTTCAATGGCAATAGCAGGAGCAATTCCTTTGATGTAATCTACTTTTGGTTTGTCCAATCGCCCAAGGAATTGTCGCGCATAAGAAGACAAACTTTCTACATATCGGCGTTGCCCTTCGGCATACAAAGTATCAAATGCCAAAGAAGATTTTCCTGATCCCGAAAGCCCCGTAATCACTACTAATTTATTCCTAGGAATAGCCACATCCAAATTTTTTAAATTGTGAATGGCAGCACCTTTTATGATTATATTTTTCTTAGGATCGAGGGTAGCAATATCTTTTGGAATCATAGTAAAAAACTAATTTTTGCAAAGATAATGATTTCTAAAATGAGATTGGGTGTTGAACAAATCACAAATTATATTTTGATGATTTTATACTATATTTGGATTATTGTTTTACGACAATATTGCATATTTGCTATGTAACACCACAAGTTAACGCTAAGAGTAGCATCCAAACATAAAATATATTTTTTGGAAGAAAAAGAACTTATCCTAAGATTAAAGAAGAACGATGAAATTGCGTTCGGTTTAGTGGTGGATTTATTTTCCAAAAAGGTTTACAATACCTGTGTTGGGATGTTGCAAAATCTGGAAGATGCCCAAGACGTTACTCAAGAAATCTTCATTACCATCCATTTAAATATTAAAGATTTCAAGGAAGAATCTTCCCTTTCTACTTGGATTTATAGAATATCCGTCAATAAATGTTTGGAATTTATCCGAAAGAAAAACAGAAAAAAACGGTCTGGAATTTTTAGATCTATTTTTTCTTCCGAAAGTGAAAAAGCCCTTGAAAACCATTCGGATTTTAGTCATCCCGGAATCCAATTGGAAAATAAAGAACGTTCCATAATTTTATTTAAAGCCATTAGTTTATTGCCTGAACAGCAGCAAACTGCTTATATTTTGCATAAAGTAGAGCAGGTGAGTTATAATGAAATAGCCGTAATTATGGAAGTTTCGTTATCGGCAGTAGAATCACTACTTTTTAGAGCTAAACAAAATTTAAAGAAGCATTTGGCAACTTATTATGAAGAAAATGAAAAATAACCGCAAGTTTTTTAAGAATTAAATCTCTATACAAATATGAACACCCAAGAAAATACTATAGAAACCACTTTACAATCATTGGATAATCTCCAAAGATTGGAAGTGCCTATTGGTTTGCAATTTTCTATTAAAAATAATTTTAATGGAAATGCACCATCTACTATGAGTACAACTCAAAAGTGGATGTTGGCTGCAAGCGTTGTCGTACTTATTGGAATAAACGTTCTTACAATAAAACAATATTCGAAACAATCCGAGAAAACTACTGACACCGCTTCTTACGAAAAGAATTTAGTATATAAAGAATATTTTTCTAATACAATCGAATAAAAATTGAACCCATGAATAATGTAAAATTTTTAAAATCCATTTTGCTAGTCCTGCTACTAGTAAATGTAGCAACCATAAGTTTTTTATGGTTTACAAAACCACCCAAGCCTAATCTGCAAGGTTCCGCTAAAGGTTTTTTTGCACATGAATTATCATTTTCTGCAAAACAAGAACAACAGTTTGAAGCATTGCAAACTGCTTTTCAGGAGCAAAGAGAATCATTAAGACAATCGAATAGAGAAACTCATGATGCCTTTTTTGATTTGCTTCAAAATCCTAAAGTAGATTCTGCTACTGTTAAAAAAGCAGCTGATGAAATTGTTAAAATTAAAGAAAAAGAAGAACTAGCCATTTTTTATCATTTTCAAAAAGTGAGAGCCATTTGTGATGCAACACAAAAGCAAAAGTTCGATAAGATAGTTAAAGAAGCAGCGAAAATGATGGGTCCAAGACAACATGAAGGTCATGGTCCGCCACCTCCACCTCCAGGAATGGGAGACGGACAAGGGCCACCACCTAGAAGGTAATTTATGAAAAAAGTAGTTGTAGTAATAGTAATTTTTGCTTTGGCATGTCTTTCTTTTCAAATGAAAATCAATAAGAAAGACGTTCCGGTTTCATTGCATCTTAATTTTCAAAACGAACCTTTAGTTTTGAATGATAAAAAATATGTGACCAAAACAAACGACACCGTTACGGTTACTAAAATGAAATTTTATCTCTCTAATGTTGTATTAGAATTGGAAGACGGAACACAATATAAAGAAAACAATAGTGTTCATTTGGTGGATGCAGAAACCTTAAGTTCCTTAGAGTTTCATTTGAAAAACGCACCAGATTTAAAAATAAAAAAAATTCGATTTGATATTGGAATAGATAGTTTGACAAGTGTTTCTGAAAATTTTGATAGTGATTTAGATCCAGCATTGGGAATGTATTGGGCTTGGAATACAGGATATATCAATATGAAATTGGAAGGGAAAAGTTCGAGTTGTACCAATGTTAAAAAAGAATTTCAGTTTCATATTGGAGGGTATTTGCCAAAGCAAAATGCCTTGCGAAAAATAGAGTTGGAAGTTGCGGAAAGTCAAAATATAATTATAAACGTGGAATTGGATAGATGGTTAGACGCTCTATCCTTAAAGGAAACAAATTCGATTATGATACCAGGAGAAAAGGCAATAGCAATGGCTAGAATTTATAAAAATATGTTTTTAATTGATGAAGAGAAATAGTCTATTTAATATAATACTGCTACTTTTAAGTTTTTTCTTTTTTTCATGGAAAAATTTAGAAGAATCTTCTGAATATATAAGTTTTAATGTTCCAAAAGGATGGCCAAAACCTGTTTATGATTTTAAGAAAAACCAACTTACCTCGGAAGGTTTTGAATTAGGAAGAGCATTATTTTACGACCCCATTCTCTCTAGAGATAGTACTATTTCATGTTCTAGTTGTCATTTGCAATATACAGGTTTTGCACATACCGATCATGCGTTAAGTCATGGCATTGATGGCAGAATAGGAACTCGCAATGCCCCAACTTTAGTAAATTTGGCTTGGACCAAGGTATTTAATTCGGATGGAGGAGTACTTAGCTTAAGTGCGCAACCCATCAACCCGATTACCAATTCGCAAGAAATGGATAATACCTTGGTAAATGTTTTAGATAAATTAAACCAATCTAAAAAATATAAGAGCCTATTTAATAAAGCTTTTGGGGATAGTTTAGTAACCACCAAAAAACTGTTGCAAGCCATTGCGCAATTCACGGTTTCATTACAAACGTATAATTCAAAATACGATAAAGTAATGCGGCATGAAAAAGATATTTTCTTTACGGATCAAGAAGAAAATGGGCACCATTTATTTAAACGAAATTGCGAATCATGTCATAAAGAACCATTGCTTACCAACGATAATTTTGCAGATAATGGCTTGCCAATGGACAAAGATTATAAAGATTATGGAAGAGTGAATATCACCCAAAATCCAAAAGACAGTTTTAATTTTAAAGTGCCAACCTTGCGTAATATTGAATTTACTTATCCGTACATGCACGATGGACGGTTTATGAAGTTACGGGAGGTTATTAATTTTTATACCGATGGAAAAATTAAAAGAAAAACATTGGCAAAAGAATTACAAAAACCAATAATTTTAAATGAAAACGAAAAAAAAGATTTAATTGCTTTTTTGAAGACATTAACCGACAAAGAGTTTTTATTTAACCCAAAATTTAGTTTTCCTAAAGAGTAAAAAGAATATATTTTAATCTAAATCAAAAAAACAATATGAAAAAAACAAGTACTTTTTTAATTTTATTGATGACATTCTCTTTGAATGCTCAGACTAATCCTATTATTTCAAGTTGGTTACAAAATACAACTGGAATCACAGGAAGACATTATGTTGCCGGAAATGCAACACCTATATCAGATGCAGTACAAGCAAATGTTCAAACAGTTCAATACAATGCTACTAATGTATATGTTTCGGCTACAGGAATTCCTGCTTATATAACCGGACCTTTTCAAGATGGCAATCCATCTTTAGCAACTGCTCAAAATAAGATTTTCAAGTTTCCTATAACTCCAACTCAAAATACAGGAACTGCAACAGCAACTTCAGGAGGGAATATTGGGATATTCAAAAATGGAGTTGCTTTATTTGATTATCGTGATGGAGTTGCTTGGAATAATACTACTCAGTCACTTTGTGGAGGACCAGGATTTACGCCTTGTCCTGGTGGTCCTGGAACTACACAAGCATGGAATCGAGATGCAATTCCTGCAGAGCGTGCAGGTTTTGATTGTGCAAAAGCACATCCAGCGATGGGAAATTACCACCACCATCAAAATCCTAGTGCATTTAATTTAGACTTAAATATTTTATCTACAGTTTGTAGCACATACCCTTCGGATGGTTTGTATGTTATTAATACGTCTCAACATTCGCCACTTTTAGGATTTGCTTATGATGGATTTCCAATTTATGGAGCCTATGCATATACAAATATAGATGCAACTGGTGGAATTTCAAGGATGAAATCAAGCTATCAATTAAAAACTCAAACTACTAGAACTAACGGGCCATCTGTAGGTCAGGTTGTTGGTACACAAACTATAATTAATGGATATTTTAGAGAAGATTATGAATATGTTGCTCATCCTGGAGACGCTACCTATTTAGATACTCATAATGGACGCTTTTGTAAAACTCCAGAATATCCTAATGGTATTTATTGTTACTTTACCACTGTTGATGCAAATCATAATTCTGCTTATCCGTATGTAGTGGGACCAACTTATTATGGAAATGTAGTTGCAACAACTGTAACAACTGTACCAAGCGGAACAACAACTTATTCCCAACTTTCTAATGATGTATTTGAAAATAAAGAATTTAAAGTTGTAATAGCTCCAAATCCAGCTCAAGATTTTATTGCAATACAAACTCAAATGGCTGAAAAAGATTATAAAGTAGAGCTTATTGATGAATTAGGTAAAATAATTAAAACCTTAAAGATTCTTCAGGGAAGTACACTTTCAATTATTGAAACAGATACCGTTCACAACGGAGTTTATTTTGTTAGAATTTCAGATGGAATAAATTATAAATCAACTAAAGTGATACTAGAATAATAGTAATGTTTTTATTTTGACTCCTCTTTTTTTGGAGGTGGAATGCTCATTAATTTCAAAAAAAAAATTATACATTTATAAACATTTTTGATTTTAATAGTAAATATCAATTACGAAATCGAAATAGTGCAACACAACATTAACTCAACATTTTATCATTTTAATATTTTTTCAGTTTGTTGATATCAAATAAATAAATAACGAAAACCATTGATAAACATTATTTTAGGTTTTTAATATACAAAAAAAATCAATATTTTTTTTGTATAGTTTTTTTATTATAAAACAATGTTGTGGAGATTTAAAATTTATTAAATTTGAATATTAATTAATAACACAAAAATTATGAAAAAAATTACTCTTTTATCTGTCTTGATGACATCTTTCTTTGGTTTTGCTCAACCATCGAACAATGCACCTGTACCAACTAAAGCTCCTGCAGATGTAATCTCAGTTTATAGTGATAGTTATACTAACATTGCTACCAATTACAATCCAGGTTGGGGTCAGACAGGAGCTGTTAATCCAACTTTTAATCCTGGTGGATCTGGAAATTTTGTTATGGCTTACACAAATTTCAATTATCAAGGTACTAACTTAACAGCACAAAATGCTGCTGGGATGGAATTTTTACATGTGGATATTTGGTCAGCGGCAAATCCTGCAAATACTATTATACAGGTAAGTCCTATTAATCAAGGAACGGGCGCAGGTGAAACACTTGTAACAATAAATCATACTCAAGGTTCTTGGTATAGTGTTGATATACCTAAAAGTGCTTTCACTGGTATGACATGGAATAATGTGTTTCAAATGAAATTTGCTGCAAATGGACCTGGTAGTACTGTGCCTGCAGATATTTATTTAGATAATATCTATTTTTGGAAAACACCTACTGCAACTGGTACTGATGCAACATTAAGTAATTTACAAGTTAACGGTGCTACCGTTCCAGGATTTTCTGGAGCAGCTCTAGATTATAATTTTGATTTAGTAGTTGGAACAACTGTAATTCCTCAAATAACTTTAGCAACTACTAATGACCCTTCAGCAACGATTACTTTGATAACACAAGCTACTGCTATACCAGGCACAGCATCCGTTAAAGTTACTTCTCAAAATGGTGCCGTAATTAAAACTTACACAGTAAATTTTGCAGCAACAATACCAAATCAATCTCCAACCCCTTCAACTCCAAATGCTGAAGTTTTGAACATATATAGCGATACAGCTGGATATACAAATAACTGGGTTCCAGATTATTCTTTTGGTGGATATGCTGCAATTCAAGATTTAGATCTTGGAACTGGAGTTAATGAATGTATTAAAATGAATTTTGCTGCAATGGGATATGGTCAAGGGACTAATGGTGTAACAAATGTTACTCCTTACAACTGGTTACATTTTGATTATTTTGCTGATAATGATTCCAACCAAATTCGATTTATTATGATAGGTAATAATGGTGGAGTTGCAGAATATGTTTATGAATTAACTCCTGAAGGAAGTGATGGAACACTTGTAAAAGGGTCATGGCAAAGTGTTAATGTTCCATTAAGTTTCTTTGTAAACAAAGGTTTTACAAAAAGTACTTTCTTTCAATATAAATTAGGTACAACTTCAGATTTAGTATCTAAAATAGTATTTTTTGATAATATTTATCTTTCATACAACCCTGGTACAGTTTTAAATAATACTAATTTTGCTGCTTCTACAGTTAATATGTTCCCTAATCCAACTTCGGATAATGTAACAATTACTTCTAAAACTGAAATAGAAACAGTTTCTATTTATAATGTTTTAGGTCAAGAAGTTATGAAAAATACACCAAAATCGGATTCTGTAACTATTAATATTGCAGATTTCCAAGCAGGTGTTTATTTAGTAAAAACTACTACAACTGACGGAATTAGTACTTCTTCCAGAATAATTAAAAAATAATTTTTCTCCTATTTTAGAAAAGCACGTTTTATAAACGTGCTTTTTTTTTTTTGATATTTAGTGCAATTATTAATATCTTTATATTTTAATATTTAAATCACCCCATGTTTAAAATTAATTTTTCTAAGCTACTATTGTTAATTTTATTAGTAAATGGTTTTTTGAGTTTCTCTCAAGAATTACCTCCTATAATAAAATATAGCCCTAATATTTATAATGCTGGTAATCAAAACTGGATGGTTTCGCAAGATAAAAACCACATTTTATATTTTGCTAATAATGAAGGTTTGTTAGAGTATAACGGTACCGTTTGGACTTTGTATAAATCTTTAAATGAAACCATCATCAGATCGGTTAAAGCAATTGATGATTTGATTTATACTGGGAGTTATATGGAATTTGGTTATTGGAAAAGAATGACTAATGGTCGATTAACTTACTTTTCATTGAGCAATAAAATAAAAGATAAAATTATTGATGATGAACAGTTTTGGAATATACTAAACTTTGATAAATGGGTAGTTTTTCAATCTTTAAACAGAATTTATATTTATGATTTAGAAAGCAAAAATTTTAAAATAATTACTCCAAAAAATAGCATTACAAAGATTTTTAAAACCGAAAGTGCTATTTATTTTCAAGTTATTAATGAAGGTTTATTTGAAATTGAAAACGGAAAAAGTCAATTAGTTTCAGAGGATTTAATTTTTAAAAACAATAGAATTGTCAATGTTTTTCAAGATGAAAGTGGATTAATAATTCACACCCAAACGAATGGGTTTTATAGATTAATTAAAAACAGTATTTCTAAGTTTGTTACTTCTGCCGATTCTGAATTAATTAATACTAGTATTTATAGTAGTTACCAATTAAATAACGGCAACTTTGCAGTGGGAACCATTTCCGATGGAATATTTATTATTTCTAAATATGGAAAAATAGAATACCACATTTCACAAACCAATGGATTAAGTAATAATACCGTACTTTCATTATTAGAAGATTTTGATAAGAATTTATGGATCGGTTTAGATAATGGAATAAATTGCATCAATTTGCAATCCCCTGTTAAAAGTTATTCCGATGAATCGGGAAAATTAGGTACTGTTTACGCTTCAGTTCTATACCAAGGGAAACTATATGTGGGCACTAACCAAGGGTTGTTTTACAAAGCCAATAATAGTAAAGATTCCTTCCAATTTATTTATGGTACAAAAGGTCAAGTTTGGTCTTTATTTGTAAATGGAGATACTCTTTTTTGTGGTCATGATTCAGGAACTTTTGTAATTGAAAGCAATATTGCTAAGTGTATCTTTAATCAATCGGGCACTTGGAAATTTCAAACTATCCCAAATAAAAATTTATTACTTCAAGGAAATTACTACGGAATCTCAGTATTAGAAAATAATAACGGTCAATGGGTGTTTAGAAATAAAATAGCTGGATTTGGCTATTCTTCAAAGTATTTTGAATTAAGTAGTTCTAATCATGAAATATATGTAAGTCACGAATATAAAGGGATTTTCAAATTTACAATTGATAATAATTTCACTAAAGCAGAAAAAATAATTAAGCTTAATTCTCCACCAAAAGGTAAAAATGCGAGTTTAATCAAATATAATAATGCTATTTATTATACTTATAAAGAGGGCGTATTTAAGTTAAATAATAAAAACCAAACTTTTGAAAAAGATTCATTGTTAAGCAATATTCTTACCAAAGATGAGTATACTTCGGGGAAAATGATAGTAGACAAATCGAATAAAATTTGGTTTTTTTCCAAGAATTACATCTATTATTTTTATCGAAATAAATTGAACTATAAACTAAAGCAAAATACTATACCTATTCCTTCAAAATTCACAAATTCATTAACTGGATATGAAAATATCTCGCAGCTTAATAATTCAGAGTATTTTATTGGCACTACCGATGGTTATTATACCATCAATTTAAATGATTTAAGTTTTAAAAACTACACTGTTTTCATATCTACAATAAGTGTTAATAAGCTAAACGAAAAATCTAATGATATTTCCATTCAAGATGTAGGCGAGTTGCATTACGATGAAAACAATATCGCTATTAATTATTCTGTTGCAGAATTTAACAAATACATCAATGCAGAATACCAATATAAATTAGAAGGCTTCCAAGAAAATTGGAGCCAATGGAGCACTAAGTCTAGTATAAATTTTAAAAATTTATCTCCAGGAGATTATAAATTTATTGTTAGATCTAAAATTGCTAATTCTAACCTTGAAAATTCTGCAGTTTATAAGTTTACAATTTTAAAGCCCTGGTATTTCACTAATTTAGCTTTATTTATTTATTTTCTAGGACTACTTTATCTTGCCTTTTTTATAAATAAAAGATATAAAAGCTATTATACTAAACAAAAAACGAAGTTAATTGAAGAGAATAATTTATTGTTAGAAATTAAAGAATTAGAAAATGAACAGCAGTTAATGAAGTTGCGTAATGATCAATTATCGTTGGATGTAGATGCCAAAAATAAAGAGCTTGCCTTTTCAACAATGAGTTTAATAAAAAAGGATGAATTGCTTACGCTCATTAAGGATGATTTAAAGAAAACTACCGATGAAGGAAATAAAAGCATGAGTATTAAATCTGTTATTTCTACAATCACCAAAAACATTAATAACGAAGACTCTTGGAACATCTTTAAAGATGCTTTTGATACAGTAGATAAAGACTTTTTGAAAAAATTAAAAACCATGCATCCTCTATTAACTCCTAATGATTTAAGACTTTGTGCTTATTTAAGATTGAATCTTTCTTCCAAAGAAATAGCACCATTACTTAACATTTCAGTTCGAAGTGTAGAGATAAAACGATATCGTTTGCGTAAAAAAATGAATTTAAACCACGAAAACGGTTTGGCTGAGTATATACTCTCTGTGTAATGACTTTATTTTTGTTCAATTGTAACTATACAAAGGTACAACATTGTTTGTTTTCGCATTCTTAAATTGCAGTTTTTACTGCATATATTTTAAAATCAAAGTTCTATATATCAAGCACTTGTTATTAATATAGAGAGTCTGTACTATTTATATTTTGATGTATATTTTTTGTTGTATTTATTTTTGATTTTATTAAAATGTTATCCTATACTTTTATAAAATAAATCAAAGTTAAATTAATAGTATTAATCTTAAATAAATTAAAACTTCATACTAAATTAAACTTTAAATTTTTTTGTTAACCAATAAACTAAGATTACCCTTATGAGAAAAATTATTATTTTACTAACACTTTTTTGCTTTTCTGCATCTCTACATTCTCAAACTGATAGAGTAGTAGTTGAAAAGAGCAATTCTGGTTTTAAACTTAAAGTCAACGGAAGTGACTTTATGATAAATGGAATAAATTGGGATTATTTTCCAATTGGTACCAATTACAATTATAGTTTATGGAAACAATCCGATGAGGTAATTAAAGCAGCATTAGATACTGAGATGGGCTTATTGAAAAATATGGGAGTAAATACCATAAGACAATATTCAGGTATTCAACCTAAATGGATAACTTATATTCATCAAAAATATGGTATCTACACTATGATTAATTATTCGTTTGGTAGATATGGACTTACCTTAAATGGAAATTGGGTTCCTAATATTAATTATTCGGATACTGCAACCCAAAATGAACTAATTAAGGAAACGAAAGAATTGGTTGCTACCTATAAAGATACTCCAGGATTATTGTTGTTTTTATTAGGAAATGAAAACAATTACGGATTGTTTTGGGATGGTGCAGAATCAGAAAACATTCCTTTAGAAGATAGAAAATCTACTATCAGAGCTAAAGATATGTACAAGATTTTTAATCAAGCCGTTCTTGAAATCAAAAAAGCAGACACCTCGCACCCTGTTGCAATTTGTAATGGTGATTTATTATTTCTTGACATAATTGCAAAGGAGTGTAAAGACATAGACATTTTAGGAACCAATATGTATCGTGGTGTTTCTTTTGGAGATGCTTTTCAAAAAGTAAAAGAAAAATTAAATAAGCCATTACTTTTTTCTGAATTTGGTGCTGATTCTTTTAGTGCTATTGAAAATGCCGAAGACCAAAAATCTCAAGCCTATTATATGGTAAATAATTGGAAAGAAATTTACCAAAATGCTGCTGGTTTAGGTAAAGCAGAAAATTCTTTGGGAGGTTTTACTTTTCAATTTAGTGATGGTTGGTGGAAATTCGGACAAACTAAAAATTTAGAAATTCATGATGATAACGCTTCATGGTCTAATGGTGGATACCAATCTGATTTTCAGCAAGGAGAAAACAATATGAATGAAGAGTGGTTTGGTATTTGTGCTAAAGGACCAACCAATGCTAGAGGATTGTATAATTTATACCCACGTGCAGCATACTATGCCTTGAAAGAAGCTTACCTTATAAATCCATACCAAAGCGGAGCAACTTTTGCTTCTATTGAAAAGCATTTTGATAGTATTCAATTAATGGATGCTGTTTTAAGAGCAAGAGGAGATAAAGCAGCTCTAGGTGGAAATGATACTGAGATGTTAAAAATCAGTAACCTTAGAGCAGAATTCACCACATTTAATACAGGAGGTAGTTTAATTACTACCCCAAAAAATGCAGATCCAACTTCTACTTCCTATCCTAATAAATTAGGTTTTGATCAAATGCAATCATACTATGTTGGGGTAGAAGGAAATCCTGCGCCAAATATGAAAGCCAATGTAAACGTAAACATTCTTGGGCACGTTGCAGAAAATCCAATTAATGAAATCTTTTATGAAAATAGAGGTAGAAGCCAAAATGTAAAAACCGAAAATGGTGTTGTAACGCAAAGCGATGTTAATAGAGTTCAAGTTTACAATGCTTCGTATACTTGGAATGAGAAAGCTTTTGATTTAAGAGGTTTTTATAGAACAGGTCATTACCATTGGGGTTATGAAGGCGATTTCTTCGGATTATATCCAGAAGCTAATTATGGTCCTAATTTAGATTTATATAACGGAGAAACTTCAGGTTTTGAATTGGATGGGAAAAAAGCTTTAAATGGTTTAAAAGTTGCCTTTGGACCACAATTATGGTGGGGAGCTAACCCAGCTTATCTATTAAAATATGCTAAAAAATTCGGAAATATTGATCTAGCTGCTGTTTATCATGAAGATATTGCAGACGCTAACGTAGCAACTACCTCAATTGCTATTCCAATGCCAAAAACACGTAGAGCTACAGTTTATTTCAAAACGAAACTAGGAGCTTTTGGTTTTGAATTAGGAGGGATTTTGGCAGGACAACCATTAAATGGTAGAACTTTTCAATTTGCACAAGAAAAAGATGGTGTGTATACCGTTTATGATGACAAAATTACTGCTAAAGACAATTGGGGAGGTAAAGCTAAAATTACCTTCTCTAAAGGTGGATTTAACATGTACACACAAGGCGCAATAATGGGACTTGTTGCTAATGGAGGTGCCGATAATACAAAAACCTTTACAGGTTGGAGATTAAAAGATAGTGGAAGTGGAAACCAAACTAACTTCTTAGCTGGTTTAACTTACAGCATAGGTAATCTTCAAATTGCGCCAAACTTCTTATGGCAAAAACCATTAGTTGGTGCTATGCCAAACGATATCAATGCGCCTGGAAGATTAAGAAATATTCAATCGGATCCATTTGTTGTTAGAACTAATAGAGAAACAGTTGGAGCAGAGTTATTACTTACTTACGATCCAACTCCTGCAACTTGGTATTACGAATGGGATAATGATATGGCTGAAGATGCTAAATTTGCAATTAATTTAGATTTTGTTTTCCGTCATTTGCCAACAACTCAAGATGCTGCTATTGGATTTTTAGTAAATCGTACTGCATTTGCATTTCCAAATTCAACTCCAGCACATGATTTATGGGAGCTAAATTCAAGAATCGTTTCTAAACTAACTCCAGATTTAGGATTTATTACAAATCTTTATGTAGGTAATGCACAAGCAAACGGAAGTGACACTAGACTTATTGAACGAATGGGTGGAGATCTAAGATTAATCTATAAAAAAGTAAAATTAGTTACTTCATTAAAACTGAACGATTGGGGTCCATACGATTACCACCGCGATTTTAACTTGACTTATCCAACTCAGTTTTCATTAGATTTATCTACTTCTGTAGGAAAACCAAATTGGTTCATTTTACCTAATACCAAATTAGGAATAATGGGAACTTGGCGATCATTAGACCAATATTCTCCAAGATTTCTTCCAAATCAAACTGCTTCATTGTTCGCTACACAACCTATTATAAGTCCAGTTGGATTTAATAATGGTTCTGAGTGGGAAATAAGAACTTATATTCATATTAACATTGGAAAATAATTTTAAAATAAAAAAGATGAAAAATATAAAAATCAATTATATCAAAAACGTATTTGTAGTAGCATTGCTTTCACTTACAAATTTTAGTTGTGAAAGAAATATGGCTGATGATGCTACACTTTCTACTTTCTCTAAAAACGGAGATGTTTTTATCGATACGTTTAGTGCCGGATTAGGATATGGTGCTTTTGGAGGGTCAAAATATACTGCTTTTACGGTAGATACCGATGTTAAATACCTTGGAACAGCCTCTATGAGATTTGACGTGCCAAGTGTTGGTGATCCGAGTGGTGCCTATGCAGGTGGTGTTTTTATTGATGGTTCGGGTCGTAATTTAACCGAATTTGATGCTTTAACTTTTTGGGTAAAAGGTTCGCAAGCTGCAACATTAAACGAAGTAGGTTTTGGAACCGATTTCGGGTTAAATAAATACAACGTTAGAATGCAAAATGTTCCAATTGATACTAATTGGAAAAAGATAATTATTCCTTTGCCAGATGCTTCTAAATTAATCCAAGAAAAAGGAATGTTTTGGTATTCTGAAGGTGCAGAAAATAATTTAGGTTATACTTTTTGGATTGATAATGTAAAATATGAAAAACTAGGGACAATTGCTCATGGACAGGCATCAATTATGAATGGGACTAATGCATCTGAAACAACTTTTGTTGGTGTAACTTCTAAAGTTGATGGAGTTATTGCAACATTTAATATGCCAAATGGTATTAATCAATCTGTAACTATTAGTCCTGCTTATTTGAATTTCACATCTTCAAATCCAACTGTCGCTTCTGTTGATTCTTCTGGGGTGGTAACTTCATTAAGTGCAGGAACTTCTATTATTACAGCTACATTTAACGGAATCCCAACAACTGGTAAGTTAACAATTAATTGCGTAGGTGTATTTTCACATTCACCCGTTCCTACTTTAAATCAAGCTAATGTAATCTCAATTTTTTCAAATGCATATACAAATGTTCCTGTAAACTATTATAATGGATATTGGGCACCTTGGCAAACAACTTTGTCAAATGATTTTTCGGTACAAGGCGATAATGTTTTAAATTATACTGTTTTTAACTTTGTGGGTATTGAGTTTAGTAATCCAACAATAAATGCTAATTCAATGACTCATTTTCATTTAGATGCATATATTCCGGGTGCAATAGCTCCTGGAAGACAATTAAGAGTTGTCTTAGTTGATTTTGGAGCAAATGGTATTTATGGTGGTGGAGACGATACACGCCATTCTACAACATACACGGCACCTTTCTTAGTTTCTCAAAACTGGATGTCTATTGAAATTCCTTTTTCTGCAATGCCTGGTCTGTTAAGTAGATCGCACCTAGCTCAAATTATTTTGGAAGGTGGTGACAATTCCGTTATTTACGCAGACAACATCTATTTGCATAATTAATAAAACAAATTTTTAAAAAAAAACATATTCTTATGAGCTTAAAATTCTTAAAAATAAATACAATTTTGTTTACTATTGGTTTTTTTGTTACTGGTTGTTCCACTGATGAAAAACAAACAGTAACAACAATGAATAAATTGGTAATGCAAGATGAGTTTGATACTGCTGGTGCTCCAAACAATGCCATATGGAATTATAATATTGGTACTGGAAGCAATGGCTGGGGAAACAATGAATTAGAGTATTATACTAACAGACCTGAAAATATCAAAGTTGAAAATGGTATGTTAAAAATAACTGCAATCCGAGAACAATTTATGGGGTCGGGATATACTTCTGCTAGAATAAATAGCATGGGTAAATTTGAGCAAAAACATGGCCGTTTTGAAGCTCGTATCAAAATGCCTTACGGAAAAGGTTTATGGCCTGCCTTTTGGTTGTTAGGTGCTAATTCAAGCACTGTTTCTTGGCCACAATGTGGAGAAATAGATATTATGGAATATCTTGGTAGCAATCCAACTTCAATTTTTGGAACCCTTCATGGTCCTGGTTATTACGGAGCTAATGCAATTACTAAAAATTACACATTAAGTAATAACAGATTTGATACGGATTTTCACATTTTCGGAATAGAATGGGGAGAAGATTATATCAATTTCTACGTAGACGATGTGCTTTACAACCAAATCACACCGGCTAAAGTTCCAGGTGAATGGGTGTTTAACCAACCTTTTTATATAATTCTTAATCTTGCAGTTGGTGGAAATTATCCAGGTTCTCCAAATAGTGAAACTCTTTTTCCACAATCAATGCTTATTGATTACGTTAGGGTTTACGAATAATATAAATCAAAATAATTAATTATTTCAATACCAATATTAGACTTTTTGTTTCAAGAAGTCTAATATCTTTTTTTTTATTTTCAAATAGAAGAAATAGAATTTAAACACAATCATGAGCCCAAATTCAACTACAATAGATAGTAATAAGAACTTAATACTGGATAAAACTGTTTCTATGGAAATAGCAACCATTAATGGCGAACAATATTATAAAATAGCCAATAACGATGCTATGCGTCCTTTTTTCATGAGTATTGTAAGTGATTCCAATCATTGGATGTTTATTTCCAGTAATGGTGGACTTACAGCTGGTAGAAAAAATGCCGAATTTGCACTTTTTCCTTATTATACAGATGATAAAATCACAGAATCTGCTGATATTACTGGGAGTAAAGCTATTTTTCAAATTACTTTTGAAAATCAAATTTTGGTTTGGGAACCTTTTTCAGAACGATTTACCGATAAATATTCAATTACCAGAAACCTTTATAAAAACTTCTATGGCAATAAAATAATTTTTGAAGAAATTAATAACGATTTACAATTAACGTATAGATGCCATTGGAATACAAGTAATAAATATGGATTTATAAAAAAATCTGAAATCCATAATCATTCCTATAAAGAGTATACCATTTCACTTTTAGATGGAATTCAAAATATTATGCCATATGGTGTAAATAGTGATTTGCAAGCCACAACTAGTAACTTGGTAGATGCCTACAAAAGAAGTGAACTAGAACAAACTACTGGATTAGGGATTTTTGCTTTAAGCGCCATTATTGTAGATAAAGCCGAACCAAGCGAAGCATTAAAAGCAAATATCGTTTGGTCTTTAGGAATAGAAAATCCAACGCATTTAGTTTCTTCCTTACAACTTTCCAACTTTAGAAAAAAACAAAAAGTTTCTTCTGAAAACGATATTAAAGGTGAAAAAGGAGCCTATTTTTTAAATTCTGAAATAACTCTAAATGCCAATTCCCAAAAAGATTGGATGTTTATTGCTAATCTAAATCAGGATCATTCGGATATTGTTCAAATAATTGAAACAATTAAAAAGGAAAAAAATATTCAAAAATTAATTAATGAGGATATTGCATTAGGAACTCAAAATTTAATTAAAATTAATGCTTCTTCGGATGGTCTTCAGGCTACAGCAGATCATCTAAGAGATACAAGACACTTTGCAAACACGTTATTTAATATTATGCGTGGTGGAATATTTGATTATAATTATCAAATAGAAAAATCCGATTTTATTAATTATTTAATAAAAGCAAATAAATTTGTTTACCAAAATCTTGAAAATAACTTACAACAACTACCCGAATTATTTTCTTTGCAAACGTTAAAAACTTTTGCAGATAAACAGAAGGATGTAGATTTTGAACGATTATCCTTAGAATATTTACCACTTAAATTCAGTAGAAGACACGGAGATCCAAGTCGCCCTTGGAATAAATTTTCCATCAATACCCAAAGTGAAATTGATGGTTCTAAAATTTTAGATTATCAAGGAAACTGGCGTGATATATTCCAAAACTGGGAAGCATTAGCACATTCCTATCCTGAGTTTATTGATAGTATGATTCATAAATTTTTGAATGCCTCTACATTTGACGGATACAATCCGTATCGTGTTACTAAAGATGGATTCGATTGGGAAACTATTGAGCCCGATAACCCTTGGTCTTACATAGGATACTGGGGCGATCACCAAATTATTTATTTGTTGAAATTTCTTGAATTCATAGAAAAACACAATCCAAATAAATTAGACACGTATTTTGAAAAGGAATGTTTTGTTTATGCTGCAGTTCCTTATACGATTAAATCGTATGATGAAATAGTAAAAAATTCCAAAGATACTGTTGGCTATAACCACAATTGGGAGTCCATTATTAAAGAAAGAAAGCAAACCATTGGTGCCGATGGTGCCTTGTTAAATAGCAATGATAAAGAAATTTATCATGTGAATTTTATTGAAAAGATACTAGCTACCGTATTGTCTAAAATGTCTAATTTTATTCCCGAAGGTGGAATTTGGATGAACACCCAACGTCCAGAATGGAACGATGCTAATAATGCTTTGGTAGGTAATGGTGTTTCTATGGTTACACTTTACTATATGAGAAGATTTTTAAAATTCTTCCAACAATTATTAGATAATTCTAATCTAGAAAATATTAAGATTTCTAATGAAATGGTAGAATTTTACCATGAAGTAAGACAATGTTTAGTAGAAAATGAACATTTACTTTCTGGAAAAATAGACGATCAATCCAGAAGAAAAATATTAGACCGTTTAGGAAAAGCAGCTTCCGATTATCGCTATCAAGTTTATAATAGTGGATTTTGGGGTAAAAAAAGAACCCATTCTATGGCTGGGTTAAAAACATTTACTCAAGTATGTTTGAATTTTATTGACCATTCTATTAATGCCAATAAAAGAGCTGACAATTTGTACCATGCCTATAATTTAATGACTATTAAAAACGATAACGAGATTTCTATTTCCTATTTAAGTGAAATGTTAGAAGGTCAAGTTGCCGTGCTTAGTTCGGGATATTTAAATTCTAAAGAAGCATTAATCGTTTTGGATGGCCTAAAAAACAGCAAATTATTTAGAGAAGATCAATACAGTTATTTATTGTATCCAAATAAAGAATTATCCAAATTTTTGCATAAAAATACTATTGCGAAAGAATCCGTTACACAATCCCAATTATTAACGCAGTTATTGGCAAATAACAATGCACAAGTTATCAAAATGGATTGCGATGGAAACTATCATTTTAATGGTAATTTCAACAATGCTAACGATTTGAAAATAGCTTTAGAGCAATTAAAAAATCAAAATGAATACCAAGCTTTAGTTGAAAAAGAATCCGATAAAATAACTGAAATTTTCGAAAATGTTTTTAACCACAAATCATTTACAGGAAGATCCGGGACTTTTTATGGCTATGAAGGATTGGGTTCTATCTATTGGCACATGGTTTCTAAACTGCAATTAGCGGTACAAGAATGTTGTTTCAAAGCTACTGAAGACAAAGAATCACCTGAAGTAATCGGACGTTTATTAGAACATTATTACGAGATAAACGCAGGAATTGGCGTGCACAAATCGCCAGCACTTTATGGGGCCTTTCCTACAGACCCGTATTCGCATACACCAGCAGGAAAAGGAGCGCAACAGCCTGGAATGACTGGTCAAGTAAAAGAAGATATATTAAGTCGTTTTGGAGAATTAGGTGTTTTTGTAAAAAAGGGCAACCTATATTTTACGCCTTATTTATTACGAAAAGATGAATTTTTATCCGAATCGAAAACATTCCACTATATAGATGTTCAAATGGAGCAGAAATCGATCGATTTAGAAAAAAATTCACTTGCTTTTACCTATTGTCAAATTCCGATTGTTTATAAAATTGGAAGCACTAATAGTATTGAAATTGTATACAACAATTCGACAACTAAAAAGTTGGCAACATCCTATGTTGATAGTGAAATAAGCCAACAATTGTTTGGAAGAACAGGGGAAATTAATCAAATCATTGTACATCTTTTAGAAACGGAATTGAAATAAATTCGTTAACTAAAACAAAAAAGACATTATAAAAATTAATGAAATCATGGTATAAACATATTGTTCTGTTTGGATTACTATTTATTTTTTTTGGTTGCAAAGTAGCTAAAGAAACCCATAGTAGTGCATCCTTAACTGCAAAAGATATTTTGGGAAATCCAAACTATTTAGCACTATGTTACGGTGGTTATAGAACCAATACCAGAGAAACGCAGCCAACAATTGTTCAAATTAAAGAGGATTTGAAAATTTTATCGGCAATGAATATTAAGTTAATTAGAACTTACAATGTTCATTTTGAAGAAGCGGCCAATTTGTTAAAAGCCATTCAAGAATTAAAAAAAGAAGATGGCAATTTTGAAATGTATGTAATGCTTGGTGCTTGGATAGATTGTAAAAATGCCTGGACAGATAAAACGCCAGATCACAATGCGGAAAGCGAACGAAATGCAAAAGAAATTGCAACTACGGTAGCATTAGCAAATCAATATCCGGAAATTGTTAAAATTATTGCAGTTGGAAATGAAGCAATGGTAAAATGGGCAGAAAATTATTATGTGCAACCAAGTGTAATTTTAAAATGGGTAAATTATTTGCAAGATTTAAAAAAGCAAAATAAGTTATCTAAAGATTTATGGATTACAAGTTCCGACGATTTTGCCTCTTGGGGTGGTGGGGATAAAAGTTACCAAACTAAGGATTTAGAGGAGGTTATAAAATCTGTAGATTATGTTTCGATGCACACGTATCCGTTTCATGGGACCCATTACAATTCTGATTTCTGGAAAATTCCAAACAAGGAGGCATCCTTTTCGGATAATGAAAAAGTAGATGCGGCAATGGCGAGAGCCCAAGAATATGCCCAAACGCAATATAATAATGTAAAAAACTATGTAAAGAGTATCAGTCCAAACAAACCAGTTCATATTGGTGAAACAGGTTGGGCTTCTAGTTCGGATGGATTGTATGGCAATGAAGGTTCAAAAGCTTCAGACGAATACAAACAAGGTCTGTATTATAAAAGCATGCGAAAATGGACGAAAAAAAAAGGAATCAGCTGTTTTTTCTTTGAAGCATTTGATGAAAATTGGAAAGACAAAGCAAATCAAAATGGTTCTGAAAATCATTTCGGACTTTTTACAGTAGATGGAAAGGCAAAATACGCATTATGGAACCAAGTAGATACCAAAACATTTAAGAGGTTAAAAAGAGACGGAAATTCCATTGGAAAAACATTTTCAGGAAATGAAGAATTGTTAAAAAAAACAGTTTTAATTCCACCAAACTAATTTATTAAATGAATCAAAAAATTTCTAAAATAATAAAAAAATAAAATTCTATAAATATGTCAAATAATAATATAAAAACAAAAGCGATTGTCCCGATGGGTCAAAAAATCGCCTTTGGATTAGGAATGTTAGCTAATCAAATGTTTCCTGCAGCTTTAGGTATTTTTATGGTTGTGTTGGTTGAAAATTTAGGAATGCCAACTTGGATGTGGGGTATTACCTTCTTTTTACCTAGAATTTTAGATGCTTTTATTGACCCAATTATGGGATTTATATCTGATAATACCAGATCTAAATGGGGCAGAAGAAGACAATATGTTTTTATTGGTGCCATTATTATGGGAATTTCATTTGTAGTAATGTGGCAATTATTTAGAGAAAGCGGCATTGATTATAATTTCTATTACTTTCTTATTTGGTCAATAATATTTTACATAGGACTTTCGATTTTTAGCGTTCCTTTTGTAGCAATGGGATATGAAATGAGCGATGATTTTCATGAAAGAACTAGTATTATGGCAATTTCCCAATGGATAGGACAGTGGGCATGGGTGATTGCTCCTTGGTTTTGGGTAGTAATGTACGATCCAAGTTGGTTTCCAAATGCTGATACTGCTACAAGAACTTTAGCCGTTTGGGTAGGAATTTCGTGCATGATTTTAGCAATGATTCCTGCAATTTTTATCAAGAGCAAGTCAACAATAGATGAAACTAGTTTTTCACCATTAACATTTAGTAAAATGGGAGGCAGTTTAAAGGAGATTTTTTCAAGTTTTATAGAAGCTTTTAAAAATAAACCTTTTAGAAAACTTTGCATTGCAACTTTCTTCATTTTTAATGCCTTTAATACTGTTGCAGGATTTACTTTTTTTATAGTAGTTTATTATTTGTTCAACGGAGTTTCTTCGGATGCAGGAATTTGGCCAACACTTTTCGGATGTTTAGGAGCTTTGTCTACTACTTTTATAGTAATTCCAATAGTGTCATGGATGTCTAAAAAAATTGAAAAAAAGAAAACCTTTTTAATTTGTCAAGGAATATCAATTTTCGGATATCTTTTGCTATGGTTTCTATTCATTCCCGGAAAACCTTACATGTTTATATTTGCCTTACCTTTCTTTTCGTTTGGTATTGGAAGTTTATTCACTTTAATGATGTCCATGACAGCTGATGTTTGTGATATGGATGAACTAATTTCTGGTAAAAGAAGAGAAGGAATATTTGGAGCTATTTATTGGTGGATGGTGAAATTTGGTTTTGCAATTGCCGGATTGTTAACCGGTATTATTATGTCTGCTGTGGATTTTCATCCAGGTGCTGCAACGCAAGCAGAAGGAGCTGTTTCGGGTTTAAGACTATTTTTCTCCGGAATCCCAATTTTAGGAACACTAATTGGAATGTGGGTAATGAGAGACTATGACTTGACGGAAGACAAAGCAAAAGAAATAAAAGAAAAGCTAGAAGAAAGAAGAGAACTACAATCACCTAGCCATTAAGATTTTTCTTTTTACAATCTAAAATTTAATTAAAATAATATAACTAAATCTTGAATATGAAAAATAGCACACTTTATAAAATTATTTTTTCTTTTTTTATGTTCTGTCAATTCGGTTTCGCACAAGTGGACGTAGTCTATTCTGATTTAGTTTGGTCGGATGAGTTCAATACCAACGGAGTAGTAAATCCAACTAAATGGTTTCATCAAACACAATTACCCGCTAGTGGAAATTGGTTTAATGGAGAAGTACAACATTACACAGATCAATTAACTAATTCATTTGTAGATGCAGGAATGCTAAACATTGTTGCCAAAAAAGAACCTTATACTAATCAAGGTATTACAAAACAATATACCTCAGCTCGATTGAATTCTAAATTTGCTTTTAAATATGGTCGGGTAGATATCCGAGCAAAAATTCCAAAAAATTTAGGCACTTGGCCTGCATTATGGATGCTTGGAAAAAATGTAAATGAAGATGGCGCATTTTTCGACTCTAGTTTTGGTACAACAAGTTGGCCTGCTTGTGGCGAAATAGATATATTAGAACATGGAATTACACAATCTCAACCAGATAATTACATTCAAAGTGCCTTGCATACACCTTCATCATTCGGAAATACCGTAAATATTGGTGGTGTAGTTGTGGGAAATAATATTGCCGATAACTATCACATATATTCTGTAAATTGGTCTCCTTTTCAAATATCGTTCTTGCTTGATGGGGTAGTTTTTTACACCTACAATCCAGCTGTTAAAACTCCAAACAACTGGCCTTTTAATGAAGAACAGTACTTATTATTAAATATTGCAATGGGCGGTGTTGCAGGTACTGTTCCAGATAATTACGTTCAAAGTTCTATGTTGGTTGACTATGTACGCGTTTATCAAAACACAACCATTGATACACAAATACCATTAAATTTCACAGCTACCATAGGCGCAGTTACAAGTACTTCTGTAGAATTATTATTAAATGCCACTGACAATTCGGGTACAATTGGTTATAATGTTGCTTATGGATCAACTTCTAATAGTATGGCAGGAACTTCTGGAGTTCAAAAATCGGTTGTTATTACAGGCTTAAATCCTAATACCTTATATAGTTTTACTGTAACAGCAAATGATTTATCTGGAAATGCCGCAGTAAACAATCCAATTGTTCTAAATGCTACGACCTTGCCAAACTCCACTCTAATATGTTCTGGAACTTCTACTTTAGCACAACAAGGTTCTTTTTCAACAGGTTACAATTATGAATTTCAAACCAATGGAACAGACGTTAAAATAACTTACGGACTTTTAGATACCGATAAAGTAGGCGTAATTGCAATATTATGGAAACAAACTCCATTTACGCAAACCAATATGACAAATGTTTCTGGAAATATATTTACCCATACCATAACGGGGCAAACTTTAGGATCTACCATTAAGTATGGAGTTAAATTTGCCTATGCTGGTGGTTTGTCGGTAACAAGTTATTATTCTTATGTAGTAGGAAGTTCATGTGCCTTACAATTAGATACTTTTTCAGAATTGAACCAAATTTCGTTTCCAAATCCCGTTACAGATGTTATAAATATTACTTCCAATATTAATCTAGATAAGGTGGAACTTTATAATCTTTTGGGGAATTTAGTATTAAAAACCGAAACAAATACTAATTCAATAGATGTTACAAATTTGTCCTCTGGAATTTATCTTATTTCAGTTTATTCTGGAAATGAAAGAGTAGTTAAGAAAATTATTATTCAATAAATTAAATCAGTTCTATTATTTTTTAAAGTGTGTAAAAATTCAATTTTTACACACTTTTTTTATGAAATAGATTCAAATAATTCTTAAATATTAGATTGTTATTTAGTTATAAAACTCACTATAATTGGTTTTTTTATTCATGATTCTTTCCCATTTTTAATATTTATTGTGTAAAAAGTGTTAAATTTTCATTTTGTATTTGGATATTAAGAAATTATTAAGTTATATTTGGCTATAATTTAATCAAAATTAACAGTCGCCTATCAAAAAAAATTACTTTTAGAAAAAAATATTTAGATTTTTAACACAACACTAAAAGGTAATTTTATGGCTACTACTCAAATCCCAGATGCTTTATTGGTAAAGAATTATATAGCTGGCGACGAAAACGCTTTGTCTATATTAATTAAAAAACATCAGTCTAAAATTTATGGTTTTATATATTCCAAAATGCCAGATCGTGATGTTGCCGACGATATTTTTCAAGATACTTTTATCAAAGTAATTAAAACGTTGAAATCTAATTCTTATAACGAAGAAGGAAAATTCTTACCTTGGGTAATGCGAATTTCCCATAATCTTATTGTAGATCACTTCCGAAAAAATAAAAAAATGCCGATGCTTCGCGAAACCGAGGAGTTTTCCGTATTCTCAATACTTACGGATACTTCTTTGAATGCTGAAGGAAGAATTATTACCGATGTAATCGAAAAAGATTTGCAAAAAATAATTTTAGAACTTCCAGAAGATCAAAAGGAAGTACTTATGATGCGTATTTATCAAGACTTAAGTTTTAATGAAATTGCAGAGCTTACCGGAGTTAGTATCAATACTGCTTTAGGAAGAATGCGTTATGCTTTAATGAACTTGAGAAAAATAATTGAAAAAAACAATATTATTTTAACTAATTAAACAATATTTCTTTTGCTATTTCGTTATATATATATAATTTAAAATAGACTATGGCAAAACTTTACTCTAAAAAAGCATTAGCAAACACCAAAATGTTACCAAAAAAAGAAACAATTAGTTTTATTCTTAATTATTCAAAAGCATTGAATATTATTAAAATAGGTAACCGAAATTACGAATTTATTGCTAATTAATTAATATCCCGGTAGATTTATCGGGATATTTTTTTTTCGTATTCGTTTAAAACACTTTTTCTTCCAATCGTTTTAGTAATAATATCTTTTTCCAAATTCCATCCTCTAGCTTGCGAATATTCCCGACCATACCAAATGATTTGAAGGTGCAAATCATTCCATAATTCTCTTGGAAAAATGGCTTTGGCATCTTTTTCGGTTTGCACTACATTCTTTCCCGAAGTCAAATTCCATCGGTACATTAATCGATGTATATGAGTATCTACAGGAAATGCTGGCACACCAAAAGCCTGACTCATTACTACACTTGCTGTTTTATGCCCAACTGCAGGAAGTTCTTCCAGTGCTTCAAAACTTTGGGGTACCTCACCATTGTATTTATCGAGTAAAATATGTGATAAGCCGTGAATCCCTTTTGATTTCATTGGTGATAAACCACAGGGACGAATAATTTCTTTAATTTCTTCCACACTCATTTTTATCATATCCCAGGGATTATCTGCTTTTGCAAATAATAAAGGCGTAATTTGGTTTACCCGAACGTCTGTGCATTGTGCCGATAAAAGTACTGCAATCAACAAGGTATAAGGGTCCTTATGATCTAATGGAATAGGAATTGTTGGGTACAATTCTTTTAACGTATTTATAACAAACGTTGCACGCTCTTTTTTGGTCATTTATAATTAAATTTGAAATGTAAAATAAATCATTTTCAAGATCAATTGCAATAGGAAATTCAATTACAATGTCAATTGCAATTTCAATATCAATAAAAAAAATAACAATAGTATTATGACAACATTAGTAAAAGGAGATAAAGCACCTAACTTTTCAGGGAAAGACCAAGATGGGAACTCACATTCATTAGCTGACTATAATGGAAAAAAATTAGTAGTTTTCTTTTATCCAAAAGCTAATACACCGGGTTGCACAGCAGAAGCCTGTGATTTAAGAGACCACTTTGAAAGTTTCCAAGCCAATAATTATGCGTTATTAGGCGTTAGTGCTGATCCTGAAAAAGCACAACTTAAATTTAAAGAAAAATTCAACTTCCCATTTCCGTTATTGGCTGATGAAGATAAATCCGTAATCCAAGCTTTTGGAGTTTGGGGCCCTAAAAAATTCATGGGAAAAGAATACGATGGAATTCATAGAACTACTTTTGTAATTGATGAAAATGGTATTATAGAAAATGTAATTTCCGATGTAAAAACTAAGGCCCACGCTTTTCAAATATTAGGTAACCTATAGTTTTTCTAACATAATTCTTTTCTTAAATTTTTTTAAATTTTTAAAATGCGTTGGCGTTAATCCAGTTACTTGCTTAAATTGACTGGATAAATGGGCAACACTGCTATAATTTAGTAAATGCGTAATTTCATTTAATGTTAGTTCATCATATAATATAAGCTCCTTGGCCTTTTCTATTTTATGAAGCACAATAAAATGTTGAATTGTAACACCTGTAATTTCTTTAAATAAATTGGACAGGTAAGTGTAGTTATGATTTAATTTATTGCTTAGATGTATAGAAATTTTTTCTCTTGGAGGTTCCTCTGAATAATGAACCATTTCTACAATTATATTTTTTATTCTTTCTACAATAGTAGATTTTTTTTCGTCCATTAATTCCAATCCAGATCTATTTAGGATTTTCTTTAATTCTTCCCTTTTTTGAAGAGGAATATCATCATCAATTATTTTTATTTCCCCTAAATCTAAACAACTGAATTTTATGCCTAAGGAATTTAATGCATCTTTAACTACTAATTTACAGCGCAGCGAGACCATGTGTTTAACATGTATTTTCATAAGATAATTTTGCCTTTTTAGATTAAAAAAATAATACTATTTCAGAAATTATTTCTGGTGTTAACAATTAATATTTTAGTAGGTAAAAATTAAACTAAACGTCCAAATTCGATTTACAATTGGGGACTTTACGAAAATTAGGAACAAAAAAATAAATAACGCTTCGAGGCTTTACGCTATTAAGTATCAAATTAAAGATAATAGAAAAAAATCAATTAACCAACAAAAAAGACAATTTTATTGTTGTTAAATTTTGTTAAATTTCAAAATTAAGCCTTACCATCCTATTGAAAAAGTACCGTAAGTTTTCTTTTTTCTGGATAATCGAATCAATATTCCAGCAGTAAATCCGTTAAGTACAGGGTAATTATTAGCAGAAATAGTTGGAATGGAATAGCCTATTCCAAAATCCATAAAATTTAAAAAAGAAAGTCCAATTTGGGGAGAAATATATTTGTTGGAACCTTCTAGTTTAAAAACCAATTTCCATTTGAGTTATAAGATATATGAAAGTTAGGAGAATTATATAGCTTGTTTCCATAGCTTTCAATACTATAACCTATACCTAAAAACAGTTTATCTAGTTGCTTGCAACTTAAGCAAATTTCAACACCACCACTAAATTGATTTCTTCTAGAATTAAGATATTCAAGATATACAATGGGTTCTATATTAATTGTTTTCGCTTTATTTGCATTTCTATTTTCATAATTCAATAAAGATTTATCTTCTCGATACCAATAAATTTCTCCAACTAAATATTTAGCATCTTTATCATAAGAAAAACCACTCATTTGTATGGTATTGGATTTATAAAAATCTCGAATTACATATAATGAATCTACTCCTTTTATTTTGTATCCTAAAGCGGTTTTTGTTTTAATTTTTAAAGGTAGAAGCCTATAAAATTGTGCCGAATCTTTAGTGCAAATGTTCCAATTATGATTGAAGTAAATGGTATCTTGTTGCGAATAAACTATCGAAAAAAAGAAAAGACTGTAAAGTGTGAAATATAATTTCATGAATCCTTTTTAGAATTTGATTTAAAAAAATATAGTTTTGGAAGGTTATTTAAATCTAAGGGGCTATAAATTTATACATTTATCATTTTCAATCTAATTATTAGCAAAAAAAAATCCTCAATTTTAATTTGAGGATTGGTATTAGGATACTACTTGGCTGCTTCCAAAACTCTATTAGGATCGTAGCCAAACAAATGGTGTTGCTTGATTAATTCGGCAGTTCCTTTTGGCAATAATCGTTCCCAACCCGGAATTCCTTTAGTAATCATTTTTAAGACTTCTCTTGAAAATATCTTCAAATTTTCTTCGTCGTATTCGGTTACATCTATTACTTTGCCATTATAAGCAAAGAATTTATATAACTCTTTCATTCGAGGGTGTACTTTTAAGTTCTGAGAAGTAATGATTTCACCATCTTCAATCATTGGATACAGATATACTTTTAAATCGCGATAGAATAATTTTCCGAATGCTTCTAATATCCCACCACTTAAATGGCGGTAGTATTTTTCGTCAAAAATATCAACTAAATTATTTACTCCCATAACCAATCCCATACGGGCTTTAGTGTAACTAGAGAAATATTCTACTACTTTATAATATTCTTGAAAATTGGAAATCATTACTGTTTGCCCTAACGAACATAACAGTTCGGCACGATCCATAAAATCACGTTCGTCAATTTCTCCTTCCGAACGAAGGTTGGATAGTGTAATTTCAAATATTACAAACGTATTTTCTTTTTCAACTTTATTTTCTTTTACAAACATCTCTAGAGAACGGTCCAGCATGTCCATATTTACTTTCGTAACCGGACGGAAACTTCCTCTCAAAGCCAAGATATTTTTTTTGTATAAAACTGCGGCAGGCAAAATGTTATGACCATTAGGACTAAACATTACAGCATCTGTCATTCCATTTTTCACCAATTGCAAACTCATCAATCGGTTGTCTACATTAGCAAAACGAGGTCCTGAAAAGTTGATAGTATCAATCTCTAATTGGTCTTTATCTAAGTGGTCGTATAGATAACGAAGTAATTTTTTAGGGTCATTATATTTATAAAATGCACCATATATTAAATTAACGCCAAGCACACCAAGGGTTTCCTGTTGTAATCGTGCATCAGTTTCTTTAAATCGAATATGGAGAATAATTTCATTATAATCTTCGTCGGGTTCAATTTGGTATTTTATTCCAACCCAACCGTGACCTTTAAATTGTTTTGCAAAGTCAATGGTAGCAACGGTATTAGCGTAACTAAAAAACATTTTGTTGGGATGTTTCAATCGATCCAAACGTTTTTCTATTAAATCAACTTCGTGCGAAAGCATTTTGGTTAATCGACTTTCGGTTACATAGCGGCCGTCTTCTTCAATGCCATAAATAGCATCGCTAAAATCTTTGTCATAAGCCGACATTGCTTTTGCAATAGTACCTGACGAACCTCCAGATCTAAAAAAATGACGGACGGTTTCTTGCCCGGCACCAATTTCAGCAAAAGTTCCATAGATGTTTTCGTTCAAGTTAATCCGTAACGCTTTATCTTTAATAGATGGAATTTGCTCTATTAATTTATCTCCTTTTAATTTTATGTCTAATCCGAAATTTCCCATAGTCATGTATATACATCGCAAAGTTAGTAAAAAGGAAGCTTTATAAAAGGATAATTAATGCTATTTTTGTAATAATTTAAGTAACCGTTAATTTTAATAAATTAGCCACCCAAAATCATAAAAATGAAGGTTTATTTTTTAGGAACTGGAACATCTCAAGGCATTCCTGTTATAGGGAGCCATCACTCTGTTTGTCAAAGTGATAATCCTAAAGATAAACGCTTGCGTGTTTCTGTTTGGATACATACCGAAGAGCTTTCTATTGTAATTGATTGTGGTCCCGATTTTAGGCAACAAATGCTTTCTTCCAAATGCAAAACAGTAGATGCTATTTTATTTACCCACGAGCATGCCGATCACACTGCTGGTATAGACGATATTCGACCTTTTAATTTTAAACAAGGTAAAATTCCAATTTATGCACATCCAAGGGTTATTGAAAATTTAAAAAGACGTTTTGATTATGTTTTTGAAACGGAAAATAGGTATCCTGGAGCCCCCTCTGTAGTAGCAATAGAAGTTTCAAATAATGTTCCATTTAAAATTGGAAATACTAAGATATTTCCTATTAATGCCTTTCATGCCAATCTTCAAGTTTTTGGCTATCGAATAAATGATTTTGCCTATTTAACCGATGTAAAAACTATTGAAGCAGAAGAAATCGAAAAAATAAAAGGGGTAGAAGTTTTGGTTATCAATGCTTTAAGAGAAGAGCCGCACCATTCGCACTTTAGTTTGCAAGATGCTTTAGATTTTGTAACTTTGGTGCAACCCAAAAAAACCTACTTAACCCATATTAGTCATTTATTAGGCTTTCATGATGAAGTACAAAAAAATTTGCCCCCAAATGTTTTTTTGGCATACGATAATTTAGAAATATCTATTTAAAATGAAACGACAATTATATCTATACTTATTTATATTAACGGCTTTAGTCGCTGCTTTTACCTATATGTATTATAGTAAAGCACTTGCATTTGAAAAGAAAAAAAATGAAAGTGAATTAAAATATTTGAAAGACAGTATTACTGGAATCTCTAATAAATTATTCGATGCCGATCATTTTTCATTAGAAAATAATGATTATGCCAAAGAGTATTTTGCCGATTATGATGTCCAAAAATTGATGCCTCAAATAAAAGAAGCACTCCTTGCTTACAACGATGATCCTAAAGGAAATATTTATACCGGACAAGAAAAACTAGGAGAACAAAAATTCATTATCAACAAAATTAAAATACTAAACCACAGATGGATTATTGCTGATTATAGCGATGGCCAATATTGGGGAGATGTAGTATTAAAATATTTTGTAGAAAAAGATGGAAAAATAACCTTTCAAATAATGGATACTTTTATTTATCCAAAACAAGAATATTAATTTAAATAAAATTTTAAGCCCAATAAAATTTATTTACTATGAAAAACCTACTACTATTTTTCGCGCTAATTTCAGTTACAATTTCTTGTAAATTTTATGATGCTGCACCTGAACCAGTTGAAACACCTCATAAAGACTCTACAATTGTGGATGTCGACAAGGATAAAAACGGATGTTTGGCTTCGGCTGGATACATTTGGTCTAAATTAAATAATGAATGTGTTAAAGCTTTCACAGGAATCCAATTAAATCCTGCAGACAATGCATCTACCGAAGATGAAACTTTGTGTGCCTATGTTTTGTTTAATGAAAATGCCGATAAAGCCGAAATATTTTTACCAGATGATATATCTTTTATTGTCACCAAAAGTGGTTCTAGTAAAACTTGGATTTACAACGATTACCAATTAGTAGCGCACAATGGCTATGAACTTAAAAAAGCAGGTGTGCTTGTTTTTTCTGGCGATGGCGAAATTGGAAAAAAAGTTTCTGGTTCGGATAATCCAGAAGGTCAGGAATAATTTATAAGTTAAAAAAATAGTCTCTTTAATAAAGAGACTATTTTTTTTAATGCTGTAACCAATTCTTAAAATCATAAAAATTTTGTGGTGCTACGCCATGTCCAATAGGATATTCTTTATAGACCACTTCAATTCGAAGTTTTGTTAATGCAGGTGCGGCTTTTCTTGCCCAATCTACAGGAACTACTTGATCTACGGTGCCATGGGAAGCAAATATTTTTAAACGACTAAAATCCTTATTCTCAAAATTTGGTATTGCCATTTCCGTATTCAAATAACCACTCATTGCAACTACCCGTTGAATTTTTTCAGGATACGAAAGCGAGATAGCATAACTTAAAATGGTACCTTGGCTAAATCCAATCAAAGTTACATTAGTAGCATCTATAGGATTATTTGCAATTAATTCATCAATAAAATTAGCAATTAAATCTCTAGATTGTTGTGCTTGAGGAACATCTGAAAATTTATTTTCATCGGCATCAAAATTAATTGCATACCAAGCATAACTTCCATAGCCCAATTCATAAGGTGCTCGAACCGAAACCACATAATATTCTTCTGGAAGTTCGGATGCAAAAGAAAATAAATCTTCTTCGTTGCTGCCATAGCCATGCAATAATAGCAATAAAGGATTTTTGTCTAATTTTATTTTAGGCTCCCGAATTAAATGGTGTAACGTCATATATTTAAATTAAAAATTACTAAACCATTTTTGAAACCATTTTCCCAATAACGGTAATGGAGTGATTTCGCCTTTGGCAGCGGTAAAAATTCCGTACATAGTTAATACGGAAATAAAAATCCACATTGGTGCAGCAACCATAATACTTTCAAAATAACTTATGGATACTCCCAAAGTAATAAAAGTTAAGGTCAATCCTAATCCTTGTCGGATATGAAACGAAGCAAAAGGGTTTTTCTTTTCAGAATTCATCGATAAAGCAATTAATACTCCAACAATTAGAATGTAACTCGTTATTGCTGCCGATTTTCCTTCGTCAATAGTTTTTGGATCCATTAGGATAAGATTAATTTTTTGTTATTATAAATTCCAACTACTTTCCCTTTCATTTTAGTTCCAAGAAAAGCCGAATTTTTAGATTTTGAAAGTATATTTTCTTTAGAAAACACCCATTCGTTTTCGGTAGTAAATAGGGTTATATTTGCCGCTTTGCCTTCTGCAATTTCGGAATTTTCTAATTTGAAAACCGATTTTGCATTGGTTAATTTTGCTACAATAGTTTCTAATGGAAGTACGGTTAATAGGGCTCCGAAAGCACTTTCCAAACCTATAGTGCCATTTTTAGCACCATCAAATTCCATTTTCTTGTGCTCAATATCCATCGGATTATGATCGGAGGTAATCATGTCAATGGTGTTATCGGTAACTCCTGCAAGCAGGGCAACTCTATCTTTTTCGGTTCTTAAAGGTGGCGCAACCTTATATCGGGTATCAAAACCGTCTAGTTTTTCATCGGTTAAAACCAAATTATGAACCGCAACGCTACACGTAACTTGCAATCCTTTGGCTTTTGCCTCCCTAATTAATTCTACTGATTTAGCAGTAGAAATCGTTGGTATGTGCAATTTTCCGCCGGTATATTCCAATAAAAACAAGTTTCTAGCCACAATTACTTCTTCGGCAAGGTTAGGAATTCCTTTTAATCCCAATCGGGTAGAAACCATGCCTTCATTAACCACGCCGCTGCCTTTTATCTTTTCGTCTTGGCAAAATGTGATTACCAATCCGTCAAAATCTTGCACGTATTGCAATCCAATTTTTAACAAATTAGCATTAGATAAACTTTTGCCATAATCACCAAAAGCAATTGCTCCCGCATTTTTCATGTCGAATAATTCGGCTAAATCGGTTCCTTCTCTATTTTTGGTTAACGCTCCAATAGGGAATAAATCGGTTGCAGTGGTTGCTGCTTTTTGTTTTACAAATTGAATCTGCGATTGGTTGTCTAAAACAGGAAAACTATTGGGTTGTAACGCAATTGCTGTAAAGCCACTTTTGGCAGCAACTAGCAATCCATTTGCAATGGTTTCCCGGTCTTCAAATCCGGGTTCACCTAGCGATACACTGCTGTCCATCCAACCTTGGGAAAGGTGTAAATCGGAATGGGTTATTTCTTCATAATCCGAATCTTTAGCCAGATTTTTTCCAATTTTTTCCAATATTCCGTCCTTGATTTTCACATCAACAATTTGGTGGTGAAAAGAACTTTTTGGATCAATAATCTTGGCTTCTCGGATGATGATTTTCATAACTTTTATTTTATTAGATTTTTAGGATATAAAAATCATTTTACAAATTTTTGAATTAAAATTTCTAGTGCTACAAATAATAAGGTTAGTATCAGGAACCATTTCCAAATTTGATTGTCGGCTCGGTTTGCTTGCAGCGTATCAAAAATCGAATTCACATTGCTTATTTCTTTAAAATCTCTAACCGCATCGGGATTAGCATTTGCCAAATTACTCTCGGTGCGATTGTAATTAAAACTAATATTTTCAATAAGTTGGTTGGTGTTAAATACACCAAAGTTACCTGCTATTTTAGGATTATCGTTGCAAGTTATTTTTACTTTATTATTTAATATTTGTTGCATCGGAATAAAACTTTCTTGGTCGTTTTTAACTGTAACAATTTCGTCTTTCCCGATTTTTGTTTCTACTACAAATGGTTTGTTTTCGCCAATAATTAAGGCCGTGATTCCCGCTTTTTGGGCATTTTGTCCCATGTTATAAAACGTAGGAACGATGATAGGAGAATTCTGAAAATTACTATTCAATTTGTTTATTGGTGCTGCAAATACATAAACACTAGCAATGCCATTTTGAACAGCACTCAAGAAAGCCGATTGGTCGCTATAACCTAAAACTTGTGGAGCCGAGTCGCTAATTCCAAAAGAAACTTTTGTTTTTGGATATTGAAAATTAGTTATTTTTTTCTCAAATACACTACTGAATAACGGATGGCTGAAATTGATTTTGGTAATCATTTTTTCACCAGAAGTAAGTGCTTTATATTGAATACCACCAACAATAGTTGCAAGAAAACCATTCATATTGGTTAACGAACTTTCTGCGCTAGGAATAACCACCACATTTCCACCTTTTTCTACAAAAGATTTTAAAGTAGTTTGCAAGGCTTGCGGAATTTCTTTCAACTCATTTAAAACAATAGCATCTTGCTTATCCAATAAATTATAATCTAAAGATTGTAACGAATAATTCGAATAATTAAATTCGGATGCCGTGTAAATTCGAGTTAGGAACTCACTTTTTTCAGGATCACCAATACTGATGATGTTGCTTTTTTGAGGTTTAGATAGACTGAAATAATAGGTGTTATCGTAGTCTAAACTAGTATCCGAAATAGAAACATAACCATGAAAATCCTCTTTTGGAATAGTGAAATTGATGACTTTAGTTTTAGTTTCAAAATTCACTAAGGTCTTAGCAATTAGTTTGTTTTGGTTATACAATGCAATTGGAATATCTTTAAAATCATCGCCATAAGCATCTAGTTTTACTCCAATTTCATAGAAATTATCCATGGTTTGGTTAATGAAAACGCTATCAATTGCAATATTGTTGGTTTTTTCGGCTTCGGGAAGGATGAAATAGAGATTTTCGTCTTCATTACTTTTCTTTACTTCGTTGGGTTGTAAACCAACTGCATCGGTAATCACCACGATATCCTTTCGGAATGCCGATTTATGGGCTTTAATTTTTGCCAAAAGTTGCTCCAATTGAAAAGGGGAGGCACTGTAGTTTAAATTTTGTAATTCCTTTTGAATCGATTTTATATCGGTATTCCAATAATTATCCGAGCAGGTTATTAAAGAAAAATTGGCGTTTTCGGGAGTGTGCTCTAGCAAATCTTGAACGGCACGTTTTAGTAATTCGCCTTTTTGCCCTTTGGCTTGCATGCTAAACGAATTATCCAGAACGATGTACAATTCGTTGGTAGCGTCTTTGTGGTCTTTGGCTTTAAAGAAAGGCTTGGCAAATGCAAAAATTAAGAATGCCAACAAAAGCATTCGGGTAGCTAGCAATAAATATTTTTTTAATTTCGAACTTTTTCGGGTTTGTAATGCAAGTTCTTTAAGGAACTTTACATTGGTAAAATATTCCGTTTTGAATTTTCGCAATTGAAAAAGATGCACCAGAATTGGAATGACCAATAAGAAAAGAAAATAAAGTATTTCTGGATGTTGGAACTGCATTTTTATTTTAGTTTGTCAAAAGTAATAAAAAGTTTAAAGGTTTAAAAGTTTAAAGGTTTAAAATTTGATAAAACTGTTGGTGGAACTCAATTTGGATTCCAACTTTGTCTGAAGGATAATACTGAGCATAAAAAAAACCTTCCAAAACAGAAGGTTTTCATTATAAATATATTTTTGCTGAACACTATAAACTGAACACTGAACACTATTTCTTCTTCTTCGCGTCTCTTTTACGTTCAATTCCACGGTTACGAGATTCGGTTTTTCTAGGTTTTGTTTTAGCAGGACCTCCAAGATTCACCTTCTGGTTTTTCTTAGATTTTTCGTGAAATGCTTCTCCACCTTCTTTTTTAACTCGTTTTAAAAGTTGTTTAACTTTCTTTTTATCTTTTTCAAATTCTAATAATCGTACGGAAACTTCTACACCTTCTGGAAAATCTAAAAACACGATTTCTTTTTCCATTAAAACTTCGGCTTCAATTTGAATTTCTTCCTCACTCGGACTAATAAAACTTATTGCGGTACCCGATTTATCGGCACGACCCGTTCTACCAATACGGTGAATGTATTGCTCCGGAATTTCGGTAAATTCAAAGTTGATAACGTGAGTAACATCGGAAATGTCCAATCCACGTGCCATTACATCTGTAGTTACAATTCCTCGCAATTCGCCTGCTTGAAACGAAGCCATAGTATTTAAACGGTAATTCTGGGATTTATTAGAATGAATTACCCCAAATGCATCTGGATAATTTTCTTCAATACTATTCGCAATTAAATCGACGGTTTTTTTATTATTTGCAAAAATTAAAACACGAGAAGTGCTTTCGTCCGAAGTTAATATATGATTTAACAGGTTTATTTTGGTTAAAAAATTGGGAGTATAATATCCTAATTGTTCAATTTTTTCTAATGGTGTTCCCGATGCTGCCAAAGTAATTTCTTCAGGAAGTTCAAAATATTCTTCCAAAAGTGCATCTACATCATCGGTCATCGTTGCCGAGAATAAAATATTCTGGCGTTTATTGCTCATCATCGTTAGTAACGAAGTTACTTGGTAACGGAATCCTAAATTTAGAATCTCATCAAATTCGTCAATTACTAATTTTTGAAGCGAATCAAAACGAATTACATTATCCAAGGCTAAATCCATCGTTCTACCCGGAGTTCCAACCAAAATATCCACTCCTTGATAGACCGCTTTCTTTTGGGTGTTGATGTTTACTCCGCCATAAATACCAAGGGTTCTAACCGACATGTATTTTGTTAAACTTTCAATAACATCTACAATTTGAACCACTAATTCTCTAGTTGGTACTAAAATCACCAAACGAGCCGAATCGGTATGAACGAATTTCCATTGTTTTAAAAGAGGTAATAAGTACGCCAATGTCTTACCAGTACCAGTTTGCGCTATTCCCATTACATCTCGTCCCGACATTATGGAAGAGAAGGATTTTTCTTGAATAGGGGTTGGTGTGGTTAATCCTAAATCGTCGATTGCTTTTTGTAAAGATTTAGGAAGGTTGAATTGCTCAAAAGTATTCATTGCGTATTAATTTTTTGCAAAGGTAGGGAATTCTTTTTTGGGGTGGATGCAGCGCTTATTCCTTGCTTTCCCGATTTGAAATTATTTTTTGTGGAATATTTTAATTCTTCGCTTAAGCAAAAGCAGCTTAAGTTTCCAATCATTATATGCAATCCCAATAAGTAGAGTGCTGCCAGCAAGAATTAAAACATGTAACCCAAAAGGTGCATAAAATACCCCTCCCATAATCCCTCCCAAAAAGAAAAAACTAATGATGGTTAATCGCAATTTGATAGAAGAATGTAATCTGTATTTTTGTTCGGGTTGATTGTAAAAAAATAATTGGGATAATTCAATTCCTAAATCGGTAAAAAGCCCAGTTAAATGGGTTGTTCTAACGGTTGCTTTAGAAATAGAAGTTACTAAAGAATTTTGTAGTCCCATAGCGAAAAGTAACGAAAAAGCAATTAAATTGGGGTTGTCTTTAATTAGGAATTCCCCAAAAATTGCTACCGAAAACAAGATCATACTTTCAATTATGGTGGGAATGACATAGATATAATCGGCATTTTTTCTAGAAATTAATTCCACTAAAAAATTGGAAACAAAAGAGCCTAGAAAAAAGAAAAAGATAAATAGAAAATAGACAAACCCCTCCCAAAAATGAAGTTTAAAGACTTCATCAACAAAAAAAGCGAAATGTCCGGTAACATTGGTGGTTAGCCGTTGCACTGCTAAAAATCCGACGACATTAACAATTCCCGCAACAAAAGATAACAAAGAAGCTATTCTTAAATTGTGTTTTAGTGTTCTAGTTTTGCCTTGGTGTTTGAACATACTTTATTTTATTGGTAAGGCACCACATACGGTTGCCCAATTTGAAAATCTCGGTATTCTATATTAGAATTTTGAAAAGCATTAGTCTTAATAATATTACTGCCATCAATTGGTAAAGAAGGGTAGTAGGAGAAGGAAAATTGAAAGCTATTAAATACTAAATAATTGTTGTTTATTAAAACTCCAACACCAATTTGGGTATACATTTTATTATTGAAAAAGTTGTGATTGCCTTGGTCTAGAAAGCCTAGAGTGAAGTTCATAAACGGACTAAAATTAAAGCCATACCAATTTTTTTGGTTATAGGATTGCGTTTGAAACGTCGTTAAGAATTTTTTGGTTCCAATTAGTGGTGCACTATTAAAACCGGGAATTCCATTGACATCAATTAAATTCAATCGGTCTTGCGTTGTATTGAGTCGGTTGGTGCCCAACACTAAAACGGGTTTGATAAATTGGCGGAATTTCCAGGATCCTACAGGAAATAAGTTAGTGAAATAATTGGCTTCAAACTTATAAATGCTTTGCTCGGTATTTTTTCCATTAAAAAAACTTCCAACTTCAATATTTCCTTGTAAATAACCAAAATCAAAATAATCCCCATAGGAAAAACGACCACCAAAATAGGCTCGATTTAAATTGTTTTTGTTTTCGACTCCTCCAGTAACCGAAAAAACTTTCCCGTAAGGAATATCTTCAATAATTCCAAAACGGAAGAGGTATTTATCTTGGTAAAATTTTTGACTCGAAATTCCAATAGTTGCCAAAACCGATTTGGAAGAATTGTTATAATGAATAGGGTCATAAGTTATACTCGGTTTTTCTAGATAAGCACTGTTTGAATACCCTGTGGCAAAAACCAAGTGGGTAGTTCTGCCAAATTCCGATTGGTTTCCAAACACGTTAAAGGCATGAGCTCCCCAAAACGAATAGGTTTTTATTTTGAAATTTTGTGGTGCAACTATCGCATTGGAATCGGTCATGAGTTGGACAAATACTCTATAATCATAATTCATACCTCCTGCCCAGTGGGTTAAAGTAGAATAAAAAGGACGGTCAATTTTTATCGATTTATAGGTGTTATTGTTTAAGTCATTGGTAGAAGAAACCGAAGTTCTAATAAAGGTGTTTCTGAAATTTGGAACAGTATACTTTGAGTCGTATCCAAAGTTATTGGTGGTGCTGTTATTAAAACTTTTAATGTAATTTAGTTCCAATTCGTGTCCCAAGCCAAAGAAATTGCGTTCGGTTACATCTAGATTAGCTTTGGCACTTGAAAAAGCTCCTGTTGGAATTCCGCTCCAAGTGTCTAAAACCCGAACAGAAACATCAATGGAATCGGTACAATTTGCTATCGGAATTGGTTTGATAATTACACTGCTAATGTATCTTTGACTTCTTATTATCCTTTCGGATTCTTTTACTAGTAAAGAGTCTAGTTCTTCATTTTTTTTGAAAAGCAGCAAATTTCGAATAGTCCAATTTTTAGTTTTCAGATGCAGCCAATTTCCAAAACGTTCCATTTTATATTTAGGTGCTTGTTTGTCGTTTTCGGCAGAAAAACCAAAAGGATCTAAGGTTTCAATAGTAATGTTTCGGATAATTTTGCAATTGTATTTTTCAAAAGAAACTTGTAGTGAAGTAATTGCTTTTTGTCTTTTCTTTTTGCTAATTGTGGCCGTTTCTTTTCTTCGAAACATTATTTTATGAATGAATTTAAAGAATTTTTTATCTTGAGAAAATTCATCTATTTTTTTATAAACACTATCCGA
The DNA here is from genome assembly GCF_044357305.1 of Flavobacterium sp. Classification (GTDB taxonomy): domain Bacteria; phylum Bacteroidota; class Bacteroidia; order Flavobacteriales; family Flavobacteriaceae; genus Flavobacterium. The sequence continues at coordinate 69,630 of NZ_JBIKPS010000012.1, forward strand.
TTTAGTAGGCACAGGTTTTTGAGCCATAAGTACTGGAAAGCTTAGAAAAAAAAGCAATAAACAAAAATAAGTTCGCACTGCAATTGATTTAATTTATAAAGGTATTGTATTCCGTAATGAAATGCTACACCTTTAACAAAAACAAAAAATCCCCAACTGCTTTCACAATTGAGGAATAATTTTTAACTGAACACTGAACACTAAGACTTCTGTTCCTTATTAAAATAAACTAAATAATAATACATTTGCTTTTCTTCATCCCAACCTTTTTCTACAAATTTTTCTGCACTTTCAGGGTTGATGAAATCTAATTTTATTTGGATGTGGGTATCTAAATTAATTACATTTTTAATTGTTTTTCTAACATCCGAAACCGCAGCATTAGCAATAGGGAAGGAGGTTACATCATCAATGCTGTATTTTTCGCCACGATCGGCTTTATAACTTTTAAATTCCGGAATCAAATCGGGGTTTTCCATAACATCATTCAAGAAAGCAGTTTCTTCAAAATTGTCGTTTTTGGCAAAATGATTTACCGCACGATTCATGAACATCACTTCTTGCTTTTTGTCTTCGGCAGGAAAAACAACTTCTTTAGCAAACTCCTGACAAAATTTTAAGTATTTCTTTGTCATAAAGTTTTCATCCTGAAAAGCATCTACCGAAAGGAAATGCTCCAACCAATAACGTGCGTCATAACGGTTACTGTCAATTGTAAGAATTTTATAACCTTCTTCTTTTTTATGATTGAAAATCAAACAGCCTTTGTCTAATTTATTTAAGTTAATTCCTTCTTGAAGCACCATTTCTAGGTTGCTTTCTTTTTCTTCAAATTGAAGGAAATCGGTGCGCAACTCACTCTTAAAAACGCCAATAGCATCTACCACATTATTGTCAATAGAAACATTAGTTAAGTAAGTTACATAAACTTCTCCGTTTTTAATATGCGGATGGTTGGATTGCTCAAAAAGGTGTTGGGTAATTTTTTTAGATACCTCATGCACCGAACCAGGATTGGTAAAAATCTCGGTAGCCAATTTAAACATGTCGTTGTATTCTAAATCAACTTCGTGTGCAAATTGGAAGTAATTTTCTTCTTTTTCACGAAACGATTTAAAGAAATATTCTTTTAATATTGGAACAATTTCATCGTTTAATCCATATTGGTTTTCCGATAAAAAAATGGCTTCGTTGCGGCTTTTATTTCCAACTCTATGGATGGATAACGATTCGATGTGCGTATTGAATAGGTTGATCATTTTTTTAGTTGCTGAGGTATTTAGGTTCTAAGTTTATAAGGTTTAGTTTCGTTCTTTAATCTTGTAAATGAAGGAAACTAACATTCGTTCTAACTCTCGACTGTCCTCGTATAGGTTTATAAATTCTACTTCTTTTAAATAGTCAATGTTTTTCGCGATTTCTAATTGGGTTTGAAATTCAAATAATGAACTAATAGACACATTTAAAAATCTCAGATATTCTTTGTTGCTATCTCTTCCAGAGCCTTCTGCAATATTGCTAGGAACAGAAATAGCGCTTCTTCTTATTTGTGAAGTTAATCCGAAGATTTCTTCTTTTGGAAATTGTTTAGTGTGTTGGTAAGTTGTGGTTACTAAGTTCATGGCTTTTTGCCAAATGAGAAGTTTTCTAAAATTGCTCATGATTTGTATTTTTAAAGTTTAATTAAATATACAAAAAAACTCAGAACCTCAGAATCTTAAATCCTTAGCACCTTAAAAAAATCAATTCCAATTCTCCTCAAATCCGTAATCTTCAAAACTATCGTCGCCACTAAACATGTCCAGATCGTCTTGGTCTAAATCGTCTTCAAATTCGTTGTAATTTTCGTCTTCTTCTAAATCGGAAACAAAATGTTTTTCCATTGCTTCAGCCGGCATTTCCCCATGCGAAAATAGCAAGTTAGGATAAATAACACCAACTTCTTCGGTTTCTTCAATGGCAGCAAGTTCTACAAGAAAAGTCCACATATTGATGAAATCATACACATAAAGAATCTTGGTGTTTTCATCATCCAAAATAGCATCTAGAGTATAATCGCTCATGATTTTGTTTTCACCGGGAACATCCCCTGAGTCAAACATCGGGATTTCGTCTTCCTGATTCCAAGTGTCATCGCAAGTATAAAACGAGGCTACTTCCAATCCGTCAAAGCCAAAAGCATTAACGATTGCATTATGTAAATCTTCTAAAGTGTCACTTTCTAAGATGGCGATGTCTCTAAAAACATCTTCTTCGGCATCCAGAATTACTCTAAATTTATAAACCATGGTTGTAATTTTATTTGAGACTTCAAATGTAAAATAATAATTACGAATTACGAATTGTGATTTGCGAATTGTTGATAATATTTTGTTTTCCAAAAAAGGGGTTCTTGTTTTACGGAAAAGGAATTTGTATTTTTGAATTTTGAAACCCATTTGCTATGAAAATTGTTATCTCTCCTGCCAAATCTTTAGATTTTGAAAGTCCGTTGCCAACAAAATTGTATTCGGAATACGGATTTCAAAAGCAATCCCTAGCAATTGATGCCGTTTTAAAGAAAAAATCGCCAAAGCAATTATCCGATTTAATGTCGATTTCCGATAAATTATCCGATTTGAATTGGCAACGCAACCAACAAAGAAATGTTGCAGAAATCACTACAGAAAATGCCCGTCCGGCAATTTATGCTTTTAGTGGTGATGTGTATATTGGTTTGGATGCGTATTCCTTATCCGAAGAAAAAATAAACCTTTTGCAAGACCAATTACGAATTCTATCGGGTTTGTATGGTTTATTAAAACCTTTAGATTTAATGCAGCCCTATCGATTAGAAATGGGAACCAAGTTGCCTATTGGAGCCAATAAAAATTTATATGAATTTTGGAAAGCAACAATAACCAAAGAATTGAATTCCCAATTGGAAAAAGACGAATTATTTGTCAATCTTGCCAGTAACGAATATTTTGATGCTGTGGATGTAAAGAAACTAAAAGTGCCTGTTATCACTCCAGAATTTAAAGATTACAAAGATGGCAAACTAAAAATAATAAGTTTCTTCGCCAAGAAGGCAAGGGGGATGATGGTGCGATACATTATCGATACCAATGCTCAAACGATCGACGACCTAAAAGGATTTAATCATGAAGGTTATGCTTTTGATGCTAATTTAAGTAAAGGGAATACGTTGGTTTTTACGAGGTAAAGTTATCTAATAGTTCTTATAATTTAAAAATCTTGCAAACTAGGAATTGGATTCCTAATTTGCAAGATTTTTTATAGAAAAATAGTTGTCTCCTAAATTAATGCATTGCATCTGCAGTGTTAATTTTGCTTTTTTGATTAAAAATATAATTGGAAGACAAAAAAGTAATCGAATTGATGGTTAGATCTAAAGTATTGATTTTCAATAAATTTAGTTTCTTTTTGTAAAATTAGGAATTCAATTCCTAATCTGCAAGGTTTTTTGAAATAAATATAGTAGTACCTTCTAATGCATAGCATCTGCGGGGTTAATTTTGCTTTTCCCTTTTTTGATTAAAAATATAATCGGAATACAAAATAAAAATAGTAGTCCAAGTGCCATAAATATATCCATATACGACAATACAGTACTTTGTTTTAAAACTGAATAATCCATCACTTGATAGGCCTTTTTCAAGGCTTCATTCGTGCTAAATCCTTTCGACATAAATCCTTTTTGGAGCATTAAAATGCGTTGTTGCACTTCTAGACGACTTCCGTCAAGGTGTGCCAACAAATCTACTCGGTGTTTTTGCGATAATCTAGTGATGAAAGTGGTAATGATTGCAATACCAAAAGACCCTCCAAGTTGTCGCATCATTCCGGTAAAGGCAGCACCTTCACCAATATTTTTTCCTTTTAAAGTTGAAAGCGAAAGGGTGGTGATAGGTACAAAAAGTAATCCCAAACCAACTCCTCTTAATATTAAGGGCCAAAAGAAATGTTCTACTCCGGTATCGGGTGTCATGGCATTTCGCATCATGAAAGTAAACAGAAAGAAGATTACAAAACCTACTCCAACCATATAGCCTTGTGGCACTCCTTTTTGAATCATTTTACCAATAAACGGCATCATGAAAGCGGTAGTTATCGATCCCGGAATTAACAATAATCCTGCATCGGTAGCGGTCCATCCTAAAATAGATTGGGTGTAAATTGGAATGATAAGGGTAGAGCCGTAAAGTCCAAATCCCATAATGAACGACATCAGGATTCCGATTCTTAAATTCCCATCTTTAAGTACGCTTAAATTTACAATTGGAAATTTATAGTTTAGTTGCCTCCATACAAATGCCAACAATCCAAATAACGAAACTACACTCAGACTTACAATTAAATTATCGTTAAACCAATCGTCTTGTTGCCCGTGTTCCAATACAAATTGAAGCGAACCAATAAAGGACGCCAAGAAAAAGATCCCCCACCAATCGACTTGATTGGCTTTTAGTTTTTCTCCGTATTTCGGACTTCTAACAAATGTCAATGTTAATATGGTTGCTACAATTCCGATAGGAATGTTGATGTAAAAGATAAACGGCCAGGAAAAGTGATCCACAATATAACCTCCTAAAGGCGGTCCTAATGTTGGTCCAACAATTACTCCCATTCCGTAAATTGCTTGCGCCATTCCACGTTTGGCGGTAGGATAACTTTCGGTTATGATGGTTTGTGCAGTTACTAATAAAGCACCACCACCAAGACCTTGGATGAATCGGAAAGCGACAAGTTCCCAAATATTCGAGGCGTTTCCGCAAAGGAAAGATGCTACGGTAAATAATATAATAGAGAAGGCAAAGTAATTTCGTCTCCCAAATTGTTGTGATAACCAACTCGTCATCGGAATTACGATAACGTTGGCAATAGCATAAGCGGTAATTACCCAAGCCACATCGGTAAGTGTAGCGCCAAGGCTACCTCGCATGTTGGTAAGCGCTACATTTACAATGGTTGTATCTACAATTTCCAATAAAGCACAAAGCACTGCTGTTATTGTGATAATAACCCTCCTGTAGCCATATTCTACTAAATCGTCTGCTTGTACCATTTTTAATATTAGATATTAGATTTTAAATTTTAGATATTCACATCAGATTTCAACATATTTAATATCTGATATTTAAAATTTAATATTATTTCAAATGTACATCCACCTCTACATTCATTCCCGGACGAAGTAATTTTACTTTTTCGGCATCATTATCCGCATCTATTGCAATTTTAACAGGCAAACGTTGGATGGTTTTCACGAAATTACCTGTTGCATTATCTGGAGGTAAAATAGAAAATCTAGCGCCAGTTGCAGGAGAAAAACTTACAATAGTTCCTTTAAAATCGGTATCGGGATAAGCATCTGCTTTAATTGTTACTTTTTGACCGACAACCATTTTGTTCAATTGGGTTTCTTTAAAATTAGCAGTTACCCATGCTTCCGAATTGTTGATGATGTAAAACAACGATTGTCCTGGTTGTAAAAACTGTCCTGGTTGGATAGCAATTTTAGAAACTTGTCCGTCAATTGCAGCCGTAACCACGGTATAATCTGAATTTAATAGTGCAGCATCTAGCATGGCTTGCGCTCTTTTGATATTTGCAGCAGCAACATCGGCTTGTTTGTTAGAAACATTGGTTCTTGCAGCAGCAACATTTTTTTGAAAAGAACTCGCTTTTTGTTGTTTTTGCAAAATACGCAATTGGCTTTGTGCTTCTAGTTTAGTAGCCTCAGCTTGCTCGTATTGTTGTTTAGTAATAGTATGATTTTTATACAAATTAGCATAACGTTCAAAATCATTAGAGGCACGATTCAACCTAATTTTGGCAGTTTCAATGTTGCCACCTGCCGATTGCATGTTGGCATCCGAAACCGAAACGTTGGCTTGCGCAGTTCCGATATCTGCTTTGGAGGCAGCATAACTTCCTTCTGCCGATACTAAAGCCGCTTTAGCATCTTCTATTTTTACTAAATAATCTTTGTTGTCAATAGTAAACAAGGTATCTCCTTTTTTTACAAAGTCATTATCTTTTACATACACTTTGGTTACATATCCTGCTACTCTCGGAATAATAGGGTTCATGTTTTTTTCAATTTGCGCATCATCGGTAGTTTCGTGGGCAAGTGAATGCAAATATTTGTAAGTACCATAAGATCCTCCAACAAGGATTAATGCTGCGAATATGAAAACAAATTTTTTATTGGTTTTAGTCTTTTCCATGATGCTATTATTTAGTTGATAAATTGAATGAGTTAATTAATTTTCCGGATGCGAATTGTAGTTGGTAGTATTTTAAAGCAATATCTGCTTGGCACAAGGCTAAGTTAATTTTGCTTTGCAATTGTTGAACGTCGGCTTCCAGAAGATCGTTGGTGTTTGCCAAACTGTTGTCGTATTTGTCTTTGATGATTCGGTAATTTTCGGTAGATTGTTCTACAGCCAAGGCATACACTTTATTTTGTTTTAAAGAAAGCATATAGTTTTCTTGCGCTTGTTGCGTTTCTTCTTTTATCTTATCCGATAAAATTGCAATCGCTTGTTTGGTTTGATCGGATTTGCTTTTAGCTAATTTCACTTCTTTTCCGTTTTTGAAAATGGAAGATAAATCGTAGTTAAAACCAACTCCAAAGTTCATAGCATTACTTACGGAAATTACATTTTTCAAATCCAATGCAATATAGCCACCAGTTAGAGATAGAGAAGGGTAGTAACCTGCTTTGGCAATTTTAATTCCGGCTTCGGTTGCTTTTTGTTGGAAGGATAAGGCTTCTAAATCGTTACGAAGAGCACTAGTAGTTAGCAACTGGTTTTTAGCCATATCACTTTTTACAGTTTCAATATCGATATCGATTATGGTATTTTCAGGTAAACGAAGCAAAGTTGCCAATTGGTAGTTAACAACGTTTACATTTTTGATGGCGGTTGCTAAAGAAAGTTCCAAGTTGGATTCTTGCAATTGGGTTTTCAATAAATCGTTTCGGGCCAACAAACCGTTATCCACCATAGCCGAAAAGTCTTTGGTGCGTTGTTGGGCACTTTTAATGTTTTCGTTAAGCAACGTAACCATTTCGTTAGATTTGTAAAGAGTGGCAAACAATTCTACTACTTCTAGAGCAAGTGCTTCTTTAGTGTGGGATGCTGTAAAACTCTGTGCTTGATACAAATTTTCGGAAGCAGCAATGCTGTTTTTTAGTTTAAAGCCACTAAATATGGGCATCGAAACATTGGCTTGACCTAATAATAATTGGCTAACATCGAGTGCGGTTCCAGATCCACCCAAATTGGAATTGACATTGGCGTTAGTCAATCGCAAGTATTGTCCTGAGACTTTAATAGTTGGATATTGGTTGTTTTTCATAGTTTCTAGTTCCAATTTAGAAGTTGCAACTTTGGTATTGGCCAAAACGACTTCATTACTATTGGAAACCACTAAGGAAACCGCTTCTTTTAAAGACATTATTTTTCTTTCTTGAGCGGTAATTATAGCGCTTCCAAAAAGGAAAAGAACAGAAAGTACAATTGATTTAGTCTTCATATATAAGTAGGGCTTTTATGGTTTTCTGAATGTGTTTTGTTAGTTCGTTTGCAATGTAATTTTCATATTTTTCATCCGAATCCAGATGTAATAAATCCACATAATAAGGTTTGTTCATATGAAAATGGGTAATAGTTCCAATGATTATCGGAGGGATTAATGCTACATTGATGTTGGGTTGAAAAAGTCCTTGTAACTGCCCTTCAGTGATTATATTTTCCAACAATATTAAATTGTTCTTTTTTACTTGAGTAAAAGCTTCCAAATTAATTTCTCGTTTGGTAGTGGATAGTTCAAAATGCAAAATCTGATACATGCATCTGTTGGAATTTATCCGATGGATGTAATAAGAAATTAACTTTTCGATTTTTTCAATAGGGGAGATGTCCTCAGTAGAAAGCGATTCTAAATGCAATTGCATTCCAGAAATCCGATAGAGTACTAATGCTTCTAAAAGTTTTTCTTTGGAACCAAAATAATACGAAATCATTGCTACATTAATGTTTGCAATTTTAGCGATTTCTCTTACCGATGTTCCATCAAAACCTTCTTCAGCAAAAAGCTGTTCGGCTACTAGAAGTATCTCAATTTGTTTTTCATTAAATTCCATGGGTATCTAATTTTACTCGAATACAAAATTAAACAATTGTTTAAATTAAACGTTTGTTTAATCCCTAATTAACGAATTATTAACACGTTTTTCAAGATAGATAATATCTATAGTGGTTATTTAACTAATTTCAATTCAGATTTATAAAGTATTTTATATAAACAATTAGTTTAGTATTTGATAAAAAAGAAGTTGATCTAATAATTTAGTAAAATTTGAAAAAAAGAAAAAATTATTCTTGAATCCAATTGGCTAAAATGGTTTTTCCAAATGGTGTTAAGATACTTTCTGGATGAAACTGCACCCCTTTCACATTGAAATATTTATGTCGAATGGACATTATTTCTCCGTTTTTCGATGCCGAAGTAACTTCTAAAACTTCGGGAAAATTAGTAGGGTTTATAGCCCAAGAGTGGTATCTACCGACTTCTATTTGCTGAGGTAAATTGCTAAATAAGGTTTCGGTAGTGTCTGTAATGGTTATTGTAGTGCTTACTCCATGAAAAACGGTGTCTAAATTTAGTAGAGTTGCTCCAAATGCTTCTCCAATTGCTTGATGTCCTAAGCAAATTCCGAGTATTTTTTTAGTGGAAGCATAGGTTTTGATGACTTCTAATAATAGTCCTGATTCTGAAGGAATTCCTGGTCCTGGAGAAAGTATAATCGCATCAAAGGACTGCAGTTCTTCTATTTCAAATTCGTCGTTTCGAAGTACTACAACATCGCAATTTAGTTCTTCTAAATAATGCACTAAATTGAAAGTAAAACTGTCGTAATTGTCTATAAGTACCATCTTTTTCATTGGGCAAATATAGTATAACTCCATAAAAAAAACCTTAAAGATTTCTCCTTAAGGTTAATTTATTTAGGGCAAAAAGTTTAATTAGAACTTTAAAGCAACAGTCAATTCAAATTCGTCCGAGATAGTTTTGTCTCCTAAGTTTTCAAAGAAGTTTCCAGAACCATATTTAATTCCGTATTTCGTTCTGTCAATACTCAATACAGTAGTTGCAGTTGTTCCTTTAACTGTAATAGTAAAATTTATTGGAGCAGTAACCTCTTTAATAGTTAAGTCAGCAGTTGCATTATAAACACCATTTCCTTTATCTGCGATTTTTTTGAAAACTAATTTAGAAGTAGGGAATTTATCCGTTCCAAAAAAATCATCGGCTTTTAAATGACCGTTCAGTTTTCCTAAATAGTCTCCTGTTAAATCAGTAGCGGTTAAGCTTGTCATATCCACTACAAAAGATCCACCAGTTAATTTTTTTCCTTTAAAAATTAAGTTTCCTTCTTTCAAAGCTACAGTTCCGTTGTGTTGTCCAGTTACTTTTTTACCGATCCAAGTAATAGTACTTTTAGTAGCATCCACTTTTTTTACTTGTGCTGTAGCAATTGTTGAAACAGTTACTAATAATGCAATTGCGATTGTTTTTAAATTCTTCATTTTTGTTAGTTATTTAAGGGGTTTGTGATTAAATGGTAATAAATAAGTCTTCGTTAGATTTTCTAACTTTTGCATAATGTTGTGTTGCGTCTTCTTCGTGACGGTACCCTATTGGAGCTACTAGAGATGCGTTAAGGTTTAATTTATCTAAACCTAATATTTCGTTGTATTGCGCAGGAACAAATCCTTCCATTGGGGTAACATCAATTTTTAATTCGGCAGCAGCGTTTAAAAGATTGCTTAAAGCGATATAAGTTTGTTTTGCATTCCAAATAGGTATTACTTCTTCTGGAATGTTGCTGATAGCACCTTTCATGTAATCGCCATAACCATCTAGAGCGCCTTGAGGTAAGTTTCTAATTGCAATGGCATTGTTTAAATAAGCATCAACATCAGCGGCAGTAGCTGAAGTTTGGTTAGCAAAAACCAATAAATGAGATGCCTCCGTTACTTGAGTTTGTCCCCATGATGCTGCTTGCAATTTTGCTCTAACTTCTGGGTTTTCTACAATGATTACTTTGAATAATTGCAATCCAAAAGAAGAAGCAGACAAACGAATTGCTTCTTTTAAAGTTGCTAAATCTTCGGCGGATACTTTTTTAGTAGTATCAAATTTTTTCGTAGCATAACGCCAGTTGGCATTTTCAATAAATTGACTCATAATAATTTTATTTTAAGGTTCTGTATTTTTCTAAAAGCGTATTCAATTGTTCTTTTTCGGCAGAAGATAAATTTGAAGCAAACAAATCTTCATGTTCCATTATTTTTGGATCTAAAATTGTAAGAAGTTCCAAGCCTTTTTCGGTTATTAGGACTTCAATTTTTCTTCTGTTTTCTGGGCAAACTTCTCGGGTTACTAGTCCTTTTAGCAGAAGTTTATCAATCAATCGGGTAGTGTTACTGTTTTTGGATAACATTCGTTCCTGAATGATACACATGTTGGCAGGACACCCTTTTTGACCTCTTAATATTCGCAATACATTGTATTGTTCGCTAGACAAATCATGAGGTTTTATAACTTCGTTGAATTTATCGTTGATTACGTTTTGAGTATAAATAACATTTAAGATGATTTTTTTAGAATCTTCTAGGTTAATAGTAGTTTTTATTACTTCTTCAATTTTCATAATCGGGTGTACGATATTTGTAGATACAAATGTAAACTATTTTTTTATTGTATATACAAATGTTGTGTTATTTTTTTGTTAACTTAATTTTGAAGAAGGGTGTTGGAATTGCATATTGCTATTGCAAGTAAATTTCTTATTTTTGAAAAAAAATAAACTATGAATTTATCTCAAGACGACTGGACTGCACAATTAGCAGTCGATAATAACGCAGTAATTTTAGATGTAAGAACCGAAGACGAATGGGAGGAAGGAGTTATTCCAGGTGCGATTTTAAACGATATCTATAAAGGCCAAGGCTTTATTTACCGTTTAGAAGAATTAGATAAGACTAAAAATTATTATGTGTATTGCAAAGCAGGCGGAAGAAGTGCCCAGGCTTGTAGTATTATGAATCAATTGGGTTTTGAAAATACCTATAATTTAGAAGGAGGAATGATGCATTGGGAAGGTGCTGTGGTTGCTCCAGAATAAGGCATTTAATATTTAAAAACCGTAATCATTTATAAATAATTACGGTTTTTTTTAGTGGAAAAAAGGGGAATCCTCTCGAACTTTTTTGAGTTAGATTTACGGACTTTATTGAATATTAAACTCTAAATTTAAATTACAATTTTCCGACCCATTTGCTGATTTCATCAAGAATATCATTAAAGTTGGGTTGCCCTTTATAGTATAAAGCAGCTGTCTTTTTATAGCGTTCCGTAAATCGTTTCCTAAGTTCGGGGTTGTTTAGTAAGAACGCTTCGTTATTAGCGATGGGTATATCATAGTCCTTAGGTGGAAAGCGCGCCATTTTGTGTTTCTTATATTCTTCTGTGCCAATGAATGTTTTTACTTTTTCCTCTTTGAGTAGGCAATATACATCATAGTATTGCCTCATTAAATTTTGTTTCTCTATTTTTTCATCTTGTTCCTGTCTGAATTTGGTGGCAATTGTTTGTAATTTTTCAACAAAAGTGTATCCTGGGTGATAACATATAATGTCAATTGCACGATTGTCAATTATGGATACTTTCTGTTGAATGGCTTTATCATAAGCCCATGATGATATTGTTATTGGGTTGTTTGGTGTTACATTGTCAAATCCTACTTCTAATAAAATCCCTTCTTTGACCCCTTCAATAACATCAGTACTATTTTCATAATGTAGTCTTATGCCACCACTTCGGTATTGTTTTAAGTCGTCAAATTCTTTATCTCGCGTTACCGATAAGATGCCATTTATCTCTATTTCTTTAGCCAACCCGTCGTAAAAGTTTTTTCTTTTTTGAATGTTATTTGGTTTATTATTATTTGGGTTTTCATTAATTTCCATTACAGTTGGAGGCTTGATATGGATGTCGATGTCTTCGGAAAATCTATGAATTATTCCGTAGCCTTTGGATAGTGATGTGCCTCCTTTGAGTTCGAATTGATATCCTTGTTGTTTCAACCCATACAAAACATGCATAATCCAATAGTCTTTTTCTATTAGTCCTGGTTCAATATTTAATTCTGCTCCTACAATTCGTAGTAGAGTATTAAACTCTTTGTGGTTATGTAAATAGTTAGACATTTTGAGCTGTTAAAAAGGGTTCTAATATTTTTTTGGATTTCATACTTCCGTATTCTTGAAGTGTTTTTTTTAGTTTTTTAGTATCCATAGTTTTCGCTTTGGATTGTACTTTTGAAACTACTTCTTTTGAATCTTCGGCAAGCTGGTCTAAATTGTTTAGTAGGTCTACCAATAGAAATTCTTGTGTGACTTTATTTGGAAAATGTGGTTTTACTCTAAATGAAAATGTTTTTCCACCTAGATTAAAGTCGCCATGACGTTTGTGATTGTATACAATTTTTTGATTGTATAGTTGAGTAGTTCCAACTCCCAAGACATTATAAGCATTTAAAGAAGTAACCAAGAAACGATTATCTTTCAGAAAAGAACGCACTAATACTTCCTCTTCGGGAGGTGTTTCTCCAAAAACAGATAAATTTGGAAAGTAATACAGCCCTTGTGAAAGCTTTTGTAAAGTGCCTTCTTTTACCAATTCATCAAGATGTCGGTCAATAGAAGTTGACCACATAGACAAATCTGCTCTGCGGTATACTTTTCCTCGTTTTAAATGCATTTTTAATTCTTGTAACTTATTCATGATTCAAATGTAGTAAATATTATTTAATTGCATATATTTTCATTGAAAATTCATGCAAATAAAATTTTAATGAAACAATTATTATAAATCTGTAGAGGTCTTCTACTATTTTAGTTTCTAAACTTTATATTACTTCAATGTTTTTTTCTTCAAATAATTACACCTACCGGGTAAGTAATTCATTTTATTACCGCTTTAACAGTAAATAAGTGTAAAATAGTAAATAATCAAGTTCGTTTTTCTTAAATTTGATTAAAATTACTGATTAAGCAGTAAAAAAACGTAGTTTTATTTATAAAATATATTATTGTGTTTTAAAATGCATTACATTTACTGCTTAAACGGTAAAATATGTACAATTTTGATTTGGGACTCTTCATAAAAGAGCATCGTAAAAAAGCAGGATTAACTCAATTGCAATTAGCAAATCTTGCAGGTGTAGGAAAGACAACAGTTTTTGATATTGAAAAAAATAAAACAACAGTTAGTTGGAATAATCTGTTAGCCGTCATTAAAATTTTGAATATTGAGGTACAATTTAAAAGTCCGATGGATAAATGATTATGAGAAAAGCAATTATTTTAGTTCATGATAAAAGGACAGGGGTGTTGAGTGAAAATGATTCTAAAGGTTTTCAATTTGAATACGATACTACTTATGATGGGGAAGCAGTTTCTTTAACCATGCCAACTTCCTCTACGATATACTCATTTGACAAATTCCCATCATTTTTTGAGGGCTTGTTACCAGAGGGTATTATGCTTGAGGGGCTTTTAAAAATTGGAAAAATTGATAAAAATGATTATTTCTCACAACTTATTGCAACTGGAAATGATTTAGTTGGGGCTGTAACAGTAAAAGAGTTGCAAGATGAATAGATGTCCAATAACCTACGATTTGTGTGGAACTGAAAAGTACAGTCTAAAAGGACTTCGAATGATTGCTCCAAAACTAACGGGTTTAAATGATATACCATTTTCTGCTGCTGAACTAAGACAAGAAGCCGCTAATCGAGCAAATAAATTGTCTATTCCAGGCGTGCAACCCAAATTAAGCGCTGTTATTTCGGTTGTAAACCAACAATTTGAAATTGTAAATCAGTTTGGAAATTATATTATCAAACCTCAAAACGATATTTTTCCTGAACTTCCACAGAATGAAGACGTAACAATGAAAATGGCAAAAGTTTACGGACTTGATGTGCCTCTTCATGGTTTGATTTATTCAAAAGATGGTAGTTTGTCCTATTTTATTAAACGATTTGATAGATATAGCAAAGGGAAAAAATATGCAACAGAGGATTTTGCTCAGTTGACAGGAAATTCCAGAGATACTAAGTACAATTACACAATGGAAAAATTAGTTAATGTAATTGATGAATATTGTACTTTTCCAGCTATAGAAAAAGCAGATTTTTTTAAGAGAATTTTATTTTGTTTTATAACCGGTAATGAAGACATGCACTTAAAGAATTTCTCAGTTATTACGAAGGCTGGAAAAACTACTTTGACTCCTGTTTATGATTTTTTAAATTCATCCATCTCCATTAAGAATCCCCAAGAAGAGTTAGCACTTTCACTTAAAGGAAAAAAAAGTAATTTTAAGTCAACAGAACTATTAGATTATTATGCAAAAGAACGATTAGAACTTAATGATAAAACAATAGATTCCATTTTATTTGATATGAATAAAAGTGTTTCTAAATGGACGGAATTAATAGAAATTTCTTTTTTATCCGACCAAATGAAAGAAAAATATTTGAAGTTGATGAGTAATAGAATTGGTAGATTTTAATTTTAATAAGCATATAAAAAATAACATCTAAATTTTACTTACACACTTTATTGTATAGTACCTTGAAGTTTATGAAATATAGTATTGCTTACCTTGTATTTGTATATTTTAAATATAAAATAGGCCTCTAGAATAATCCTAAATTTCCTAACCATTCAACTCATCAAACTTCGACTTCATGGTTGGGTTATTATAGGTCAGTTTTTTAATGGTTAAGTCATCGGTTTTTTCATTTGCAAGGCGAAGATTGTTTTCCGATGATAATAAGGCTGCTTTAGTTTTTTCTAATTCTCTAATTGTCTTGTCAATTCCATCTACTGCATCATTTAATTTTCGACTTGCCAAATCATAATTTCGTGCAAAGCCTTCTTTAAACTTGTTCATTTTTTCTTCAAAATTGGTAATGTCAACATCTTGACTCTTAACAAAAGCAAGCTCCGCTTTATATTGCATTGAATTTAATGCGGCATTTCTTAAAAGTGTTATTATTTGGATAAAAAACTGTGGTCGTACTACAAACATTTTAGGATGTCTATGAGAAATATCTACAATACCTGTATTGTATAATTCACTATCCGACTCAAGCATTGAAACCAAAATAGCATATTCACATTTCTTCTCAGTTCGGTCTTTATCTAATTCTTTTAAAAAATCTTCGTTTCTTTTTTTAGTGGCAGTAGTATCAGATTCGTTTTTCATTTCAAACATAATTGAAATAATTTCATTGCCGTGTTCGTCATTTTCACGATAGATATAATCCCCCTTGCTTCCCGACCTAGCATCATTGTCCTTTTCAAAATATGCTTTTTGAAAAGCTATTGGTCGTAATTTATTAAACTCTAATTCACAATGTTGTTCAAGTGACTCACCAACCATTTTTGTAGAAAGCTTTGCCTTCATGTCTTTAATACGAGCAATTTCTCCATCTTTATAAATGACAATGTCTTTTACAGCTTGAAGTTCAATTGAAAATTGCTGTTTTAAAGAACTTTCCAAATTTTCTTTTTCTAATTCTTTTGTCTTAACATCATTTACCAAAGCATCTCGCTCTTTCTCTATTTTTTGAACAGCTTCAGTAACTGATATTTTTTTTTCTAATTCAGCATTATCGAGTTTAGCTTTTATTTGAGCAATTTCAGTTTCTTTATTAGCTAACTTTTCAGTAAGTTGTTGTTCGCTTTTGGCTTTTAGCTCTAGTAATTCTTGGTCTTTTTTGGCTATACTTTCTTGAAGTGAGTTTCTTAGATTGGCTTCAGCCAGCTTCACTGCATTTTCCTTTTCTTTTTCTGCTAGATTTAATCTGTTCTCTAGTTCTTCTTGAAACTGGTGGTCACGAACTTGTTTTAAAATATCAGCAAAACCTGCTTCGTCTACTTTAAATGCTTTTTTACAATGGGGACAAATAATTTCGTTCATGATAATTTATTTTTTATTTGTTTCGATTTTATTTTGGTATGAAGTGACTAAAAAATATTTCTTACAAGACGAATAATTGTCTCTAAAGTCCCTAACCAAAAGAAATTTTTTAAAACAATTATGTTTTGTAATCTTTCGCTAATTTATGGAAATATTATTCATAACCTAATCAAATCATCTCGGTAAACTAAAAGTACTAATTACAGCGGAATCTAGATTTAATATTTTTCTCTTCAATTAATTTTTTTCCAATTCGAACCAATACTGCCAATGGCACTCCAAGAAGTAAAGCAAATGCTATGATGTTTTCTATAGTTGCATAATAATAGGGTTCGTTAAAAACAAAAATGTATAATTGGGTAAAGCCAAGAATAATAAGTCCTGCAATAAATCCAATCCAGTAGTAAGTAAGTGCTTTTAGAACTACAATTAAGTATCTATTTTTGGTTTGAGGTAACTTGTTGATTGTATGTCCTATCCATAATAAAGCTCCAAAAGGCAATCCACTAATTAATGGCGTTTTTATTATTATTTCCAAATTGGGATAGGCATAAAAAGGGTCAAAAATCATCCCGTAAATGTGGATAAATCCTAACAATATTAGCGAAGCAACTACACCAAAAAGGTAAAACTTTACTATTGTTTTTAGGTTGTTCATATAAATTAGAATTATTATTAGTTATTGTAGAGGGATTAATAGGTCAATGTATAAATTCCCTTTTAACCTATGTTTAATCGTGGAATTAAATTCAAATTCTACATTTGAAACCAATAAATCACCAACATGATTAAATTGAATACTATCATTGTCTCCGAGAAAATAAACTGCAACACCAATCACAACATCATGAAACAAATTTTCTTTAATGGTTATTTCTTGATTTATTAAATCACTTGGTTTTAAGTCAACTATTAGTAAATCTTCTTCGGGAAATTCCGGTATAATTGTGGTTCCTGAAATATAATTTCTATTGGTGTTAATAGTATAAAGTACCATTTCATTTGCAACATCTTCCTCTTGAATGACTACAAAATAGGCTTCCTTCTCGTCGTTATTTCGTCTGTAATTTTTAAATCTAACTATTTGACCTAGTTTAAATTGTGTTTTCATATTATTGATTTTTAGATAATAATTTTTAGGTTGGTGTGTGCAATACAAAAAACCGGTTAATCGTTCTCCATTTATAGTTTCTATTTCATATTGAACATTGGCTATTAAATCATTACCAATGGCTGTAAATTGTATTATTTTGTTTTCTCCCATAAACATTTTAGCATCACCATATATAATTGTTCCTGTGTTGTTGTCTTTGATACATATTTCATCCAGTAAAATGTCCATGGCTCTTATTTGCACCTCATCATAATATTCAAAAGGATTGCCATATATCTGAGTTGTTTTTTCAACATACACTTTCCTTGAATTAATGGTTTGAATTATTAAATTTTTGTTTTCGCTTTGTTCTTGAATTACAACAAGATATTCGCCAATAATTTTTAATTCTCTGGTTTTATCATTGTCTTTTGCTCCGTAAGTTTTGCCTAGTTTGAATTGTGTTTTCATATTGTTTATGATACTGTTAGTTGAATTAATATATTAATTTCTTGTCGGATTTGAATTCCAATTTTCCATAGTAATTTAGTATCTTCTTTTAATTTCAATGAAACCGATAGTGCATTCTTTTTAGTAATTCCTCCTACAGGTAAAGTCAACTTAAATTCCTCGGTAAACTCATTACCTTCATAGGGTATCATGCTTTTTGAAGTGTCAATATATACTGCTAGTATGCGAATGTACTTGGCACCAAGACCTTCTGAATAATCAAAATGAAGATTTAATTTATCCTCCAAATTGAAATCACTTGGATTGAAATACCTGCTTACTTGAAAATTGTTTATTTTGTTTAAACGAATGTTCTCTTCAACGTTTAAGAAATTTCTTTTCACTGCTTTCATACTTAATTTTCGTTTATGATTCTAATTAGCGTTGGTGCATTGTGTTGCAATGCTACTCTGAAAAAATTGAAGTAGGTTCCTTCGGCTAGTCTTTCAATAATATCAATTTGCTTCACACTTTTTGGTAATGTTGGAAAAAGCAAGGTAAAATGATGTACCTGCCCTTTACTTTTAAAGTAATACTTTGATGGTGCCAATGGAATGTTGATGGCGCTAACCATTTTATAACGAACTTCAGAACCAATTGGTCTAATAAAACATCCTGAATCGATTTGAATCCATCCACCATTAATGTATTTCTTTGGTGCGATATACACAAAGTCAATTCTGGTGAAGTCATCGTCCAGACTGATTTTTTCAACAGCCATGTGCTCGTTTGGAGTATGTTGTGAAATTGGGTTTTTGAATACATAAGATTCAGTTTCTTTAAGCACTTCTTCAAGTGTTTCTTTTTCAAAATTTGGTTTCATAATTTACTTATTTTTAGTTTTATAGGTCAAAATTATACAACTCCTCCGTACAGTTTGTACGGAGTTAAAAAAAAGTTTAAAAAAAATGCCCCACGATGGTGAGGCAAAATTTAGAAACAGAAAATATTCCGTTTTAACAAGTAAAAATTATTTTATTTATCTTGTTAAAGTTTGAACACCATTACCAGATAAATTTCCCGAAGCACCATTAGTATTGTTCCAAGTACCAGTTATTGTACTATTTAATATAATATTAGAACCCAATGTGCCATTACTGTTTTCTGTAGCAATAATGACAACCCCACTTGTGTTGTCTGTAATAGGGGTTGGATTTGAAGTTAAATTATTTCCATTAACAATGTAAATTTTTCCATCAATTAGCAAAGAATTACTTCCAGATTTTGAAATAGTAACTGGTCCACTATCATTTAATGGAACTGTCCCAACACTTTGACCATTTTGAAAGAGTGTTAAATTCCCCGTTGTAATACTATTCCAAGTTCCAACGTATTGGTCTCTTGCGTCTTGTACTACTTGTGCGTCATCATCTTTACTGCAACTTTGTAATGAGAAAAAAGACACCCCCACTAAAAATAAAGTTAAAAATTTAATTTTTTTCATATTATTATAATTTAATGTAATTCCTACTCGTATGGCTTTTCGGTTTCGCCTCGTTTATTATAGTGGGTTCTGAACTCCACTTTTTTTATGTTATATGATAAATTTAAATTCACATTCGTTATTGTAGATATAGGATATTCTCTGGTAATCGTAAAATATTGGAGCGTTCATTTCTTGTTTCATAAAGGCTATATAATTGTAAACACTTCTTTCAGTCATGGAGAGTTTGGAAGCCAATTGCTTTGGACTTCCTGTCATCTCCTTACCTATGAGATTATCCAATTGTATGATTATTCTTATATCCAATTTTGCAATTTTAACACTTGCTACTGAAACTGAATTTCAGTAGGGTAATAATATTTTGCATATAAAATGAATTGATTTTAAGCTTATTAATTTTCAAATGATGCCATTTTTTGATTTCTTATTAAATTATGATGCAAAGATTTATTTTCCTTCCGTATTGTTTGTACGGAATAAAATATTTTTTATATATTTATCAAAATTTTTAAAAATGGCAATAGCAAGATCGGCCTACAGGAGGTATAAAGTGATAGATTCCGTGCTTCGAAATGAGTTTAGGAGGTACCCAACTATTGAAGAAATTCAAACAGCATGTTATAATGCTTTAGACTTAAAACCTTCTTTAGATACTTTAGAAAAAGACTTTAGAAACATGAAATTGCCAGAACCGGATGGTTATGATGCTCCAATTGCCTATTGCAGACAAAATCGAGGGTACCATTATAAAGACCCTAATTTTTCTATCAATGAAGTTAGTTTATCTTATAAAGATGTGGACAGTATTAAAGAAGCACTAGAGATACTTCAAAGTATTGGAAGTTCAAGAGTAAGCGAAAGTTTTAATTATGCCTTAAATAAAATATTGGTAAGTTATAAAGAAGAATTTCCGGATGGGAATTCGATGCGTAAGATAATAGAAACAGAATCCATATCTGGTTCTAGAGGATTTGAACATTTTGAAATTTTGTTTTTGGCTTGTAAAAACAAGACCCCTTTATCTTTCACACATTATTCCTATCAGAAAAGAAGATTCAAATCGGTAATAGTGCACCCGGTATTACTTAAAGAATTTGATAATTTTTGGTATTTGCTAGGATATTCAGAAGGCCATAATGCATTGCGAACCTTTGGTTTTGATAGGATTTATGAACCCATGTTATTGAATAGAAAATTTATTCCAACATCTGCAGATATTGTAAATAATTATTATAAAGATATTTATGGTGTTTATCCAATTGAAAACCAACCCAAACAAGAAATTGTGTTTTTTACTTCCACAATAGTATCCAATTATTTTGAGGCTTATCCGATACACGGAAGTCAAACAAGTAAAAAAAATGATGGTGGTTGTGTATTCAAACTTCAATTGGTTCCTTCTGTAGAACTGTTAAAACTATTTAGATCCTATGGTTCTGAATTAATTGTTTTGGAGCCCAAGTGGTTAATTAAAGAACTAAAAAATTAAGACATGAAAAAAAATAAAACTATTCTTTTCACCATAAACAAAAAAGGACATTCTATAGGTAATCCCGATTTGCTTCGGATTATATTAAGTCCAGAATATACCAAAATCGACTTTGGATATACTGCCAAAGAAAAATACATAAGTGGTGGATGGATACGAATGGAGAAAACCACTTTCATTGAAATAATAGAATCTGGAAAACGTTTGGTTTTGACTCAAGCTACCGGAATCCCTATAAGACCCGAGCACCACTATTTTGAATCTAAAAAAGATTGGCGCTATTTTTCGCTGTACTTTCCAGCAATTCCCCAAACGAATTCCACTATAAACATCATTGAAATTGAAAACGGAACTAAAAACGATTTTAATTATTACAATATTTCACTTAAAATGGAAGATGGGGTGGAGGTGTTGAAGGAATAGAAAATTGATGAGGAAATAATTTTATAAATATTTTTTTCATGCTAGGGTTACCTTTTTTTTATTGATAAGAAAAACAAATATTTATGAATTGCTAATTCGTCAAGATAATAGCTAAAGTTTAATTAGTGACAGTTCAATTGTATTGTTTAATTATTTTGAGGATGAGGTTTAGAAAATAAAGCAGTGTTTATTTCTGCACTAATAACAAAAAATAACGACGAAAAATGCAACTAAAAAAAATAATCCCTTGCAATCAATTGATTACAAGGGATTTTTGTGGAGTCGCCGAGAATGTAACCTTTCTCAAAACTTCATATTTTTCAAGGTATAAAAGAGGTTGATTTTTTAAGGTAACCGATTTTACCACCTTTTTTTACTATTCAAATAGTCTTAAATCTTATGATGTAAATATAAGAAAATTTATTTAAAAAATAAAGCATCAAGACTAAAAAATGTACTAGTTAAATGAGTGTTTAGTAATGCACTTTTCAATTTTAACCAAAAATCAAGTGAGTTACTTGTTCATACTTTATTCCACTATAAGTACAGAACTCTTCAATCGTTAGAAACTCATTTTCGAGCTTGTTGAGGTCTTTTTTTATCTTTTGCATTAATCTGGTACTTTGACGATAACTCTTGCCTGTTATACGCTGTATGTCCTTTGGATAGATGCAGATCCTTTGACTATTTGTTTTCATACTTTATCTATACCTTTGATTAGGCTTTGACTTGCTTCTGACGTACAGAAATTCTACTGCAATTTAGTTATAATTTTTCATACTTATTTATTGGCTTTTTATGTTTGTTTTGGACACTTGTGTCGATTTTGGACATATGGTATTCTCGTTACTTTTTATTTAGTTAAATACTTTGTAAACTTTGCTCTAATCATTCAAAATGTAGTTGCAACTGATGGATAGAATGAGGGAAATTTTCACTGATTTTAATAATTTAAATTTTGAAGTTATGGCTAGACAGAAAGGCATAATTAAATTAAAAGGTACTATCGGAGATATTACTTTTTACAAAACGCAGGATGGACACTTGGCCAGAGAAAAAGGCGGAATTGACGCTAGTAGAATTGCCAGTGATCCTGCGTTTCAAAGAACCCGGGAGAATGGTTCCGAGTTTGGAAGAGCCGGAAAGGCCGGTAAACTTTTAAGAACTGCAGTACGAGGATTGCTTTCCAATTCTGCGGATAGCCGATTGGTTAGCCGATTGACTAAAACGATGGTTAAAGTGATTCAAGCGGATATGGTTAGTTTGAGAGGTCTGCGAAATGTGATTGATGGAGAAGTTGATTTGCTTGTAGGTTTCGAATTTAATATTCGTGGCAAATTGGGCACCACACTATTTGTTCCCTATTTTGCAGAAATTGATCGTCCAACTGGATTGGTAACTCTTAATATCGATGGTTTTATTCCATCCAATATGATTGCTGCACCAGGAGGAACTACTCATTTTAAGATTACTTCTTTAGGAGCAGAAATTGATTTTGAAGCAGAAACTTT
>NZ_JBIKPS010000017.1:0-64010 GCF_044357305.1 Flavobacterium sp.
CCTTCTAATTCATATTTCAATCGCATTCCCAAAACGCCCATTTCTTTTCGTATCCAGGCTTCGTGTTGCGGTTTGGTAAAATCGTAAGCAGTAAGAATAGCATGTGCCACCATCTTTTTTCTAAGTCGGTAACCAATTCCCCAAACGTCTTCAATCTTAGTCCACTTTAGTGCTTTAATGCGCTTTTCTTCGGTGTCCATTACATAAACACCTTGCGTTCGTTCTTGGTATTTCTTCGCAATTTTATTAGCCACTTTCGATAGTGCTTTGGTAGGAGCAAACCCCACACAAACCGGAATTCCAACCCACTTTTGCACCCTTCGTTTCATTTGCAATCCATAATCGTGGAAATCATTGATTGGCATCCCATCAAAATTCAAGAAAGCCTCATCAATGCTATACACTTCTAGATTGGGGGTGTACCCTTCTAGAATTTTCATCACCCGATTGCTTAAATCGCCATACAAGGCATAATTAGAAGAAAAAACATGCACCTTTTTATCTCGCAACTCTTGACGCACTTGAAATTCAGGTGCTCCCATTGCAAAACCCAATGCTTTGGCTTCGTAACTTCTGGATATAATGCAGCCATCGTTATTAGATAAAATAACGATAGGCTCCCCGTTAAGATGGGGTTGAAAAACGCGTTCGCACGAAGCATAAAAATTGTTACAATCTACTAAAGCATACATTTTGTAAAATTACAGAATACGATTTTAGATAGGCAAATAACACTTGTTAATTTTGGAAACTGTTGATAAATAAAAAACCACCAAAATTACTTTTGATGGTTTCTGTTATTTTAAAAGAATATAACCTAATGAAGACTTTTGTGCGACCTTTGTGGCTTTTGTGTTACAATAATAAGTTCTTTCACAAAGAAACTCTAAGAAGCACGAAGTTTCACTAAGAAATAAACCTTTTAAAAAGGATTTGTTTAATTTTGACTTAATAAAAAACCACCAAAATTTCTTTTGATTGTTTCTGATATTTTAAAAGAATATAACCTATGAAGACTTTTGTGTAACCTTTGTGGCTTTTGTGTTACAATAATAAGTTCTTTCACAAAGAAACTCTAAGAAGCACGAAGTTTCACTAAGAAATAAACCTTTTAAAAAGGATTTGTTTAATTTTGACTTAATAAAAAACCACCAAAATTTCTTTTGATTGTTTCTGATATTTTAAAAGAATATAACCTATGAAGACTTTTGTGTAACCTTTGTGGCTTTTGTGTTACAATAATAAGTTCTTTCACAAAGAAATTGTAAGAAGCACTTAGTTTCACGAAGAAAAAACTACCATTATGCAAGAACTATAAAAAGGGAATAAATACTAAAAGTACTTTTTTATTATTTTTATTATTTCTGATTTTGTAATGGAACTTTCTTCCGATTTATCATAAATAAGCATTAAATTTATTTCAACCCCATCTTCTTTTTCGTCAATTAAATAGGTGATAATTCTAAAGCCACCACTTTTTCCGGAATTTTTATCAGAACTACCCAGCCTTATTTTATAGGTATTTTCAGTTATTAAAACGCCACTTTTAGGATTCTCTAAAAGTATTTTTTTTAACTCTAATAGTTCACTATTTAAAGACGGAAATTTTTTAGAAAATCGTTTATAACGAGTATCAAAAATAGGGAGTGTTACAATTCTATTTTCCATCTAATAAATCATCTAAAGTTTTACGCTTTGAGTTGCTTTTATTTGCAATAGTTAATTGTTTAAAAGACAAGTCTAAATCTTGTAAAACTTTTGAGGCAGTATTTTTTTTGGAAGATGTTTTGGGAGTACTAACTACATTAGGAATAATTTCAACAAATGAAAAAGTCTTTAGCATTTCTAAAACTGTTTTTGCTTGCTTGCTATTGTCTTTTAATTTTATAGTTATCATGATTTCCACTATTTTGAAACACAAATATACAAAAATCGTATTAAAAAGGAATTGTTTGATTTTGACTTAATAAAAAACCACCAAAATTACTTTTGATGGTTTCTGTTATTTTAAAAGAATATAACCTATGAAGACTTTTGTGTAACCTTTGTGGCTTTTGTGTTAAATAATAAGTTCTTTCACAAAGAAATAAATGCCTACAATTTACTGCAAAATAATTTTCTTGGTATTCAATAAATTATTAGAAGCATCATAAATTTTCACGAAGTACACCCCAGTGCCACTCCAAGTATTTAAAGGCACCACATATTGTTGCGTGTTCATAGCGCCACTAAAAACTTCTTGCCCAAGGGTATTTACAATTTTAATTTGATAACCCGTAACATTGGCTAAATTACCACAATCAATCGTGATGTGATCGTTAGCAGGATTAGGGTAAATGGTAACGGTGTTGTTATACGTTACAGGATTAAAACTTAAAATACCCGTATTAATAACAAGAGATTGGCAAGTAGAATCTGCTAAATAAAGGGAAGTGATTTCTTCTTGGGTTAGTGCGCGGTTCCAGATGCCGATGTCGTCAAGTTTTCCAAGCATATTGTAATTATCCGCAAAAACAGATGTTCCTTTTTGTTTTCCAAATAATATATTATCAGTATTAATTGGAATAATAGAAGAATAATTATAAATAATATCAAGATTACCATTTATATATATTTTAATAACACTACCATCGTAAGTTCCTACTATATTATTCCATGTATTATATGAAATAATAGAGTTAGAAAAAAAAATACTATAAGGAGGATTTACACTCAAAGGAGAACCCGTTACTTGAAAATAATATTTTTGATTTGCATGATTTAGTCCAAGTGCAATACCACCTGAATTTATATCTCTTCCTTTGGTAACATAATTAGTTGCTACACAAGAATTGCAATAAATTCCTGTTTGATTTATCCAAACTGAAAATGTAAATCCATTTGAAAAATTTTGTGTTGTATTATTTAAAACCGTTATTGGACTGTTTGAACCATCCCAGTTATAAGCAGAGTTTGAATTTAAAAATCTATCTGAAGACAATTGGGTTGTTCCAGATACATTTCCATTATTTCCATTACCACTTGTGTCAGTAGCATTTCCATTAAAAGGCCAATAGCCAACTAATCCATTAGTAGGCACATAAGAAGGTATTTGCGAAAAAATACTTGTAAAAACAAGTAACGTTAAAATTGTAGTAATTTTTTTCATTGTTGTAATTGTTAGATTAGTTTTAATATCGATGGTTTTGATTTACATAAATTAGAAGCGATAAGAATATTTGAAATTACAGAAATTCTTCTTTCTGCACTATCACCATCCTTTTTATCATAAAAGTTTTTTGCAACTACATATTCTATAGTATTACTTTCCAATCCTGATTCACCCATTTTATGTTTTTGCGCATTTCCTTTTGGTAAAGTCTGTTCTTCAGCAACAAATAATAATTGCAACACAAGTTCAAAGATATTAATGCAGAAAAAAGTATCGCCTGGCATAACTCTTTTTTCTGTATTTATTGCAACATTTTTTGAGTTCTTATAAATGGGATGAATAACAAAACTATCAAACTGCTTTCTTTTTCTTTGAAGCGGAATTCTAATTGAATTTTGACCTTTATTACTGTTGTGTTCTAGGAATTCTATAAGTTGTTTAGTGTACTTATTTAGTTGTATATTTTTCATAATTTTAAATCACCTTTTATTCTTGTAAATTTCTAAAACAATTAAAATACCTTACATTAAATCGTTGGAAACTATATTTTCCAATAATATAAAAACTATAAACACCTATAAAACAACTGTTTATTAAAACGCAAAAAACGCCCTAAAGGCGTTTCTAATATTATTAATTATCTTATGAATGAAATTCTTACTCTATTTTTAGTAGGTTTGGGAGTATTTTTAAATCTTTTATGCGTTTGTCCTCACTATTTTTCCGCTCTACAATCAATTCCTTTTCGTCTATTCCAGTGATTTTTGAAACTTTTGCAAGTAAACGCGATACGGTTTGTTCTCTTCTTTTTACGGTTGCCGAAATGGTTTCGGGTTGGTTACTATTTTCAAATAATTGGTTAAGATTGTTTAGGGATACAAATTGGTTATTTTGCTCTAATAGAAAAAGTAATAATCTTTTCTCCTGATCATCAAAAATAGTAATAGGTTTGCTCTTATATAAAAACAATTCTTTTTTTAGATTGTAAAGAATACCATGAAATGGTTTAAATTTAGAAGTTATCTTTTTATGAAAATATAATACAATAAATAAAACGACAATAACTATACACAATAGTGTATAAGTGATTTTATAATCGGCAGTCAAAGGGACTATAAAGCAATATGTTCCCAATGGTTTGCCCTTAGTTAAATTAATAGGGAAAACAGTAAAATATTGAGTTTTATTTAATTCATTTTGTATCACACAAATAATGTTATTTCCTTCAAAATAATTAGAAATAATTCTTGGACAAAAATTCAATTCTGATTTTTTTATATTGTTTTTGTTTAAAAAAATTTCATAATAAGCATCTGTCATGAAAAATAAATTATCTTGATTATTATTATTAACCAATTTATTTTCTGCACATTTCAAATTTGAGTCTCCACTTATTCGTCCTTTAAAAGTCCATTTCATAGTTGGTAAATGAAGTTTCCATACGGTACTATCTAATTGTTTTCCACATTGAGTTTTGTTTTCATCTTTTGTGTTTCCACCAAATACATATAAGTCCTTATTGATTAAATAACTAAAAGCACTTTCTCTAGTTTCCATTGGTACTTCACTAAAAGTTCTTACTTCTATCCATTCTCGGGTTTGAAAATCATATTTGGTTAAAATATTTTTAAAAGTAAAGAGCCCATAACCACCATAAAAGTAAATTTCCTTATTGTACACAAACCGTACTGCACGATACTGGTTTCTGTGTAAAAACGAGTTGTCAATTCGTACAATGGAGTCGTTTCTATATTCTAAAACCGGTCCACATCCTTCATGAACCAAGTAGGTTTTGGTATCAATATTAAAAAACTTATACTCTTGCAGTTTAGCAGGATATTCGGTGTGTTTAAATGCAATTCTTTTCATTGCATTGCCTTTGTAAACTAGCGAGTCGTTAATAATAAGTACGGGTTGTTTGGTTTTAGCTTCTCTAAACAATAGAAACTCTCCGTTAAATTCTAGTTTTTGTGCTTTAGTGGTAAAAGGTGTTAAGCAAAAAAAGAGTAGTGAAAGAAGTAGGTTACGCATAATAAATTAAGAATGTAGGTAAATAGGGTGCTCTAAAAATAGTAAGAATAAGTTAATTAGTTCTCAAATATCTAAATTAAACGCAACACATTATACAAAAAATACACGAAATTGTATTTTCTGCTATTATTTGGCATCCTTTATTTTTATTGTTTTTTCCTGCAAGGTCTTTTTTGACCTTGTAGGTTTGAAATTTTATTAAATCCTACCTACAAGGTTCTTGAAACCTTGCAGGATAATTCATCTAAAACAAAAAACCACCAAAATTACTTTTGATGGTTTCTGTTATTTTAAAAGAATATAACCTTTGAGGGCTTTTGTGTAACCTTTGTGGCTTTTGTGTTACAATAATAAGTTCTTTCACAAAGAAACTCTAAGAAGCACGAAGTTTCACAAAGAAAACTTTTATTATTTTAAATAAATTCTACTTGATTTAATTCTTTTCCAAACGCCTGTAATTTACTTTCAATTTTTTCAATAGTTCTTTTGGAAGGCTTTCTTCGGCCTGTAACATAATGACTTAATTGTCCTTGATTTACACCTGTTAAACGTTCCATTCCTGCTAAAGATAAAATAGCGCCATAGTAGGATAAAAAAGAAGCAACATCATATTGAAACTCAAATTCACAGTCAGTAAATTTCTTGTTGTTTTCTGAGTAATAGACTTTCATTTCTTCATAAGAATTTAAAAAATCCTCTTTGGCTTCTTGCACTGTTTTTCCATCTCCTATAATTCCAAAGGGAACAGAAGTAGAACCTATAAAGGCTCCATAACTCCCATCACTTCCTCTTTCAATAATTACTTTTACTTTCATTTTTTACTTTTTTAATCCAGAATCTCTTAATATACTTTGTAAAGTTCCAAATTTCACTTCTTCACTTTTGTGATGACTTGTTTGATATTCTTTATCCGTTATTGGGCTATACTATATAGGATGTTTTTTTCCATCTCTAATATACATGCATCCCATTTTTTTCAGTTTCCGTTCTAATTCTGAATATTTCATGCGTTATTCTTTTATTCTAAATTCCTATTTGTCAAAATAGAAATTACATCAAAAATCAATTCGACTAATACCACTCAAAGATATTGATATTAATATCAATTACAAATTAATTTTTATAAAAATTTATCATTTATTCTTTCACCCTAAAATTGGGGGAAGTTAAAATAATAGAAAAAACCACCAAAATTACTTTTGATGGTTTCTGTTATTTTAAAAGAATATAACTTATGAAGACTTTTGTGCGACTTTTGTGGCTTTTGTGTTAAATAATAAGTTCTTTCACAAAGAAACTCAAAGTAGCTCGAAGTTTCCATAAAGAAAACTTCTATTATTTCAACAAATTAGTAACTAAAGAAGGATACAATCCGATAAGTACATTCAATAAAATCGAAACTACACCAACAGCATAATATACAAATGGAGTTGCTTGTTTTTCTTCTGTTGGCTCTTTAGTGTACATAGCCAAAATCAATTTGAAGTAATATCCAACACTGATAATGGAATTGATAACTCCAGCAATAACCACTACTAGATATCCCGCTTGAATGGTTTGGGTAAACAACATGAATTTAGCAAAGAATCCAGAGAAAATAGGAATTCCCGCCATAGACAATAATGCTCCTGTTAAAATCGCTGCCATTAATGGGTTGGTTTTTCCTAAGCCATTGAAATTGACAATGTCTTCGTTGTCTTTGTTTTTGGTAACCGTTATGATTACTGCAAATGCTGCAATTCCTGCCAAGGCATAAGCTGTAGTATAATACAATAAGTTGGTTGACGAATTTGACACCGTCAATAATGACATCAACATAAATCCTGCATGCGAAATTCCAGAGAAGGCCAACATACGTTTTACATTATTTTGACGCAATGCCATAATATTTCCAATAGTCATAGAAGCAATAGAAATGATTACTATTATTAATTGGAACGCGGTTAAAATATCTTGATTGTCAAATGATAAATTCAAGTTCAAAACAGTTACTAATTTGTATAAAGTGGCAACAGCAACAACTTTAACTAAAGTACTCATGGTTGCAGTAACCAACGATGGTGAACCTTCGTAAACGTCTGGTGCCCAAAAGTGAAATGGAACGGCAGCAATTTTAAACAACATTCCAACCACTACTAAAACTACTCCAATAGGAAACCAAGAAGGTAGTTCAGCAGAAAGTGAAGCACTAGATATTTCTGTTATATCAAAACTTCCCATTGCTCCATAAATTAAGCAAATTCCAAATAAAATAAATCCTGAAGCAAAAGAACCCATTAGGAAATATTTCATACCGGCTTCGTTGCTTTTTATATCCAAACGGCTACTTCCAGCAAGAATATACAATGCGATAGAAAGTGTTTCAATTCCTAAAAAGAACATTGCTAGATTGCTAAAAGAAACCATTGCTACAGCTCCCGCCAAAAGAAAGATCTTGATAGCAATATAGTCGGAGATTTTAGTTGGATGGTCTTTATATACATCGTGCCCCATAGCAACAATGAATACGGTTAGCAAAATGAAAAGCGACACAAACGCGGAAGAAAATTTATCTACAACAATCATATTGCTGTATTTTCCATCCAATGCAGATCCGAAAGAATAAAGATTTAAAGTAGTTCCTAATACTGCTAATAATCCTAAAATTACTACCGGAACAATTGCTTTTCTTAAATTAAAGATTTCAGCTATAAGACAAAAAACGCCTAAACCTGATATTGCTATTAGTGTATTCATTTGGATTAGTTAAATCTATTAATTTGAGTTAGAATTTCTTGGATACTTGGGTTTACCAAATCTACAATTGGTTTTGGATACAATCCGTAGAACAATAAAAAGGCAATTAGTATAACAAAAACGATGGTTTCGTTAACAGTAACATCAGCAAAAACTTTGGTATTGGTTTCTCCAAGCATTACATTTTGGAACATTTTCAACATATAATAAGCTCCTAAAATAATGGTGGTTCCTCCAAGAACAGCAAACCAAATATTTACTTGAGATAAACTATACAAAACAGTAAATTCTCCAATGAAGTTAAAGGTTCCAGGCAAAGCAACGGAAGCCAAAACTAAAATCATAAACATCGATGTGAATTTTGGTGCTTGCGAACGAATTCCACCTAATTCGTCAATTTTATTGGTTTTAAATCTTCTGAAAATTATTTCGGCAGCAAAGAACAAACCAACGATTACAAATCCGTGGGCAATCATTTGCGAAACGGCTCCGCTGATACCATCGGCAGTTAAAGTATAACAACCAGCAGCAATTAATCCAACGTGAGCTAGTGAAGAATAGGCTAATAATTTTTTTAGATCTTTTTGACGCAATGCTACAATAGATCCATAGATAACACCCGCAATACTCAACCCAATTAAAGTTGGCATGTAGGTTTTAGCCGCTAATGGAGCAATAGGAATTTGCCAACGGATAACGCTGTACAATCCCATTTTTAGCATAATACCAGATAAAAGCATGGTGCCAACAGTTGGTGCTTTTTGGTACACTTTTGCTTGCCATGTATGGAAAGGGATAATCGGAATTTTAATAGCATACGCTAAAAAGAACGCGAAGAATATCCAGAATTGTTCGGTTGTAGATAAATTCAATTTCGTTAAGTCGGATAGCATGAAACTACCGGCTTTAGTATATAAATAAGCAAAAGCAATGAGCATGAATAAAGACCCAGCAAGTGTGTAAATAAAGAATTTCACTACTGCTTTTTTGCGTTCTTCGGTATCGCCATTACCCCAAACCAATGCAATAAAATAAATCGGAATTAAAGACAATTCCCAGAAAATGTAATATAATAAACCATCCGCTGCAAGGAAAGTTCCCGTCATTGCAAATGCCATAAACAATACCAAGGCATAGAAGTTTTTAGATTTATTAAAGTTATTTCCAAACGATGAGAAAATAATAATTGGAGTTAATGAAACGGTTAACAATACCATAGCTAGAGCCAAACCATCTGCTTTTAAAGCAAAAGACACATTTGGTTGTAAAATCCAAGGATTATTAAGACTGATATCTACACCACCAAGAAAGTGATTTACTAATACGGTTGTACAACCTAATGCCAATAAACTAAAGAACAAAGCCACTTTAGAAGCGATTTTATCTCCAGAAAGGAAGGTTGCTAAAGCACCAATTAAAAGGACAATTAATATAAGGGATACGTTCATTTTCTTTAAATTATTGTGCTAAAAATAAATAACTAACTATTGCTAATACTCCAATTACAAAAGCAAATAGGTATAAGCCAATACTTCCGGTTTGTAATTTTCTACCTTGATTACTTAGTCCGTTTGCTACGGTTCCAAATCCGTAAACTACATTTCCAAGAGCAGGCTCTAGAGTAGTTCTAAAGAAATTAGAAAGAGAGTTTATCGGTTTGATAATTACAGCAGTGTAAATTTCATCTACATAATATTTATTGTAAATAGTTTTAGAGACACCTACAATTTCAGAATCTTGTTTTGGTACAAATCCTTGTTTGATGTATTTAGCATACGCCCAAACAATACCAACGATTGCTCCTGCTAATGCAATTCCCATTAGCATATATTCTTGACTTCCAAGAGCGTGTTCTTCGTGTTTTCCTGCTAAAATTGGTTCTAAGAAATGGTTCAACCAATTGCTTCCAGGTAAGTTGATTAAACCACCAACGGTTGCTAATGCTGCTAAGATGATTAAAGGCAAAGTAATTAAACTCGGACTTTCGTGTAAATGGTGTTTTTGTTCTTCGGTTCCTCTAAAATCTCTAAAGAAAGTCAAATACATTAATCTAAACATATAGAAAGCCGTCATGATGGACGCAATAGAACCAATAATCCATAAAGTTTTATTGTGTTCAAAAGCTACCATTAAAATTTCATCTTTAGACCAGAAACCTGCGAAAGGAAAAATACCTGCAATAGCTAAAGTAGAGATTAACATTGTTGCAAATGTGATTGGCATGTATTTTCTTAAACCACCCATTTTGCGCATATCTTGTTCGCCATGCAAAGCGTGAATAACCGATCCAGAGCCTAAGAACAAACAAGCTTTAAAGAAAGCATGTGTGATTACGTGGAAAACGGCAACATTATAAGCACCCATTCCTAAGGCTAAAAACATTAATCCCAATTGGGAAACGGTAGAATAGGCCAAAACCTTTTTTATGTCATTTTGTAATAATCCGATAGAAGCGGCTACTAAAGCAGTAATGGCTCCAACAATTGCAATGATATTTTGAACTTCGGGAGTTAAATCAAATAAGAAGTTCATTCTAGTAATCATAAAGATACCAGCCGTTACCATGGTTGCAGCGTGAATTAATGCCGAAACAGGAGTTGGACCCGCCATTGCGTCTGGCAACCAAGTGTAAAGTGGTAATTGAGCCGATTTTCCAGTTGCTCCAATGAACAAACATAAAGCGGCAACACCTAATAATGCAGTGTTAGCAGTTCCAACAGAGATTGCTAGTTTCATTTCCACAAAATTCAAAGTGGTAAACATGTTTGCTAAAATAAATATCCCAATCAAGAAACCTAAATCTCCAATTCGGTTCATAATGAACGCTTTCTTAGCGGCATCATTGTACTCTTGGTTTTTATGCCAAAATCCGATAAGCAAGTAAGAACAAAGTCCAACGCCTTCCCATCCGATAAACATAACAAGTAAGTTACTTCCAACCACTAAAGTAATCATGAAGAAGATGAACAAATTTAAATACGCAAAAAACTTGTGCATATTTTCATCTTCGTGCATGTAGCTGATAGAATATAAGTGGATTAAAGAACCAATTCCGGTTACAAAAAGCAACCACAATAAAGACAATTGGTCTAATAAAATTCCGAAATCTACTTTCAGTTTTCCTATTTGAATCCAATCAAATAATCTAACTTCAATTGGTTTTCCAGTAGAATTTAATTGAAGGAAGAAATACACACTCATTCCAAAAGATACTGCAACAGCAATAGTTCCGATGGCACCAGAAATGCTTTTTCCTGCTTTCTTTCCGAAGAAAACATTAAATAAGAACCCAACGAATGGGGCTAGTAGTAAGAGTAAAACTAAATTATTCTCCATTAGGGATTATCCTTTTAAGTTTTTTAAATTTGAGATATCAACCGAACCAATATTTCGGAAAACCGAAACTAGTAATGCCAATCCAACGGCAACTTCGGCAGCAGCAACAGCCATCGAGAAGAATACAAAAACTTCTCCTTTAGGATCTTGCCAGTAGGTTGCAAATGCTACAAACAACAAGTTCACGGCATTCAACATAATTTCTATGGACATAAAAACGATGATGGCATTTCGTCTGTACAATACTCCGAAGATTCCGATACAAAATAGTAAAACGGAAAGGAAAATGTAATTTTCTATACCTATTTGATTTAAAATATTCTCCATATTATTTACCTGTTTTTTCTTTTTTAGACAATAAAACCGCACCAATCATAGCCACTAAAAGCAAAACCGAAGCAAATTCAAACGGAACCATAAAGCCATCTTTATCATCCAATAAAACGGTTCCTAATTTTTTAATCGAATGAAAATCTTCTCCAGTTGTAGGATATTCCCCTACAAATGGTTTCGTATACATGAAAATCAATACTAAAGCAGAACTCAAAAGAACGAAAACAGTTATTGCGCCAAACCTTGTAATTCTTGGTTTATGCACCTCGTCTTCGTTGTTCAAATTCATCAACATAATCGTAAATAGAAAGAGTACCATAATGGCTCCAGCATAGACAATTACATGAACTACTGCTAAAAATTGCGCATTAAATAACAAATAATGACCTGCAATGGTAAAGAAACATACTACAAGATAAATTGCACTATGAATAGGATTTCTACTGTAAATTGTCAAAAAAGCAGTTGACAAAGTTATTGCAGATAAAAAGTAAAATATAATAAGTACTGTAGACATAATTAATTTAGTTTTTTAGAATTTGCCAAAGCCATTTCCAACGGCATCACTAATTTATCTTTTCCAAAAATGAAATCTTCTCTATCGTAATTTGCTGGAACTAATTCTTTAGAAATTGTCAAATAAACCGCATCTTTCGGACATGCTTCTTCACACAATCCACAGAAAATACAACGCAACATATTGATTTCATAGATTTCAGCATATTTTTCTTCGCGGTACAAATGTTCTTCACCCGGTTGGCGTTCGGCAGCTTTCATCGTAATCGCTTCTGCAGGACAAGAAAGCGCGCACAACCCACAAGCAGTACAGTTTTCACGACCTTGCTCATCGCGTTTCAACATGTGTTGCCCGCGATACACCGGACTAAATTCCCGTATTTGTTCAGGATATTGAATCGTTGCTTTTTTTCTAAAAAAGTGTTTAATGGTAATCCATAAACCTTTTACAATGGCTATCAGGTACATTCTTTCCAAAAACGTCATTTCCTTATTGGAAACCTGTTTTTTCTTACCCGATAACGAAATACTTTGTATCTCCATTTTTATAGCTATTATTATTTTTTAGAAGCCATTCCTGCTATTTGTTGCAAGGTTTTTCGTTTCAAACCATTTTTGTAATTTTATAAAAAGAGCTTCCGTTGGTCGCTTTTTTATAAAAACAAAAATTGGTTTTCCACTTCAAAACGCTTTCCACTTCTATCAGGGCTAAGCTTATCTGTAATCTTTATTTTTTAAAACCTATTTTCGTTCGTTCTATTTTGTTCTCTTGTTTGTCAATCAATTCATCCAAATAACTAAAAACCAATTCAATGTTTTTATCTTGGTTTGTCAATTTTTTTTAATCATTTCAACTTCCAAAGCTAAATTGAGAGTTCCAGTCAAGAAATTTCTCATCTCTACAAATATCTCAACAATCTTAATACTCATTTGTGTCGCTCTTTCACTTTTCAACACATTTGATAATTGCAAAACTCCGTGTTCTGAAAAGCATAGGGTAATTTTCTTGTTCCTCCCCAACTTGATGTCGCAAATTGCGACTTCAAAATTTCAAATTCATCTTCATTTAATTGGAACATAAAATGTTCAGGAAATTTAGAAAAATTTCTTTTAACTTGTTCGTTTACTCTTTTTGTTTCAACTTCAAAAAGCTCTGCTAAATCTTTATCCAACATTACTTTTTGACTTCTAATTAGATATATCTTATTAGAAATAACCTCATTTGGAATAATTGTTAATTTTCTATCCATCTTTCTGATTATCAATGGTATCGCAATTTTCGATACCTTTAGTTATTGATTATATAAAAACGCATAAAGCACAATATTTCAAATATATACAAAGTATATTTCCTTATTTTTATCTAAAACCCAAAATAAGCAAAAATCTCTCCTCTTAAAAGGACAATTCCTGTAATCATAATATTGACAATGGAAAGCGGAATTAATATTTTCCAACCTAAATTCATCAATTGATCGTATCTAAATCTTGGAATAGTCCATCTGATCCACATAAAGAAGAAGATGAAAAAGCAAAGTTTTGCAAACAACGCTCCCATTCCTATTACATTTCCAAGATTTACGCCCCAGTTTTCTACTACCCAACTCATTCCTGGATAATTATATCCTCCAAAGAATAAAACGGAAATAATAGTTGCCGAAATAAACATATTAGCATATTCTGCAAATAAATAAAATCCCATTTTCATAGAAGAATACTCGGTGTGATAACCTCCAATTAATTCCGATTCACATTCTGCTAAATCGAAAGGAGTTCTATTTGTTTCTGCAAAAGCACAAATTAAAAAGATTAAAAATGATAACGGTTGGTAGAAAACATTCCAATGTAAACCGTGTTGTTGTAGTGAAATTTCTTTTAAGCTCAAGGTCCCTGTCATCATCAATAAAGCAATCATGGATAAACCCATGGCAACTTCATAAGAAACCATTTGCGATGCTGCACGAACTGCTCCCATCAAAGAGAACTTATTATTGGATGCCCATCCGCCAATCATGATTCCGTAAACCCCAATGGATACAACCCCAAAAATGTATAACAGCGAAACATCTAAATCGGTAGCTTGAAGATAAACGGTGCGTCCGAAAATTTCTAGTTTGTCTCCCCATGGAATAACGGCACTGGTCATTAAAGCCGTACTCATTGCAATTGCCGGACCAACAAAAAATAGAAATTTATTTTTAGTATTTGGTTCAAATTCTTCTTTTGCAAATAATTTCATTCCATCGGCAAGTGGTTGTAATAATCCACCCCAACCAGCACGATTTGGTCCAACTCTATCTTGAAGATAGGCTGCAACTTTTCGTTCTGCCCAAGTAGAATACATTGCCATTACCATGGTAAATGCAAAGATCACAAGGATAAATACACTTTTTTCTATAATAAATCCACTATCCATTTTTCTTTGTATCTATTAAATTGCCGTCAATTTTTTCGTTATAATCAATTTCAGACATACTGATTTTTTTACGATCGATATCTCTACCTTGTAGAATTCCCTTTTCGGTTTCGATAACAACTTTATCTAATTTTCCGAAATATTTATTTTGATTGATAACCGAATCTTTCTCGAATTTTCTTGGTCCTTCAATGATCCAATCGGCAACGTCTTTTTTGTCAAAACGACAAGTGTTGCAAATGAAATCTTCTACTTCATGGTACTCATCTTTTCTTGCAGTTACTCTTTGAATTTCGTCTCCAAACATCCAAAGGGTTGTTTTTCCGCAACATCCTGGAGTAGTACATTCTCTGTGTGCATTGAACGGTTTGTTGAACCAAACTCTCGATTTGAAACGGAAAGTTTTATCGGTTAACGCTCCAACTGGACAAACGTCAATCATGTTTCCTGAAAATTCATTGTCGATTGCAGCAGAAACACAAGTAGAAATTTGCGAATGATCACCACGATTTAAAACTCCGTGAACTCTACCATCGGTTAATTGATCTGCAACTTCCACACAACGTTGGCATACAATGCAACGGTTCATGTGTAATTGAATGTGTGGACCAATATTTTCTGGTTCGAAGGTTCTTTTTTCTTCTATGAAACGAGTTTCCGATTTTCCGTGTTCGAAACTTAGGTTTTGTAAATCACATTCTCCCGCTTGATCGCAAACTGGGCAATCTAAAGGGTGATTAATCAAAAGGAATTCGGTTACTGCTTTACGCGCTTCGGTTACTCTTTCAGAAGATTTGCTGGCAATTTCCATTCCGTCTTGACAACCTGTAATACAAGAGGCTACCAACTTTGGCATAGGTCTTGGATCGGCTTCACTTCCTTTTGTAACGTCCACTAAACAGCAACGGCATTTTCCGCCAGTTCCTTTTAGTTTAGAATAATAACACATGGCTGGCGGAACAGATTCTCCACCAATCATACGAGCCGCTTGCAGGATGGTTGTTCCAGCTTCTACTTCAATTTCTTGACCGTCTATGGTTACTTTCATTTACCAATATTTAACTCCTACGGAGTATTTTTGTTCTTTTATTTACTTTTTTATTCTTTCTTTTTTATTTAGCTAATCCGCTTGCAATGTTTGGCGAAGCTGGATTTACGCTTAATTTAAAATATTTTGGATGAACTATCAAATCCATATCTTCCATAGGTATTGCACCTAATAAACATTGATCACCTAAAACCATGGCACCCACAAAACAAATTCTGTTTTCAAATGCTACTTTTATTGGTCCAACATAAGGAACTAATGATGATGTTCCGTCTGCAAGTGTGACTTCTCTTTTTTGTAATTCAGTTAATTCCAATTGGTTTGCGACATGTTGTGGAATGCACAAATAGGTTGCTCCAGTATTTACTAAACTTGTTACTTCAATTGGCTTAATAGTATTTAAAACTGGATTAGATAGCGTGATAGTTGAATATACTAGTCCCATTTTTATTTTTATTAATGTTTACAAATATTCCTAAAATTTTTATCTTTTAGCCCCGATTGTAGTGGAAATCCTTTGCTTTTTTTCTTTAAAAAAGCAAAGATTGCAACGAAAAGCGGGAAAATGGATTGCAAAAATGCCCAAGCCATTCGCTTCAAATTATTTTTAAACTTCTTGCTTTGTTATTAAATGCTTTACTTTTTCGAAAGGCTCATTTACAAAGTGATCTCTATTTTTTATTTTTTCTGGAAAACGAATGTGATATTCAAATTCCTCTCTAAAATGGCGAATTGCCGCAGCAACTGGCCAGGAAGCCGCATCGCCTAATGGGCAGATGGTGTTTCCTTCAATTTTAGATTGGATGCTCCATAACAAATCGATATCTTCTTCGCGACCTTGACCGTTTTCGATTCTCCACAATACTTTTTCTAACCAGCCGGTTCCTTCACGACATGGAGTGCATTGACCGCAAGATTCGTGGTGGTAAAAACGAGAGAAATTCCAAGTGTTGCGAACAATACAGGCTCGATCGTCGTAAACTATGAATCCACCAGAACCTAACATGGAACCTGTTGCGAATCCACCATCGGAAAGGCTTTCGTAAGACATTAATCTATCTTCTCCAGCAGCGGTTTTGTAAATTAAATTGGCTGGTAAAATTGGCACCGAACTTCCTCCAGGAACTAAAGCCTTTAAGGGTCTGTCGGTTTGCATTCCACCACAATATTCGTCGGAATTCATGAATTCGTATACGGATAAACCTAATTCGATTTCGAATACGCCTTGGTTTTTGATATTTCCAGAAGCCGAAATTAATTTGGTTCCCGTAGAACGTCCAATTCCAATTCCTGCATAATCCGCTCCTGAATTGTTTACAATCCAAGGCACTGCAGCAATAGTTTCTACGTTATTTACTACGGTTGGATTTTGCCAAAGTCCTTTAACAGCAGGAAAGGGTGGTTTCAAACGAGGATTTCCACGTTTTCCTTCTAAGCTTTCTAACAATGCAGTTTCTTCTCCGCAGATGTATGCTCCAGCACCAATTTGAACATAAAGTTCTAAATCGTAGCCAGAACCTAATATATTTTTACCCAACCAACCTGCTGCTTTTGCTTCGGCGATAGCTCTTTCTAAAATTTTGTAAATCCACATGTATTCACCACGAATATAGATGTAGGATAAGTTGGCGCCCAAAGCGTAACTTGAGGTAATCATTCCTTCTATTAATAGGTGTGGAATGTACTCCATTAAGTAACGATCTTTAAAAGTACCTGGTTCGGATTCGTCCGCATTACAAACTAAATGACGTGGGTTTCCCGATTTTTTGTCGATAAAACTCCATTTCATTCCTGCTGGAAATCCTGCACCACCACGACCACGAAGTCCTGAAGTTTTCACTTCTTCAACTACTTCATCGGGCGTCATTTTTTTCAAGGCTTTTTCTACAGAGGCATAACCGCCTTCTTTGCGATATACTTCGTATGTTTTAATACCCGGAACATTGATTTTGTCTAATAATATTTTTCTTGACATACTATTTTAAATATTTGTCTAAATCTTTTACTATAATTTGAATCTCTTCTTTTAGAGGTATAATATCATCTTTTGCAATTTGATAGATGATGTCATAGTTTATTCTAAAATACTCGTGAACTATTAAATTTCTTGTTCCAATAATTTTTCTCCAAGGAGTTGCAATTTCTGGATGGTATAATATTTTTTCTGAAATATGATTAGAGGCTTCTCCAATAATTTCTAATAATCTTTCAGTTGCTAATTTTTTTTCTTTGTTTGATAAAAAATCTTCTAAACTAACATTGTTAAGAATCATTTCTATGTCTGCAATTGCTTCAATAATATGAATTATTCTTGCTTCATCTCCTAAATTATGCTTCATATATTAATTTTTTATCCTTATTAATATACTCTTCAATAAAAGGTGCTATATAATTTACAGAAACAAAATCAACTTCTTTATGTAATATTATCTTTATTTCTTCTTTCCAAAAAACATAGTTTAATCCAATATGTTTTGTATAATCCCAATCTATCAATAAATCAACATCGCTGTTTTCATCTGCCTCACCTCTTGCATAAGAACCAAATATATATACTTTTTTCACAGGTTTATCTGCAAAGAACGTTTTAATTTGATTTATTTGCGTAGTGGTCAATTTCATTTTTATTAATTTAACGGTTCAATTTTATTAAATGTTCCATTATCAGAATTTGATAAATTTTTCCAATTTTCTATTAATTCGTCTTGATGTAATGATGCCCATTCAATAACTAATGCCAATGCTTTTGAAGGGAATTTCCCGTTTAAAACTGCAAAATTATCTATAGAATCATTATTTGAAAATCATTATACTTTGCATGAAAATGCGGTGGATTATGATCTTGTAGATACATGTAAATTATTATTCCATAAAATCTACTAATCTCTGGCATATTCTTCAAAGGTTTTGTTTATGATTTTCAAATAAAATGCATTTGAATCCATATCCAAGATATCATTCCAAATAATTATATTATCTATAATTTTAAAGTTTTTAAAATTATTTTCATCATTCCAATATTCAAAAACTCCTTTTCCTTTCAAATTTGATAATTCAATTTCACCATTTATCCCATCATCAAATTTTAAGAATAATTTATAGTTTTCCAATGGCTTAGCCTCTATTATATTTGGAAAATTTTTATTCATTTTCTTACTTATCGTGTAAAGTGATTTTTCCGTCTTTACAATCTTCTACCAATTGATCAATTTTTTCTTTGGTTAAATGCTCTTGGTAGAAATCTCCCAATTGCATCATCGGAGCATAACCACAAGCCCCAAGGCATTCTACACCGCGAACTTCAAATTGTCCGTCTGCAGTAGGTTCGCCAACTTTTACACCTAATTTTGAACAAGTGTAATCCATTAAATCTTCTACTCCGTTTTGACAACAAGGGGAAGTTTGACAGA
Source organism: Flavobacterium sp. (assembly GCF_044357305.1). GTDB lineage: Bacteria > Bacteroidota > Bacteroidia > Flavobacteriales > Flavobacteriaceae > Flavobacterium. The sequence continues at coordinate 18,978 of NZ_JBIKPS010000017.1, forward strand.
ATTCAAACATGTATTTTCCGATTGGTCTTTGGTTATACATGGTGTAAAATGTTACCACTTCAAAAACTTCAATAGGTTGTATTTCAAGAATTTCAGCCACTTTTATCTGCAAATCGGTACTTAACCAATTGTCGTGCGCATCTTGAACTTCGTGCAAAACTGGCAATAAAGCCGATTTCTTTTTGCCTTCAGGATAATGACTGATTAATTCGTTGATGCGTGTCATCAAAGATTCGGTCATGTTTATTTCTTGTTGGATATGTGTTTTTTCCATTTCTAATTTAGATATTAAATTTTAGATAATAGATATTCAAATCTGCAATCTAAAATCTGCATTCTGCAATCTTATTTCTTATGCGTCTAATTCTCCTGCAATTACATTTAAACTGGATAGTATTACAATAGCATCAGATAACATTCCGCCTTTAATCATTTCAGTATAGGCTTGATAGTAAATAAAACAAGGTCTTCTAAAATGCAAACGATACGGTGTTCTGCTACCATCGGTTACTAAATAAAATCCTAATTCTCCATTTCCTCCTTCTACTGGATGGTAGATTTCAGCTACTGGAACTGGAACTTCACCCATCACAATTTTGAAGTGATAAATTAAGCTTTCCATATTGTGGTATACATCTTCTTTAGGAGGCAAATAATAATCAGGAACATCCGCATGAATTGGACCTTCTGGTAATTTTGCTAATGCTTGTTTGATGATACTTAAACTTTCCCAAACTTCAGCATTACGAACGCAAAAACGATCGTAAGTATCGCCTGATTTTCCTACTGGAATATCAAATTCAAAATCTTCATACGAGGAGTATGGTTGTGCTTTTCTAACATCATAATCAATTCCTGCAGCACGTAAATTAGGACCTGTTAAGCCGTATTGCATTGCGCTTTCGGCAGTGATTGGACCAACGTTAACCGTTCTGTCAATGAAAATTCTATTTCTTTCGAATAAATTTTCAAATTCTTTCCAAGCAACTGGAAAATCAGTTAAAAATGTATCTAATTTTTTGAAAGCAGCTTCGGACCAATCTCTTTCGAAACCGCCAATTCTACCCATATTGGTTGTTAAACGAGCACCACAAATTTCTTCGTAGATCTCGTAAATTTTTTCACGAAATTGGAATACATAAAGGAAACCAGTATAAGCTCCTGTATCTACTCCAAGAATTGAATTACAGATTAAGTGATCAGAAATACGCGCCAATTCCATTACAATTACTCTAAGATATTGCGCTCTTTTAGGAACTTCAATTTCTAATAGTTTTTCCACCGTCATCCACCACGCCATGTTATTGATTGGAGAAGAACAATAGTTCATTCTATCGGTCAAAACATTTACTTGGTAAAATGGGCGGTTTTCTGCAATTTTTTCAAAAGCACGGTGAATATAACCAATGGTTGGTTCTGCATCAAGGATACGTTCACCATCCATCAACAAGATATTTTGAAAAATACCGTGTGTTGCTGGGTGGGTTGGGCCAAGATTTAATATGGACAGTTCGCTTCCGTCTTCGTTGCGAGTTTGTTCAATAACTTTGGCATATCGATGCTCTGGTAATAATAATAAGTCTGACATTCTATAATGTTGAATTATTTATTTTGTTTTCTATTTCTATTTTAAGACTTGGAATATGATTTATAATGATACTCCAAATGTTTTCATCGGATATACTATCGTAAGCATGGATGATTTGGTTTCTTAATCCAATTATTCTGCGGGCATTAGTAATTTGAATTTCAGAATTTTCTTTTAAAACTCTACTTACGGCCTCCCCAATTATTTCTAAATTTCTTTCTATACCTCTTTTTAATAAGGCATTTTTACTATAATTTGAAAAAGTTTTTTTTCTTTTAACAAAAAGCTGTCAATTTCTTCAATAGCTAATTTTATATCAAATAATGACTTTAAAACTTTCTCATCCATAAATCAGCTGTTTTTCTCTATCGACAACTTTTCTGAATATTGGATTTTTTATTGCTTGATTTTCAACTAAATCAATAGGTCTATTAAGTAACAATTCTACTTTTTCCTTAAAATCCATGTAATTGTCAAAATAATCTTTTAAATCTATTGTCGAAAATTGAATCAACATATCAATATCGCTTTCATCATTAAATTTTTCAGTTAATATAGAACCAAACAAATACAATTGTTTTACATGGTGATCCATGCAAAGCTGATCTAGTTTTTGTTTATGTTTTTCTATCAACGTCATTTGTTATAACTTTTGTGCTGTTCTTCCAAAGAAACGATCGTCTTTGTCGGTTCTTCCACTATCTTCCATTGGAAATTCTTTTCGCATTGGGAAAGACACCATTTCATCCATATTTAAAATACGTTTCAATTGTGGATGCCCTTTAAATACAATTCCGTAAAAATCCCAAGTTTCTCTTTCCATCCAATTGGCGCAAAGAAATAAGTCAATGATTGTATTTACTTCTGGATTTTCACCAGATAAATACGTAGTGACTCTTACTCTTACATTTTCAATCCAATTATGTAAATGATAAACTACTGCAAATTGATGATTAGCATCATTTTCTGGGTAGTGGACACCGCATAAATCAGTAAGGAAATGAAAATTCAAATCTTCTTCTGTTTTTAAAGTTCGAATTACTTCGTGAATTGCTTCTGGAGTAGCTTCGAAGGAAAAAATATCGCGATTAATCCCAAAGTTCAACACTTTGTCGCCAAATTTATTTGTAATTTTTTCTTGGATGTAGGTTGTTTCTAAAGCCATTTTATAAGTTATAAGAAGCTAATAATTCCACATATTCTGGAGAACTTCTTCTGCGAACAGATTCGTTTCTTACTAATTCTTGTAATTGCATTACGCCATCCACAATTTGTTCTGGTCTTGGTGGACATCCTGGAACATAAACATCTACAGGTATTACTTTGTCAATTCCTTGTAAAACCGAGTACGTATCGAAAACACCACCTGAACTTGCACAAGCACCAACGGCAATTACCCAACGAGGTTCACTCATTTGTTCGTATACTTGGCGTAAAATAGGTGCCATTTTTTTGGAGATAGTTCCCATTACCATTAGCATATCCGCTTGACGAGGAGAAAAACTCACACGTTCAGAGCCAAAACGAGCTAAATCGTAATGCGAGGCCATCGTAGCCATGAATTCAATTCCACAACAAGAAGTAGCAAAAGGTAAAGGCCAAAGCGAATTTGCGCGCGCCATACCAACCACATCGTTTAGTTTGGTTGCAAAAAAACCTTCTCCTGTAACTCCTTCTGGCGGATCAACCATATTTATTTTAGAATCACTCATTTATAATTCGTAATTTACAATTCGTAATTTATTATTCCCACTCTAATGCTTTTTTCTTCAAAATGTAGAAGAAACCAATTAATAGAAGCAGCATAAAGATAACCATCTTAATCATCCCGTCTATACCTAATTCTCTAAAGTTTACCGCCCAAGGATATAGAAATATTACCTCTACATCAAAAAGTACAAAAAGTATAGCGACAAGGAAATATTTTACTGAAAATGGAATACGGGCATTTCCTACAGATTCAATACCACACTCAAAGTTTTTATCTTTATTTTTAGAATGTCTTTTTGGACCTAAAAAGCTTGATCCAATGATAGTTGCAACAACAAATCCTATAGCAAGGATTGCCTGCATTAGTATTGGTATATAATCGTGTTGTGTAGATTGCATAATCTCTAATTTAAAGTCTTTTTCTAAAATGATTGCAAATATACATTGCATTATTTAATTCGCAAAAAGCTAGGGTTAATCGTTTGTTATTTATTGGTCAAAAGCACTTATTTAAACTAATTCTAAATAATAAAAAGAGATGAAAAAAAACGCCCCGATATAATCGAGACGTTTTAAACATTTAGGTAACCAAAAAATAATATATATTAGTCTTCGATAACTTCTACTTGAGCAGCTACTTTACCTTTTCTTCCTTCTTCTTCTTCGTAAGAAACTTTGTCACCTTCATTAAGTGATTCAGCTTTAATACCTGTTGCGTGAACGAAAATGTCTTTTCCATTTTCATCATCTGTAATGAATCCGTAACCTTTAGACTCATTGAAAAATTTAACTGTACCTGTGCGCATTTTGTAATGTAAAAAAATTAATAATGCCCAAAGATATACTTATTTCTGACACAGCAAACAAAAACGCAATAAAATTTTAAATTATTTTTAACATCCTACATTTCTAAATAAATGATTTTCAGATAAATATTTGAATTATGTGTAAAATTCTTAATAAAAAAGCAACTATTTATGATTTTTTAAATAGCTGCTTTCTAATAAGTTGCGAATTCAACATTAATTACTTTAAATTAACATTTATGTGTAATTCCTTTAATTGTAGGTCGTCAATAACGGATGGTGCATCAATCATAACGTCTCTTCCAGAATTGTTTTTTGGGAATGCAATAAAGTCACGAATGGTTTCTTGACCGCCTAAAATTGCTACTAATCGATCCAATCCGAAAGCTAATCCTCCGTGTGGTGGTGCGCCAAATTGGAAGGCATCCATTAAAAATCCAAATTGGTTGCGGGCTTCTTCTTCGGTGAAACCTAAATATTTAAACATTAATTGTTGCGTAGCTTTATCGTGAATACGAATAGAACCACCACCAATTTCATTTCCGTTTAATACCATATCATAGGCATTCGCACGAACTTTTCCAGGATTGGTAGCTAACAATTCCATGTCTTCTGGTTTTGGTGAAGTAAATGGATGGTGCATGGCGTGCCATCTTCCAGATTCTTCGTCTAATTCTAACAATGGAAAATCTACTACCCATAATGGTGCAAATTCTGCAGGATTTCTTAATCCTAAACGAGTTGCTAGTTCCATACGGAGTGCAGAAAGTTGGGTTCTAGTTTTATCTGCAGGACCAGATAGCACAAAAATCATATCGCCAGCTTTAGCTCCGGTTATTTCCGCCCATTTTTTTAAATCGTCTTGGTCATAGAATTTATCTACGGAGGATTTATAGCTTCCGTCTTCTTCACATTTAACATATACCATTCCAGAAGCTCCAACTTGAGGGCGTTTTACCCAATCAATTAAAGCATCTATTTCTTTACGCGTAAAAGTTGCACAGCTTGGTGCTGCAATTGCAACTACTAGTTCTGCGCTATTAAATACAGGAAATTCTTTATGTTGTGCTACGGCATTCAATTCACCAAATTCCATTCCGAAACGGATGTCTGGTTTGTCATTTCCGTACGTTTTCATGGCGTGATCGTAGGTCATTCTTGGAAATTTTTCTACTTCAATACCTTTTATTTCTTTTAGCAAATGACGGGTTAGTCCTTCAAATACATTTAAAATATCTTCTTGTTCTACAAATGCCATTTCGCAATCGATTTGGGTGAACTCGGGTTGTCTATCGGCACGTAAATCTTCATCTCGGAAACATTTCACAATTTGAAAATATTTATCCATTCCACCAACCATCAACAATTGTTTGAAAGTTTGAGGCGATTGCGGAAGTGCATAAAATTGTCCTTCATTCATTCTACTTGGCACTACGAAATCTCGAGCACCTTCGGGAGTAGACTTAATTAAATACGGAGTTTCTACTTCGCAGAAATCTAAATTAGAAAGATAATTTCTAACGGCTTGTGCTACTTTATGACGAAAAAGCAAACTGTTTTTTACTGGATTTCTTCTAATGTCTAAGTAACGGTATTTCATTCGGATGTCTTCACCACCATCGGTTTCATCTTCAATAGTGAACGGAGGTGTTAATGACGCATTAAGAATAGTCATTTCGGTAACTAGAATTTCAATTTCTCCGGTTGCAATGTTATTGTTTTTGGCTTCTCGCTCAATAACGGTTCCTTTTACTTGTACTACAAATTCTCTTCCAAGGGTTTTGGCCAATTCGAAAACCGTTTTCTCAGAACGACTTTCGTCAAATAATAATTGCGTTATTCCATAACGGTCGCGCAAATCTACCCAATTCATGAATCCTTTATCTCTTGATTTTTGAACCCATCCGGCAAGGGTAACTTCAGTATTAATATGACTAGCGTTCAATTCGCCACAATTATGACTTCTATACATTGGAATTTAATTTAGAGTGCAAATTTAGGACTTAATATGAATATATGAAAGAATAAAAAACTTCCAAATTAACGATTAACTATTCGTGTCATTTATAATAAGAATTCTTCATAAGTAATAGGTGTAATTATTTCGGATTTTACATTAGCATAATTTCCTGAAAACGTTACGGGTATTTTATTTTTGGCTTTAACGTTCCATTTTATTTCGCATGCTAAAATTTGTTCCCCCTTTTTTTCAATATAATCTATTTCCTGTTGTTGTGTTGTTCTCCAAAAATAGGAGATTGCTTCATTTTGTTGAATGTTTAGATATTTAATACGTTCGCTAATGATGTAGTTTTCCCATAGACTACCAATATCGGTTCTTTGAGACAATGGGTTGAAATTTCCTGTAACCGCATTGATAATTCCGTTGTCATAAAAATAGATTTTTTTGCCTTTTTTTATTTCATTTCTGATGTTGCTGGATAAAGCCGGAAGTTTAAAAATCACAAATGCTTTTTCAAGAAGATCAATATATTTTTCAATTGTTTTATTATCTATTTGAATGAGTCTCGAGAGTTCATTGTAATTTACCTCGCTACCAACTTGAAGCGCAAGTGCTTTGACGATTTTTTGAAGTAAAACAGGTTTTGCTATTTGCTCTAACAAAAACAAATCTTTATATAAATAACTGTTGGCTATCAATTTTACATGCTCTTTAGCATCTATTGAATTTGTTATTATTTCGGGATAATTACCATATATAAGCCTTTGTTCTAAGGCTCTTTTTTCTTCTAACAAACCATTGTGTTCAACCATTTCGCTAAATGCAATTGGAAACAAAAATAGTTCGTATTTTCTTCCGGTTAATGGTTCATTTAGTTTGTTTGCCAATTCAAAACTAGAAGAACCCGTAGCTATTACTTGCACCGTTTTTATTTGGTCTACAATAATTTTAATAACAATACCAATATTTGTAATACGTTGCGCTTCATCAATAACCAGAATTTCGTTGTCACCAATGATATTCTTTAGTTTACTCGCGTTTGGGTTTTCAAATAAAACAAGCACATCCGATTCGTCTCCGTTAAGAAAAAGCGTTTTCTTATTTAAGTCGGCAATTAAATTTTCAACAAAAGTAGTTTTCCCTACTTGCCTTGGTCCAAAAACGAGTAGTGCTTTTCCTTTGAATAATCTTGCTTTGGCAAAGTTTGTTTGTTCTCTTCGAATCATACAAAGTTGATTTTATATCCTACAAAAGTAAATAAATTTCTATATATTCTAAAATAATTATGGTTTTATTAGATTTTAATCTAAAATTATTATAATTTTATTGGATTTAATTCCAAAATTATTATGTTTTTTTCGTAGTCTACAATTAGCCTTATTTTATGAAATAATAATTTTATTGTCAATGGATTGATAGTATGCTTTGCTAAGCTTTCAATAAACTCTAGTGCATAATAAAAAAAACTTCCAACGAAATAAATACTAAAAATTTTCTTAATAAAGAAATACTCCTAAATAAAATTAGTTACTTTTGGTTTTATAAAATTTTAAAATTGATAATATGAAGAAAATAGTGTTTGTTTTATTTGCTATAATTTTGGCAAATACCGGCCTTGCTCAAGATAAGGTCACTTTTCATGCTGATATTGCCAATAGAAATGGAGATGCAATTTTTATCAAAACTCCTGAAGGCAAAACTCTTAAAGAAATAAAAGTCAACGACAAGGGGATGTTTACTAGTTCTTTTTCTGTTGAATCGGGATTGTATCTTTTATTTGATGGTTCAGAATATACAATTGTATATTTAAAAAATGGATTCAATATTTCGCTTAAAATGGATGCTCAAAATTTTGACGAAAGTATTTTTTATACCGGAAAAGGAGAAAAAGAAAATAATTATTTAGCCCAAAAATCACTTGTGAATGAAAAATACGAGGCTAAAATGAGTGAGGCTAAAGACGAAAAATCTTTTGCAGGCTTAATTGAAAGTTTCAAAAAGGAATTTAAAGATAAGTTAGATTCAGGAGGATTTGATACTGATTTTGTTAAAGAAGCCAATAAATTGGTAGAGAGTGAAAGCAAAAACATGCAAGCACAGTTTGACGTAGTTATGAAAATGGCAAAAATTAATGGTTCGGTTGCTCCAACTTTTAATTATGAAAATTTTGCAGGAGGAAAAACTAAACTAGAAGATTTAAGAGGGAAGTATGTTTATATAGATGTGTGGGCTACTTGGTGCGGACCTTGTAGAGGAGAAATTCCTTCATTAGCAAGAATAGAGGAAAAATATAAAGGTAAAAATATTGCTTTTGTAAGTATTTCTGTGGATGAAGATAAAGATCATGATAAATGGAAAAAATTTGTAACAGATAAACAATTAGGAGGCATTCAATTATTTGCAGATAAAAACTGGAATTCCGAATTTATTACCTCTTTTGGAATTAATTCTATTCCGAGATTTATCTTAATTGATCCTAAAGGAATTGTAATTAATGCGGATGCTCCAAGACCATCTGACCCTCAATTGCAAGAAAAATTGGATAGTTTATTGAAGTAATTTCAATCTATTTTAAATATAAAAAAGGTCGTTTCATTAATTTGAAACGACCTTTTTAGTTTAACCAATATTTAGATTATTCTTCCGTACTAAGTCTTGCTTGTCTTCTGTCGCGTAACCAATATTTGGTTCTTTTTACCAGGTAGAACATTACCGGAACCATAACCAGAGTTAATACCGTAGCATAGGTTAATCCGAAGATGATGGTCCAGGCTAAAGGTCCCCAAAACATTACATTGTCACCACCCATAAACAAGTGCGGATTCAAGTCGGTAATTAAGGAGAAGAAGTCAAAGTTCAACCCAATCGCTAACGGAATTAATCCTAAAACGGCAGTTAAGGCAGTTAATAAAACCGGACGTAAACGCGATTTTCCAGACTCAATAATTACTTCTTTTATTTCTTCTAAAGATAAATCGTCATGGCTTTCTAAATGTTTATCGGCAACTTTCTTGTCTAATAATAATACAAAGAAATCCATTAATACAATTCCGTTTTTCACTACAATTCCCGCCAAGGATATAATTCCCATCATGGTCATTAAGATCACGAAATCCATATTGGCAATTACGTATCCATAAAATACACCACTAAAACTTAGTATTACCGTAAATAAAATCACCATAGTTTTTGAAACAGAATTAAATTGCAAAACAATAATAACCGTAATTCCAGCCAAGGCTAAAAACAAGGCATACATCAAGAAACTTTGGTTTTTTCCTTGTTCTTCTTGAACTCCAGAGAAGGAATAAGTAGTTCCTTTTGCTAATTCGTATCCTTTTAATTCGGTTTGAATTTGTTTGGTAAGCGCATCGCCATTATAACCAGTTAAAACATTAGAATAAATAGTCATTATTCGTTTCTGATTTTTTCTTTTGATTTGATTATAAGTTGTCGTTTTTTCGGTTTGAGAAATAGCAGAAATAGGCACTTGCACTATTTGTCCGTTGTTCTGATTTCTGAAAGTTAACGATTGGTTGAACAAGATGTTTTCGTTCTTACGTTGGTCGTCTTGCATACGCATCGTAATTTTATAATCGTCATCTCCTTCTTTATAAGTTGAAATTTCTTGACCATAAACCGAACGACGCAAGTTGAAACCCAATTGTCCTGTAGAAACTCCCAAACTTCCGGCGTTAACACGATCGACTTTTACTTCTAGTTCCGGACTTTCTTTATTGACATCTACATTCAATCGTTCGATTCCAGCAATATTTTTAGAATCGATAAACGTGATCATTTTTGCTGCTTCTTTAAGCATCACATCATAATCGGTTCCTGTTAATTGGATACTAATTGGATATCCAGCAGGTGGACCGTTGGCATCTTTTTCTACCGTAACTTTTGCGCCTGCAATACCTTTTACTTTGCTTCGAATTTCTTCTAGAACATCTGTTGTGTTGATGCCTCTTCGGAATTTAAACTCCGAGAAATTCACGGTTACTTTACCTTTATAAGGAGTTTCCGAAGCCGATCCTGCATCTAAATTTGGATTACCAGCACCTTTTCCAACTTGGGAAACAATCGATTCTGCCAAGAAGTTTTTATTGGTTTTAGGATCTTCAATATATTTGCTAAGAATAGAAATTACTTGTTTTTCTACAAAAAGAGTGGCTTTATCGGTTTTTTGAATGTCGGTTCCTTGCGGATATTCAATATAGGTTATTACCTGCCTTGGGATGTTTTCTGGGAAGAACAATACTTTTCTTGGAAAAATTCCCAATAAAACAAAAGAGAAAATTAACATTCCAATGATGGCTCCAAGAGCAATCCAAGATGCTTTACCAGTTAGAATTTTACCTAAAAACACTTTGTATTTTTCTTCCATTCTTGGAAAAAAACTATGTTGAAAATCTTGTGTCCATTGGTATATTTTGATTTTATACAACCACATTAATCCCAATGAAATTATCGCTAAATGTCCGATGGCTTTTGCAAAAGTCGAATCGTAGATATTTCCAAGTAAAACAAAAATAAAACCAATTACAGTAAAAATTATGGAATATTTTTTTGCCGATTTTTTAGTCACATTTTTATCTTCAATATCCATTGAACCACCCGTCATGGCTGCATTCACAACCATCGCCACAAATAACGAAGCCGATAAAGTAATAGTTAATGTAATAGGGAAGTATTTCATGAATTTACCCATAGTTCCGGGCCAAAGTGCAAATGGCAAAAATGCCATAAGGGTTGTAGCCGTTGAAGAAATTACCGGCCAAGCGATTTCACCAATACCAATTTTGGAGGCTTGAACGCGGTTCAGTCCTTTTTTCATGTTGGCAAAAACGTTGTCGACCACTACAATTCCGTCGTCAACCAGCATTCCTAATCCCATAACTAAGCCAAACAAAACCATTGTGTTTAAAGTCAATCCCAATGCCGAAAGAATGGTAAATGCCATCAACATCGATAACGGAATTGCAGCTCCAACAAACAAGGAATTTCGTAATCCCATGGTAAACATCAAAACAATCATTACCAGCACAATTCCGAAGATAATGTGGTTGGAAAGTTCACTCACCTGATGTTCTACACGTGACGATTGGTCGTTAGTAAGTTCTATTTTTAAGTCGGAAGGTAAATAGGTGATTTTTGCTTTTTCCAGTTTTTCTTTTACCTGTTCAATCGCCGAAATCATGTTTTGGCTAGCACGTTTTTTTACGTTAAGCATTACTACTTCAGTTCCTTTTTCACGTGCATAAGTTGTTTTTTCTTTTTCTTTAAAACTTACAACTGCTATGTCTTTTAAGTAAACGGTTCCGCCATACGATTTCACGATGATGTTCTCCAGTTCTTTAGGGTCTTGAATTTCCCCAACAATTCTAATGTTGTTTCGGGATCCTTGGGATACTAAATTTCCGCCGGAAAGCGTCATGTTTTCGTATTTAACTGCATTTTGAATTTCATCAAAAGTGACTTGGGCTGCGGTCATTTTGAAAATATCCACTGCAATTTCTACCTCTTTGTCATCCACCCCTAGAATGTCCACTTTTTTCACTTCGGGAACTTCCTCAATATCATCTTGAAGCAATTCACCATATTTTTTAAGTTGTTGCGTGGTATAATTCCCCTCTAGGTTGATGTTCAAAATTGGCACTTCTTCCGAAATATTCAATTCAAAAACATTTGGTTCTACCTTGCTTCCATTATCTAAATTAGGCCAATTGGTATCGGCTTTTACCACATCTACCTTGTCTTTAATTTTGGTTTTGGCCGCATCAATGGTTACTTTATCAGAAAATTCTACCACAATCATTCCATAATCTTGAAACGAACTTGAAGTAATTTTTTCTACACCAGAAATGTTTTTAAACTCTTTTTCTAAAGGTTTAATGACTAATTTCTCTACATCTTCGGCAGAGTTTCCAGGAAACACAGATGAGATATATACTTTATTTTCAATAATTTCCGGAAAATCTTCTCGGGGCATGGTAACATAGGCAATAATTCCCGTTACAACTATCAATAAGGTTAAGATATACACCGTAACCCGATTGTCAACCGCCCAACTCGATATGCTAAATTCTTTGTTTTTGTGACTCATATTTTTAGTTTATAAGTTTATAAGTTTAAAAGTTTAGGATGCTGTTTAGTTTTAACTAAACTACTAAACTTTTAAACTACTAAACTTTTTTTAGAAATTCAATTTCATTCCTTCGGAGATTGTATTTACACCTTCGGTAACGATAACATCTTTTGCAGTTAAACCACTAACAATTTCGGTTACATTATCGGATGATTTTCCAGTGCTTACAATCACTTTTTTAGCAATACCTGTTTTGCCATTTATTTCGGTTGCAATAAATACAAATTTGTCTCCTTTACCATCTTCTTGTACCACATTAGTAGGTACTACAATAGCATTTTTACTAACGTAATCGGTGATTTTAAGTTTAGCAACTTGATTTGGACGCAATAAATTTTCTGGATTCGGAACGCTTACTTCTATACCAAAACTTCTATTGCTTGGGTTTACAAAACTTGCCACCTGACGCACTTTTCCTTTGTAGGTTTTTCCTAGAGAAGTTAAGAAAACCTCTACTTCGGTACCCACTTTAAGTTTCCCAATATAGGTTTCTGGCACAGTGGTAGAAACGTACATATTATTTAAATTCACAATTCGCAGCAATCCTTGAGCGCTTGGTGCAACAACTTGTCCTTTTTCAACAAAAACATCATCAATAGTTCCACTAAATGGTGCTTTTATTACTGTTTTATTTAATTGTGCTTTGATTTGAGCAACACCTCTTTGAGCAGAAATCATTTGTGTTTGTGCTTGTAAATACTGAATTTCAGAACCAATTTTTTGATTCCAAAGATTTTTCTGGCGTTCGAAAGTGGTTTTTGCTAGAGCATATTGGTTTTCTAAACTTGCTACTTGCTGGCTCAAACCTGCATCATCTACACGACCTAAAACTTGTCCTTTCGAAACTTGTTGACCTGCTTTTACGTTTAATGCTACTAAAGTTCCCTGAAATTCTGGTTGTACTAAAATATTTTCTTTTGTATTTACACTTCCTTGTACTTCAAGATAATGCGTAAAAGTAGTATCGTTTACTTCTAAAACCGAAACTAATGCTTCGTCTTTTTTAACATCCAATGTTGCTAAAGCATCATCAATTTTTGCTAAATCGGCCTGAATTAATGCTTTTTTTGCTTGAAGGGCGGTAACGTTTTTGGAAGCAATTATGCTATCAATATTTGTGTTGTCTTCTTTCTTTCCGCAAGAAAAGATTAGTATTGAGAATGTGGAAATTAGGATTATTTTTTTCATTTTTATAAAGAGTTTTACTATATTATTTGTTTCCGATTACTTTTTCTAATGCTGCTTTTTTACTGATTACATCCACCATAGTCTGTAAATAACTTTGTTGGGAAGTGTATAATTGACGCTGGGCTTCCGTAAAATCAAAACTACTTGAAAGTCCTTCTTTGAATTTGATTTGTTGTTTTTTCTCGATACGTTCTGCTAATTTTAAATTTTCTTTTGAACTGTTGTATTGTTCAATGCTGTATTCATAATTGCTTTTGGCATTTTGATAACCGAGTTTTAGTTTTTGTTCGGCATCGGTTAAATCGGTTTTTGCTTTTTCTAATGCTATTTTTGCTTGTTGCGTTCTAGCACTTCGAGCAAAACTGCTAAATAAAGGCACGTTTAAACTTATCCCAAGATTGGAATAATTAAAATACCGTTGGCTAGAATTGAAAAATGAAAAGGTATTTCCAAAAGAATTATATCCAAAATTCACTCCTGCGGCTAAGGTTGGCAAGGCTTTACTTTTTTGTAATTTCATTTCTAAATTACGTTGATCTACAAAATTTTGAGAAATTAGGTAATTGATATTTCCTTTTGGATCAAATTCCGCAGATTTTAAAGCCAAATCCAAATTGTTTTGTGCTAATAGTTCTAGTTTATCGGATAAAGTAAGCGCAGCATCAATGTCGATTCCTAAATTTACTTTTAGCATTTTCATACTAATTTCTTTTAATCGGGTAACATAATTCAAGTTACTATTTACAGAAGATAAGGTGATTTTTAACTGCTCGACATTTTCTTCTTCAATAAGACCATTTTTATAGGTTTGATCGGTATCAAAAAGGGTTTTCTCTAATATTACTTTATTTTTTTGCAAAATTTGAACACTTTCGTCTGCTAATAAAACATTACCATAAGCATTGATTATCATTTCTTTAACTTCTGAATCTGTTTTTACTTTGTAGTTTTCATAAAATTGAAGATACGTTTTAGAAGCCTGAAGCGCTACTATATACGATCCATCAAAAATTAATTGTGTTAAGGATAAACTACCGCCACCATTGTGCTTGGTTCCAAAAGTAACTTCAGCGAATTCTCCCGCAGGACCACCAAAAATTTGCGCTGGCAATAGTGATGTTTGCAATTTAAAGTTGTCTTGATAGTTTACTGCTCCATTTATTTGAGGCAAACCCATAGCAGTGGTTTCCCATTTTTTCTTTTTCGCAATTTCAATGTCTCTTCCAGCATTTATTTCACTTCTGTTGTTAGTCAAAGCATGTGAAATTGCTTGTTCTAAACTAAAATTATAAATTTGCTTTGCCTCTTGCGATTGAGCAGCAAGTGCAAAAACGAATAAGGGGATAATAAAAAGTTTTTTCATTAGTGGTTGTAATTTTGTAATTGTTTTTCAAGTTCAAGTATTCCTTTGGTCGTTGCCATCGCTCTAGTGTGGTATTCTAATATTTCTAATTCTATTTTTTGCCCTTCTTTTTCAGAGCTAATTTGTTCTTTGATGCTAAAGATTAAAGTGTAATAAAATTTAATATAATTTTCTACACCAATCTCTTTTCGATACAAACCCTCTTCGATTCCTTTGTCAATATTTTGCTTAAAAAGAGTGTTGCACTCTTCCATTTCTCGGGATATTACTTTTGTATAGATTTCAGGATAATGTTTTTTCATTTGATAAATTGGTGATGTGTCTGCCGATTTAAACATTTCTTTAAACATCTTTCGTATTTCGAAATTTTCTTCAATTGCATTGTGTTTCTTGTCGATAATCTTGGCAATAATAGTGTGAATTTCGGCATGAACCATTGCAGTGCTTTCCTCAATTAATATTTCTTTATTGCAAAAGTACTTGTAAATTGTTTTTTTAGAAATGCACATTTCTCCAGCAATATCATCCATAGTGACACTTTTAAAACCAAGTTTTAAGAATAAATCACTCGCTTTGGACATTATTTTATCTTTCATGTTCTGTTATTTCGAGTGCAAAGATACCTTGGAAACTTTAAATACTAAAATAGTTTCCAAAGTATTTTGATAAATTTAACATTTAAGAAGTTGTAGGTTATAGGTTATAGGTTGTGAAAGTTTTAATTAGTATTTTTGCGATAATAAAACTCACAACATAAAAACTTACAACGCACAACTATAAAAAATGCACGCAATTTCCCATTATCAAGAACTTATTACCGATTATTTTTCAGAATTACATTTGACTAAAGATCCTAAAAATCTTTACGAACCAATTGAATATATTTTATCTCTTGGTGGAAAAAGAATGCGTCCGATTTTGACCTTAATGGCAGCCGAAGTTTTTGATATAGATTGCAAAAAGGCATTAGCAGCAGCAACGGCTATTGAGGTATTTCATAATTTTTCTTTGGTTCATGATGATATTATGGACGATGCACCTTTGCGAAGAGGCAACGAAACCGTGCACGAAAAATGGAACATCAATACCGGAATTCTATCTGGAGATGCCATGCTGATTTTGGCCTACCAACATTTTGAAGAATACGAACCAAAAATCTTTAGAGAATTAGCCAAATTGTTTAGTAAAACAGCGCTGGAAGTTTGTGAAGGACAGCAATACGATGTTGATTTTGAAACTAGAGACGATGTTACGATTCCCGAATATCTAAAAATGATTGAATATAAAACGGCAGTTTTAGTCGCAGCTGCTATGAAAATGGGAGCTATTGTTGCTGAAACTACCACAGAAAACGCGGATTTGATTTATAATTTTGGATTAAATTTAGGTCTGGCATTTCAATTGCAAGACGATTATTTGGATGCTTTTGGCGACCCGGAAACTTTCGGTAAGCAAGTAGGTGGGGATATTATTGAAAACAAAAAAACCTATTTGTACTTAAAGGCGATTGCTTTTTCGGATGAAAACCAAAAAAACCAATTGATGCATCTTTTCTCTATTCATCCTCCGGATAATGTAGATAAAATTACTTCCGTAAAAGAGATTTTCAATGCTTCAGGTGCTTCAAGTGCCACACAACAAGCCATCCAAGATTTTACCTTGAAGGCATTTGAAACTTTAGAAAAAATGAATATATCTTCGGACAAAAAAAGCATGTTGCGGGCTTTTGGCGAAAATTTAATGAATAGAAATGTATAATAGAAAATCCAATTTTTTAAATCCCAAATTCCAATGGGACTCTTTTTTAAAGTTTGGAATTTGGAATTTTAATTTTGGAATTTAACATGTATGTAGCTCCAATTTCCACAGATAATTTACTTTCGGAAGCCGAAAAAGAAAACTTGTATGTTAAACTGATTGAACAGTTAAACAAGGATTTTAACTTTGCAAATGAACCTATAGATTTGCCTATTGATCTCCTCCCAGAAGAGTTGAAAGCCCAACTTCATGAAAAAATCTACCGATTGATTCAGTATAAATTTGCCGAATATTTAAGTTTGCTTTACATTGTTGATGTTCCAGAAGATCAAGTAAAAAAACTGGATGGTTCGGATATCATGGAATTATCCCAACAAGTGGCTTTCTTGGTTTTAAAACGGGAATGGATGAAAGTTTGGTTTAGGAGTAGGTACTAAAAATAAACTCTAATAAACGGCATCAAAGCATCACTATATACGTTTTTGTCTTTATTAAACAAAAGGTTGTACCGCATACCAACAGTAACATTATCCGTTCGATAACCTCCACCGATAAACAATCCGGTATTCCAAAAATTATCTTTTAAGGTGCCTTTTGTTGGATTTCTAAAGGTATTGTTTACCCGCACTTGCTCTACTTCTAATGAAATTTGTAATTCCTCTACAGGATTGAAGAGAGTAATGACATTTAAGCCATAAATAGCGGAACTATAAAAATCCTTTTGCGAAACAATACTTCCTTGCAATCCGGCACCAATAGAAACATAGTGATTGAGGTTGTAAATTGCACTCGGGGCAACCGTTACATCGGTAAATCCAGAGCCAACACTTACGCCAAAACCTCCCCCAAATTGTACGTGTTTCCAAAAATCATTTTTAGGAGCAGCAGAAGCAGCTGTTTGTCCATAAATACCAATACTAGTTCCGATAAAAAATAAAATTGTTAACGTTTTTGTTAAAATTTTTACAGAATTCTTTTCCATAGGGATGTATATATTTATTTAGCGATATAAAAGTAGTAAAAACATAGAAAGATTGTTATAAATATTTTACTTTTGCATAAATTTTTTCAACTACACGATTACTTATATAAAAAAATATGGATAGGTTTTCTTTCTTAAACGCAGCACACACCGAGTTTTTCGCACAATTATACGATCAATATATTGAAAATCCAGACAGCGTAGAGCCAAGCTGGAGAGCATTTTTTCAAGGTTTCGATTTTGGAATGGAAACCTATAACGAAGAGACTTCTGGGACACAAATTGCCAATTATGTAGCAACCTCTACCGATAATGGCCAAGTGTCTGAAAAGTTACAAAAAGAATTTAATGTTCTTAAACTTATTGATGGCTATAGAACTAGAGGTCATTTATTTACTGAGACCAATCCTGTGCGCGATAGAAGAACTTACGAGCCAAATTTGGATTTGGTTAATTTCAACCTTTCGGACGCCGATTTGAATACGGTTTTTGATGCCGCTAAAGTTTTAGGACACCAACCTTCTACCTTAAAAGACATACTTTCTCATCTTAAAAAAGTGTATTGCCAACACATTGGTATTGAATACATGTATATGAGAAAACCGGAAGTGATTCAGTGGATTCAAAATAAATTGAATGTCAACGATAACCTTCCTAGTTTTGATGCCAATCAAAAAAAGCACATTCTTGGAAAATTAAACGAAGCAGTTTCGTTTGAAAACTTTCTTCACACTAAATACGTAGGTCAAAAAAGGTTCTCTCTTGAGGGAGGGGAAAGTATAATTCCAGCACTTGATGCTTTAATTGAAGCTGCTGCTGAAAAAGGTGTAGAACATTTCGTAATGGGAATGGCGCACCGAGGTAGATTGAATATTTTAGCTAATATATTTGGTAAAAATACCCAAGATATTTTTTCAGAATTTGACGGAAAAGATTACGATCAAGAATATTTTGACGGTGATGTAAAATACCATTTAGGATTAACCTCCGAAAGAACTACTGAGTCAGGTAAAAAAATCAATCTAAACTTAGCTCCAAATCCTTCGCATTTAGAAACTGTTGGAGCCGTAATTGAAGGAATTACGCGTGCTAAACAAGACCGTCTTTTTCCAAATGATTTCTCTAAAGTATTGCCAATTGCCGTTCACGGAGATGCCGCAGTTGCTGGACAAGGAATTGTATACGAAATTGTTCAAATGGCACAATTAGACGGATACAAAACCGGTGGAACCATTCATATCGTAATCAACAACCAAGTTGGCTTTACTACCAATTACCAAGACGCTCGTTCGTCTGTTTATTGCACGGATGTGGCTAAAGTGACTTTGTCTCCAGTTCTTCACGTCAATGCAGATGATGCCGAAGCCGTGGTTCATGCCATGTTGTTTGCATTAGATTTCCGAATGGAATTTGGTCGTGATGTGTTTATTGATTTATTAGGTTACAGAAAATACGGTCATAACGAAGGTGACGAACCACGTTTTACACAACCTGTTTTATATAAAATAATTGCTAAGCATCAAAATCCTAGAGATATTTATGCCGAAAAATTGATTAAAGACGGAATTGTAGATGCTGCCTATTTAACCAAAATAGAAAACGATTACAAAGAACGTTTGGATGAAAATTTACAAGCTTCTCGTAAGAAAGATTTAACCATTATCAAGCCATTTATGCAAGATGAATGGAATGGTTTCGAACAAGTTTCTGACGATGTTATGCTTCAAAAGTTTGACACAAAATTTGATAAAAAACAATTAACCGAAATAGCAACGCAAATTTCTTCTTTGCCTTCGGACAAAAAATTCATAAATAAAATTTCTAAAATTGTTAACGACAGAAAAACCATGTACGATAATAATGTTATCGATTGGGGGACTGCCGAAACCTTGGCTTATGGATCCTTATTACATGAAGGATATAATGTGCGTGTTTCCGGACAAGATGTTGAAAGAGGAACTTTTTCACACCGCCATGCCGTAGTAAAAGTTGAAGATAGCGAAGAAGAAGTAATTCTTTTAGATACATTAAAAAACAGCAAAGGAAAATTCCAAATTTACAATTCCTTATTATCCGAATACGGAGTTTTAGGATTTGATTATGGATACGCCCTAGCATCCCCAAAAACATTAACTATTTGGGAAGCACAATTTGGAGATTTTTCTAACGGATGTCAAATCATGTTGGACCAATACATCTCTTGTGGTGAAGACAAATGGAACAACCAAAACGGAATTGTTCTTTTATTGCCTCACGGATACGAAGGACAAGGCGCAGAGCATTCATCTGCTAGAATGGAGCGTTATTTACAACTTTGTGCGCGTCATAATATGTACGTTGCCGATTGTACCACGCCAGCCAATTTCTACCACTTGTTGCGTAGACAAATGAAAACCAAGTTCCGTAAGCCATTGGTAGTATTTACACCAAAAAGTTTATTGCGTCATCCGCTTTGTGTGTCAACACAAGAAGATTTATACAACGGGGAATTTCAAGAAACTATTGACGACAATTCAGTAGACAAGAAAAAAGTAAAAACTGTAGTTTTCTGTACTGGAAAATTCTATTATGATATTCTTGCAGAAAGAGGAAATTTAGAAAGAAATGATGTAGCTTTGGTTCGGATTGAGCAATTGTTTCCATTGCCAGTAGAGCAGTTGAAAGCTATTATTGCTAGTTATCCAAATGCCGATGATTACGTTTGGGCACAAGAAGAGCCTAAAAACATGGGAGCTTATAGTTTTATGTTGATGAATTTCGATTTAGTAAAATGGAGATTAGCATCGCTTAAAGCTTATGCAGCACCAGCAGCAGGAAGCAGCACTCGAGATAGAAGACGTCATGCCGATGCTATTAGAATGGTTTTTGATAAAAATTTATTTAGATAATTTTTTTAAGGAGCTAATCCTGCTATTCGCTTCAATCTTTTAATTTTTTTTACTGTTTTTGTAAGCTAAAAAAGGAGCTTCTTGGGTCGCTCTTTTTTATCAACAAAAACTAGCAAAAAAAATCAAAAGGATTTTCGCTTCTATCAGGGCTAAAAATGTAAATTTGTAAGATGAGTTTCGTAACAATTAACAAATCGAAAAACGCAATAAATATTGCTTTTGAAAATTCTAAAATTATTTTATTTTTAGAAGATGGAAGAGAATTAGCAATCCCATTAGAATGGTTTCCAAGATTAAGAAAGGCTACTCAGGAACAATTAAATAAATGGCGATTAATTGGCAAAGGAGAAGGAATTCATTGGGAAGAAATTGATGAAGATATTTCAGTAGAAAATTTATTAGAATAGAAACAATGCTCAACAAACAAGACATATTTCAAACAATACTAAACAACAAAGACGCTATTAAAGGCTTTGGTGTTAATGAAATTGGTTTGTTTGGGTCGTATGTTAGAAATGAGCAAACAAGTGAAAGTGATATTGATTTCTTAGTGGATTATAACAAGGGAGAAATGGATTTTTTTAAATTTATTCATTTTTGCGATATGATGGAAAGACTATTCAAAGACTTAAAAGTGGATGTAGTTACCAAAAATGGACTTTCGGAATTTATTGGACCCTATATTTTAAAAGAAGTAGAATATGTCAAAATCTGATATTGAATATTTAAGACATATTAAAAAAGAATGTGATTTTTTAATGGATACTTCTATTAATCTATTAGAGGATGATTTTTATGAAAATGAAATATTAAAAAGAGCCTTTACAAGATGCCTTGAAATAATTGGGGAAGCATCCAAAAGAGTAGATGCTGAATATAGAGATAAATATCCTTTTATTCCTTGGAAAGAAATGGCGGGAATGCGAGATAAAATTATTCATTATTATGAAGGAGTGGATTATTCTGTAGTTTGGTTTACTATTACAGATAGAATTCCAGAATTGCATTTTCAAATTGAACAAATAATAAACGAACACGACAATAAATAATATAAAATTCATCATTTAAAATAAATACAATGATTTTAGAAATGAAAGTCCCTTCACCGGGAGAATCGATTAAAGAAGTTGAAATTGCAACTTGGTTAGTAAAAGATGGCGATTATGTTGAAAAAGACCAAGCTATTGCTGAGGTAGATTCGGATAAAGCTACACTTGAATTACCTGCAGAAGCTAGCGGAATTATTACGCTAAAAGCGGAAGAAGGTGATGCTGTAGCTGTTGGTGCTGTAGTTTGCTTAATTGATACCAGCGCTGCAAAACCAGCAGGGGATGTTCCAGCAAAAGAAGAAGCAAAACCAGTTGTTGCAGAAGCTCCGAAAGCAGAAGCTCCAAAGGCGGCTCCTGTTGCAGAAAAAACCTATGCTACTCAAGCGCCATCACCGGCTGCTAGAAAAATATTAGACGAGAAAAACATCCAACCAGCAGCAGTTGTTGGCACAGGAAAAGGCGGAAGAATTACCAAAGATGATGCTGTAAATGCAACACCTTCTATGGGAACTCCAACAGGTGGAACTCGTGGTTCTGAAAGAACAAAACTATCAATGTTGCGTCGTAAAGTTGCCGAAAGATTGGTTGCTGCTAAAAACGAAACGGCCATGTTAACTACTTTCAATGAAGTAAACATGACGCCAATCAACTTGATTCGTAATGAATACAAAGATGCTTTCAAAGCAAAACATGGCGGATTAGGATTGGGCTATATGTCGTTTTTCACAAAAGCAGTTACTAGAGCTTTGGCTTTGTTTCCTGATGTGAATTCGATGATAGATGGTGATTTTAAAACGGCTTATGATTTCTGTGATATCTCAATTGCAGTTTCTGGACCAAAAGGATTGATGGTTCCTGTTGTTCGTAACGCAGAGAATTTATCCTTCCGTGGTGTTGAAGCCGAAATTAAAAGATTGGCAATAAAATCTCGTGATGGTCAAATCACAGTAGATGATATGACAGGTGGAACCTTCACTATTACTAATGGTGGTGTTTTCGGAAGTATGTTATCTACTCCAATTATCAATCCTCCTCAATCTGGAATTTTAGGAATGCACAATATTATTGAGCGTCCAATTGCGGTAAATGGTAAAGTAGAAATTCACCCAATGATGTATGTGGCTCTTTCTTATGATCACCGAATTATTGATGGTCGTGAATCGGTTGGATTCTTAGTTGCGGTTAAAGAAGCATTGGAAAATCCTTTAGAATTATTGATGCTTGGTGATGCTAAAAAAGCATTAGAATTGTAAATATAACTTTGTCTTTCAGACTAAGCAAGAATCTAAATCCCGTTCAGTTTTTCTGAGTGGGATTTTTTATTTAAATTTTCTTCAAATAAAAACAGTGGTTGAAGTAATCAATAATTGCTTTGCCTTCGATAAGAATATCAGCACCAATAATCCCTTGAACGGGTTTGGCTTTGTGTTGTACAAGCGCTTCATTAACATGCGATAAATCGAAAATCACTAAATGAAATTCGGTATTTTTCCACTTGCCAATTTGTAACAGATTGTCTTTTGCCAATTGGGTAAACATTCCAGTTGCGCCTGCCCCAGATGCTTTAGTTTTTGATTTTCCAGCAGTAAGTTGGAATAACTCAATACCCTCAAAACCTACACAACTATTACTTGCGCCCGTATCCAAGATAAAGTTTCCTTTAATACCATTGACACTTGCTTTTATTAGCAAATGTTGCGTTTTAGTAACTTTGAAGTTTATTTTTTGGTAGCCTTCCTTTTTTAATAGAATTGGTAGTGTTTCCATACATCAAAAGTAAATTAAAATTCGAAAATAAAGTTTGTAACTTTGTAACTTTAAAAAAATAAAATGATTTTTACCGATACCCATACCCATTTATATTCTTCCCAATTTCAAGACGACCGAAACGAAATGATGCAGCGTGCCAAAGAAGCAGGCGTGACGAGGCTTTTTGTTCCGTCTATTGATTCAACCTATACACAAAAAATGTATGATTTGGAAGCGCAATATCCTGAAAATATATTTTTAATGATGGGTTTGCATCCGTGTTATGTAAAAGAAAATTATTTAGAAGAATTGGCTCATGTGGAAACCGAATTGGCTAGAAGAAAATTTTTTGCCGTTGGCGAAATCGGGATGGATTTGTTTTGGGATAAATCATTTTTGAAAGAACAACAACATGCTTTTCAGCACCAAATTCAATTGGCTAAAAAATACCAATTAGGAATAAATATCCATTGTAGAGATGCTTTTGAAGAAACATTTGAAGTATTAGAAAGCGAAAAAGCAACCGATTTATTTGGAATTTTTCATTGTTTTACTGGCGATTTAGAACAGGCAGAACGAGCAATTTCATTAGGAATGAAACTCGGAATAGGAGGGGTAACCACCTTTAAAAACGGAAAAATAGACCAATTTTTAAACGAAATAGAATTACAGCATATTGTTTTGGAAACTGATTCGCCTTATTTGGCTCCATTACCACATCGCGGGAAGCGAAATGAGAGTAGCTACATTACATTAGTTGCTCAAAAATTATCCGAAATTTATAATCTTCCAATTGAAGAAATAGCAAGGATAACAACGGAGAATTCCAAAGCAATTTTTGGGATATAATTAAATTGAACTTTTTTGTATATTTGTTTTATAAATTGATATATCATGGATTTAGCAACAAGAAAAAATAATTTCATACAAGAGTTAACCATGGTTGACGAAACTATTATGTTGCATCTTGAAAAAGTTTTGAAAGAAATTAAAAAAGAGCACGATTGGTATGGAAAATTAGATTCCGATGAAAAAAAGGAAATTGAAATTGGAATCCAGCAAGCAAATGAAAATGACTTTGTTAGTAACGATGAAGTTATGAGCAAATTCTCAAAATGGCACTAGTAATTCAATGGACGCCACAAGCCAATAAAGGACTTCAAAAAGTTATAGATTATCTGGAGCAAAAATGGACTCCAAAAGAAATTTTGCAACTTGAGAAAAAGATTAATCAAGTTTTGAAACAAATAATTATCCATCCTGAATTGTTTCCAAAATCTGACACGGAAACATCACTTTACAAAGCAATTATTGATAAAAATAATTATCTTGTTTACAGAATAAATCTCAAAAAATCTACTATTGAGATTATCAATTTTAGGGGAACTAAACAAAAACCAAAGTATTAGTTTTCTATTCAAATATTTAAAATAGAAAGAGTAACAACTGATAACTCTAGTAGCATTTCGGGATTTAATAGACTATTAATTTAATAAGTCCTTTTTTTTTTGTTATTTTGTTGCTTTAATAACAATCCATAACTAGAGATGCAGAAATTTGACGCAATTCGACCGTTTTATGATGCCGAAGTTAATACCGCAATTAAAGGGTTAGTAAACCACCCAATGATGAAGGCTATCATGAGTTTTACATTTCCAGATGTAGACGATGAGGTATGGAAAAATCAATTATTAAAAACACATTCCATTCGTGATTTTCAATGTAATTTTATTTACCATTCGGTTCAAAAAGTATTAGAAAATTCCTCCGAAGGATTGACCACTTCAGGTTTTGAAAAACTGGAAAAACATACTCCTTATCTTTTTATTTCCAATCATAGAGACATCATTTTAGATACCTCATTGCTCAATGTTTGTTTGTTTGATCACGGCTTAGTGATGACGGCATCTGCAATAGGCGATAACTTAGTGAAGAAAGATTTCCTTTTAAATTTATCGAAATTGAATCGAAATTTTTTAGTGCAAAGAGGTTTGTCGCCAAGAGAATTGTTACAAAGTTCTAAATTAATGTCGGATTATATAGGGCAACTTATTTTAAGAGAAAACCGCTCGGTATGGATTGCACAACGCGAAGGAAGAACTAAAGATGGCAACGACGCTACCCATCCGGGAGTATTGAAAATGCTAGGAATGGGATCTGATGAAGAAAATTTGATGGATTATTTTAAGAAATTAAAAATCGTTCCAGTTTCTATTTCCTATGAATACGATCCTACAGATGCTTTAAAAATGCCACAGTTAATGGCAGAAGCTAAAGCAGAAAAATATGTAAAGGAAAAAAACGAAGATTTCATTACGCTTTTAAGCGGAATTATCGGACAAAAGAAACATATTCATATTCATGTTGGTGCTATTTTAGATAAAGAATTGGACGCTATTGCTCTTGAAAATGATAATACCAATAAACAAGTGCAAGCGGTTGCTCAAGCTATAGATGATTCTATTTTAGAATCCTATAAATTGTGGCCAACCAATTATATTGCTTACGATATTTTATATAACACCGATCAATTTAAAGAACATTATTCTGAAAACGAAAAATCCTTATTCGAACGAAGATTAGAAATGAAAATTGATTGTTCTAATGGCGTTATGATGGAAGGTTTCTTAAATATGTATGCCAATCCGGTGGTAAATAAGCTTAAATATAATAATGCAATCTAAACCCAATATCCTATTAATTTATACCGGTGGAACCATTGGTATGATGAAAGATTTTAAAACGGGTGCTTTAAAAGCATTTAACTTTAGTAAGTTATTGCAAAAAATCCCAGAACTGCAGCAGTTAGATTGTACAATAGAAACTTTTTCGTTTGAAAAACCAATAGATTCTTCCAATATGAATCCCGATAAATGGGTTCAAATAGCCACAATTATCGAAGAGAGTTATGCTCAATTTAATGGTTTTGTGGTGCTTCATGGATCGGATACCATGTCGTATTCGGCATCGGCAGTAAGTTTTATGTTAGAAAATTTAGGAAAACCTGTTGTTTTCACGGGTTCGCAATTGCCTATTGGTGATTTGCGTACCGATGCCAAAGAAAATTTAATTACTGCCATTCAAATTGCTTCCTTGCAATTTAAAGGGAAACCAGTCGTACAAGAAGTGTGTTTGTATTTCGAATACAAATTATATCGTGGTAACCGAACTACTAAAATTAATGCCGAACATTTTAATGCATTTACTTCGCCAAACTATCCAGCATTAGCAGAATCGGGAGTGCATTTAAATGTAAATTCTAGCGCTCTTTTTGCTAAAACAAATAAAAAACTAGTCGTTCATAAGCAACTGGATGATAATGTTGTGATTCTAAAAATGTTTCCAGGAATTAATGAATCGGTAATGGCATCTATTATTGCTATTCCAAATTTAAAAGGAATTATTTTAGAAACATACGGTTCTGGAAATGCGCCTACCGAAGATTGGTTCATCCAACTTTTGAAAAAAGCAATCAAAAGCGGTTTGCATATTATAAATGTTACCCAATGTCCTGGAGGTAGCGTTAGTATGGGGCAATATGAAACGAGTACCTTATTAAAAAAAATCGGAATTATTTCTGGAAAAGATATAACCACCGAAGCGGCTATTACTAAGTTAATGTATCTGTTAGGTCAAAATGTTGCGCCAAATAATTTCAAAACTATATTTGAAACTTCCCTTCGAGGCGAAATGGTGTAAACTAAGTTTTGATAATTGCAAAATTTTGTTGTTCTTTGCACCATAATTCTTAGAGAGGTGGCCGAGTGGCTGAAGGCGCACGCTTGGAAAGCGTGTATATGGGTGACTGTATCGAGGGTTCGAATCCCTTCCTCTCTGCTAATTTCTTCTTAACGTTTATATCCTATGCGTTTTAATCTTATCCTTTTGTTTTTCTTATCCATTTTTGGTGCTTTTGCACAAGAAAAAACGGCGCCAACTAAGCCCGTAGATTCCTTGTATAGAGAAGATCAATTTTATATTAATTTTACTTACAATCAGTTACAAAATTTTAAGGGTTTAAGTCAGACTAAATTTTCTCCAGGAATTTGTTTGGGATTTTTAAGAGATATGCCTATTAACAAAAGCAGAACTGTTGCTATTGCTACTGGTTTAGGATATTCTTTAAATATTTACGACAATAATTTACAGCTAACAACCAATACGAGTAATGCTTCTTCAGCTTATAATTATACCTTGCTTTCTACTACTGATTACAGTAAAAATCGATTCATGTTGCATTATATAGATTTGCCCTTGGAAACAAGATGGCGCACTTCAACGCCGGATAGCCATCAGTTTTGGAGGATTTATTCTGGATTTAAATTTAGTTATTTAATTTCCGATAGAAATAAATATGTTACAGATGGTGTGGCTACGATTAATAAATCCAATCCAGATTTTAACAAATTGGTTTATGGATGTTATTTGGCAGCAGGCTTTAATACTTGGAATTTATATGCTTATTATGGTTTAAAATCTATTTTTAAATCGGGAGAAATTAATGGTGAAAAAATAAATACCACCAGTTTTAATATAGGATTGCAGTTCTACATCCTATAACCAAAAATACAACAAAAATAGTTGAGGTAGCATTCCTGTAAGGTATCCAATAACTAATTCTTTAGAGCTATGTGCCTTCATTACCAATCTGGAACTAGCTATTATTCCAGTAAGAAAAAATAAAGAAGCAATAGTGAAAATGCTGTTTGTTTCGTAATGCACGCTTAAACCAATCACAAAAAAACACAAGGCACTTATTGCAATCATGTGAATGCTGGCTTTTATTTTGGCAAACAATAGCACAAAGGCAACAACGGTACTTACGATTGCCCCTAGAAAAAAGTAAAACAATTCGGGAAATCGTTCTAAAGTAACACTTTTGCTGATCAAAATAACAGTTAAAACAATTTGCATTAACAATGGTGTTTTCCGTTGGGAAATATCCGAAAGCATTACAGTATCTACTTTTCCAAAAGTTCGAAGCAAATAAAAAAAAGACATCGGCAAGAAAAAAGTGATTATAATTACTTGCAGCAGCAATAATAAATACTGCTCTTTAGAATAATAATTAGCACTATAAAGAATGTAAAAAAGTGTGCCAACTATTGGGATAAAAATAGGGTGGAACAGATAAGAAAAAAAAGGAAGTAATTTTTTCAAGATAATTGGTTTATAAGCAAATGTAATAAAATGAATGTTCAAAAATAGCAATTCCAAATGGAAATAAAACAAATTCATGAGATCCTCTTTGTCTGATTTTTAAGTTTATGTCTATTGCCTAGCCAAAACACTAATTCTTTAATTTTGTTTAAAAGAAACTCCATAAAAGTTTCCTTTTTCGGTGGATACTTTTACCTTTGTAGGTCAGAATATAAATAGACCACCATGAATAATTCTAGTAAACGCAGAGAAGCACTTTTATACCACGCCAAACCTACTCCAGGAAAAATCCAAGTTGTTCCAACCAAAAAATATGCCACCCAACGTGATTTGTCTTTAGCATATTCCCCAGGAGTGGCAGAGCCGTGTTTAGAAATTGCTAAAGACGTGAACAACGTTTATAAATATACCTCCAAAGGGAATTTAGTTGCGGTAATCACTAATGGAACTGCTGTTTTAGGTCTTGGAGATATTGGTCCCGAAGCTTCCAAACCGGTTATGGAAGGAAAAGCTTTGTTATTTAAAATATTTGCGGACATTGATGTTTTTGATATAGAAGTTGGTACAAAAGATATAGAAGAATTTATTGCTACGGTTAAAAATATTGCTCCAACTTTTGGAGGAATTAATCTAGAAGATATTAAAGCGCCAGAATCTTTTGAAATTGAAAGACGATTGGTAGAAGAATTGAATATTCCGGTGATGCATGATGATCAGCATGGAACTGCAATTATTTCCTCGGCAGCATTGTTGAATGCTTTAGAATTAGCAGAAAAAGAAATTAGTGAAATAAAATTAGTTATTTCTGGAGCTGGTTCAGCTGCTTTAGCTTGTGCGAATCTCTATGTTTTACTTGGTGTAAAAGTTGAAAATATAGTAATGTTTGACGTTAAAGGAGTTGTTAGTAGTGATAGAGACGATTTGTCCGATTTGCAAAGACGATACAGCAATGGCGTAACAGGAACGACCCTGCACCAAGCATTAATAAATGCGGATGTGTTTTTAGGACTTTCTGCAGGAAATATTCTTACTTCCGAAATGTTGTTAGGTATGGCCAAAGACCCTATCGTTTTTGCTATGGCCAATCCCACTCCAGAGATAGATTATGATGTAGCAATGGCCACTCGGGAAGATATTATTATGGCTACTGGAAGATCCGACCATCCTAATCAAGTGAATAATGTATTGGGTTTCCCATATATTTTTCGTGGTGCATTGGATGTTAGAGCTACCAAAATTAACGAGGCTATGAAAATGGCAGCGGTTCGTGCCTTGGCAGCTTTGGCTAAAGAACATGTGCCCGAACAAGTGAATATTGCTTATGGTGAAACCAAGTTGAATTTTGGTAGAGAATACATTATTCCAAAACCATTTGACCCAAGATTGATTACCATGGTGGCTCCTGCGGTTGCAAAAGCAGCTATGGAAAGTGGTGTAGCGTTAAATCCAATTACCGATTGGGTAAAATATGAAGAGGAACTTTTAGAACGAATGGGTTCGGATAATAAAATGGTTCGTTTGCTAACTAACCGTGCTAAAACCGATCCAAAACGAATTGTTTTTGCAGAGGCAGATCAATTAGATGTTTTGAAAGCAGCACAAATTGTATATGAAGAAGGTATTGGACATCCTATATTATTGGGAAGAAAAGAAGATATTTTAGAATTAAAAGAAGAAATTGGTTTTGATGCCGATGTGCCAATTTTCGATCCAAAAACGGATGAAGAAGATAATCGTAGATTGCGCTATGCTGATATATTTTGGAAAGAACGCAACCGTAGAGGTATCTCGTTATTAGATGCTCAAAAATGGATGCGCGAACGAAATTATTTTGCTGCCATGATGGTCAACCAAGGAGATGCCGATGCAATGGTGTCAGGCTATTCTAGAAGTTATCCAACAGTAGTTAAACCGTTAATGCAATTAATTGGTAAAGCACCTGGAATTTCCTTAATCGCTACAACCAACATGATGATGACCAATCGTGGACCGATGTTTTTATCAGATACTGCAATTAATCCAAATCCATCTGCCGATGACTTGGCAAAAATTGCATTAATGACCGAAAAAACGGTACGTATGTTTGGTATGGAGCCCGTAATTGCTATGGTTTCCTTTTCAAATTTTGGATCTTCATCCGTTGAAAGTGCCAATAAAGTTAGAGAAGCGGTTGCTTATTTACATAAATACTATCCTGATTTAATTGTGGATGGAGAAATTCAAGCCGATTTTGCCTTAAATCCAGAGATGCTTAAAGCAAAATTTCCTTTTTCTAAATTAGCAGGAAAAAAAGTAAACACTTTAATTTTTCCTAATTTGGAAGCTGCTAATATAACTTACAAATTATTAAAAGAATTATATAAAGTGGATTCGGTTGGACCAATTATGTTGGGTATGGACAAACCAGTGCATATTTTTCAATTGGGAGCAAGTGTAGAAGAAATGGTAAATATGGCTGCAGTTGCAGTTGTAGATGCTCAAGAAAAAAGTAAAAGATTAAAAAACACATAGGTTTCTTAATAACAAAAATAACTACTATAAAAAGTTTTTTGTTATATTTGAAATTACATTAAATAAATTATGATAGCACACATCCAAGGAAAATTAGTGGAGAAAACACCAACAGAAGTTGTAATAGACTGTAATGGTGTTGGTTACCATGTTAATATTTCGCTTCATACCTATTCGCTGCTTCCTAAAACTGATTTCGTAAAATTGTTTACTCATTTGATTATCAAGGAAGATTCGCATTCGTTGTATGGATTTGTTGAAAAATCAGAGAAAGAAATATTCAAAATGTTATTGACCGTTTCCGGAATTGGAGCCGGAATAGCACGAACGATGCTTTCTTCTTTAGAACCAAAACAAATTATTCAGGCGCTTGCTAGTGGTGATGTTGGAACAATCCAGTCTATTAAAGGCATTGGAAGCAAAACTGCCCAAAGAGCTATCCTAGATTTGAAGGAGAAAGTGTTAAAAATTTATGATTTGGATGAAGTTTCTATGTTTCAAAACAATACAAATCGAGATGAAGCGTTATCTGCTTTGGAGGTTTTAGGTTTTGTTAGAAAAACCTCCGAAAAAATAGTAGATAAGGTAATTAGTCAAAATCCGGAAGCTACTGTAGAAACTATTATTAAGCAAGCATTAAAAAACTTATAATTTTTGAAAACAAAGCAACAAAAATATATCTTCATTGCCCAAAAAATAGCCTTCGTAATTGCGGTGCTATTTATTAATCAATACTCTTTTTCTCAAGTAAGAGTTAATGATACCACCTACAATAAGGGGCACATGGTCATTGAAAATCCTAAAAGTATTGTCGAGGCCTATACTTACGATCCCGCAACCGATCGTTATATTTTAAATACAACTTTTGCAGGTGTAGACATCAATTACCCAATTATTCTTACCCCAAAGGAATATGAAAAGTTGGTACTTAAAGAGTCGATGCACGATTATTTCAAACAAAAAGCGGACGCAGTTTCGGGTCAAAAAGCTAGTAGTATAGCAGCTAAAAAGGATTTATTACCTAAATATTATATAAATTCAAGTTTCTTTGAAGCTATTTTTGGAAGCAATACTATTGACGTAAAACCTACTGGATCTGTAGAAATTGACTTAGGATTTAGACATACCAAGCAAGATAATCCTTCCTTTTCCCCTAGAAATAGATCAACAACCACGTTTGATTTTAACCAAAGAATAAGTATGAGTTTAATGGGAAAAGTTGGTACTAGATTAAACGTTAATGCCAATTACGATACCCAGTCGACATTTGCATTTCAAAATTTAATCAAATTATCCTTTGACCCTTCGGCTTCTGGGGGAGAAGATTCCATCATTAAAAAAATAGAAGTTGGTAATGTGAGCATGCCACTTAATAGCACTTTAATTCGAGGAGCCCAAAGTTTGTTCGGAGTTAAAGCCCAATTGCAATTTGGAGGAACCTCAGTTAATGCGGTATTTGCTGAACAAAAATCACAAACCAAAACCGTAACCGCTCAAGGTGGGGGTACTATTCAAAATTTCGAACTTTTTGCACAAGAATACGATGCCGACAGACACTTTTTCTTATCGCAATATTTCAAGAATCGTTATGACAAAGCACTTTTAAACTATCCATTAATTGATAGTAGAGTGCAAATTACCCGTATTGAAGTTTGGATAACTAACAGACAAAACCGAGTTAGTACTACCAATAACAATTTAAGAAACATCATCGCCCTTCAAGATTTAGGGGAAGCTCGTTTAACCGACACTTCAACTTCGACCGCTATTTCAGACAGTCAAGTAGTAGCAATTGATCCTGCAGATATTCATCCGTTTGAATCAAATGATTTCTTTTTGAAACCAATTGACACTCCGCCAAACAATAATAATAACCGTTACGATCCAGCATTAATAATTCCGTCAAGCCCACCAAATCCTAATTATCCGGGTTTGTTGAAGCCCGAGATTAGAGAAATTGTAACTTCCAATCAAGGGTTTAATAATTCGGTTCAGGTTAATGAAGGTACTGATTATACCAAGTTAGAAAATGCTCGAAAATTATTGCCTAACGAATTTATTTTTCATCCACAATTGGGATATGTTTCCTTGCAACAGCGTTTGGCAAATGATGAGGTACTTGCTGTAGCATACCAATATACCATTGGAGATAAAGTATACCAAGTAGGGGAATTTGGAACGGATGGGGTAGAAGCTACACAAGTGGATCCAAGCGGAATTCCATCTTCACAATCGTTGATTTTAAAAATGCTTAAGAGTAGTTTAACCAACGTTCAAAAGCCTATTTGGGGATTGATGATGAAAAATATTTATCAAATTCCGAGTGGTTTTCAAATGCAAAAAGAAGAATTCAAATTCAATATTTTATATACCGATCCTTCTCCGTTAAATTACATTACATCTGCAAACTCAACTTCTCCATTACCAACAGGAATTATGGAGACACCGCTGTTAAAAGTTTTTGGTTTGGATAGATTGAATTACAGTAACGACCCTCAAAATGGTGGAGATGGTTTCTTTGATTTTATTCCAGGACTAACCGTAGACCAACAAAATGGCCGAATAATATTCACTTCGGTAGAACCTTTTGGAAGATATTTGTTTAACAAATTAAGATCGGGAAGTTTAAGTGAAAATTATGATGATACAACTACCCTAGGCGCCTATAATGATAACCAATTGAAATACGTTTATACTACATTATATAAATCTACACAAGCAGCAGCATTACAAAACAGTTCGAAAAATAAATTTCAATTAAAAGGGAAATTTAAATCGTCTGGTGGAGATGGAATTCCTATTGGGGCTTTCAACGTACCAAAGGGTTCGGTGGTAGTTACTGCAGGAGGAAGAAAATTAGTAGAAGGAGTTGACTATACTGTGAATTATCAAGCTGGTAGAGTACAAATTTTAGATCCAGCTTTATCTGCTTCTAATACACCAATACAAGTTTCGGTAGAAAATAATTCTACTTTTGGAAGACAAACTAGACGTTTTTATGGAATTAATGTAGAACATAAATTTTCGGATAAATTTTTAATTGGGGCCACGATGTTAAAAATGTCCGAGCGTCCATTTACCCAAAAAACCAATTATGGACAAGAATCGGTAAACAATACTATTTACGGATTGAATACTAGTTACTCTACTGAAGTTCCTTTTTTAACTCGTTTGGTAAATAAACTTCCTAACCTTGATACCGATGTTCCTTCAAACGTTTCCTTCAGAGGAGAAGTTGCTTACTTAAAACCAGACTCTCCAAAAGCAGATAAATTTAATGGGGAATCTACGGTTTACGTAGAGGATTTTGAAGGCTCACAAACCAATATTGATTTGAGATCTCCTTATTCATGGTTTTTATCTTCAACGCCAATAAGACCAACTCTTGTAATTCCTGATTATTTAGATTTTGGAGGAAATTTGTCAACATTAGATTATGGTTTTAAACGAGCAAAAATAGCTTGGTATACCATTGATCCAATTTTTTATGCTCAAAGACCTTCTGGAATTTCGGATGACGATTTATCTTTAAACAGTACTAGAAGGATTTTTAGTCAAGAGTTATATCCAGCAACTACAATTGCAGCTGGACAATCTCAAGTAGTAAATACTTTAGATTTAACTTATTTTCCTAGTGAGCGTGGGCCATTTAATTTTAATACTGCGACAGCGTCCGATAATACTTTGCCCAATCCAGAAAATAATTTTGGAGGTATTTTCAGAGCATTAAATACTACTAATTTTGAACAATCCAATATAGAATATATTCAGTTTTGGATGTTGGATCCCTATACCGATACTCGAGTATCTCCAGCGCCTATTAATCCTGGAAATACTGGTCGAATCTATTTTAACTTAGGTGAAATTTCGGAAGATGTGCTTCAAGATGGGAGAAAATTTTATGAAAATGGAGTAGGAAATAATCAAATTCTAGCGCCGACAACTATTTGGGGAGACACCCCTGCATCGCAGTCGTTAATTTATGCTTTTGATTCAAACGAAGGCAATAGAACTTCTCAAGACGTTGGGTATAATGGATTGAATAATACTCAAGAAGCTGCTAAGTTTCCAGCATTTGCATCCTTTTCTGATCCTGCAGAAGACGACTATAAATATTTTTTGAATACAAACGGGGATATTTTTGATCGATATAAATACTATAATGGAACAGAAGGCAATTCGCCAATAAATGTTACGGATACTAACAGAGGTTCTACAACGGTGCCAGATGTGGAGGATATTAACCGAGATAATACCATGAACACCATTAATGCGTATTATGAATATAGTATTAAGGTGAGTCCAACCGATTTATCTCAAGTTGGAACCAATTATATTACAAACATTTTGCCAACCACAGTATCACTTCCAAATGGCGAAACGACTACTGCACGTTGGATTCAATTTAAAATCCCAATAAATCAACCAACCAATACTGTTGGTAGTATTTCCGATTTTCGCTCTATTCGTTTTATGAGAATGTTCATGACGAAATTTGCTAGTCAAATGACCATTCGTTTTGGTTCGTTAGATTTAGTTCGTGGAGATTGGAGAAAATACGATTATAGTTTACAAATGAATCCTTTAGAGCCGCCAAAAGATTCAGATAATACGGATGATGATACTGATTATGATTCAGCAGCAGTAAATGTTCAAGAAAATGGTACTAGAGAGCCTATCCATTATGTAGTTCCTCCAGGTGTAGAGTTGGAACAATTGTATAACAATAATACTTTAATACCACAAAACGAACAATCACTTTCTATCAAAATAGGAAGCACAAATGATTCTGGTTTAGAACCAGGGGATTCTCGTGCTGTATTTAAAAACATCAGTGTAGATATGCGTCAGTATAAAAAACTGAAAATGTTTGTGCATGCAGAAGCAATAGCATCCAATTCAAATTCTATAGAAGATGATGAATTAATGGGTATTGTCCGTTTCGGAAATGACTTTACCGATAACTTTTACCAAGTAGAAAAACCTTTAAAGAAAACCCAATTTGGTGATAATACCCAAAGTGGAGTTTGGCCAGAGGCAAATGATATGGATATTTCTTTAGAACTTATTACAAGAATGAAAATTCTAGCAATGAGTCATGTCTATCTATCTGGAGAGATTTATTATCCAGATGATGATGTTAATGTGCCAGATGGAGATGGAGATGCTAATTTACGTTTAGGAATCCGAGGTAATCCTAATTTTGGGATGGTGCGAACCTTAATGTTAGGGGTGAAAAATCAAACCAATAAACTGAATACTCCACAACATCCATTAAACCCTAGACGTATAAAAGGGGAAGTTTGGTATAATGAACTTCGTTTAGCCGGAATGGATAATAAAGGAGGTTTGGCAGCTGTTGCAAGTTTGGATGCTAATTTTGCTGATTTTGCTAATGTTTCTGCAACGGGAAAAATGAGCACTATTGGTTTTGGTACTTTAGAACAAGGGCCAAATGAAAGAAGCAGAGAAGATGTGCTACAATACAACATTGTGACCAATATGAGTTTAGGTAAATTACTTCCAAAAAAATGGGGGGTTAACTTACCTTTTAATTATGGAATTGGTGAAGAATTCATCACTCCTAAATACGATCCATTTAATCAAGATATTGAACTAAAACAATTGATTAATGAAACTGCTGATGCTGCTGAAAAAAGAAACCTTAAAAGCAGAGCAATGGATTATACCAAAAGAAAAAGTATTAACTTTATAGGTGTTAAAAAAACAAGAGGTGAAAAGGCGGTGCCACATTTTTATGACCCAGAAAATGTAACACTTTCGTATTCTTATAATCAAGTTGATCGCCATAGTTTTGAATTAGAAAATTATACAGATCAACGAGTTAGTACAACTGCCGATTATACCTTTGCTTTCCAAGCAAAACCTATTGAACCTTTTAAAGCAGTTAAAGTTTTCAAAAAGAGTAGTTATTGGAAAATTTTAAGTGATTTTAATTTCAATTATAAGCCTACAAGCGTATCTTTTAGTTCTAATATTACTAGACAGTTTAATCGCCAACAATTTAGATTAGTAGATGTTGAAGGTATTGGCTTGGATGCTTTGTACCAAAGAAATTTCTTATTCAATTACCAATATGGTTTTAATTACAATCTTACAAAAGCATTAAAAATTAATTTTAATGCAACTTCTAACAACATTGTTAGAAATTATATGAATGAAAACAATGAACCGGATAATTCCTATACCATTTGGACAGATTATTGGAATATCGGTTTGCCAAACTTACACAACCAGCAGGTAACTGTTAATTATGATTTACCTATTAATAAAATTCCATTTTTGAGTTTTGTTAAATCTACTTATACTTATGCAGGAACTTATAGTTGGCAGCGTTCTTCATTGGCAATGTCTTCTGTATTAGATACCGATTCGGGTGTAACTTATAATTTAGGAAATACGATTCAAAATTCAGGGTCTCATAAACTGAATACAGCCTTTAATATGGATGCCTTTTATAAATATATAGGTTTATCCAAACAAAAAGCCGCAGCAAAAGCCGCGCCAGTGGGGCCGCCAAAACCTGGAGAAAAAGTAACTAATGTTAAAGCAACTCCGGCTAAAAATTCTAATGTATTTTTAGATGGATTGATAGGTGTTGTAACAAGTATTAAAAATATACAGGTGAACTATACCGAAAATCAAGGAACAGCTTTGCCAGGATTCGTGCCAGGAATTGGCTTCTTTGGTTCTGCTAAGCCATCCCTAGGATTTGCTTTTGGAGGTCAAGATGATATTCGTTTTGAAGCTGCTAAAAATGGTTGGTTAACCAATTATCCTAATTTTAATCAAAATTACACTCACGTATTAACTAGAGCATTAGACTTTACAGCCAATATGGATTTGTTTCCAGATTTTAAAATTGATTTTACTGCTAATAGATCGTATGCCAATAATTATTCGGAGCAATACGATGTAACGGATGGAGTTTACAATTCGAGATCGCCATATAATACAGGTAACTTTGCCATATCTACGGTGATGTTAAAATCTTCTTTTAAACAAAGTGATGAGTTTTTCTCACTTCCGTTTGAAGAATTTAGAAACAACCGTATCACTATTGCTAATCGTTTAGCAACGGATTATTATGGCACTCCTAATTTCCCAGTTTCATCAGATGGTTTTCCAACTGGATTTGGTAAAAATAGTCCTGAAGTACTTTTGCCATCTTTTCTAGCAGCTTATACTGGCTTTGATATTCCTGCTTTAAAAGTAATTGGGGTAAGTTTAGCACAAAGCCCTGAAGATAGAGCTGGAAAAATTTCACTTAGCGCTTTTAAAAATATACCAATCCCAAATTGGAATATAAAATATAATGGATTGATGCGTTATAATTTCTTCAAAGAAAAGTTTAAACGATTTTCTATACAACATGCCTACAAAGCATCTTACACGGTTAACTCGTTTCGTTCAAATTTAGATTATACACAACACGCCAACGAACTTAATCCGCTCAACGGAAATTTCTACAGCCAAACCATTATAGGTAATGTGAATTTAGTGGAACAATTCAATCCGTTAATTCGAATGGATTTTGAAACTAAAAGTTCTTTTAAAATTCTTGCCGAATTGAAAAAAGACCGTGCTTTGTCATTAAGTTTTGATAATAATTTGCTTACCGAAGTAAAAGGAATTGAATATGTTATTGGAACCGGGTATCGATTTAAAGATGTAATTTTTTCTAGTAAATTAGCAGACACTCCTTCTGGAGTTATTAAAAGTGATATTAACTTGAAGATTGATTTTTCTTATAGAAACAACAAAACAATAGTACGTTATTTAGATTATAACAATAATCAATTAGGAGGTGGACAAAATATTTGGACCTTCAAGTTAACTGCCGATTATTCCTTTAGTAAAAACTTAACTGCAATACTATATTATGACCATTCGTTTTCTAAAGCGGTAATTTCTACATCATTTCCATTAACTAATATTCGAGGTGGATTTACTTTACGATATAACTTCGGAAATTAATGAAAATTGAATGGAAATCCTTTTCAAGATTTAATAATAAACAATACATTTGACCTGAATTTAAAACAACTTAAATAATGAATATACCTACCAATTTAAAATACACTAAAGACCACGAATGGATTTCTATGGATGGCGATGTTGCAACTATCGGAATTACAGATTTTGCACAAAGCGAACTAGGAGATATTGTTTATGTAGAAGTGGAAACGTTAGATCAAACCTTAGATAAAGATGAAGTTTTTGGTACTGTAGAAGCAGTAAAAACCGTTTCTGATTTGTTTTTACCAATGGCTGGAGAAATCATTGAATTTAATGAAGATTTAGAACGAAACCCAGAAACAGTAAACTCAGATCCTTACGGTAAAGGATGGATGGTAAAAGTAAAAGTGTCAGATGCTTCCCAATGGGAGGAATTGTTGGATAGTGAAGCTTATGGAAAACTGATAGGTGCATAATAAACGAATATACCTCTGGTTAGCATTAATTTGGACTTGTATCGTAACGATATTAAGTTTAGCTACAATGGGCGATGTTGGCAGCTCTATTCCAATTGAAAATAAAGATAAATATGTACATTTCACTTTTTACTTTATTTTTGTAGTAGTTTGGTTTTTATTT
This sequence comes from Flavobacterium sp., assembly GCF_044357305.1. Classification (GTDB taxonomy): domain Bacteria; phylum Bacteroidota; class Bacteroidia; order Flavobacteriales; family Flavobacteriaceae; genus Flavobacterium. Next base: position 58,460 of record NZ_JBIKPS010000017.1, read on the forward strand.
GCAAATCGAACTAAAATCAGAAAAAAAATCAAGTGGGTTGTATTATTTTCGGCTGTAGGATACGGGATTTTAATGGAGATTTGCCAAGGAATTTTCACCTCTAATAGAGCTCCAGATATTATGGACGTTCTAGCAAATAGTCTGGGCGCCATTACTGGTTTGCTATTTATCTCTTTGATTTTAAAAAAATACAAAACCACTCCTTGAGTGGTTTTTTGAATATTTATCCTTTGAAAAACAAATCATGAAAATCCAACAATATTTAGATTCTACTTATCTTAAAACACCCGAACAAGCTAGTCTCTCTGTTAAAGAGAATACCAAAGTGGTAGAAGTTTTCATTCAAGAAGCAATTGATGAAGGGTTTAAGTTAATTATGATTCGACCGGATATGGTTAAATTGGCCAGTAAAATGATAAAAGATGCCAATTCTAATGTAAACATCGGAACCGTAATTGGTTTTCCAGAAGGTACTTATTCTATAGATGAAAAGCTAGTCGAAGCCCAAAAAGCAATTGAAGATGGTGCAGATGATTTGGATTTTGTATGTAACTACGAAGCCTTTAAAAGGGGGGATATAGATTTGGTGAAAAATGAAATTTTAGAAGGAACTAAATTAGGATTGGCACATCATAAAATTGTAAAATGGATTATAGAAGTCGCAGCGTTAAATGCCAATCAAATAATACAACTTTCGGCTTTAATAAAAAATGTAGTAATGGCTAATTTTAAAGAAGAATGTTATTCTTCGGTATTTGTTAAATCGTCCACAGGTTTTTATAAAACAAAGGAAGGTTTGCCAAACGGAGCAACAGTTCCAACCATTATTATGATGCTCGAAAATGCATCGCCACTTTCTGTAAAAGCAGCTGGCGGAGTTCGAACTTATGAGGAAGCACTTGAAATGATTCGTTTGGGAGTGAAAAGAATAGGCACTTCTTCGGCTAAAGCTATTGCAAACGGACAAATTGCCAACGGGGATTATTAATTAGATAATATTGAAATGTTTAAAAAAATAACAATAGCATTTTTGTTGCTAAACTTCACTTTGGTTTTTGCGCAAAAAAGTAGTGAACAAGTACCTGTTTTTTCAAGTTGTAAACAATTGCAAGGCAAAGAATTGGAATCTTGTTTTTATCTGCAAGTGCAATCTTTTGTGTACAACAATTTTCAAGTTTCCGATAAATTAAAAAGTTCTAATTATAAAGGCACTATCCTAGTGCTTTTTGAAGTAGATGTAAAAGGAGCTTTTAAAATACTTTATATTGATGCCAATGATGCCGATTTAATAAAGGAAAGTCAACGGGTTTTTGACAAAATGCCCAAAGTGAGTCCCGCCACTTTTAATGGAGCTCCAACTTATGCAAAATTTACTATTAAAATTGCAGTTCCGTTACTGAATCCTTCAGAAACTAAAATTGATACATCTTTACAAGAGGATTCGGCAGCATTTATAAAAGCAAACCGAAACAAAGAATTAACCGAATTGGATAGTATTTCTTATCAAAAATTTAATAATCCACATTTTCAAAGTCATTTAAATATTCCATTTTCGCACAGTTATTATTCTCAATTTGATGGTGCTATGAACCAAGTTGGGAGCAATAATCATACTGCATCTAAGCCCTTCACGTATGCTGAGGTTTCTAAATACTATAATTTAACAGCAGAGAATGAGAAACTGATGAAAAACAAAGCCACTTGGTGGGGCAAGAAAATTTGGAATGAAAATACCGTTGCTATTCAAGGAAAAGATTATTGGTTTACAATGAACCCGATTTTTGATGTGCAAATGGGGAAAAGTAGCCCAAGTACTGCAAAATACACCTATGTAAATACTCGCGGAATTCAAATTCGTGGTGCATTGGGAAATCAACTGAATTTTACTACTACCATTTTTGAAAGCCAAGGGCGGTTTGCCGATTATTTTAATAATTATGCTGAATCCTTACATCCCATTGGTACAGTTCCTGCTGATTATCCTGCCGTGGGTGATCCTGCAATTATTCCAGGAATTGGTATTGCCAAACGATTTAAAACCGATGCTTACGATTTTCCTTCGGCGGAAGCTAACTTGACCTACTCGCCTAGTAAGTTTTTCGATTTGCAAATGGGATACGGCAGAAACTTTATTGGAGATGGTTACCGTTCATTGTTATTAGGGGATGGAGCAGCACCTTATCCATACGTTAAATTAAATACCACATTTTGGAAAATAAAATATACCAATACCTATATGTGGCTTAAAGATGTAAGGAAAGATGCTATGGTAGACAAAACCTATGCCACCAAATTCATGGCGAACCACTATTTGAGTTGGAATATTTCGAAACGATTTAATTTAGGTTTTTTTGAATCGGTAGTTTGGAGCAACCAAAACAATCGGGGGTTTGATATGAGTTTTGTTAATCCAATAATTTTTTATAGATCGGTAGAATTTGCATCCTCTTCCAAAAGTGGAAATGCCCTTTTGGGATTGACTTATAAATATAAATGGAACAATCAATTCAATTTTTATGGTCAATTTTTAATTGATGAGTTTTCCTTTAGCGAAGTAAAAGCACAAAATAATAGTTGGAAAAATAAATTTGCTTACCAACTTGGAGTGAAATATTTTAATGCATTAAACATTCCAAATTTAGTATTGCAGTTAGAATACAACCACATTCGTCCATATGTATATTCTCATAGCGATGTGTTGACTAACTATGGGAATTACAATCAAAGCATGGGACATCCTTGGGGAGGTAATGCCAAAGAATTGGTTGCAATAGCAAGATACCACAAAGGAAGAAGTTTTGCTGATGCCAAAATTACTATGGGGGTTCGAGGACTTGATTTTAACACTGCATCCGATACTTATAACTATGGAGGCAACATTTATTTAAGTTATAGTGACAATCGTCCTTATAATACTGGTGTGGTGGTTGGTCAAGGAAATAGAACTTCTATTTTCATTGCCGATTTACAAGTGGGTTATGTAATTAATCCAGCAACTAATTTAAAACTCTTCGGAAGTATTATTTATAGAAATTTTAAACCAACTGTAGAAATGGATTTGGTAAAAAAAGATAGTACTACATGGGTTACTTTAGGAATAAGATGTGATATTTTTAATTGGTATTTTGATTATTAGTCTCAAATACTTCCAATACGATTAATATAAGTCAATATATTTGAAATAAAAAAAGGTTATCGAAATTTTATTCGATAACCTTTTTTGGGATTAAACAGTTTCTTTGTTTAGGAACTTTTTATTTTTATATGTAATATATGCATAGACTATTGCTAAGAAAATAAGTATCCATAGTTTAGAATTTATTGAAACTGGATCAGGATCGCCTCCTTCGAGTCCATCACTTCCATTATTGTCTTCATCACCAGGGCCTCCAATTATTGGATTTTCATCTATTATTTTCATTTGTGCAAATAATATAAAATTGGTAAACAAGAAATAGAATAGAATTAGGATTTTAAATGTTCTTTTCATAATTTTAATTTATAACTTTTTTAGTAATAATTTCTCCGTTTTGTGTGGTAATCTGGAATAACAATACTTGGTTTGCAATGTCTAGTTTGATGCTAATTTTAGTATCGTTAATTTTCGATTTTTGAAATAATAGTCTTCCTTGAATGTCAAATATTTTTATAGAATCCATTGTAATTTCCCCTGAATTAATGTAGGTTGTTTGATCCTTATTGTAAATTAGTATTTGATTCGTATCAAATGATGTATTAGTATTACTAAGCAGATTTTGATAAATTATGTCAAAACGATTTGTAAATGTTCCAATAGCAGTACTAAAAGAATAATCTCCAATGGTTAAATTTTGAACGATATTGTTGTAATTATCTCGCAATAAAATATCTTGTGTTCCGTTAAAAATCCCTTCTTTTTGGTTTAATGAAAAAGTATAGGTATCCGCAACATTAGATTTAAATTCCAATGGAATTACATCATTAATATCAAAACTTGGTCGGGCATTAATTACAACATCTTGAGCACCGGCTTTTGAATAAAATGCAACAGAAGAATCATTAGAATACAATCCGTCAAAACCGCTATCGTAACCGTATGTTGTTGCAGTAGGGGTGTAAGCAATTAAATTTTGACCCGCACTGATATTGGTTGAATTTGTCATTTTTAACCAATAACGATCCATTTGTGTTGTTGAAGATTTAAAGAATTGATCTACATTTTCACTAGAGCGCATGGAGTTAGTAAAATTTAAATTAGTTTGCCCTTCTTTAGCTTTTACCATAAATCCTTGACCAATTGAAATAAGATTATTGTCATTATAAGTAGCATTATTATTCAAAGTACAGCCAATAGTGGAACAGGTGGAGTAAGAAACTAAATTGTTATTATCATTGAATTTTCTCCAAAACCACAAAGTCCCTTCAATATTATTAGTGTTTCCATTAATAAAATTATTTATTAATAAAGCTGAAGGATATGGATTTCCTGTTGCATTTATAGCGGTATTAGTGCCAGTATTTGCCATTGTAAACGTAACATTTCCATTTCGTGGAACTCCTGTGAATGAACCTGTCCATTTTTGTGGTGCAGGAGATAAATTTGAATTATATGAAATCCAATTGTTAGGACTTCTAATTAAATAACCTTTGCCAGCAGCAAATGTTGTTGTTACTGGATTAACTGAATTATATTGATTTGTTAAAGTGTTATAAGTGTAAAAACGAATGTTAGTAGGACTAATATTAGAAGTTAACGGAGAAAAGTCCATTAAAGTTTGTGATCCGGTAACTGGCGAAGACCATAAAGTATAATCTAATCGATATATAGGAGTTGTCATTCGTTTAACAATAATATCTCCTGTGTTACTTACATCTGTTTGTTGTAACAAATTCGAATTATTGTTTAAAGTAAAACTACTTCCAGCATCTACAATTAGTTTGCCATTTAGTGTTACATCAAATCCAGATGGAATTGAAACTATTGCATTATTGGAAACCGTTAAAGTACATGCAAATAAATCTGTAGCTTCCGAATAATTACCAGTTATATATGCTGTGGTGGTAATTACGGGCGGGCCATTGCTCCAAGAAGTTCCATTCCAAGTGGTAGCACTGATGTTAATTTCGACAGAATTAGAATTTGCAATAGCACTTCCATTTTGTATTACAACTCTAAAATAAGTTGTTGCCGTTAGATTTCCAATTTCAGAAGATGATAATGTAGTTGTTGTGTTTGGAATGTCTATTGGGCTTGTGAATGCGGAATCTGTAGATTTTTGCCATTTTATTACAGTACCTATATTACCGGTTAAAGTTAAATCTGAGGGGCTAGTTCCGTTACAAATGGATTGGTTAGAAGACACTACACCTGTATTTAAATTAACAGCATCTACCATTGCTTGTACTTCTGCTACGGTTGCTGGTGCAGAGAATAATCCTGGATTAGCATCGATATAGGCTTGGTAAGCCGATTCATTAGCCAAAATAGCTCCTGTTATTGCTGGTGAAATCGTATTGATTTGTGCTACGGTTACAACCGATGGAATTGTGTTTGGACTATCTCCTTCACTGC
>NZ_JBIKPS010000033.1:0-25666 GCF_044357305.1 Flavobacterium sp.
TAGCCAAAATAGCTCCTGTTATTGCTGGTGAAATCGTATTGATTTGTGCTACGGTTACAACCGATGGAATTGTGTTTGGACTATCTCCTTCACTGCCAATTTGGGCAAGTACACTTGCAGATGCATTAACAGCATCTACCATTGCTTGTACTTCTGCTACGGTTGCTGGTGCAGAGAATAATCCTGGATTAGCATCGATATAGGCTTGGTAAGCCGATTCATTAGCCAAAATAGCTCCTGTTATTGCTGGTGAAATCGTATTGATTTGTGCTACGGTTACGACCGATGGAATTGTGTTTGGACTATCTCCTTCACTGCCAATTTGGGCAAGTACAGTATCCGAAATTAAAATAACTTTTGCCAAAACAGCAAGTGGAGTACTTAAACAAACTCCCGAAACCGAAACTGCATAATAAGTAGAATTATTAGTAATGACCGAAGTTGAAGACAATGGATTCGTACCAGCTGTAGCATCTTCTAATGAAGCAAACCAAACTGCTGTTGATGGAGAAACTACAAAACTAGCAATTGTTGCATCACCCGAATTAGTGACATTAAAGGTTTGAGTTGAGTTTCCTGTAGGTGTATTTTGAGTGTTTATAACTGCATTTATAGTTATTGGACTTGTTCCAGATGCGACACAAGTTGCATCCGTCGTGCTTCTAATTTTTAATTCATAAGTACCTGGTATTACTCCGGTAAAAGTGGAGTCAGATTGGTAACTAGACCCATTATTAATGCTATATTCAACCCCCGTTTGAGGTGTAATATTTATAGTACTTGTCGGAGCACTACAAGTCGGTTGGGAAATTTCGCTTGCTAGTGTTGGAGTTGTAATTGTACAACAAATAGTTATGGTAACATGAATTGGAGACCCCGTTGGGCTAAAACAACCTGTTCCCGAAGCATCATAGTAAGCTGGATAAAATGGACCTGAAGTTGCGCTAATGGCCATGGCCTGAGAATCAGTAATTCTATTCTCTAAAGTAGCAGGAGTAGCTGTATGCCAAGAAAGTACTGAGCCTTCAGGTGGAGTTGAATTAACATAATTCATAAGATTAACTGAAGAGGCAGGACATGTATTGGAAACCTCAACAATTATTGGGTCAACTGCTATTACGTTAGAATCCGTATCCCTAGAAAATACTTTAGGTTCATTTAAAAGTAATTCAGAATTTAAAATAAGTGAATGCCATCCTAGATTTTTGGAATCAACATTTATCATTGGCTTTGATGCTACTTTAGAAGAAGATCCCTTAGATAATAACACTTTTTTTCTAGAAGAAGATTCAGAAATTCCTCCGACATAACTTTTTTGAGAGTTATTATACAGGCTATGAACCGCCTTAATATCCCAGTCTAAAATTGAAGAATAAGCTCTGCTATGTTCATTTACAAAAGAATATTCCAAATTTGTAATGGAAAATTCAACAGCATAAGGCATGAAAGTATTACATGAACTTGCAGAATGAGCATGGAAACTACCTGTGCCTAACAAAAGCACTATCATTAAAAATCCTATAACTCGTTTAGTGTATTCTTTTTTCATTTTTATATTTATTAAAATTCAAACAAAATAATATTATGTGATTACGCATTCAATTGAAAACCAAAATATTTTAATCAATATTTATATTTAGGATATTTATTTTTTGTATTCATTTACATTAATATATCGTATTAAAAAAGTCAAAAACAGAATCTGATTTTTTAGATTCTATTTCTAGCCGTTTAAAACAATGGCGATTAATTAAAAAAAAGGTAATAAAATTCATATAAATTAATTGCTATTAATTTGTTTTTGACCAAATCAATAAATCGGCAATTGTTGCCATTTTAGAAAGGATATAACCTTTATGGTCTAAAATATACATGGTTGGTGTGCCAATAATGGCATAGTTTTTAAAATTAATTCCGTTCATGCCTTCCAAATCACAATATTTATCTACCCAAGGTAGAGAAAATGATGTGTTTGAAAAGACCTGCTCATCCGTATCGGCAGCAAGGGAAATAATTCTGATTCCTTTGGCAACTAAATCTTTATAATTTCCCGTTAATCCTTGCATTGTTTCTTCGCAGGGCCCACAACCCGATTTATAGAAAACCAATAACGTATATTTTGAATTTAATTCAGCAGTTTTAATTACTGTAGTACTATGGTTGTGATCTTCTTTATTTCCTATGTGAGTTGTTATATTTAGGTCTGGAGCTTTGCCGCTAAGGTCTTGCTGGTAAATAGTCAACACACCATCATAATTCATTAAACGATTGGACTTTTTTATATCAGGAGTTAATTCTGCAATTATATTGTCTTTCCCAACTTTGGTTAAGTCTTTCGTTAAACTAACCACAAAATCGGTGTAGATTTTATTGTTAGGCATTCGATGTAAAAGGGTTTTGCAGTCTTGTATTAATAAGGCATTATTTTTTATAACCATAAGATGCATTTGTACCCAATTATTAATAATACCACCCCAATGATTGGAGGTATAAAGAGCAGCAAAGTCTAATTTATTTACAATAAAATCATTAATATTGGTCGCTTTTTCTTTTTCATCTGTCGAAATGATGGTTCCAATTCCCATAGTTAAATTGACAATTTGTCTAAACTTGGCTGCATAAAAGGGTGCTGCTTCAAGATTTATGATGTAATTGGCATAATCTGCTTTTATTTTATTGTATTCCTTATCAAAAATTGGATATAAAACATCCTCTTTAGGATAGGCACGCAAAGAAGCGAGCATTGCATCGTGTTTTTCAAACAATTTTTGTTGTTTTACATAATTGGCTTTGTCAAAAACACTTTCTTTGGTTCCATTATAAATAATACTTTCACTTGAAGGAACTGAGTCCAAACATGAAACCGAGAAATTTTCGTTATTAATTATTAAATCCAGACCTCCTCCAGTTTTACTATTGGTTAAATACCATTGTGCCATCCCTTGATACCCTTCATATTCTTTTGGAATTCGTAGTGCTACTAATCCTCCTTTAGGAATGGTGTCTGCTTTAAGTGTAATTTGTTTATCGCCCTGAAATATTTTAAATTCATAGGTTTGACCTTTAAAATAAGGAAACTCTAAATGAATGGTTTGCGCTTTTGCACTTAACCCACTTATTAGTATAAATAAAACAAGATAAAAATTTATTTTTGCCATTTTAAAAATTATAATACCTCTTATTAATGAACTCCCTTTTTTTAAAATTAAAACCCATTCCTTTAAATTTTTTTAGATCTATTTTATAAAAAATCATTTTGAAATAGTAAGCCACACAAGAATTAGTCTTCTTTATTCTGCAATACAACGGAGCGAAAAGCCGTTTGTACGATTGTTGCTGGTGGCCGGGCTTACGTTGCTGCTAGTGAAGAATAGGTTGAAAGCGATAGTGCCATTCTCTGTACTACTCCAGTAGCGGCCGTGGTCGCCACGGTTGCTGAGCGGGCCATCGAAGAAGTTGCGGGCGCCAGCAGCAGGCAAAGTTAGTAGCTTGGTGCTAGCGTCAGGACCGTAATGCAAGGCAGAATTATAATATGTAGTTGAACTTGTCCAAGCCCCTGAACGACTTGCGGTGTTGTTGGCGTTTACACCAGTCCACTCTGCAGAGGTTGGCACTCGGTAGCCACTTGGGCATGGGTCGTTGGCAGTTTTGGCACCACCAGCGGTACGCCATGAGTTGTCTGCAGCAGGTGTTGTAATCCAACCAATTACTGCTCCTTCATTCGCATTACTTGCTGTAGGTGCAGCAGCAAAGTTGCTTGTGTTAACGGCTGTTTGCCAATCTACACGAGAGTCTCCCGTAGTGTTAGGTCCTCTTCTTCCCCATTGTATGTAGGCTCCTTGTAAGCCTACTACAGGTACGTGAGGGTCTAAACTAGTGTCAGCCCCAAGGTTGTAACACAAAAATTCTTTGTACTCTGTAGCTGAAACTTTTACGATACAACAAGCACAATCTTTTATAGAAGCTGTTAGTTTCAGTTGTCTATCAGTGCCACCACCTGTAGCACCATCGTTGTAAATTACATAAATATCAGCTTTTAAGGCGTTGGAATTGGTAAGACCTGAAGCAGCCGTATTTAAACCTGAACTGTAAGTTACAGTTGCATTTACTGGTGTACTAATATTGTTTCCAGTATTGTTTCCAGAAATAGCGGTTATAGGTGTACCGTTGCTATTGATATACACAAAACGTACGTTGCTCACAGTACCAATTGGTCTAAAAATATAAGTTTGTGTATTGGTTGCTGTAAGTGTAAAATCACTTTTTGTGGGCGTTCTTGCTGTTAGTGGTCCGCATGAGTTGGTGTTGTCATTGCCTAATGCAATATCAAAACACGTTTTTCCAGAAAAGGTTCCCGTACCTGTTGGGTACGTTGTTGCTATTGCGGCTACGCTTCTAGTCAAATTACAGCTTTGTCCGCCAATGTTTAATGCAAAACTTGCTGTTCCACTCCCTACTGGTGTTCCTGTAATGTTGTATGTTAGGGTTCCTGCGCCAATAGCAAAAGTTCCGGCTGATAGTGTTGCGGTTAAACCTGTAACTCCAGTTGAGGCAACTATTTGACCTGTATGCGATAAGCCGTTTCCTCCTATATAGCTAATCACTGAACTTACACCACTTGCAGCGATTGCTTGGGTTAGGGTACCATTATTTGTTGCTCTTGTACAATCTAAAGTTGCAATAGAAACCGTTGTTACACCCAACAAACATTCGGTCCAAGCCCCATTAGAATAAGCCTTGAAACAATTAGAAGAAATATCATAAATCATCATTCCGTTTATAGGAGCTGTAATAGCAGCAGTGCTTGCCACTCTTGTCAATAAAAGCGCTTTGTTGCTGGCGGTTAAATCTAAGATTGCACTGCTACTAGGGCTTATCGTGCCAATGCCGACTTGACTGAAAGACAAACTACAAAAAAGTAACATGAGAAGTAGTAGTATTTTATTTGCTTTCATATTTTTATTTCTTTATTGATTTAAATTTTATATAAAATTCTTTGTGTAGATAAATTACACGAGTTTTTTTATTCCTTGATACAACGCACAGCCATGCCGATTGCAGGTTGCGAATATCCATACGAGAGCCCCCAAGAGTTTCCAACACTACCAGCAATAGCAAGATCCCCCCAAGGTGATGTTTCTCTAGTAGAAGTCCAGTAATTACCTTGCACACCAAGTTGTGCTAATGCCCCATTACTGAGTTCACGACGACCATTAGCTGGAAAAGTTAGTGTTTTAGTGCTGCTATTTGGACCTAAATGAACTGCATTGCTAAAATTTGTAGTACTAAAGGTCCATGTTGCTCCGGTAAAACTCGCAGTATTGTTCAAGTACATACCCCACCACTCATCCCGAGATACTACTCGGTACCCAGCTGGGCAAGGGTCATAAGGAGTTCTTATAAAATCATTCCATGCGCCAATAGGAGCCCATGCTATAGCACCATAGCCAGAAATAGCGGCAGGTGACGAATAGGCAGTAGCCACTGGAGAAATTCTACCCCATTGGTAGTAGTCGCCGTTTATGGCTTGAACTGGAACATTGGGATCTAGTGAAGTATCAGCCCCTAAGTTATGGCACATAAATTCTTTCCATTGTGTGGCCGAAATATATGCCCCACAACAAGCACAATCTTTTATGCTTACCGATACTTTTAGCTGTCTGTCAGTACCGTTGTTGGTGGCTCCGTCATTGTAAATAACGTAAATATCTCCTCTAAGTGCATTAACATTGGTCAAGCCTGCTGCAGTTGTATTTAGGGTATTGCTAAAGTTTACGGTAGCTACTACATTGGCCGTAATATTGTTACCTGTATTCCCACCCGTTAAGGAACTAATAGGGGTGCCATTGGTATTTACAAAAGAAAAACGCACATTACTTACCGTACCACTTGGTGTAAAAGTATAACTTTGGGTGTTGGTTGCAGCTAAAGTAAAGTCGGCTTTTTTAGCTGTTCTACCAGATAAGGAACCACAAGAATTGGTGTTGTTATTACCCAAAGCAATATCAAAACAGGTTTTACCACCAAAACTTCCAGAGCCAATAAGATTAAGTGGACCAGTAGATGAAGAAGATCCACCACCACTGCTAGATCCCCCTATTAAACAATCTGTCCAAGCTCCATTTGCATAGCCTTTAATACAGTTTGAAGAAAGGTCATAAATCATCATTCCGTTTACAGGTGCTGTAATAGCGGCAGTGCTAGCCACCCTTGTCAATAAAAGGGCTTTGTTGCTTGCGGTTAAATCCAAAATAGCGTTTGAATTTGGACTCGTTGTGCCTATACCAACTTGACTAAAAGACAAACTACAAAAAAGTAGCGGAAGTAGTAAAAATAGTTTATTTGTTTTCATTTTTTATTATTTTATTATTTTTATTATTGAGAAATACAACGCAAACTCTGACCCGATATCGATGGATAGTTTGAAGAGTGAATAGGCATATCTGATCCTCCACCATAAATACAAAAGGAACCATAAGTAATATTAAAGTAGGTTGAACTCCAATAAAAAGCCCTTGAACCTCTCATACTAAGAGTTCCATTGGAAACACTTCGTTCTCCAGCAGCGGGCAGTGTTAATGTTGTAGTGCTAGTATTAGGTCCAAAACATAATGCTGAAGAAAAATTGGATCCCATATTTAACCAGGAACCAATTCGTGTCGAGGTATTATTGTTAATAACACCTTCCCATTGCGTTAGAGTAGGTATCCTATATCCAACAGGACATGGGTCGTTAGCTGTTTTCACGGTATCAGACCAGGAACCCTCTCCAGCAGCCGTTGCGTTCCAACCAGGTAATGCCGAAGCTGATGTAGATGCATTGGCAATAATAGTATTACGCCCCCATTGGTAGTAATTTCCGTGAATTCCTTGAACAGGTACATTGGGATCCAAAGAGGTGTCTGCACCTAAATTATGACACATGAATGTTTTATATACTCCTGCTGCCACAAAAGCACCACAACAACTACAATCTTTTATATTGGCCGTTAGTTTAAGTTGAACATCGGTTCCATTATTGGTAGCTCCATCGTTGTATACCACATATACATCAGCAGTTAATGCGTTAGTTGCAGTAAGTCCTGAAGCAGCAGTATTTAAACTTGTGCTATAATTTACTACAGCACTTTGGGCGGTGCTAATATTATTTCCAGAATTTCCACCTAAAATAGCCGTTATTGGACTTCCGTTGGTATTAATATATACAAAACGCACATTACTAACCGTTCCATTTGGAATAAAGGTATACGTTTGTGTGTTTGTTGCTGTTAGTGTAAAATCACTTTTTGTTGAGGATCTAACAGATAAAGGACCACAAGAATTGGTGTTATCGTTACTCAAAGCAATATCAAAACACGTTTTTCCAGAAAAAGTTCCAGTACCTATTGGGTTTGTCGTTACAATCTCTGTTACGTTTCTCGTTAAATTGTAGCTTTGTCCACCTATGTTTATTGCAAAGGTAGCGGTGCCACTTGCAGAAGGGATTCCTGTAATAGTGTAGATTAATGTACCTGTGCCAGCTGCCAAAGTTCCTGCAGATAAGGTAGCGGTAAGTCCGGTAATACCAGTAGAAGTAACTACTTGTCCGTTATGATTACCACCATTTCCTCCACTATAAGAAAATACAGAAGTCACTCCATTGGAAGTTATGGAATTTTTATAAAGTATCCCTGAATTTGTAACAGCCACTCCATTTAAATTAGTAATAACGCCAACTGTTGGTGGTATATCTCCAGCACAACATACTTTAACAACCGAAACAGCAGCTGTAGCAGGTGAATAACAGGTATTAATTGCATCATGATAAAAGGCATAATACGTGCCTTCGGTTGCTAAGTCTGGAGTTGTATAAGCTACCCCTGTATGGGTGTTATTAGTAAACCAAATCAATGAAGCTCCAGAAGGAGTACTACTTGTAACTAATGAATTTAAATTTACTGTTGTCGTAGGACATGCATTACTAATGCTAGTACTGCTCAAAATAGGAGCATTAGTACCTGCATTGCAAATGGTACCTAAAGTATATACCTCATAAGTATTGGGAACTAAAACGGAATTAGTGGTTATCGAACCCGCGCTTAAACTACTAGAGCTCCCTAATAAGGAAGTGGTATCCACTGTAGAAGGTATGGCTACCCATTGCGCGCCATTCCATCCTACAATTGTTAAAGAACTTAATGAGGCTATATTACTGTTGTTGTCCCAAGTTAAGGTGATTTTTGCCGATGTGGCTCCATTAATATCCCAATATTCTACATTATCTACTGATCCAACGCTGGTACCTGTCAGCGAAGTATTAAACGGACCACTTGCTGGCAAAACAGGTTCATTACCACCTGGAAGTCTTGAAGTAATTGCCAATGTTCCGCTTACGCCATAATAAGCAGCGTTAGCTGGATTAGCTAAAGTAGCCGCAGAAACAGCTGCAGGTCTGTATTTGCCATTATCTCCAATAGGAAAAGTAAAAGCGGTTGTTTCATAGGTTTTAACGTAACCATCTACAAATGCTGCGTCCGATACTCCTGTCCAACTTGCGGTTCCTAAAAAACTCATAAATCCTGAAGTAGTCGTGCGGTCTGTTCCTACAATGCCAGGCTGTATGCCCGAACCTCCGTTTAAAAAACTATGTTGAATGTCTACTATGGCGAATTCCCCATTATTAAAAATAAAGGTGTTACCAAGACTTGAAGACTGAGAGTATAAATTTCCACTAATTGCGAAAAATCCAATTATGAATAAAAGAATAATTCTTTTTGGTGATAATTTTCTCATGTGATTATTATTTTAAAAGTTGATAATTGTTTATTTTGGAATATTCCCCATTTTGTTTAAAAATAAATCTTATTAAAATATTGGAATCCTAAGAGTTTATATATCTTAATTTAACACGATTTTACTGTGGAGCTAATTACTTGCAAAGCGTCATCATAGTGAACTCGGCTTGGACTAGCTGTGCCACAATTTGTTTCTGCTCCTAAATAACCCGTTCCACTAGATTTCCCCGCACCAATACCACCGATATTTCCAGTAAAAAATTTTCCTAAATAAATATTGTTCCCATAGTTTGTGGTTGGTCTTTTTACTGCAAAATATCTTGGCGTATTTGCTACCCAACTAACATTTGCTGTAAGATCTGTTATGCAAACTGGAATAACGGCAGATGTAGGAGCGACTTTAATAATAGTATTAGCACCAGCTACATTGGTATAGGTTCCAGTAGTCACCACACAGATATAGGAATTAAGATTTAAATTCGTCCATTGTGCTGAGTTTGCACCACCTATTGATGTTGAATAGTCTAAAGCACTTATAGCCGTATTTTTTTTTATTCCTTTATTAACTGCTCCAGAAACCGTACTTAAAATTTGATTGTATTCAGATAAGGTTACAGGGATTAACTGACTAACTGTTCCTGCATCGTAGGCAATACCGCTTGCTTTATCAGCAATTGCAACAGTTCCCCGTATGGTTTCTCCTCCTTTATCCAATCCAACAGTATTGCTATAGGTATTGCTATTTACAATCCAAGGCAGAGAAACGCAGTTAATATTGATGGTTGTAATATTGGATACATGCTTGGCCGGCCAAGCAGATATTACTTCTGTTTTTTTGTTAATTAATGTAATTGTAAGATTTTCTATTGTAGAAAAAGTGCCTTCGGAATAACTGTATCCTAAAGTCCAATTGCTGGCACCATCTTCGCAATAGGCGGATGGCATGGCTTCATCTGGGCTTTTATAGGCAAGATAGGAACCTAATCCTCTGGTGTAAGCAACCGCTACTCTCGATCCTGTTGCCAAAGTTCCTTGATTATTTATTGGAATAGAGGTGTCATTAACCGAAAAAACATACACATTATTAAGTGCATTTGTAAAAGTTGCCTCGCCTAGTCTAATATTTTTTGTTTTAGAACACCTTAAATTTCCGTAAGCCCAGCTTAGAGAGTGAACGCCCGAAGATGTTTGGGCACCACTTAACGAATAATTTATAGTTTGAGATGTCCCAATAGCTAAATTATAGGCTAAACTTGATGAAACAGAAGCAACGATTATGGTTCTACTACCCGTGTAAGAATTGGTTAAATTTGCTGTTGTAGGGGTAGGCATGCCAGTAATTGCTACTCCTGAAGCATTGGTTAAAGTAGGTTGTCGCATAAATGGAAGCTTTTATGTTTTGGGGTAAATAAGCAATTTTAAATTTAGTGTCTTAATTTTTACTATAATAGCAGTACTGCCAGTTGTAATAAATTAAAAAAATCATTTAAAAAGAAAAAACAAGAACTAAATTATTAAAATCATGCGCAAAAATAATCTAACGTTCTATAACTATGTGCATAAAAATGTACGTAAAAATTGGAAAATTGAGATTTAAATATTTTTATTATTTAATGGATAAAACTTATTTTTATTTAAAAATGAAGGGCTAAATATTCTTCTTAAAAGAAATAAATTGAAATGCTATTCTTAAGTTTTATAATTAAACAACCTAATATTGCGATTTCTTATGTTTTTCATCTATAATTACTGCTATTTATGAAATGTTTTTTGTCAAATCCTTTTTGATGAACTACTTTTGCAGCAGTTTTAATTATAAAACCCTTTTGGAAACACTTCAATCTACTTTTTCGCCTTTAAAAATCTACCACGATTTTAAACAAATCACAAAAGCAGGATTAGCAATTAGCGTTGTTTTTTCTTCTATTGCTGGGTATCTTTTAGGTTTTGATTCTGATCATCCTTTTAGTTGGCTAACTTTAGCAATGCTGGCTATTGGAGGCTATTGTATGGTTGGTGCTTCCAATGCTTTTAACCAAGTAATTGAGAAAGACCTAGATGCCTTAATGGATAGGACTAAAAATCGTCCCGTTCCTTCTGGAAGAATGTCTCCTAATATGGCACTATTTGTTGCTAGTATTCTTACTATTATTGGCTTGATACTTCTCTATTTAATTAATCCGAAAACAGCAATGTTCGGAGCCATATCGATATTTTTATACACTAGCGTTTATACCCCATTAAAAACGATAACTCCACTTTCGGTTTTTGTAGGAGCTTTCCCTGGAGCAATACCTTTTATGTTAGGGTGGGTTGCTGCTACTGATCATTTTGGTATTGAAGCTGGAACCTTATTTTTAATTCAATTTTTTTGGCAGTTTCCTCATTTTTGGGCAATAGGTTGGTTTTTATTTGAAGATTATGAAAAAGCAGGTTTTTTCATGCTTCCAACTGGAAAAAAAGACACCAAAACTGCTACTCAAATAATTTTATATACACTTTGGCTAATTTTGGCCTCCCTTTTACCCTATCTAGGTTACACAGGACAGTTGCATATTAGTCTGGTATCGGCAATAGTAGTATTAATTATAGGATTATGGATGTTATTGTATGCCGTAAAATTATACCAAACGCGAACTCCCAAAGCAGCAAGAACACTAATGTTAGTAAGTGTTTCTTATATTACACTATTACAAATAATATATATAACCGATAAATTTTTAAGATAGTTATGATGACAACAGAAGAACATAAGTTACGTTCTGCAAGATCTTATAAACTCTTGTTGATTTTTGCAATGATAAGCATGACCATGATGTTTGCTGGATTAACCAGTGCTTTGGTGGTAAGTAAGTCAAGACCCGATTGGATGAAAGATTTTCAATTGCCAACTCCTTTTTTCTTTAGTTTAGCTGTAATAATCCTTTGCAGCATTACAATGCATTTGGCTAAAAAAGCAATTCAAAAAGACAACAGAAAAGCGACAACCTATTTATTGTGGACTACTTTAGCCTTAGGATTGACCTTTGTGTACTTTCAATTTCAAGGATTTTCACAATTGTTCGAAAACCATCTGTATCCTGTTGGAGGAGCAGGTTCCATTACCATATCTTTCTTGTATGTTTTGGTCTATGTGCACCTAGCTCACTTGTCTGGAGGTATAATTTCACTGCTAATTATAATTTATAATCATTTTAAACAAAAGTACAATTCGTCCCAATTTCTTGGTATTGAGCTAGGTGCAATGTATTGGCACTTTCTGGATTTCTTGTGGATTTATTTATTTTTGTTTTTATATTTCTTTAAATAAGAAAAAAACGTAAATTTGGAAACTTTTTAACAACAACTTTTTATGGGATCGACAGTTACAACTGCAAATACTGTAGGAAAAACTTGGGATGGCGGAAATGAGCCATTAGGAGCAAGTTACGGAAAATTAATGATGTGGTTTTTCATCGTTTCAGATGCATTGACCTTTTCAGGATTTTTGGCAGCTTACGGTTTTTCTAGATTTAAATTTATTGAAACATGGCCTTTAGCAGATGAAGTGTTTACACACTTTCCATTTGCACATGGCGTTTCAATGCCAATGTATTATGTGGCATTAATGACTTTTATTTTAATTGGTTCTTCTGTAACAATGGTTTTAGCCGTTGATGCTGGACACCATATGAATAAAGGAAAAGTAGCATTTTATATGTTTTTAACCATTATTGGAGGTTTGATTTTCGTAGGATCACAAGCCTGGGAATGGAAAAACTTTATTAAAGGAGAATATGGTGCTGTAGAAACTAAAGGAGGAAGTATTCTTCAGTTTTTAGATATTAAAGGAAATCGTGTAGCTATTGCTGATTTTGCAGTAGTTTTGCCAGAGGAAAGAGAACAACTTACTAGAGGCAAAGGAAAATGGTTTATGGAAGAAGGTTCTTTACCAACCTATTCTGTAAATGAAGTTATGGAGGGTTTCAAAGCTCACCCTGAATTATTAATAAGAACAGAAGTAATTTTTGAAGGTTCAAAACAGGAAAAAGAAAATCCTAAATTGTACAATCAATTAAATGAAGTTAAACATAAAACAGTATTAACTAGAGCAGAATCTGAAAAAAGATTAGCTGATGCACATCTAGTTGTTGAAGGTGCTAATTTACAACACAATGAATACGGGAGTAAATTATTTGCTGATTTCTTTTTCTTTATTACTGGTTTTCACGGATTCCACGTATTCTCAGGAGTAATTATCAACATTATCATTTTTTTCAACGTTCTTTTAGGGACTTATGAAAAAAGAAGAACGTATGAAATGGTAGAAAAAGTTGGACTTTACTGGCACTTTGTCGATTTAGTTTGGGTTTTTGTTTTCACATTCTTCTATTTAGTTTAATATTTTAGAAAATATACATTATGTCACACGAGCACGTTTCTAATACAAAAAGAATTTGGAATGTATTTTTCCTTCTTTCAGCAGTAACAATTGTTGAAGTTATTCTAGGGATTATCAAGCCTGAAGCTTTACATTTAAACAATTTCTTAGGAATGAACCTATTGAATTGGATATTCATTATCTTAACAATTTTTAAAGCATATTACATTGTTTGGGCTTTCATGCACATGGAAGGTGAAACTCCAGCCTTAAGAAGAGCTGTAGTTTGGACTGTAATTTTCTTGATTATATATTTAGTTTTCATTCTTTTAACTGAAGGGCATTATATTTATGGGGTTTTTAAAAATTCTACTATTAAATGGAATTTTTAACATTATATTAATTCAAAAAAAAGGTACGCATTGCGTACCTTTTTTTTATTTTTGTACCAACCTAATTTATAATTTTAATGAAAAAGAATTTAGTTCTCTTTGTCTTGTTTATCCTTCCTATAGTTGCGTATCTATTTTTTGCATCTGGAGTGAACAGTTTTGCCAAACTTCCTACTATTACTAAAAACATTCCCGAAATAAGTTCCTGGAAAACATTAGATAATAAACCAGTGGCGTTAACTGGCAACATAACCATCCTTGGATTTATGGGACAGGATGTTTTAAAACACAAAGGCAATATTTTTAATTTATACGAAAAAATATTCGATAGAAATAAAAACTTTAAGGATTTTCAAATGGTGATGATTGTACCCGATGGCACGCAAGACCAAGTTAAAGAATTGCAAAAAGTTTTAGTAACCTTGGGCACGCAAGCTGGATGGAACTTTGTTTTTGCTTCACCCGGAGAAATAAATAGTTTCTATAAAAAATTGAATTTAGTAGGGAAACTCGATACTACCTTAGCAACTCCCAATGTTTTTATTATCGATAAAAAAAGAAACCTACGCGGTAGAAAAGGACAAGATAAAAAAGGTAAACCCGAATACAAAGAAGGGTATAATACCAAATTCGTTTCGGAACTTTACAATGAAATGACAGACGATGTTAAAATAATTCTTGCAGAATACCGGTTGGCTTTAAAGAAAAATCATAATGCAACCAAAGAAATATAATTTATATGAAAAATAAATCCTACATAGGAATTTCCTTTATCATTCTGATTTTTGGAATTATTTTTATTCCTAAAATTATAAATAGAATAAAAAACGGATCGGTAGTACAAAACGACCGTATGAGTCTTTCCAATGAAATAGTAAAAGAAGATGCTTTAGTGACAATAGGTCCAGCGCCAAAATTTGAATTGACCGATCAAAATATGGCTAAAATATCTAATAAAGATTATGCAGGGAAAGTATATGTAATGGAGTTTTTCTTTTCCACCTGCCCGTCTATTTGCCCAATTATGAATAAGAATATGATAGAAATAGAGAAAGCATTTTCTGCCGAGAAAAACTTTGGCATTGCTTCGGTTACTATCAATCCGGATAACGATACTCCCGAAGTCTTGAAAGCACATGCTGCAAAACTTGGCATAACCGCACAAAATTGGCATTTTCTTACTGGAGATAAAGATTATATTTTTAATTTAGCCAACAAAGGATTCAATCTTTATGTTGGAGAAAACAATAAAGCCTTAGGAAATTTTGAACATTCGGGACTTTTTGCTCTTATCGATAAAAATGGAAACATCCGTTGTAGAAAAGACAAACAGGGAAACCCAATTTTATATTACGACGGATTGGAACAACCAGGAGTTACCGCAATAAAAGAAGACATTAAATTACTATTAAAAGAATAATCATGAAAAATACTACTGTAGAAAAAAAATTTAAAACCCCAATTATTATTGTTTCCGTTGTAATTCCCCTTGCTGTGGTATTACTTTTTAGCATCCGATTAAAAGATTTCGGAATAAATGTAGAGCCGCTCACGTTCTTGCCTCCAATTTATGCTGCTATAAATGGAATTACCGCATTATTATTGATTTTAGGAGTACTTGCAATCAAGAATGGAAATCGTGTTTTACACAATAAATTAATGACCTCAGCAATTGCCTGCTCTTTGGTTTTTTTATTGATGTATGTTGCTTATCACATGACTACTGAAGCCACAAAATTTGGTGGTGAAGGCGCTATAAAATATGTTTACTTCTTCCTATTGATTACACACATAGCATTGTCGGTTACAATTATTCCGTTAGTATTGTTTACTTATGTTCGCGCTTTATCGGGTGATTTTGACAGGCATAAGAAATTAGCAAGAATTACATTTCCGCTTTGGCTTTATGTTGCCGTAACAGGAGTTATCGTTTACCTTATGATTGCTCCCTATTATGTTTAAAATAAATTTAGAGAATAGAAAAGAGAGAATAGAAAATAGAATAGAGAAAATAGAAAATAGATTGTTCTTCCTAGTAAGTAAACGAGTCTTTATTCTATTCTCTATATTCTATTCTCTTAACACTCAGTCTCAATGCGCTATGTGCCGTGCTTCTTTAGAAAGTGAAGGCAATACTGCCAAAGCCGAAGCTGTAAACGATGGAATCGTTTATCTTATGATTATCCCCTATGTTTTAGTCGGTGTTGTAGGGATTGTGGTGTATAGAATGTATTCTAAAAGAAAACAATAGTTCTATCCTTATAAAAATCTTTTAAAATCGGTAACCAATATTGATGTCACCTCTAAAAAAAGCATCGGGTGCCACTTTAGAGTTTCCTAAAGTTCTTCCAGCTCCAGCTAATAATTCTAGAACAAACCCCGAACCATTTACCCATTTTTTTCCCAACGAAATCCCTAAAGCACCAGCAGTAAATTTTTCAGGTTTATATCCGTAAAAGCCTGAATAATAAATGTCATTCTTACCACTTACATACTTTGCAAAACCTTCTACAAAAAAACCTTTTGCGCCATATTCCTGAGTTTCTTGGAAATAAAATCGAGCAAATGGTGTTATTGAAAAATCTTCTGTGTAGCTGTTGTCGCTTTGCAAATTCATGAGTAGGGAACTACCAAAAGTAAAGTCTTTGGAATAGATATATTCGTATGTTCCTTCAAAAATTGGTCCCGCCAACATTTTTATACCACCAAACTTTATTTCGTGCTTTTTACTGTCAAAATCCTTTGTCTTTTTTTCTTGACTTTGGCAAACAAATGCGATAAGAAGAGGCAAAATAAAAAGTAATTTTCTCATAGTTTTATGGTTTTAGTATCTCAAATATAACGAATATTTTCTATCGTTTAGTATATTTAACAATGTCATTAAATGAATTGTTACTCATTTAAAGCATCCCAGCCTCTCGCTTTTAAAGGGATTTTAGTATCGGCACGAGTAATTAGATGAATGCCTTCACTTTCTTGTGTCATGTGCCCAATAATAGTGAAATTAGGATTTCCTTTTATTTTTTCAAAATCTCCCATTCCTATTGTAAACAACAATTCATAATCTTCCCCACCGTTTATAGCCATCGTCGTACTATCTACATTAAATTCCTCACACACATTGATTAATTGTGGGTCTAAGGGCAATTTATCTTCGTATAAATTACAACCTACTTTCGATTGCTTGCAAAGGTGTATAATTTCGGAAGATAAACCATCCGAAATATCAATCATTGCTGTTGGTTTTATTTCCAAAGCATGCAATAAAGTCCGAATGTCTTTACGGGCTTCGGGTTTTAATTGGCGTTCAATTAAATAGGTATAAGCATCCAAATCGGGTTGCGAATTTGGGTTCACTTGAAACACTTGTTTCTCCCGTTCCAAAACTTTGAGTCCCATATAGGCAGCGCCAATATCGCCAGTAACTACCAATAAATCGGTTTGTTGTGCGCCACTTCGATATACAATTTCATCCTCTTCTGCTTCCCCAATAGCGGTAATAGAAATAATCAATCCTTTTTGAGAGGAAGTAGTGTCGCCACCAATAACATCTACTTTATATTCGTTAGCCGCATAGGTAATTCCTTCAAAGAGTTCGTCTAAGGCTTCCAAAGGGAAACGATTAGAAACTGCAACCGAAACGGTAATGTGTGTTGCTTTCGCATTCATAGCGCAGATATCCGATACATTAACCACCACAGCCTTGTATCCTAAATGTTTTAGGGGCATGTAAGCCAAATCAAAATGGACGCCTTCAATTAATAAATCAGTGGAAACCACCACTTTTTTATCCTTGAAGTCTAAAACAGCAGCATCATCGCCAATTCCTTTTATAGTGGAAGGTTGTTGAATGGTGAAATTTTTGGTTAAATGTTCAATTAAACCAAATTCGCCCAATTGAGAAAGCGAAGTACGTTGCGGATTTTTTTCTTCTATCATGTGGTAAAGGTACGAAGGATTTTTGTTTGCCACAAAGACACCAAGACGCGATTTTTTTATCTTATATTTTTAATTGAATAGAATTTCTTTTATTACTTTTAGAAAATATTTTGTAACAAATAATAAAATAACTTACAAACAGATATAATTAAATCAAAATAAATTATGAAGCTAAAAATTAATAACCTAAGCAAAACTTATGGTAATGGCGTAAAAGCATTAGATAATTTAAACCTTGAAATTGGTTCTGGAATGTTCGGACTTCTTGGCCCAAATGGTGCAGGAAAATCTAGTTTAATGCGAACTATTGCTACTTTACAAAAGCCAGATTCGGGTTCCATTGAATTTGACGGAATTAATGTTCTTGAAAACCAAATGGATTTGAGAAAAGTGTTGGGTTATTTGCCTCAAGAATTTGGAGTTTATCCTAATATGTCTGCCGAAAATTTGTTGGATTATTTTGCAAGGTTAAAAGGTATTTCGTCCAAAAAAGATCGAAATGCAATTGTAAAACAAGTGCTAGAAGTAACCAATCTTTATGATGTTAGAATGAAAAACGTTAGTGGATATTCTGGCGGAATGAAACAGCGTTTTGGCATCGCTCAATTGCTTTTAAACAATCCAAAATTAATTATTGTTGATGAACCAACTGCAGGATTAGATCCGGCAGAAAGACATCGTTTTTTAAACGTTTTAAGAGAAATAGGCACGAATCATACCGTTATTTTTTCAACGCACATTGTAGACGATGTGAAAGAATTGTGTAACGAAATGGCCATCTTAAACGGAGGTAAAATTTTAAATCAAGGCACTCCAAAAGCTGCAACAGAAGCGCTTCTTGGACAAATTTGGACTAAAATTATCGATAGAGATTTATTGGACCAAAACGAAAAAGAGTTCAACGTAATTTCTTCTAATTATAATCAAGACAATACGTTGAATATAAGAGTTTTTAGTAAAGAACAGCCCAACGAGAGTTTTGTTTTAGCGCAGCCACAGCTTGAAGATGTTTATTTTGTTGCATTAAAAAACGATCAATAATATGTTTTCAACGATATTTTTATTTGAATTAAAAAGATGGCTCAAAAATCCAACTTTTTATATATACATAGTAATTTTCTTTGGACTTTCTATGTTAATGATGGGAAGTAGCCTTGGGATTTTTGATAGTTTTACAACTACAACTTCTTCTAATGCAGTGGCAAATTCACCCATTGCACTAAACGGACTGCTCAATGGTTTATCGGTATTTATCTATTTTTTATTGCCATCCATAGTAGGAGCGTCAGTGTATAGAGATTTTAAATACAACATGCATTCCATCTTGTTTTCCTATCCGTTTTCCAAATGGGATTACTTGATGAGTAAGTTTTTAAGTTCTTTAACCATTGTAATAATCATTACTTTATTTGTTGGATTAGGTGCTTTTTTAGCTTCTTTTTTGCCTTTTGTGAATCCCGATTTATTAGGGCCGCAACGAATTATGGCTTATGTTCAAAGTTATTTAATTTTCATAATTCCAAATTTGTTTTTCTATGGGGTTATTGTTTTTTCAGTGGTTACCATCACCAGAAATATTTCGGTTGGATTTATAACTGTTATTTTGCTTTTATTTCTTCAAAGTATGATTAGTAGCTTCACTCAAGATACCGATAATCGTTATATAGTAGCACTTTTTGAACCTTTCGGGTCGGATGCCTTGAGTTATTACACACAATATTGGACAGTATATGAAAAAAACGAAAATCTGTTACCTTTTACAGGAGTTGTTTTATACAATCGTCTTATATGGTTGGGCATCTCCGTTTTAATATTAGGAATAATGTTCCGCTATTTTTCATTTTCACAAACCGCTTTATCTTTTGGAAAAAGTAAAAATGAAGAACGAATCACCAAAAATAATTTTGGAGGGATTACCAAAATCAATCTTCCTGAAGTTGGATTTGATTTTTCAACGAAACAAAATTTAAAAACCGCTTGGAGCTTATCTAACATCGATTTTAAATTCATAGTAAAAAACTGGGTTTTCATTAGCATTGTTATTGTAGGAATGTTATTTATTTTGATAACCGCCTTGTCTGCCGGTGCCATTTTCGGAACAGAAACCTATCCGGTAACCTGGCAAATGCTAGAAATTCCGGGGAGTACTTTTGGCTTGTTTATCAATATTTTAACCTTTTTATTTTCTGGTATATTGATCCATCGTGGTGTAACTTCTAGAATGAATCATTTAATAGATGTCACCCCAATACCAAACTGGGTATTGCTTTTATCCAAATTTTTGGCGATTGTAAAAATGCAAATCGTATTGTTATCCGTTATAATTATTTCAGGAATTTTATTTCAAATCTATAAAGGGTATTTCGATTTTGAAATCGGCCATTATCTTTTTGAATTGTATGCTATTAAATTGGTTCATTTTGTGATTTGGGCGTGTCTAGCATTTTTGATTCAAACTCTTTTCAAAAATTACATGCTTGGCTTTTTCGTTTTATTATTGCTTTCCATCGGATTTAGTTTTCTTCCATTAATGGGAGTTGAACAGCAAATTTATGAATTCAATAGCGATCCTGGTTTTGAATATTCTGATATGAATGGCTATGGTCACGGATTACAAATGTATTATTTGTATAAATTGTATTGGCTGGCACTCGGATTGGTCTTCATCACCTTGGCATTTTTATTTTGGACACGCGGATTGGGTCAATCTGTAAAACACCGCATGAAAGATGCTGCTGCTCGATGCAACAAATTAGTGGCAATTCCGATGCTGCTTTCGATGGTTACTTTTCTAGCAATTGGTAGTACGATCTATTATCAAAATAATATTGCAAATGAAAATAAATCAGCTAAAGAAGCGGAACTCGAGTCGGTACAATGGGAAAAGAACTATAAAAAGTATGAAAATAAAATCCAACCCCGAATTACCGATGTAAAAATTGATATGGATTTGTTTCCAAAAGAAAGAAATTTTGTTGCTAAAGGAACGTATATTCTTAAAAACAAAAGCAAGGGACAAATCGATTCTATTTTCATCAATCATGGCGAAAATACAGACGTAACTTTTAAGGTAAAAACTAAATTAGTATCTAAAGATACCGTTTATAATTTTGATATCTATAGATTGGAGCAACCCCTAAAACCTGGAGATTCTATTGCAATGCGTTTTGTGGTAAAGAACAAAGCTACTAATTTTTTTAATGATAATTCGCCAGTTATTTACAACGGAACCTTCATCAATAACAGTATGTTTCCTTCTATTGGATACTCTTCTTCTAGTGAGTTGGAAGACGATGAGGTGCGAATTAAATATGGTCTAAAGCCTAAGGATCGAATGGCAAAACCTACGGACAGTATTGCCAGAAGAAACACCTATATAAGCAATGATGCCGATTGGATAACATTTGAAACTACCGTCAGCACATCCGACGATCAAATTGCAATTGCTCCTGGGTACTTGACCAAGCAATGGAAAGAAAACAGCAGAAACTATTTTCATTATAAAATGGATAGAAAAATGCTGAATTTCTATGCCTTTAATTCGGGTAAATATGAAGTTAAAAAAGACAAATGGAATAGTGTAGCTATCGAAATTTATTACCATAAAGGGCACGAATATAATGTGGGTAGAATGATTTCTGGGGTTAAAAAAGCGTTGGCTTATTATACTTCCAATTTTAGTCCCTACCAGCACAAGCAAGTTCGTGTAATTGAGTTTCCTAAAACCGGTGGCGGATTTGCACAATCATTTGCCAATACCATTCCGTTTTCAGAAGCCATTGGTTTTATTGCAGCCGTAGATGATGATGATCAAAACGCAGTAGATTATCCTTTTGCAGTTACCGCTCACGAAGTAGCGCACCAATGGTGGGCCCATCAAGTTATTGGCGCCAATGTTCAAGGAGCCACATTACTTTCAGAAAGTCTTTCGGAATACAGTTCCTTAAAAGTTTTAGAACATACCTACGGTAAATCTAAGATGCGAAAATTCTTAAAAGACGCCTTGGATAAATACCTTCAAGGACGAACTTTTGAAGGCAAAAAAGAACAACCATTAATGTATAACGAAAACCAACAATACATTCATTACAACAAAGGTTCG
Source organism: Flavobacterium sp. (assembly GCF_044357305.1). Classification (GTDB taxonomy): domain Bacteria; phylum Bacteroidota; class Bacteroidia; order Flavobacteriales; family Flavobacteriaceae; genus Flavobacterium. The sequence goes on from NZ_JBIKPS010000033.1 coordinate 21,568, forward strand.
TTAGTATTATATGCCTTGAGCGATTTTATTGGAGAAAAAAACATGAACAACGCCTTGAAAGAATACATTAAAAAAGTAGCCTACCAAGAAGCGCCCTATACCAATTCCATCGAGTTGGTTGAAGAGTTGAAAAAAGCCACTCCCGACTCCCTTAAATATGTAATTAATGACATGTTTGAAACCATTACTTTATACGATAACAGAATTAGTAATGTAACGTCAAAAAAATTGCCCAATGGCCGCTACCAAGTCGACATTCAATTTCAAGTGTCCAAATACAAAGCGGATGCTACTGGAAAACGAATCTTTAAAGATCCAAAAGGAAAAACGTTGACTTTCACTGAAAAAGGAGAAAAGAATAAAGTAGCGTCCTATCCTTTACTAGATTATGTTGAAGTTGGCATCTTTAGTGAGCAAACACTTAAAGGCAAAAAGTCGGATAAAGAACTGTATTTAAAGAAATTAAAAATCAACAAAATCAACAACAAAGTCACTTTAATTGTTACTGAAAAACCAATTGAAGTAGGCGTTGACCCCTACAATAAACTTATCGACACCAATTCGGACGATAACAGAAGAAAAATTTAATACCCAAAGGGGAAGCGAAAGTTTCCCCTTTTTTAATATCTTTATAAAGCAAATATAAAAGCTATCCAATGAAAAAGCACCAAATAATAACCTTAACTATAAATCCATCTTTGGATAAATCCACCCATTTCTCAGGGTTAATTGCCGAACAAAAAATGCGTTGCGAAAAACCAAGATACGATGCTGGGGGCGGTGGGATAAACGTTTCGAAAGCCATCTCTAAATTGGGAGGAAGTTCTCTATGTGTGTTTACGTCTGGAGGTTCTTCTGGCGAAATGCTAGAAGAATTTATTCAGGAAGCCGGCATAGAAAGTCAAGCACTAAAGACTAAAAGTTGGACTCGCGAAAATTTCATCGCTTTGGATAACACAACCAAATCCCAATACCGATTTGGATTTCCTGGCAACGAATTATCAGAATCAGAAATAGAAACTTTATTCACTAGTGTAAAAGAATTTCAAACCGATTATTTAGTAATTAGCGGAAGTTTGAATGAAGGTTTGCCGATTAATTTCTATTCTAAAATTGCCGAAATAGCAAAAGCAGCTGGAATAAAGGTTATTGTGGACACTTCGGGAGAAGCCTTACAAAAAGTTTTAGAAACCGGAGTTTATTTAGTAAAACCAAATATCGGAGAATTAGCAAAACTAATTGGGGTGGAGCGTTTGGAATTACCCGATGTTGAAAAAGCCGCCAAGACCTTAATTGAAAAAGGAAGTGCCGAAATAATAGTCGTTTCCCTTGGGGCAGAAGGCGCTATTTTAGTTACCAAAGACACCACCGAATTTGTAGCCGCACCCAAAGCAGAAAAGAAAAGCACCGTTGGCGCAGGTGATAGCATGGTTGGTGGCATGGTTTGGGCATTATCCCAAAACAAAACCCTAAAAGAAGTAATCCAAATGGGGGTTTGTTGTGGCACCGCTGCCACTATGAATGAAGGTACACAACTTTTTAAAGTAGAAGATATGATGAGGTTGTTGGAGGGGATTAATGGAAAATAATTTCTAAATAAAATCAAAAATATTTTTTTAAAATAATAAAACATGACAATTCCATTTGAACCTATACTTTTTGGATTTAAAATCAATATTCATCTGGTTTTTGAGTATTTGGCTTTTTTTATTGGATATAAATACTATGTTTATCTTCGGAAGAAAAAGACCGATATTATTAGAACACCTAATCGGCTTTCTATAATTCTTGGAGCAGCAATCGGCGCTTTTTTAGGTTCAAGAATTATTGGCTTTTTAGAAAATCCCATTGTCCCATCTGATTTAGTTACTCTATTGAAAGAACTAAACACCAAAACAATTATGGGAGGATTATTTGGTGGACTTTTAGGTGTTGAGTTGGCAAAAAAAATAATTCGGGAAAAACAATCTTCGGGAGATCTGTTTACTTTTCCTATAATTTTAGGCATATTTATTGGTAGAATTGGTTGTTTCCTATCAGGAACAAATGAATTTACTTATGGTAATGTAACAACCTCTTTTTTAGGAATGAATTTAGGGGATCATTTAATGAGACATCCAATTGCTTTATATGAATTGCTTTTCTTGCTGGTTTTATTTTTGTTTCTATGGAGGTTAAAAGACAAAGGATTAAAAAACGGTTTGCTTTTTGAATATTTTATGATTTGCTATTTTGCTTTTCGGTTTTTTATAGAATTCATCAAACCAAATATTTTCTTTGTTTTTGGATTAAGTTCAATTCAAATTTTATGCTTAATTTGCCTACTTTATTATCACAGAACAATTTTAAATTTAGTTAAAAATGCCCGTTAGAAATTATACAAATTACGACTATACATTGAGCCTTTGTCCGGAATGCTTAAAAAGGATTGATGCCAAAATTGTTTTTGAAAACGATAAGGTTTTTATGCTGAAAAGATGTCCAGAACACGGCAAGTCTAAAGTTTTAATTGCCGATGATATTCCATATTATAAAAACATTCGGAATTACAATAAGCCTTCCGAAATGCCTTATAAATTCAATACCCAAACGCATTATGGCTGTCCTTACGATTGTGGTTTATGTCCAGATCACGAACAACATTCTTGTTTGACAGTTATTGAGATTACGGATAGGTGCAATCTAACTTGTCCTACTTGTTATGCTGGTTCATCGCCAACTTATGGAAGACATAGAACTTTGGAAGAGGTTAAAGCAATGTTAGACACCATTGTTTTAAATGAAAAAGAACCCGATGTGGTGCAGATTAGTGGTGGAGAACCAACAATTCACCCGCAGTTTTTTGAAATTTTAGATTATGCAAAATCGCTTCCAATTAAACATTTAATGTTAAACACCAATGGAATTAAAATTGCCAAAGACAAGGAATTTGTGAAACAATTAAAAAGTTATGCGCCAGATTTTGAAGTGTATTTGCAATTTGATTCTTTTGAAAATACAGTTTTACAAGAATTACGAGGAGCCGATTTGAATGAAATTAGAAAACAGGCTTTAGAAAATTTGAACGAGATTAATCTTTCTACAACTTTAGTGGTTACACTTCAAAAAGGCTTAAATGATAATGAAATTGGAAAAATAATTGATTTTGCTTTAAAGCAAAAATGTGTGAGAGGGGTTACGTTTCAGCCTACCCAAATTGCAGGCAGATTAGAGAATTTTAATCCAGAAACCGATAGAATGACTCTTACCGAAGTAAGAAGAAAAATTTTGGAACAAACATCAATTTTTAATTCAGATGATTTGTTGCCGGTGCCTTGTAATCCAGATGCTTTAGTGATGGGTTATGCACTAAAATTAGGCGATGAGGTATTTCCTTTAACTCGATATATAAATCCAAATGATTTATTAGATAATAGTAAAAACACTATTATTTACGAACAAGATGAGGTGCTAAAAGGTAAAATGATTGAATTGTTTAGTACTGGAAACTCGGTAGAAGTTGCCGAAGAAAATTTAAAATCTATTTTATGTTGTTTGCCTAATATAGATGCTCCAAATTTAGGATATGATAATTTATTCCGAATTATAATTATGCAATTTATTGACGCTTATAATTTTGATGTTAGAGCCATAAAAAAGTCATGTGTACACATTGTCGATAAGGATAACAAAATAATTCCGTTTGAAACCATGAACCTCTTTTATAGAGATGATAAAAAAGAACGATTAGAAGCACTTAGAAATAATAATTAAATTATGATAGCATTAGAAGTTGGGAATTTAGACGGACTGGTAGTCCTACTATTTTTAATTATGTTAGCCCCTCCAATTATACTCACAATAATTGGGTTTGCTGTTAGAAAAAATAATCCTATAACTGCTAAAGTTTTATTTATTTTAGCAGCACTTTATTTAGTTATTGGATTAGGCATTTGTGGAAACATAATGTAACAAAAAACCCAACAACTTTCATCATTGGGTTTGTATATATTTCAAACTTCGTACTTCGTATTTTGTACCTCGTACTTCGTACCTCGTATTTTGTACTTCGTACTTCGTATTTTGTACCTCGTACCTCCTAGTCATTCAACTTCAACAC
>NZ_JBIKPS010000011.1:0-92422 GCF_044357305.1 Flavobacterium sp.
CGGTTGAACCAAAAAGAAGGGGAGAAGCAACCAATTTTCCCGAATACTTCTGGATATTTTAAAGCGCCATAAAAAGAAACCAATCCGCCAAGGGAACTACCCCAAAGACAGGTGTTTTTAGCATTGGGTTTGGTTCTGTAGGTTTTATCTACATAAGGTTTTAGGGATTCTACTATAAATTTCAGATAGTTATCGGCGTTTCCTCCACCGTATTTTTCGTTTTTGTAAGGCGTTAATTCTTCCATACGTTTTTCTCCGCCATGCTCCATGCCAATAACAATTACTTGGCCATGAATGCTGTCTAGGGTTTCATCAACATTCCATTCGCCAACATACGAAGTTTTGGCATCCATAAGATTTTGCCCATCGTGCATGAAGATAACAGGGAATCTTTTGGTTGAAGTAGCATAATTTTCGGGCAGATATACCCAGATTTTCTTACTAGTTTTTAGTTGCGGCGCTTCTATTGAGAAAGTCGTTACGTTTTTGCAAGCGGTACTTTGCTGTGCATTGGCAAATCCAAAAAAGAGTAGAGATAAAAAAGTTATAGCAAATTTCAATTCAATAATTTTTAGAATATAAATAAAAAGAATATTTTAGCCAAAATAATCATTTTGAGTAAAACTAAAGCACAAAAGGTAAGTTTATTGCTAGACATGATTGCATTTGCAATTGTAGATGGCGAATTGCACGAGAGAGAATATAATTTTCTTTCGTTAATTGCCGTAGAATTAGGAATTGACAAAGAGGAATTCAAGCAATTATTTCATGAGGAAAATCCGAGTGAAGTGATCAAAAACGAATTTGAACGTATCCAACAATTTTATCGATTAGCCTTGTTGATGCATTGCGATGGGGTTTTACACAAGAGGGAAGAAATTAAAATTCATGAAATAGGAATTACCATGGGGCTAAATCCGTTTGCTATGAAACGTGTTTTAAAAGCAATGGAACAATCGCCAACACGAATGGTTTCTCCAGATTATTTATTGGAAGTTTTTCAAGAGCAGAGTAATTAGGGGTTATAATATTAATTTTCATACAAGTAATATTCATCTTTAAAGTTTTTTCTTTCAAATACAATAATTTCTTTTTTTAATTGAATATTGTCATAAATTGGTTCTTTAACTAAATCCCCTTTTATATTTATTAATCCAAATTTGTTTTTTTGTTTAATAATAAAGTAATTCCAATTTTGAGAAGATATAATCTCATCATATATAATTGGAATTATGGTTTCGTTTTTTGAGTTTAAAATACCATATTTATTTTCCTTTTTTATAATTTGAAATAGATTTTCACCCATTGAATAGTGCCTAACCGTTTCTATTAATTCTATTTTTTCATCCAGATTAATATTATTGTTAAAATTAAGAATGTCTATAATTTGTGTTTTATTTTTTTTTGTTGCAAATATCCTATTCTTATCAACTGTGAAAAATTTGAATTCCTCTGGTATTATGTTATTTCCATTAAAATCGTATACTCCATTAAGATTATTTTCGTTTCGTGTTATATAATAATTATCATTTTCTATAGGAAATATACTTTTATATTTTAATGGGATAATAATTTTTCCGTTAATATCACAAATTCCATTTAATGAAGTATTTTTCCAAAGTATAAATCTGTCATTTTTAAGGGGTAAAATAAATTCAAATTCTATAGGAACTAGTTCTTTATTATTTATAGAAAAAAGTCCATTTAACTTATTGTTCCGAATAATAAGTCGTTGATTTTTATATTCTATAAAATCATATTTGAAGGATATTACAATATTTTTTAGGCTATCAGTAACTCCATATTTTTCATCTTTTCTTTCAATAAATCTATTATCTGCAATCTTTGTAATAAGATTTTGCGAATAAATTAAAGTCGAAAAAAATAGATAAAATGATAATGTAATAATGTTTTTCATGATTTCTATATTTAATATTTACATTAATTTGTTGAATTATCCTAAATCAAAATAAAATACAATCAAATCTTCTCCTGCAACATTTTTATCTCATCTCTAAATTTAGCAGCCTGCATAAAATCTAAATCTTTGGCTGCTTTTTCCATGGCTTTTCGGGCTTCCTGGATTTTCTTTTCTATTTCAGGTTTGGATAGGTACAAACTTTCGGGTTCGGCTGCTTTTAAGGCTTGGTTTTCGTAGTATTGCGTAGAAACCGAGTTGTTTCCTAAAGCACTTCCCAAACTTTTATTTAAGGCTTTAGGTTCGGTGCCGTGAAGGGTGTTGTAATTAATTTGTTTTTCTCTGCGGTAGTTGGTTTCGTCAATGGTCTTTTGCATGGAAGCCGTAATTTTATCCCCATACATAATGGCTTTCCCATTAATGTTTCGTGCCGCCCGACCAACCGTTTGCGTAAGCGAACGATGACTTCTTAAAAATCCTTCTTTATCGGCATCTAAAATAGCAACTAGAGATACTTCGGGTAAGTCCAATCCTTCACGGAGTAAGTTAACTCCAATCAAAACATCAAACAATCCTTTTCGCAAATCCTGCATGATTTCCACACGCTCTAAAGTGTCTACATCACTATGAATATAGCGGCAACGGATAGAAACTTTAGTTAGATATTTGGTCAATTCTTCCGCCATTCTTTTGGTTAAAGTAGTCACCAAAACACGTTCGTCTACTTCGCATCGCAATTGAATTTCTTCAATTAAATCGTCAATTTGATTCAAACTTGGGCGTACTTCTATGACAGGATCGAGCAATCCAGTAGGTCGAATTACTTGCTCTACATAAACCCCTTCGGACTTTTGCAATTCATAATCGGCTGGGGTTGCCGATACATATATTACTTGGTTTTGCATGCTTTCAAATTCTTCAAACTTCAACGGACGGTTGTCCATTGCTGCCGGAAGTCGGAAACCATATTCGACCAAATTTTCCTTTCGGCTTCTATCGCCACCATACATGGCATGCACCTGCGAAATCGTTACGTGACTTTCATCTACTACCATCAAGAAATCATCTGGAAAATAATCCAGCAAACAGAAAGGCCTTGTGCCAGGAAGACGTCTATCTAAATAACGAGAATAATTTTCAATTCCAGAGCAATAGCCCAATTCGCGAATCATTTCTAAATCGAAATTGGTGCGTTCTTCGAGTCGTTTGGCTTCCAGATGTTTACCAATTTCCTTGAAATAATCCACTTGTTTTACCAAATCTTGTTGGATATCCCAAATGGCGGCTTGCAAAACATCTTGCGACGTCACAAACATATTGGCGGGATAAATAGTTAGGTTTTCGTATTTTTCTAATACTTGCGAAGTTCGAGCATCAAAGGCTTCTATTTCTTCAATTTCATCTCCAAAAAAATGAATTCTAAAAGGTTCATCCCCATAACTTGGAAAAATTTCTACGGTATCGCCTTTAATTCGGAAGTTTCCAGGAGTGAAATCGGCTTCGGTTCTAGAATACAAACTTTGCACCAATTGGTGTAATAATTTGGTTCTGGAAATGATTTGATTTTTTTCTACCGTAACGACGTTCTTTTGAAACTCAACTGGATTTCCAATTCCGTAAAGGCAAGAAACCGAAGAAATAACAATGATGTCCCGACGGCCCGAAAGCAATGCCGAAGTTGTGCTTAATCGGAGTTTTTCTAGTTCTTCGTTAATGGATAAATCTTTTTCTATATAGGTTCCCGTTACCGGAATGAAGGCTTCGGGTTGGTAGTAATCGTAATAGGAAACAAAATATTGTACCGAATTGTTCGGAAAAAACTGTTTGAATTCCGAATATAATTGAGCAGCCAAAGTTTTATTATGTGCTAAAACTAAGGTTGGTTTTTCTACATTTTGAATGACATTGGCAACGGTAAACGTTTTCCCCGAGCCCGTAACTCCCAATAAAGTTTGGTATTTTTCGCCATTAATAATTCCTTTTGAAAGTTTTTCAATGGCTTGTGGCTGATCGCCTGTAGGTTTGTAATCGGATACGACTTGGAATTTCATTTGGAATTTTTCGAGTTACAAAGGTTGGAATAAAAATCTTGTTTATCGATAAAATTTTGGATTTCTACTCGTATGCCTAACTCTTATTATGTAAATTATTTCAGGAGTTATTTTATAGGAAATTCTATAACTGAATTTTTCAAATGCCCTGTAATTTTCATCTTTAGGAATTCTCCTTTCATCGGTTTCAAATATTTCCCAATTTGTTTTGAGAATTTCAACAGAAGAAACAACTGAATCTATAACTTTATCAGCAATTGTGAAACTTTTTGTTTCTGTTAGTAGATAAAAATAAATTGATTCAAGTTGATTTTGAGCAGCTTCTGTCCAAACTATCTCTTTTTCCATAGAGCAATTTTATCTAAAACTTGCTTGTGTGTATTTGTATTTCCATTTCTAATATCCTCTTCCGACTTTTGTAAATCTAAATTATAGTTTTCAATATTTTCAGATTTCTCGTCCAAAACAGTATTAATGGCAGTCAAAAAGGCTTCATCATCAATTTTGGATATTTTAGAAATTAAGAGATTTTGTAATTCAACGGTACTCATAATAATAGGATTTAAAACAAATTTAATAAAAATATTAATTAGTCGATGTTAAACTTCCAATCTTTCTGTTGTTTTTCGCTCAAGAAAGTCCATGCTACAATGCGGCTAGTTTTTTGGCCTTGAGCCATTTCGATAGTTTTTATTGCAACGGCTCCAACTTTGTTTAAGGTTTTGTAAAGGCTTTTTAAATTGTCTTTTTTAGAAACTAATGTAGTAAACCAAAAGCATTGCAATGGATATTTTACACTTTCATAAATCATTTGAGTAATGAATGCAAATTCGCCACCTTCACACCAAAGTTCCGCATTTTGTCCGCCAAAATTTAAAATGGGCTTAGTAGTTCGAGTATTTTCGAGATTGTTTAGTTTTCGTATTGTTGCTTTGGTAGCCTCATCTTGTGAGGAATGAAAAGGCGGATTGCAAATTGTAAAAGCAAATTTATCTTCAGGAAGAATTATGTTTTTGAAAATATATCTTGGTTCAGTTTGTAATTGCAAACTTATAAAATCAATTAATTTAGGGTTTTCCGATATGATTTTTTTACAATTTTGAATTGCATTTTCATCAATATCCGTTCCAACAAAGCTCCAATTATAGGCAGAAAAACCAATAATTGGATAGATACAGTTGGCTCCAATGCCAATATCCAAGCCGATAATGTTTTCTCCTTCGGGGATAATTCCATTATTGGATTCGCCTAATAAATCGGCTAAATAGTGAATGTAATCGGCCCTTCCTGGAATAGGTGGGCAAAGATAATTATTAGGGATATCCCAATTGATGATGTCGTAATCCGAAATAAGTAATGCTTTGTTAAGCGCTTTTACCGCATTGGGATTACTAAAATCTATAGATTCAATTTCGTGTTCGTTCGTAAAAACAAATGCTTCCAATTCGGGGGAACTGTCAATTAATTTTTTGAAATCGTAAGAAAATCGATTTATATTTCTTGGGTGTAAGGTAGTTTTTTCGACTGTAATTTTATTCTTCATTTTATTTTTCTCTGTATCAAATGTAAGAAAAGTTACTCTTAATGCAAAGGATTTAGTCCAAACATTCCATTAATAATAAATCGCCTTCTTGATGGGTTATGGTAACGATGCCGTCTATAGTAACGTGGTTGCTGCTTCCAGTGCGGTATCCCATGGTTAGTTCTTCGTTTTGCAAAGGATAAAATAGGTTTTGGGTTGTTATTCCAGATACTTTTCCAATCGGAATTAACGAAATAGGAGTGCTAGCAGTATACCATTTTTCGAATTTATTTGGCAATAAAAATATTTTCGAATGGTCGTCTAGTATAACAATTTTAAGTTTATTTCGGTACCGAATAATATTAGTAATATTGGTTATGGTATGATCGGCTCGTTTACCAGTAGCCCAAACGATATTTACCGCCTGATGTCCTTTTTCTATAAGGTAATCTAATGCTTTTTCTAAATCGGTTTTGTCTTGGTTTGGAGTATGCACAATCTCTAACGGATACTGTTTTTCTTTGTAAATTTCGGGATTAAAATCGCGATCAAAATCTCCTAATAGTACATCCACCTTTATGTCTAATTGTAAAACGCGTTCGATGGCACTATCTAAAACTACCACAATTGGCGACCATTCAAGTAGTTGTCCTAACAATTCAAAACTACAAGAAGCCCCATTAGCAATAATTAATGCAGGTTCTTGATCGTCGCGGACTATATGGTGGGAGGACATTTTGAGGTACGAGGTTTGAAATTAGAGATACAAAGTTGAAAGTACGAAGTAAGAAATACGAGGTACGAAGTTAAAAAGATTTACGAGGTAAGAAATACGAGGTACTAAGTTAAAAAAGTGCGAAGTAAAAGATTAAAAATTAATAGGATTGTAAAAATAGCAATTTATTTGATACTATTAACTTCCTGCTTATAAACTTCATATTTCGTAACTCGTAACTCGTATTTCGTACCTCGTATTTCGTACTTTTAATTAACTATATAATTCCTCGTGTCTATTTCCGATAAATGGAAGTAACCTAAAGGATACTCGTTTTCATTGGTTTGATTTAAAATGTTTCCACGAAGGGTTGCTGGTGGAGTAGAGAAAGGGCTTCCGCCGCCACTTCCTGCAATGTTGAGTAATTTTTCCATATAATTGAAATACCGCAAAGAAATCCCTTCTAAACTAAAAAACAATTGATCTCCTGCTTTTAAATCCTCATCGGAATAAAAGCCAAACATTTGATTTCCTTGGAAAAATTCATCTTTTTGTGCTCGGTATTTTGGAGCGACTACGGTAGGGTTTTTAACGCCAATTAGATAATTATTTATTTCTGAACCATTATCTTGGAAAAAGAACTTCACCTGAATTACATCGCCTCCAAATCCTTGAACCGTGGTTTGTGCTATTGAATCAATGGTTGGAGTAGCCAAAAGTTTTTCGGTTGCAGTATAGTTTTGTCCTGCATATTGAATAGACAAAGTATAACTTTCATTAATTACCGGAATAAAATTAGTACAAATATATTCACCTGTATTAGGCGTTTCTGTAAATGTAAAAACGGTATTGGTACTATTGGTAACTAGTACCGTTGCACCTGAAACAACTGGGATTGCCGAACTATAAAAATCGGTAGTGGTGGTAAGTTTGATTTTTTGGGTAGTTCCAGAAGTTCCTTTTTGCCATAAAATGTTGGCATCAATTACTAGTTTTGGATTTGCAGTATCCAAAGGAATATCCACTATAGTTTCACAACTTGCAAATAATACGATTGCTAAAAGGTAGATTATATTTTTCATTTTTTTAGAATTTAAAGTTATAAGAAACGGCAGGAACCATTCCGAAAATGGATAATTTTATTGCTTCATTTTGCCCTGAATCTTGGTTTTGACGGAAACTAATGGATGCGGCATTTTTTCTAGCATAAAGGTTATAAATACTAAAAACCCATTCGCCTTTCCATTTTTTTGCTTCATTATGTTTTGGAGTTAAAGTCGCCGAAATGTCTAAGTGGTGGTACAACGGAAGGTTATTTTCGTTGCGCAAGCCATAACTTGGCACTGTAATTCCTTGGTAGGTGTATTGCCCATTCGGATAAGTTACGGGTTGCCCTGTTTGTAAGGTGAAATTGGCTCCAAAATTCCATTTTTTATTGTATTTATAGGAACTTGTAATGGCTAAATTGTGGGTTTTATCGTATGCAGAACGGTACCAATTTCCATTGTTAATTCCGGTTTCAGTAGCTGTTCTTCCTGGAGTTTTTTGTTCGGATCTTGAAAGGGTATAGGCAATCCAGCCACTCAGTTTTCCGGTGTTTTTTCGCAGCATGAATTCTAGACCATACGAACGCATTTCCCCGTTTAGAACTACTTGCTCGATGGCTTCATTTGCAATTAAATTCGCACCATCAATATAATCCATACGATTTTTAATTTTCTTGTAATAACTTTCTACTTCTATTGAATAGGCATCGTCTTTGAAATTGGTAAAATAACCAACTGCAAATTGATCGGCAATTTGAGGTTTTATATAACTATCACTTGGCGTCCAAACATCTAGTGGTGTTGGCGAAGCAGTATTAGAAACCAATTGTAAATATTGCACCATTCGGTTGTAACTCGCTTTTACGGATTTATTTTCTGCTAATTCACAGGCTACTGAAAAACGTGGTTCAAAATTATTGAAATTGGCCATCGATTTATTTCTGCCGTAGAATTCGGTGCCGATAGGCGTTGCTTTTTCGTAAATTTTTAAATCCGAATCGTACGTTACCGCTTGATCATTGGCATACAAGTTTTTGGTAGAACTTCCCAATCTGGAAAACATACTGTATCTAAAACCATATTCTACATTGATTTTATCGGTTACTTTTTGCTCAGCATCTACATAAATAGAAGGTTCCAACGCATATTTCTTTTCTATTTGTTTGAAATTAATGCCAGAATTAGAATTGGAAGGGTTTATAGTTCCCGGATTGAAGTCGTAATAAATAGCATTAGCACCGTAATTCAATTTGATTTTATTAGATAAATAGTATTTAAAATCGTATTTCAAATTATAATTTTTTATTCCGGAATCCCAGTTGAATCCTACAAAATCTAAATTCAAACCATAGTAATAGTCACTATAAATCATCGATAAATTAGAAAATAACTTATCGGTATACAAATGATTCCAACGCAAGTTCAAGGTAGAGTTTCCATAGGTATTGGTGAAACTTTGGTTTAAAGAAAACACATCTCTACCAAAATATCCCGAAAGGAACAAACTATTACTTTTATTGAATTTATAATTTAATTTGGTGTTCAAATCATAAAAATAAGCCGAGTTTTTATTGTTGGATAATTTCAAAAATAAATGCGCATACGATGCCCTACCGCCAATAAGAAACGATCCTTTGTCTTTTACAATAGGACCTTCGGCAAGTAATCGGCTTGAAATTAATCCGATACCTCCGTTCATGTGAAAACTATTGCTGTTTCCGTCTTTTTGATAAATATCCAAAACGGAAGAGGCTCTTCCGCCAAATCGTGCAGGAATTCCACCTTTATAAAGCTTCAAATCCTTTATTGCATCAGGGTTAAAAACCGAAAAGAATCCAAATAAATGGGAGGAATTAAAAATAGTAGCTTCGTCTAAAAGGATTAAATTTTGATCGGCACCACCTCCACGAACATTAAACCCCGATTGACCTTCGCCAGCATTTGTAACGCCCGGTAAAAACAAAATAGATTTTATAATGTCTACCTCGCCAAGAACCACAGGCATTTGCTTAATGGTTGAAATGGACAATTTATTAACGCTCATTTCGGGCTTTCGAGTGTTGGTTTTGTTTTTTTCTGAGATGACAACATCTTCTAAAACCTGACCAACTTCTATCAAACTATAGTTTTTTCGGACGTTTTGGGTGAGGGATATTTTTTCTGTAATGGTTTCATAACTTACGTAACGGATGTTTATTTCGTAATCCCCTTTGGGTAACGTTAGCGAATAAAAGCCATATTCATTGGTTGTGGTAAAAGCATTAGCTCCTTTAATGGCAATGCTTACACCAATTAGAGTTTCGTTATTTTTCTTATCCGAAACAGTGCCGCTCAAGGTAAATTTTTCTTGAGAAAAACCGCTGCTAAAGGCAAATAAAGAAAGCAGAAGTATAACTATATTTTTTAAACGCATAGTACTTAATTTAGATTTGCAAATTTGATAAAAATATATAATTTACAAAGCTATAAAAATGTTAATGTATGGTTAATAATTAAGAGGTTGTAAATAATTTTTAGATACTTTTACAATCTTTATTAGTGCCAATGAGGATTTACTTTCTAGTTATTTTTTTGTTTTATTTTTCTTTTAATGTTCAAGCACAATTTGAAGCATCTAAAAGGAAGGTAAATATTAGTGCAATTCCGGATAAGGCTCCTAAACAGAAAGCTAAAGTGTCTGACAAATTACCTAAATCAATTTTTCCTGATTTTAAATTTGAAAGTCATATATTAAAAAAACCAGACGATAAATTCCTTAAAGGTTTACCGGAGATTCCTAAAGTAGGGGAGGTTCAAAACCCAAAATCGTATGCTTTAAAAAATCCTGCTGAAGATTATACCGAGAAGTTTAACCAACAACTGAAGGAAGATGGTATTCGCCCGGAGTTGTTTAACAGGGATATGAATTTAGGGCAATTTGTAGTCTATACCCCCAAGATAAATTTAAATTCCCGAGATTATGGTGCTATTGATGGCGATATTGTTCGGGTTTGGGTTAATGGGAAAATTGATACTAATCGAATTTATTTGGATGCTAAATTCCAAGAAATTGTTTTAGATTTGGATAAAGGTGTTAATGTTATAGAAATTGAAGCTCTTAATTATGGTGAATTATCTCCAAATACCGGCCAGTTTACCTTTTATGATGAAAACAAAGAGTTTGTTACGAATCAATATTGGAATTTAGGAATTGGCTTTAAAGCCAGGATATTGATAGAATATAAAGATAAATTTTTAAAAAAGATAGACGAAAAATAAAATTTCATTTCATTTCACCAGTTTTTTAATAATTAATAAATTACATGATAATGAAAAATTAGTGACCTAAAAAATTATAGAAATCAAGGTCAAAATTTCGAAATAAATCCCCATTGATTGCAACTCAAACTTACCTCTTTATATTTTTTTTAAAGCAACTATTATTGTATTATATTTGTTTTTTCATAATTTTTTACAAAACAATTTATAATACATGAATTTTTCCAATTTATTTCGAAAAAAATCTACTAAAGTTATCCTTCAAGAAGGCGGAGATGGTGAACACTCTGGCTTAAATAAAGTCTTAACCGTTAAAGACTTAACCTTTTTCGGAATAGCAGCTATAATAGGTGGTGGCACTTTTAGTGCCATTGGTAATGCTTGTTTTTCTGGTGGTCCTGCAGTTGTCATATTGTATATTATGTGTGCTATTGCATGCGGATTTACTGCTATGTGTTATGCCGAATTTGCTTCTCGAGTTCCGGTTTCTGGGAGTGCTTATACGTATGCCTATGTTTCTTTTGGTGAAATTTTTGCATGGATTATTGGTTGGGCATTAATTATGGAATATTCGATAGGAAATATTTATATTGCTTTTTCATGGAGCGGTTATTTCACTAATTTACTTGATACTTTTGGACTTCATTTGCCGGAATGGTTAACAATAAATTACAAATCGGCGCAAGATGCGGTTATTGCCAATAAAGGAACTGAAGGTCTGATGGCCTGGAAAAATGCGCCCATTTTTGGCGGATTAAAAATAATTTTTGATTTACCAGCTGTGGTAATTAATCTATTAATTACTTATTTGGTGTATCGTGGTACCAAAGAATCAAAAAACTTTAGTAATGTAATGGTTTATATTAAGTTAGCCATTATTGCTTTAGTAATTGTGGTTGGTGCTTTTTATATTGATATTGACAATTGGACACCATTTATGCCCAACGGTTTTAGTGGCGTAATGGGAGGTGTTTCGGCGGTTTTCTTTGCCTACATAGGTTTTGATGCGGTTTCAACTTTGGCAGAAGAAAGTAAGAACCCGCAACGCGATTTACCAAAAGGAATGATTTATTCGTTGGTAATTTGTACCATTGTTTTCATTGTTTTAGCATTAGTAATTACCGGAATGGTCTCTTATCAATTACTTGGAGTAAGTGATCCATTGGCAGAAATTTTTGCTTTAAAAGGAGTTAAATGGATGTTGTTTATTGTATCAATAGCAGCTGTTGTAGCTATGACCAGTGTTTTATTGGTTTTTCAAATGGGGCAACCTAGAATTTGGATGACCATGAGCCGAGACGGGTTGATGCCAAAGAAATTTTCAGAAATTCATCCAAAATATAAAACCCCTGGATTTGCTACAATTGTAACCGGTTTGGTTGTTGGAATTCCAATATTTTTCACCGATGAAAACTTTGTATTAGACTTTACATCCATAGGAACTTTATTTGCTTTTGTATTGGTTTGTGGAGGTGTTTTAATGCTTTCGCCTCAAAGTGAATCGGAACTTGCAGAGAGAGCCACCAAAGGAAAGTTCAGAATTCCTTATGTTAATTCTAAGTATATTTTTCCGTTATTAGTTATTATTGGAACCGGATTAACATTAAAATATTTACCAACTTTTTTCACTGATATTTTTGATTTTTCGGATGGTAAAATGGCTACTAATCTACCAATGTTAGTTTTTTTACTAGTTTGTTTAGTTATGATGGTTGTATCTTTTATCAAAAATTTATCTCTAATTCCGCTTCTAGGACTGGTATCTTGTTGTTATTTACTAACAGGAATGGCAGTTTCTAACTGGATGTGGTTTGGTTGTTGGCTGGTAATTGGATTAATAATTTATTTTGCTTATAGCTTTAAGAATAGTAAGTTAAATACATCTGATTAGTTCAAAAGACTTAAAATTCTAAATAGGTTTAATAAAAGAATCCTTCAAAATTTAAATTATTTTGAAGGATTTTTTTGTTCTAAATCGAATAAGGAAAATAAATTATTCTTTGCTTGCCAAATATCTTTCGGCATCCAAAGCAGCCATACAACCCGTTCCAGCTGCAGTAATTGCTTGGCGATATACATGATCGGCGGCATCACCACCTACAAATACACCATCAACATTCGTTTTAGAAGTTCCAGGAATGCTTACTATATATCCAGTTTCGTCTAGGGTGATAAAGTCTTTAAAGATATCGGTGTTTGGTTTGTGTCCAATTGCTACGAAAAATCCAGTAGCAGGAATTTCATTAGTATCTCCCGTGGTTCTATTTTTTACACGAACAGCAGTTACCACTTGTCCATCTCCTAAAACTTCATCAGTTTCAGTGTTTAATAAAATTTCAATATTTTCAGTTTTTCTAACGCGTTCTGCCATGATTTTAGAAGCTCTGAATTGTTCACTTCTTACTAACATAGTAACTTTTTTACAAAGTTTAGAAAGGTAATGCGCTTCCTCACAAGCCGAATCTCCAGCTCCAACAATTACAACTTCTTGATTTCTATAGAAAAATCCGTCGCAAACAGCACATGCAGATACACCACCACCCATTTTTAAATAATGTTGTTCCGAATCCAATCCTAAATATTTTGCAGAGGCACCAGTCGAAATAATAACCGTTTCGCAATGCAATTCTTTGGTGTCATTAATCCAAACTTTATGAATTGGTCCAGAAAAATCTACTTTAGTAGCCCATCCATCTCGTACATCGGTACCAAAACGTTGTGCTTGTAGTTGTAAATTGATCATCATTTCGGGTCCAGTAATTCCTTCAGGATTTCCAGGCCAGTTTTCTACCTCATTGGTTGTTGTTAATTGTCCGCCAGGCTGTGTGCCTTGGTACAAAACCGGATTCATATTGGCTCTTGAAGCATATATTGCAGCGGTATAACCAGCAGGACCAGAGCCTATAATAAGACATTTTATTTTTTCAATTGTTTCAGACATAACTTCATTTATTAATTAATGCAAAGGTAAGTTTTTATTAAAATATATTCCTAAAAATGCGATTATAAATATCACTATAAAATAAATTGAATTAATAGTTGAAAACATTTTGAGAACCGATTTATTGTGTCTATATTTGCACTCGCTTTCGGGGTGTAGCGTAGCCCGGTTATCGCGCCTGCTTTGGGAGCAGGAGGCCGCAGGTTCGAATCCTGCCACCCCGACAAAAGTCTTTTCATTTTTTTGAAAAGACTTTTTTTTGTATGAAGATTCTAAGAGTAAATTTGGATAAATCCCAAAACCTGTGTGAAGACAATAATTTGGGAGAGTATGTCGACGTTTTTTTATTTAACTACAATCTTACACGAGCTTAGCGAACTGGCGAAGCAAAAGATTGGAGTTTTTTTGTTAGGTACGGCGTGTTCGTTCGGATGGTAGGGACAGGTCGCGATCTGTCCGTACTTTGGGATGAATAGGATTCGCTATTATTTATTCTAAATTTCTAGTAAAATTCTTTTCGTGTTGCGTGAGGGATGGAAGCGGCATCCTTTGCTTTTTATTGCGAGGTCACGAGCAAAAAAGCAAAGATACAGCGGACAGCCCGACCCGAAGGGGCACGCCATATTGATTATGATTTTGACCTTTCTTAAATAAAATTAACAATTGTTTATTTTTCGGCGTTTTGTAATTCAACCTTTCTTTTAGACTATCTTTAAACAATTACTACCTATAGAAATTTGTTGTTTCTATTTTTTCTTAAAATCTATATTTTTTCTTAAATTGATTTTAACGTTATTTCCGATTGTTTTAAAATAACAAAGGTTGAAAAAAACATGGGATTTATGTAACTTTTTTATGAATTTATGCAATTACTAATGCGTTACTAGTTACAACTTTGTCTCTTGTAATATTAATTTTCAAAATGGACATAAATCAATATTTATATGAAGTTATTTATCAAGTACATGGTAAGCACTCGTTGCAAAATGGTTGTGAAAGAAGAGCTTAAAAAAATTGGACTTCATTTTGTTTTTGTCGATTTAGGTGAAGTAGAAATTATGGAAGACCTCTCTGATGACCAAAGAGCGCTTTTAAGAAAAGGATTACTTAATTCTGGATTGGAATTGATGGAGGATAAAAAAGCAATTTTAATAGAAAAAATTAAAAACGTAATTATTGAAATGGTGCATTATTCTGAGGATATTCCGAAAGTAAATTATTCCGATTTTATTAGTGAAAAACTGAACCATGATTATACCTATTTATCGAATATTTTCTCGGAAGTAAAAGGAATGACCATCCAACAATTCATAATAAATCACAAAATTGAGCGTGCTAAAGAATTGCTTCTTTATGACGAATACAATTTGACCGAGATTTCCTACAAGTTGAATTATAGTAGTGTAGCTCATTTATCGAATCAATTTAAAAAAGTGACTGGTTTAACACCATCCCATTTTAAAAAATTAAAAGAAAAACGAAGAAACCCGATAGAAGAAATAGGAGACTAATGTTATGAAGAATATACAAAATCAATATGCACGAAGCTTAATTGAGGCGAGTACATTTCCTGTGGTAGCCTTGAATAGTGAAGGGAAAATAACCGATTTGAATCAAGGTACTATTAATGTTACTGGATTGAAAAGAGAAGAACTTATTAATTCTAATTTCTCTGATTATTTTAAGGATCCAAATAAAGCGATTGAAGTTTATCTAAATATTTTCGATAAAGAGGTTATTGAAGATTTATATATGACAATGCAACATTGTAATGGTACCCTGACAGACGTATTAATTAGCAGTTTTATTTTAAAAGATAATACAGGAGCTATACATGGTGTATTGATTATAGCAAGAGAGGTTGAAAAACAAAAGTGGGCGATCGATTTACGAATTGCTAACAAAGAGCTTGCTTTTCAAAATAAAGAGAAGGAAAAGCGTGCCAAAGAACTTCGGATTGCGAATAAAGAGCTTGCTTTTCAGAATAATGAAAAGGAAAAACGTGCCAATGAACTTCGGGTAGCAAATATTGAACTTGCATTTCAGAATGATGAAAAGGAAAAACGTGCCAATGAATTACTTATTGCTAATAAAGAACTTGCATTTCAGAATAATGAAAAGGAAAAACGTGCCAATGAATTACTAATTGCTAACAAAGAACTTGCTTTTCAAAATGAAGAAAAAGAGAAACGCGCTAATGAGCTATTAATAGCTAATAAAGAACTTGCTTTTCAAACAGGAGAGAAAAAACATAGAGCAGATGAATTGCATATTGCAGATATTGAACTTAACTTTCAAAACGTTGAAAAGGCAAAACGAGTTGCTGAAAGTAATGCACTTCTAGCTAATAATTTTTCCTTAAAATTGGCCTCTCAATATTCGTTAAGTTTAATTGAAGCCAGTCGTGACCCTTTATTTACCATTAGTTTGGATGGTAAAATTATGGATACCAACCAAGCCTCAGTAAGAGTTACGGATGTTTCAAAAGAAAATTTAATAGGATCGGATTTTATTCAATATTTCACCGATCCTGAATTAGCTAAAAAAGGATGTGAAGAAGTATTCTCAAAAGAATTTATTGTAGATTTTCCACTAATATTAATTGATGGCCAACTAACTAATGTATTGTTTAATGGTTCTGTTTTTAAAGATGTAGAAGGTAAAGTAATTGGTGCTGTGTTGGTAGCTAGAGATATTACTGAATTAAAAAGAGCTCAAAATGAGTTAATAGAAGCCAAATTATTCGCGGAATTAGCAACAGAAATAGCCGAAAAAGCATTAATAAAAGCAGAAGATGCTACCCGATTAGCTATCGATTCTGTAAAGGCGAAACAACAGTTTTTGTCTAACATGAGTCATGAAATACGAACTCCAATGAATGCTATTATTGGATTTACCAAAGTGATTTTAAAAACAGAATTAACAGCTAAACAGCAAGAATATTTACAAGCTATAAAAACTAGCGGCGATGCATTGATAGTATTAATAAACGATATTTTAGATTTAGCTAAAGTAGATTCTGGCAAAATGTCCTTTGAAAAAGTACCCTTCAAAATGGCTAAATCTATAGCAGCAATGTTGCACCTATTTGAGATTAAAAGCCAAGAAAAAAATATACAATTAATAAAAGAATACGACCTATTAATTCCTGAAATTGTTATTGGTGATCCAGTTCGACTAAATCAGATTATTTTAAATTTAGTGAGCAATGCGGTAAAGTTTACCATGCGTGGTAAAATAATTGTTAGCGTTAAATTGGTAGAAGAAACGGATCAAGATGTAGTAATTCATTTTTCAGTTTCCGATACAGGAATTGGTATTAAAGAAACAAAAATTGAAAGTATTTTTGAAAATTTCCAGCAGGCCTCCAGCGGAACCTCTAGAATATATGGAGGTACCGGCTTGGGTCTTGCAATTGTAAAGCAATTGGTAGAAGCTCAAGGCGGAATTATAAATGTGATAAGTGTTATAAACGAAGGTTCCAATTTTAGTTTTAATTTAACTTTTCAAAAAACAAATAAAAATGTGGAAGTAGTAGAAGAGTTTCTTCCTTTAGAAACCGATTTAAAGGATATTAATGTTTTGGTTGTTGAGGATATAGCTTTAAATCAGCTATTAATGCGCACCTTGTTAGACGATTTTGGTTTTAATTGTGATATTGCTGCCAATGGAAAAATCGCAATTGAAAAATTCCAACTGCAAGAATATGATATTGTTTTGATGGATTTACAAATGCCTATTATGAACGGATTTGAAGCAACGGAATACATAAGAAACACCTTGCATTCTAAAATTCCAATTATTGCATTAACTGCCGATGTTACTACAGTAGATTTAGAAAAATGCAAAGCAGTAGGAATGAATGATTATGTTTCTAAACCAGTTGACGAACGTTTATTGTATAATAAAATTATTGGTATTTTAAAGAAAACAGGTTCTCGTAATCTTGGGTTTGTTGTTCCTAAATCAAAAGAAATAACTAGATGCATCAATTTGAATTATCTAATGCAACGAACAAAATCAAATCCTAAATTAATGTCGGAAATGATTACCCTATATCTTGAACAAACGCCTCCTTTAATAGAAAGT
The DNA here is from genome assembly GCF_044357305.1 of Flavobacterium sp. Taxonomy (GTDB): domain Bacteria; phylum Bacteroidota; class Bacteroidia; order Flavobacteriales; family Flavobacteriaceae; genus Flavobacterium. Next base: position 17,541 of record NZ_JBIKPS010000011.1, read on the forward strand.
ATGCGAACAAGTTACGATCAAAAAGATTGGGAAACCCTATACTCTTCGGTCCACAAAATGATACCATCTTTTTCTATTGTTGGAATTAATCATGATTTTGAAATTATGGCCAAAAAACTTCAAGATTTCGCCAATATGCAGTCGGAAGTAGATTCGATTCCCGATATGGTTTTTCAATTAGAAAATATTTGTTTTCAAGCCTGTAGAGAATTAGAAGAAGAATTAATTATTATAAAAAATTTAAACTAATGCAAACTGAAAAAAAAATAAAACTTTTCCTTGTAGATGATGATGCCTTATTTCTAAAATCGTTAGAAATTGAGTTTCTAGATCCTGCCGATTTTGACATACATACTTTTGCTACAGGTGAATTGTGCCTAGAAAATCTTAAAGAAAATCCAGATATTGTTATTTTAGATTTTCACCTTAACGGTATAAATAAAAGTGCAATTAATGGATTGGAAACGCTAGATAAAATAAAAAGTTTTAACGAATCTATAATTGTTATTATGCTTTCTTCACAAGATAAAATAGATGTGGCAATTAAATGCATGCACCATAAAGCAACCGATTATGTTGTTAAAAGTGAGACGGCATTTTTTAGATTAAAACAAATTGTCACAAATGTGCTTCATTCTCAAAAGATTGAAAAAACACTGCACTGGTATGTGAATAAAATGGGATAGATTAGCTTAATAAAAATGTGTGATTTATGTAACTTTTTTGTGTAATTATGTAACCTGCATGAACTAATTTAAATCACCTTTGTTTGACTATCTATTTATACAATGAATAATTACCAATACAAACATGAAAAATAATATTGACATTGCCGAACTCGAGAAAGGTAAAGTCCACATTGTAGTTGAAATTATTGAATATATGGCTAATGCTATAGTCAGTAAAACTATAATTAAAAAAACAACTGGTAACGTTACTGTTTCCTCTTTTGATGCTGGTGAAGAATTAGACGAAAAAATATCCCCATTTGATACTTACATACAAATAATTGATGGTGTTGCAGAATTGAGTATCAATGATAAAAAATACAAATTAAAACTTGGTGACGGCATAATTATTCCAGCACATTCTAAACACCATTTTAATGCCAACGAGCAATTTAAAATGATTTCTACTGTAATAAAAAGTGGATATGAAGATTAAATAATCAACTAAAATTAATAAGTGTAATTCATATTCCTGCTATATGGTACTCTACATAAAATACATGGTTAGTCTTCGTTGTAAAATGCTTGTTAAAGAAGAACTTAAAAAATTAGGTTTACACTATGTCATTGTAGATTTAGGAATGGTTGAGATTTTGGAAGATATATCTGCCGAAAAATTCCAAGATTTAAAAAATAATTTAGCTCTTTCTGGATTAGAACTATTAGATGATAAAAAATCAGTTTTAATTGAAAAAATTAAAAATGTAATTATTGAAATGGTTCACTACACAGATGAAATTCCTAAAGTAAATTATTCCGATTATATAGCCGAAAAACTACACCACGACTATACTTATTTATCCAATATTTTTTCAGAAGTTAAAGGAACAACAATTCAACAATATATTATTGTACATAAAATTGAAAGAGTAAAAGAATTACTATTGTATGGCGAATTGAATCTAACGGAAATTTCTTACATGCTCAACTACAGTAGTGTAGCTCATCTTTCCAACCAATTTAAAAAAATAACAGGACTTTCTCCTACCTTTTTTAAAAAATTAAAACAAAAACGACATCAGAATTTAGAAAACATTTAATAATTCTTTCTTTCAGAATACTAAAAAGCACTATTTAACTATAGTGCTTTTTTTATTCTTAAATATTTGAAAATGTGAGATATGTGTAATATTTTAATTTTAGCTTGTAAGAAATTACGTGTTAAGTCATCGCATCTTTGTGGTGTAGGAAATCAATAACAAAATACCTTATACTATGGAAGCAAATAGCAATAAAAATAGTGAAGCGTTCAACATTTCGGGAGGTAGAAATAACAAATCCAATTCGATAAACGACAAATTTTCTCATATAACAGAAACCAATTTGAAATTGGAACAAGAGAAAGAAGAACAATGGACTATAAGTAATGATTTACGTGTCTATAAAAATTTGGAAGAAGTGAAAAGTAACAAAAAAAAATACAACCTGTAACAGTAAACAATTGATTTGATTATGTGGGCAACGTAGAATTTACGTGATACTACGAATACATGTAAGAATCAATTAAAGCGCAGAAACTGAAAAGCCTGCGCTTTTTTATTTAATAAAATCAATAGTTATGATAAAAGTTAAAAAAGAAGGTGTTATTCTTAAAAAAAGTGATTTAGCATTTGAAAATGATAGTGTTTTAAATCCAGGGATTTTTCAAGATGGAAACACCATTCACATGTTGTATAGAGCAGTTAGAAATGGTAATTATTCTACTATTGGATATTGCAAATTAGAGGGGCCATTAACAATAGTGGATCGAAACTACACACCGCTAATTATTCCTTATTCTGAGGATGCTAGTAAAGGAATTGAAGATCCTAGAATTGTAATGATTGAAGGGGTTTATTACATTACCTATACGGCTTACAATGGCATAAATGCCCTTGGTGCTTTAGTGAAATCGCCAGATTTAATAACTTTTGAACGTAAAGGAATTATTGTTCCAAAGTTTACTTTTGACGAATTCAAGATTTTAGCAGAATGCAATAATTTGGTTAATCCTAAATATTTTAGACACGTTCGACACTTTGAACCCAATGAAGAAGTGTATTTGTGGGATAAAGATTTACTTTTTTTTCCAAGGAAGATTGACGGAAAATTTGCCTTTTTACATAGAATACGTCCTGGAATTCAGTTGGTAATGGTTACAAGTTTAGAAGAACTCACTAAAGAATATTGGAACCACTATTTTCTGCATTTCGACCAACATATTGTAATGGACCCAGTGGGAATAAACCACGAATCAAGTTATATAGGAGCAGGTGCACCACCAATTGAGACTGAATTGGGATGGCTACTTATTTATCATGGAGTTTATGACACTCCCAATGGTTATGTTTATTCAGCAGCTGCAGCATTGCTAGATATTAATGATCCTACCAAAGTTATTGCTCGTTTAGTAGATCCTTTATTTGTTCCAGAATATGAATACGAATTAAATGGTGTAGTCAACAATGTTGTTTTCCCTACAGGAACTGCTTTGTTTGACGATACATTATACATTTATTATGGTGCTGCAGACAAATGTATTGCATGTGCATCAGTAAGTTTAAAAGAGTTATTAAATGAATTACTTCTAAATAAAATCAATTATGAAAACTAATATATTCCCTATTTTAAGCAACAGTTTAATTGTTTATAAAGAAGCAATTAAGAACATTTCAAATTTAAACTTCACCAATTCTGATGAAATTCAGAAAAAGATAGTTCCATTTCAAAATAATGAATTGCCTGAGGTTTTATTTATTTCATCCTACCCTCCAAGAGAATGTGACATTGCTACTTATACGCAAGATTTAAAAAATGCGATTCAAGAAAAATTCGGACATAGTATGTCATTAAAAGTATGCGCACTTGAAGCTAATGAATCTAATTTTATATATCCTGCTGAAGTGAAATATATTTTGCAAACACAAGAAGAAGATCAATATGTTTTATTATCAAAAAAAATAAATGCGGATAAAAACATTAAAATGATTTTCTTACAACATGAGTTTGGCTTGTTTGGCGGAGAATATGGTGCCTATTTATTGAAATTCATGACCCATTTGAAAAGATCTATTTCTACTACTTTTCATACCGTATTGCCAAATCCAAACAAGCAACTTAAAAAAGTCGTTCGAAAAATTGTTGATTGTTCCGATTTTGTTATAGTAATGACCAATACATCTGCTTCTATTTTGAAAAGAGATTATGGCATAGCTGAAAGAAAAATAAAGGTCATATCACATGGAACTCATTTAGTACCTGCTTTAACTGAAAATAAAAAGGAGTCCCGAATTCATTTGGGAGATAGAATAGTACTTTCCACTTTTGGATTATTGAATGAAGGAAAAAGTATTGAAACTGCTTTGGAGGCATTACCAGAAATAATTAGTCATTTTCCAAATGTTATATACCTGATAATAGGAAAAACACATCCTGAAGTAAAAAAACGAGATGGTGAAAAATACCGTGATTTTTTATACGATAAAGTAAATAAATTGAATCTTCAAAATAATGTTCGATTCATTAATAGATACTTATCATTAGATGAGTTGGTGGCACAATTGCAACGTACGGATATTTATTTATTCACCTCCAAAGACCCTAATCAGGCAGTGAGCGGAACTCTCGCTTATGCTATGGCTTGTGGATGTCCAGTTATTTCAACCCCCATTCCACACGCTAAAGAATTTCTAGATGGAGCTGGCTTTAATTTTGATTTTCAAAATTCAAAACAATTGGCTACGGCAACTATAAAATTGTTATACAACCCTGAATTGTTAGATGGAATGCGTCTTAATGCTTTGCATAAAATTAACCCTACAGCTTGGCAAAATTCGGCTATTGCTCATCTTGAATTTTCTCAAAATAGTATTAAAAAAAATAGCATTTCATTAAAATATGAAATTCCAAAAATAACACTGGATCACATATTAAATATGACTACTAGTAGAGGGATGATTCAGTTTTCTTCCATAGCTACTCCAGATTTGAACTCAGGATATACCCTAGATGACAATGCTCGAGCTTTAATTGCAATTTCTAAACATTATGCGTTAACTGGCAATAGTAACGATGTTAATTTAATTAAAATTTATTTAGATTTTATACTTTTTTGTCAGCAAGATAACGGCGATTTTATAAATTATGTAGACATAGCTGGTAATTATATGTCCAAAAACTGGGATGAAAATTTAGAAGATTCGAATGGAAGAGCTATATGGGCTTTGGGTGAATTGCTATCTCATGAAGCACTTTTAAATCAACAACAAATTGAAAAAGCTAAAATTGCTTTAGAAAAATCATTACAAATCATTGCAAAATTTCAATCGCCAAGAGCAATTGCATTCTCAATTAAGGGATTGTATTATTATAATTTAAATAAAAAATCACCCCGAATAGAAAGATTAATAACCTCTCTCGCAGATAATTTAGTTTCCAAATACAGAGGTGTTTCAGAAAAAAACTGGAATTGGTATGAAAATTATTTAACTTATGCTAATAGCGTTTTACCCGAAGCAATGCTCTATGCCTCGATGAGCACAGGAAGTGAATTGTATATAAAAATTGCTAAAACTTCTTTTGACTTTTTACTTTCAATTATTTTTCAAAACAACCAAATTAAGGTAGTTTCTAATAAAGGATGGCACTTGAAAGACAAAGCAGTTAATCATTTTGGTGAACAACCGATTGATGTAGCCTACACTATTTTAGCTTTAAATACATTTTATAAAATATTTAATGAACAAGATTATTTGGATAAAATGAATACTGCTTTTGATTGGTTTTTGGGCAAAAATCATTTGAATCAAATTATATATAACCCCAAAACAGGAGGATGTTATGATGGTCTAGAAAAATACCATGTTAATCTTAATCAAGGAGCAGAATCTACCATAAGTTATTTATTGGCTCGCCTTGTTTTTGAAGAGATTGAAAATTCAAAAGTAGAAATACAGCTTTATGATGATGTTCTGGAAACTGCTTAAATAAATCTTTTCAATTTTAGCAAATAGCATTTTTATTAGTTAGCTTTTTTTGAAAACTGTAGAATATGTGATTTATGTAATTCAATTAGAGTTTGATGTAAATTAATTTGATATATAATAAGGATATTTATTGTATGAAAAAACAGAGTGGAATCTATGATAAAAGTAATGAAAATTAGTAACTACTATTCTTTTCTTTTTTTGGATTACAACAATTTTAATAATAATAAAAAATACTATTATGAAAACAAACATTGGAATTACAGACAAAAACTCCCAGTTAGTTGTAGATCAATTAGCAAGAATTTTAGCAGATGAATACGTATTGTATACTAAAACTAGAAATGCGCATTGGAATGTTGAGGGAGATGATTTTTATGAAAAACATAAATTTTTTGAAATGCAATACATGCAATTAGAAGAGTTTATCGATAAAATTGCAGAACGTATTCGTACTCTAGGTTATTATACTCCGGCAACTTTAGCGGCTTTCTTGAATTTAACCCAACTAACAGAATTTAGCAGAGAAAATAACGATAGTAAAGGTTTTGTTAAAGAATTATTAATGGATCATGAAAGTATTATTTTCAAGCTAAGGGAGAACATTATCAGTTTCGCTACTGAATATCACGATTTAGGTTCTAGCGATTTTATTACAGGATTAATGGAAGAACACGAAAAAATGGCCTGGTTATTACGCTCACATTTATAAAACACAACAAAAATGAAAACACAAAAAAAAGTCTTAATTGCTTTAGATTATAACACCAATGCTTCAACAATTGCAGATATTGCTTATTCATTTGCAAAAGCTATGGATGCTGAAATCACCTTAATACATGTAGTTGAAAATGAAGTGTATTATACTTCTTTTATCACTTCTCCAATTACTGGAATAGGGGACTTTGATAGCGCTACATTTTATCAATTCATGAATAATGAAAATTTGATTTCTGCGGCCAACTATTATTTGGAAAAAATAAAAAAACATTTAAAAGACACTAAAATTAACACCATTATTGAAACTGGAAATTTTGCAGAAGTAATTTTAAAATCAGCTAAGGATTTAAATGTTGATTTAATTATCATGGGGTCTCATAGCCAGAAATGGCTAGAACAGGTCTTGATTGGTAGTACTACCAAAGAGGTGTTAAACCAAACAAAAATTCCATTATTAATCATTCCAACCAAGAGAAAAAAGTAGTGCAATAGTGGTAATTGTGTAATTTATACTTCGTAAAGCGTAACTTTTTCAATACTTTCTAAGTCACCTTTGTAGTATAATAATTCAATACAAATACTAACTTAAAAACAAACATCATGAGCAATTTCCTTTATTTAATAGCAGTGGTACTCGTCCTTTTTTGGGCTTTTGGATTCTTTTTATATAACCCTGGTGGAATAATACATGTTTTACTAGTAATTGCAGTAATTGCAGTACTTCTAAGAATAATTAGTGGAAAAAGTGTAATGAAATAACCCCAAATTACTCCCCCAAATAATACGCATATAACTTAACAAATAAAAAAATGAAAAATTTAATTTTAATGATCGCCTTGGTAACTCTTACAGTAACCAACTCTTATGCACAAACAGTTACCTTAGTAACGGATAATAGAGATAAACTATTTTTCGGATTGAAAGTAGGTAGCAATTATTCCAATGTGTACGATTCACAAGGAGAAAATTTTGTTGCAGATGCTAAATTTGGATTAGCAGCAGGTGGATTTGTATCCATTCCAATTGGAACTTATTTTGGTATACAACCCGAAGTATTGTTTTCTCAAAAAGGATATAAATCAACAGGAACATTTTTCGGAAGTTCTTATAGCATGACTCGAACTACGGATTATTTGGATATTCCAATTTTGGTAGCTTTTAAACCAATTGAAAATGTAACACTTTTATTCGGGCCCCAATATTCTTATTTGTTGAAACAAAAAGATGACTTTACTGGAGGAACCTTAACTTCTAGTCAAGAACAAATTTACACTAACGACAACATTCGTAAAAATACATTTTGTTTAACAGGTGGAGCCGATTTGAACATTGAACATTTAGTAATTGGATTAAGAGCAGGATGGGATGTTCAAAACAACAATGGCGATGGTACTTCAACAACTCCAAGATATAAAAATATGTGGTATCAAGCTACAGTAGGTTTTAGATTTTAAAAACAATTTTAAATACATATCAAAATGGACAATTCAAAAAACACAGGAAAAATTATTGGATCTTTAGTAATCGGAGCTTTAGCAGGAGCAACCTTGGGTGTATTGTTTGCACCAAGAAAAGGAACCAAAACGCGAAGTAAAATTACAGGAGGTGCCGATAAATTAGCTAAAAATTTAAACAAAAAAATTAAAAATGAAGCTAAAGATTTTAAACGAAGTTTCTCTAAAGAAACAAAATCTCTAAAAAATAAAGCTGCCAAACTTGAAGATATGGTAGAAGAAAAAATGGAAAATGTTACTGCTTCTATAAAAGAAAAAGCGAATACACTTTTACAAATGAATTCAGATCATGAATTTAATAAAAAATAACATGAAAACCTTTAAAAATAAATTGAAAATAAATAATTTTTTTCTAGTAATTTCATCACTTTTACTATTGCTAACTATAGTTTCTTGTGCTAAGAAAATAGCTTTTACAACATCTTCAGTAGCTCCAGCAGCAAGAGGTAACGTAGCAATAAAAAAAGATAAAAATAATAATTATCAAGTTCAATTGCAGCTTTCCTATTTAGCAGAACCGGATCGATTAACACCACCTAAAAACACCTACGTAGTTTGGATGGTTTCAGATGAAAGTGATTTGCCCGTTAACCTCGGACAAGTAGTTGGAACTTCAAAACTGAAAGTTAAATTCGAAACAGTTACAGCTTCAAAACCTAAAAGAATTTTTGTAACTGCAGAAAACGATGCAAGTATCCAATTCCCAGGAAATATGGTGGTTTTGGAAACAGATAATTTTTAATTTTGGTTTTTGGTTTTTGGTTTTTGGTTGAAAGAACTGCTCTCGGGCAGTTCTTTCTTGTTTTAAAAGTACCAATAAATTAATAAAGGTGTCTAAATAAAGAATTTGAATTAAGTACTGGCTGCAAAAATTAATTTCAGTAATAATTAATTGATAATAACTTTCTTAGTCAACGATTGGTTATTAGAACTTAGTTTAAGAAAATAAAAGCCTTGTGGTAAATTCTCTAAAGTATAAGAATTATTGTTAAATGCTGGATTATTTATTTCTAATAGCAATTGACCATTAAGGTTGATTAATTGAATAGAATCTAGAGTAATAGTAGAACTTATAGTAATTTTATGATCGGTACTTGGGTTTGGGAAAACCGCTATAGAAGTGTTTTCTATAGAATTCATATTCAAATTAGTACAAGCAGTACTCCAAATCTGACAAACATATTCAGGATGATCAATAAATGGATTACGATTTCCTTGAGCTGCATAAATAGCATTATTTCTATCAATTTCTTTTTGACTAACTGGATCTTGATTGTTCCAAATTAATAACTGATTTAAAAACCAAGCTTCAAATACATTATCATTAGAACCATCTAATACAGTATCTCCACTTCCTGTTGAATCTAAATTTTGCCAACTATCAATTACATTTTCATAACAAGTTGCCATGTAAAAATAATTACGAGCAATATCTCCTTTAAACTCATCTGCTGGTTCAAAAACTTTTAAGGAAGAGGTATAATTTGGTGTAATGCAATTTCCAATTTTACTCCCGTTACTAGAAGTATAGGTTGGTATTCCAACCATTCCATAGGCCAAACTTCCTCGCTTACCATTGTCAAATTTATCTGCTGGCATTACATGAAACGCATCCGAATACATTTGGGTACCAGAAACCCCACCAAACCAACTTTTAGGGAAGGTATGTTCTTTGTTATATCGTTGACATTCTGCTGTTCCCAATAAACCATCGTCTTGATTTCCACCATTAGCGACTGTACCAAAAACAAAATTACAGGTAGAATAAATATCCCAAACATACCCATTAGGTCTTGCATCTGATGTTAGGTATAAATTCCATAATCCAGAACCATAAATTAAGGTAGTGTGAGGACTTATTTTATTGAAAAGTTGTGTTTTTAAAGCAAAACCAGTTCCAGTAGCAGTACTATAATAACCAGTTGGGATTTGTGCAAAACCAATAGTTATCGATAAAATTAATAGTAATGTATATATTTTTTTCATATTGTTTTATAATTTTCGTTCTAAAAGTGCCATATAAAATCCATCAAAACCTGATTGAGAAGCCAAAACTTTGGAATCTTTAATAAAGGTAAAACTTTTTCCTATTTCAGTGTTTAAAAATTTCTTAATTTGTTCTTGATTTTCTGAAGGAAGAATAGAACAAGTAGCATACACTAATTTACCCCCTGGCTTTACAATCTTAGAATAACTTTCTAATACTTCACTTTGAATTTTTCGGATGTTATCAATAAATTCGGGTTGTAATTTCCATTTGGCATCTGGGTTTCTTTTTAGAACTCCCAATCCGCTACAAGGCGCATCAATTAAAACTCTATCGGCTTTTTCATACAGTTTTTTAATAACTTTCGTAGAGTCGATTATTCGATATTCAATATTAAAAGCGCCGTTTCTTTTGGCACGAAGTTTCAATTGTTTTAATTTACTTTCATACAAATCCATTGCAATTAATTGCCCTTTGTTTTGCATTAAGGATGCCATGTGCAATGTTTTTCCGCCCGCACCAGCACAAGTATCTACCACTCGCATTCCAGGTTGTACATCAAGAAACGCCGCAACCAATTGCGAAGAAGCATCTTGCACTTCGAAGAGTCCTTGTTTAAAAGCATCGGTCATGAAAACATTTGCACGTTCTTTAAGTACTAAGGCATCGGGTTGGTTGGGTAAGAATTCGGTTTCGATATTCAAATCCATTAAAATAGCATGCAATTTTTCTCTAGTCGTATTTAAAGTGTTTACTCTTAAAATTACTTGAGCTTGTTTGTTTTGGGCCGCAATTTCTTTAGTCCAAAGTTCTTCCCCTAATTCTTTTGCACCTAATTCATCCATCCAATCTGGAATAGATTCACGCATTTTTCTAACTTTAGATAATTCGTCAAATCGGCCTTTAATTTTACGTTCGGGCGTTCCTTCCAATTGTCTCCAATCGGGAATAGGATATCCACGTAAAACTGCCCATACGGCAAACATTCTCCAAATGTCTTCACGATTGTAAGGTTCTTTAACTTCGGCAATTTCAGCATAAAGTCGCTTCCAACGAACAACTTCATAGATGGTTTCGGCAACAAATTTTCTATCGGAACTTCCCCAACGTTTGTCTTTTTTCAAAGCGCGTGCAACCACTTTATCAGCGTATTCACTTTCGTTAAAAATAGCATTTAGGGAATCAATTGTAGTATAAACTAAATTTCGGTGTAATCTCATAGTGTAATAAAAATAACTTCATTCATTCGGACTTTGTCCTCGGGTCAGCCTGCAAAGGTATTGCTTTTTTATAGAAACAAAAAGAAGTATTCTTAAAAACCTTTGGAATTAAGAATACTTCTTCAAATCGCTATATTTTATTCTATTGTTTAATGATTATGATGCGTATCTATTCGCCTCATGTTGATAATTTCTGGTGGGTGAAGAACCATTGGGAATTGTTCCACTTTCACCGAACTACTATCCAAACCAAATCCTTTTTCTTCAGACAAACTGAATTTTTTCATAAAGAAATAGGCATTCATCACGATATTTTCAAAGAAGGTTAAATCACTATCGTTAGAAAGGAATTTTTCAGAAAGCACAAATTTAAAGTCACCAATAATATTGTTTTTATTTAAAGATTCATAGCGACTGGTAATATCCATTTCCCCTTTACTAACCATATCTTTAATAACTTCTTTGAACATTAAGTTGATTTTGGTAGGCTCTCTAAATCCAAGATAGAAATCCACTCGGTACAAATCGTCTTTAATAACTTCGGTAACTTTATATTCTTTTTTATAAGGCTCACTTAAAATATTTACGTGAACAAACCAATATAAATCGGCTCTTTTTGGTCGTTTTTGAAGAATAGAATACATTACTTTTTCTTCAATTTCATCCACTCGGTTGGAATTGGTCATGTAAACTAAATGGGTAGCATATTTTGGAATGGATAAATCCAAACTTAACTCTGCCAACACTTTTTTATACGAATCAATCTTAACCATTTTAGTATAGTTTTTACTAATTTTCTTAGCTAAATACCAGGTTGACATAATTCCTATTAAGACCGTAGCGATAAATAAGGTTACATAACCACCATCCATGAATTTAGTAACATTGGCTGCCAAAAAGCTAAATTCAATTACCAAATACAATAAGATCAAGGGTACAATAAAATACCATTTTACTCTTTTCATTATCAAATAAAAATTAAGCAGTATGGTGGTCATTATCATACATAAAATGATTGCTAAACCATAAGCATGCTCCATTTTACTAGATTCTTGAAAGTGCCAAACTATTCCTACACAGCCAAAAAACAACAACCAGTTGATGGATGGAATGTATAATTGCCCTTTAACATCGGTAGGAAATTTGATTTTAACTTTAGGCCAAAAGTTCAAGCGCATGGCTTCATTTATCAAAGTAAATGAACCACTAATTAAGGCTTGAGAGGCAATTACCGCAGCAAGAGTTGCGACAACAATTCCTACTGGTTTAAACCATTCCGGCATGATTAAATAAAAAGGATTTGTGTTATTAGCACCAAGTTCTGATAATTTTTTTCCAGAGTGTAATAATAAATAAGCACCTTGCCCAAAATAATTTAAAACTAAGGTTGTTTTTACAAAAGCCCAGCTAATTCGTATGTTTTTTCTACCGCAGTGCCCCATATCGGAGTAAAGAGCTTCTGCACCTGTAGTACATAAAAATACAGCACCTAAGATAAAGAATCCTTGATTGCTTACATCGCTTGTTAATAAATGGTAAGCGTAGTAAGGGTTTAGTGCTTTGAAAACTTCTACGTTAGTACCTATTTGAAGTATTCCTAAAATGGCCAACATAGAAAACCAAATTAACATCATTGGGGCAAAAAATTTACCAACTAATTTGGTGCCAAATTGCTGTATTGTAAATAATACAAATAGAATTGCTATTACAATTGGAACAGTTGGAATATCTGGTTTAAAAATTCGCAATCCTTCTACAGCCGATGAAACCGAGATAGGAGGGGTGATGATTCCGTCAGCAAGTAAGGCACTTCCTCCAATAATAGCCGGAACAATAAGCCATTGAATTTTGGTTCTTTTTACTAAAGCATATAGTGCAAAAATTCCACCTTCGCCATGATTATCGGCACTTAAAGTAATAATTACATACTTTAAAGTAGTTTGTAAGGTTAAGGTCCAAAAGATACAGGATAGACCTCCTAAAATTAAATCTTTAGAAATAATACTATTTCCAATTATGGAATTCATTACATATAAAGGAGAAGTTCCAATATCCCCATAAATAATTCCTAATGTAATTAATAATCCTGCTGCTGAAAGCTTGCTGTGAAGATCTTGATGACTATGCGAACTCATACTATTTTATTAAAAGAATGCAAATGTATTACTTTTAGATATTTGAAACTCAATTTGTGAAATAAATATTCATTTTAAATAACTTATTTTAAGAATGTCCTATAAATTATAATTTAAGCATAAAAAAAAGCACCGATAGTATCGATGCTTTTAGTTCTTAAAGTAGTTGGTTTATCTTCTTCCACCACCTGAGTTTCTTTCTCCACTACCAGTATTAGTTCTAGTTCCGCTTCCTTCATTAGCTCTTGGGCTAGGGCTTTGATTGCTATTGTTTCTAGGTTCTGAAGTTCGTGGTGTGCTGTTTCCAGAATTTCTAGTAGGAGTAGTAGTATTTCTTGGAGTACTTGTATTACTTCTTGGAGAAGTTGTGGTGTTACTTCTTGGAGTAGTAGTACTTCTTGGCGAAGTGCTATTAATTCTAGGATTAGTAGTACTTCTAGTTCCATTAGTAGTGTTACCTCTCGGATTTACAGAATTTCTCGGGTTATTTCCATTAGTTACATCGCGACTTGGTCTAGCTTGGTCTAAATCATATCTATTAGTATAGCCAGAGTTTCTTCGTTCAAAAGAACGATTTGGATATTGTGTTTCGTAATAGTTACTTCTTCTACCATAATAGTTATTGTAAGCAGATTCAAATCGTCTTGTTCGAACATAATTATATTGAAAACTAAAGTTAATATGCGCACCTATATGACGTCTGTATCTAAAAATTGGATAAGGATTCCATCCATAATAATAGGTTGGATAATAGCCCCAGTACCAAGAAGAATAATACGGATGGTAATTAGAAACCCAAAAATAATTATAAATCACCGGAACACCCACATAAACAGGTTCGTAGATATAGTTTTTTCCATACATGTATACATCTCCCACCACTTGTACCTGCATACGATTGTTGCTGTCTGTCTCTACTTCAACCGTTGCTACATCTTGAAATTGGTCTTTACCTAAGACTGCCTGAATCACTATTAAATGGACCTTACCTTCAATAGATTCAATTACTCGTAAATAATCTACTTGATTATCATTGTTTAAATCCAAATTAGATATTTGTTCTTTAGGATCGTTTAAACGAAATTCAAAATCGGCTAAATCTTTGGATTCCCCAAAAATAGAAGCAACGGCTCTAAGATCTAGATTGTCGCTTATTTCAGAACTAGTAGCGTTAACCGTGGTTTTGTCTTGTGCAAAAGAACTTGCAAACAACATACACATAAAAGACGAAAGTAATAGTTTAGTTTTCATAGCAATTAATTTTAAGATTCATAATAGTTTTACTACCAACAATCCAATATCTGTGCCAAGAATAAATTTTCACAAATCATTAACAAAAAATACGGTATTTTAGCAAGGTTATTTATTGTTATTTATGAAAAAACTCACAATTTCAATTGTCCTTTCCGTTTTCCTAATTTCTTGCAAACCCGCTCAGGTTTGTTTTACATCCGTGAAAATCGATACTCTATTAGTAGACAAAATTAGCATTCGTCCTATAACAGTCGAAGCAGATAAAGTTTGGTATGCTGCCGATAAAAATAGAGTAGGAAGCATCCAATTAAAAGATTCTCGCAAATTAGAACGCAGCATCCTGAAAGATTCTTTAAAGTTAGAATTCCGAAGCATAGCTCAAACTACCAATTCTATTTTTGTTTTAAATGTTGGAAACCCAGCCCTTATTTATAAATTTTCAAAAGATTTAATGATAAAAAAACTGGTATATGAAGAACACAATGCCAAAGTATTCTACGACAGCATGCAGTTCTGGAACGACCAAGAAGGCATTGCAGTTGGCGATCCAATCGAAAATTGTTTAAACATCTTGATCACCCGAGATGGCGGTTCTACTTGGGCCAAAGTGTCTTGCGATAATTTACCCCAAGTAGCCGAAGGAGAAGCCGCTTTTGCAGCAAGCAATACCAACATCGTCATCAAAGGAAATACCACTTGGATAGTCTCTGGAGGCAAGAAATCTAGAGTTTTTGTTTCTCCCGACAAAGGAATTACTTGGAAAGTTTACACTACCCCAATAATACAAGGGGAAGCCATGACTGGTATATTCACTGCCGATTTCTATAACGAAAAAATCGGATTTATTGCTGGAGGAAATTACGAAAAACCCCAACAAAATTTTGGCAACAAAGCCCTAACCACCGATGGCGGAAAAACATGGAAACTAGTTGCCGAAAATCAAGGCTTCGGTTATGCATCCTGTGTGCAATTCGTACCCAATAGCAACGGAAAACAATTAGTTTCAGTAGGTGCCAGTGGTCTCTATTATTCCAAAGATAGCGGAAAATCTTGGCAACAACTCAGCACCGAAACTTCTTTATACACCCTAAGATTTATTGATAATACCACTGCAATTGCCGCCGGTAAAGACAAGATCGTAAAATTGGTTTTTAGTAATTAGTGCTCAGTGCTCAGTGTTCAGCATTTCACTAATCATCAATAAATATTCACTAATTACTAATTTCTTTTTCTTTAAGAGCGAAAAAGTAGGCATTTTAGTAAAGGTAATTCCCGCTTTTCGTTACAATCTTTTTCAACTCCGACAGAGTTCGAAACTCTGTCGGAGTTGAAAAAGGATTTCCACTGCAATCGGGGCTAAGCGGTTTCTGTCTTTTGTGAAATTAGAATTTTAAAATCTCCAATTTAATTTCCTATCCAGGAGAAATACCAAAAAGAAAAAGAATAATCCTCAATTAAGCTAACATCTAACATAAATAAAATTCCAAAAAAAAAGCGATTTCTCATTTAAGAAATCGCTTTTTTTTAACCCAATACCCAAAACTCTATTTCAAATCCTCTTCAAAATGCAAATCAAACATATTTGTAAAACCATTTTTAATCGTTTTATCGGCATTAATTATTAGCGTGCGGTGTACTTTAGTGATTGCCCATTTGGTCTTAATATCTTCAAAATTTGCGCAGTGCAATTCAGTAATAGTTCCGAAATTATATTTTTTCAAAGCAGATTTCCATTTGTTGGAATCATCATCTAAGTTGATTCCGATAAAGTTATAATTGGGATATTTAGTTTTAAAGTCTAATACTTTTTTATGAGCTGCCAATAGGTGGGAAGTTAGTTTTTCAGTCCAAAAGAATAAAACGGTATTTTTTGTAATCAGAGCATTCGAAGAAATACTTTTTCCATCAGGTGTTACTAATTGCACGTCCGGAAGTTTCTTGCCTTTGGTAAGCAATTGAATGGCATTTCCTATTTTTAAAATTTCATTCTTTTTGCTCGTGTCTGTCGAATATTTATAGTAGGTTTTTAAAAATTCTTGGTTGTTCACCATGTTTTGATCTTCCAATAAATATTTTAAAGCAATATTATTAATAACAATATTTCTTACTCTTTTATTTTTTATCAGGGTGTCTGCAATGTTTAGTTTATTAATATTTATTTTTAAAGCCAAATCAACATCCGTAAAATGATTATGATAATTAACTGCACCAACATTGTTGAGCATATGATCTAAATACATTACAAATGGAGAAAATTCTACTAAAGATTCGTTACTGAAATTAATGTCTTTTCGAAAAGAATAATAGTTTTTAGGTAATTTACAAGTTACGTCTTCTCCAGTTCTCATTTTGTGAATAATTGGATAAATTTCTTTTTTGGTATAAAATGGAAAATTAACAATCCCTTTGGCATATATATCAAATTCCTCACTCCATTTTATTTCTTCTTTTTTAGAAGCATAAAATTTCTCATTTTCTTTATTCGTTTTATTGATGTAATTGTTGAATTTGTCAATTCCAAAGTCAAAAACTTCAAACATATTGTTTTTGTCCTTCTCGTTTCGGAGGTACATTTCCATCAAATAATTATTTTTTTGATCGCCACGACCACAAAAATTAATGGATTCATCAAAATCTTTCGAATCAATATGCACTTTAATACTATCATTTTTGTCAAAATAAACGTATTGGTATTCTGGTTCGTTTTTGAATGTATATAAGCCTGGAGTTAGGGAGTCAAATTTGATAAAGAAGGTATTGTCTTTATTTAGCGGTATAGAATCAAGTACTACATTATTTTTGCAAAATAGAACAAAAGGACTTGTAGGATTAGAAACTTCTCCCCCAAAATAAGCTACATAGTTCTCCCCTGAAAATTCCTTTTTACAGGAAGTTAATAAGGATAGCAGTAATGCCGGTAATACTAATATTTTGTAGAATGGGACTTCTTTCATTTAATATTTTATTGAAAACAAATGTATTTAGATGATTTTGAATATTTTGTTAACCAATAGTTAAATAAAAGGTTAAAATTTTAGGCTAAAGTAAATGCGATTATTATTTAGGTGTCTCGGTTTTTAAATCTGTACTTTTACCCCCTTTAGTTTTTAAAGTCTCAAGAAATTGATCGGTGAAATCAATTTTTAATTCAATCCACAAAGGCAAATGATCACTCATGTGAAAAGTGCGCCAAGATTCTAATTTCCAATTTTTGGGCATGGCTTTATTTTCTTTTTTATATAAATCAGTAGCAACATTTTTATAATAATTGGCATCATTAAAAACAGCATCGTAAAAATTAACGATGCCAATTTTAACGTCTTTATTTTCTTGATCTATGTCAATATCCGTAAGGGTTACATTGTTCATGTTAAAAGCAATTTGATCAAAGGCCCTTGTCTTGCTAGAATTGGTGAAAATTTTATCTTTTAATGGGTGTATGAAAAAACCTGTTTTGTTTTTATCATCCCCTACAAGTGCTTTATAATATTGGTCTCCAACGGTTTCAATGTTAAAATCTCCCAATAAAATATAGGACACATCTTCTTTTTTAGCTCTTTCATTTAGTTTAGTGGCAATAGCCTTAATTTCTTTTACTCTGCGCACATTATCTTTTTCGCCTGTTGTGGCTTCTTTTTCTTCTGTTCCGTAATAAATATGTACGCTACATAAATTAAATTTAAACCAACTTGCTTGAAAGGCCACAGTAAATGGTGGTCGAGCAAAACCTTCTTCTAAATCATACGCTTTTCGTTCTTTAGTATCTAAATAAACTTCTCCCGCAATGTTTTTAAATTTTACTTTTCCAATATTGAAAATAAAGGCTATTCGTTCTCCGCCACCTTCGGCATTGGGAGTATCAGTAACTATATAATCGTATTTATAGCCCAAAATGCTCATTAGTTTCATTAAAGCACTCATGTCATTTCCAATTTCTTGAACTGCAATTAAATCAAAAAACGAAATAATTTCAGCAATATACCAATACGATTCTTCCAATCGGTTTTCACTATTGGCAAATTTTCTTAAATTCCAAGTGCTAAGAAGTAAAGTACTTCTGTTGGTTCTGTTGGGCACTTCGTCCTTCAATTTCAAGCGTAACTTTTGAAGATTTTCAATAATATGTACTCTATCTTCCCGCGCAATGTACTTTAAGGGTTTGTAGTTAGGCATAGTATTTTATTGTATTAGTTTTTTATCTTCCAAATCTTTTAGTATCCAAGAAATTGCTGCTTTAGCTGCTTTTTTGGCTATAGTTCCTTTGTTAGTAGCAAGTATCACATTAAAAATTTTGCTACCCATCCAACCTGTAATTTTTTTTAAAAATCCTTGGTGGTAGTGCTTTTCCATCCAATTTTCGGTAAGCGGATGTTTTTTATCAGGAGTCGAATCACTATATTTAGTAATAGTTAAATCTACCATTTTTTTTATTCGTTCTTCCAATTTGGGTGCTATTGCAAACAATCCTTCTGGATTATAGATAGGCCATTCTTTAACGGTTCTTTGATACGGATTTCGATTTATTTTTTCTAATTTATCATTCAATTCGTACAGATTCGGAATTATAGGTAGGAAAACTTTATCTTTTCCTGTGGCTAAATCTTTTCTGTTGAATTTAAAATATCCCACCATTTCGGCTGTCCAATTTCTATGAATGGGATGGACATTATTATTTTCAGGATCGTATTCAAAGGAGAAATAAACTTTAAAAAAATTACGGGCATTATCTCTGCCTAAGAAAAAATCGTGATGCCTAAAATTAATATCCAAAAAACCGCCGAAGGCAAATGCAGACGAACAAGCAATGGCATTGGGTTCCAATTTGAATTTAGCATCGACTTCATCTTTGTAATACCTAACCGGATAAATTTCACCACGCAAATAATGTTGGGTATGAAATTCTAGCATTTCTCTTCTTTTCACTTTTGCTTGGTCATGAAGTGTGCCAATTATGGAAGGAATTACACTAAAAATATCGTCAGGTTGTTTGTATTCCGTAATGTTATAATCATGATCAGGAAAAGGATCAATCATGATTAATCCAAACTTATCGTAATCGCCTTCTTTTTTCTCGCCATAACGCTCTTTTAATACATTCAACACTTCACCGATGGGTTCGTTGTTTATTGCGCCACCATCAACACCAATAAATTGAAAAGGATTGGAAAGAGTATCAAATTCAATTCTAGGATTTTGCGGAATATTCTCGGGTTGTATTTTATCGTTAATTAATTTTCTGGAATTATTTTTTATATATTCAACGGTAAACTCATCGTTAAAAAACTTTCTAAAACTTAAACCAATCGGAAAAGCACCCGTAGCAATGGTTGCCAACTTTAATCGTTCGACTTCTTTTTTATTATCAAAAGGGTCTAACGGGAGATAAAAATCTTTGTGCAAAGGATTTGAAGCATCGTAATCTAATTTGAAATGTGAAATAACGAAATGTTCAAAAGTGTTGTATTTTGGATTCTCCTTTTTAATTTTTAAAGTTCCAAACGGAGTAGAAAAATCAATTGGTAAAGGCACACTTCTTAACATGGTTTGCGACAAAAGAATCTCTAATTCTTTAGAAATATAGTTTGGCATTTTTTTGCTTTCTCCCACATCATCAATAAAAGCAGCATCACAAATGGCATCAATAAAATTGGAATTTAAAAGTGATGGAATTTTATCTGATGATAAATCGTCTAGAGCTAATGTTTTTTCAAATAATTTTGCTCTTTCATTATCCGAATCTCCCATTAAAACCCAACTATCATAAAGCAAATTATCTTTAATAGCAGTAATATTGGCAGGGTCAACAACAGGATTTATTTTTCCTTTCAAAGCATAAATGGCAGCCATTGCCGTGGTCATTCCACCAGCAGACGCACCACCCATTACATCTATAATTACATTGTGTTTAGGGATGAATTTTAAAATTTCTTCACTCCATCCTTCTGGAAGTTTATTTTCTTTGGAATTTTCCCACAAATCCAAAATTTCAAAAAGATAATCCATTGCTCCTGCGGTATAGCATCCTGCAGAAACTGCTCCAGCCATCGTTAGTCCTACATGAAAATCCTCGGTTTTAGTAGTGTTAGTAGCCATATCATTTATTTTTAAAAATTAATACTACTATTAAATTTAAAAAAAATAATAAAGCCAGTCAAGTAGTTACAAATAAATTTTCATGTTAAAATGAAAATTTAAGTTGTTTTTTTAGGTGATTTAGAAAATGGAAATAATGATGAATTTGATGAAAATGTATTGTTTTTGGAAATTAAATTAAATAACGCTACTAATCCCCGCAAATATTGCGGTGATTAGTAGCGTTATTTACCGCAAAAAAATTAATTAAATTGGAAATTAAAAAGTATATTTTACTTGCCAATGCAAAAGTTCGCAAAAATATTACCCAACAATTCATCACTAGTAACTTCACCCGTAATCTCCCCAAAGTAGTACAAAGCCTGACGAATATCTATCGCCATAAGATCGGAAGGGATGCCACTATGCAATCCGAATTTTACTTTTTGTATTTCTTCCAATGCTTTAAGTAAAGAATCGTAATGTCTTGTATTCGTGACGATAGTTTCGTTATTGCGCAATGCGCCAGTATTTACAAATGACAGCAATTGATTTTTAAGTTCGTCAATTCCGGTTTTGTTTTTAGCGGATATTTTAATGGATAATGGATAATTAATAATGGATAATTTTTCTAGGAGTAGTTTGGTTTGCTCTTTATTTAAGGAGTCAATTTTATTAATAACAACTATTAGCGGTTTTAGTGGAAATTGATTTCTGATTTTCTCAATTTCAATTTTCAAATTATTTTCATTATCAATTATCAATTGTAAACTATCAATTATAAAAAGAACCACCTGCGCTTGCTCAATTTTCTCGAACGTTTTCTTAATCCCGATGCTTTCAATGACATCCATTGTTTCCCGAATTCCTGCAGTATCAATAAATCGAAAACCAATACCGCCAATTACCAATTCGTCTTCTATAGTGTCGCGAGTAGTTCCTGCAATTTCAGATACTATGGCACGTTCTTCATTCAATAAAGCATTCAATAAAGTAGATTTCCCTACATTAGGTTCACCAACAATAGCAACCGGAATTCCGTTTTTAATTACATTACCCACCGCAAACGAATCGATTAATCGTTTTAATACAAACTCAATTCGGTTCAGTAAGTCATGAAATTGGGTTCTATCTGCAAATTCTACATCTTCTTCAGCAAAGTCCAATTCGAGTTCAATTAACGAAGCAAAATTGAGTAATTCCTCCCGTAATTTTTTTATTTCACTACTAAATCCGCCACGCATTTGTTGCATCGCAATTTGATGTGAAGCCTCGTTATCCGACGAAATTAAATCGGCAACGGCTTCTGCTTGAGATAAATCTAGTTTGCCGTTTAAAAAGGCTCTAAGCGTGAATTCACCGGCTTGCGCCATTCGGCAACCTTTTCGCAACAACAACTGAATAATTTGTTGTTGAATAAAAGTAGATCCATGACACGATATTTCAATTACATTTTCTCCAGTATACGAATTGGGGTTTTTAAAGATAGAAAGCAGTACTTGATCGTAAATTTTTCCGTTATCTACAATAGTTCCCAAATGAATGGTATGTGTTTTTTGTGTGGTAATGTCTTTTCCAGAAACCGATTGAAATACTTCTGATGCTATGCTAATAGCATTTACACCCGACATTCGGATGATTGCCACAGCACCAGCACCAGAAGGCGTTGCTAGAGCAACAATAGTATTTGAATCTATCATGTTTGTTTCTTTTTTATTGAATTGCAAAGGTATCATTTTTATATGCTTCTTAAAACACAAAAATCAGAACTATTTAAATCCAATATCCATAATGTTAAATATTTGTAAATATGATAAATGTCCTATTTCATTTAAAATTTTATGAGTAACTTTAGTGTACAAACTAATATTTAAATCAAATGACAAAAATTCTTTTCCCTACAGATTTTTCTAATGTGGCAACAAATGCCTTTCTGCATGCATTAGGATTGGCTAAATTGGTTCACGGTGAATTGATTTTGCTTCACACTTACGAATTACCAATTATGGATAATCAATTTGGTATCCAAAATTACAAAGAGGTCTATGATTCCATTGAGTTATCTAATTTGGATATGTTTAAAGAGGAAATTCCAAAACTTCGTAAAATTGCCGAAGAAAATGGTTTTGAATCTATTAAAATGAGTCACATTCTTACCGATGGCGATTTATTGCACAGCATCAAAGAAACAGTCAAAAAAGAAAAAATAGATTATGTAGTAATGGGAACTTCTGGTGCTAGCGGATGGTTTGAAAAACTTTTTGGCACCAATACTGGCGAGGCAATTACAAGTTTAAAAGTTCCAGTTTTTAGCATTCCAGAAGGAGCAAAGTACTCTAAAATAGATACTATAGGTTTTACTACACGTTTTAGAGAGAAAGATAAAGTAGCCCTACAAAATGTTATTAAAATTGCTAAAGCTGCCAAAGCGGTGGTAAAATGTCTTTATGTAGAGACTAATGAGTCTGATAATAGCGCAACGGTGTATCAAGAATGGGAAACCTTGTTCAAACACGAGCCCGTGCAATTTTTTATAATTCCTAGTGAATATGCACGCGAAACCATTGAAGATTTTATTACTAGCCAAGAGATTGATGTACTAACTATGATTTCTTATAAAAGAACTTTCTTCCAATGGTTGTTTACTTCAAGTTTTACCGAAGAAATGGCATTTGAATCTACAATTCCAGT
This sequence comes from Flavobacterium sp., assembly GCF_044357305.1. GTDB lineage: Bacteria > Bacteroidota > Bacteroidia > Flavobacteriales > Flavobacteriaceae > Flavobacterium. The sequence goes on from NZ_JBIKPS010000011.1 coordinate 40,826, forward strand.
TTTAGCTATGCATGAATAAGTAGGGACTTCATTAAAACTAAAAAACCGTTTTCATTTCTGAAAACGGTTTTTATTTTGGTTTAGGTTGGGTAATTATATTTTTAGTTGTTCAGCATTACTGGCATCACAAGCATAGTAACCGTTTCACCTTCGTCTAAACCATCAACAGGAGTAAGAATTCCGGCACGATTTGGCATCGACATTTCCAATTGAATTTCATCCGATTGTAAATTGGATAACATCTCCAATAAAAAACGAGAGTTAAAACCAATTTGCATATCATCACCTTGGTAATCACAAGTCAATCGTTCTTCGGCTTTATTAGAATAATCAATATCTTCTGCAGAAATATTCAATTCGGCACCCGCAATTTTCAAACGAATTTGGTGTGTAGTTTTATTAGAAAAAATAGCTACACGACGAACCGAACTAAAAAACTGTGCTCTATCAATCAATAATTTATTTGGATTCTCTTTCGGAATTACCGCTTCATAGTTTGGATATTTCCCATCAATCAATCTACAGATTAACAAGTAATTTTCAAACGAGAACGTTGCATTAGCATCGTTGTAATCAATTTTAACTTCTGCATCCGAAGCACCCAAAATACTTTTCAAAATATTTAAAGGTTTCTTAGGCATAATAAAATCAGCAACTTGCGACGCTTTCACATCCGTACGAGTATATTTAACCAATTTATGAGCATCGGTAGCCACAAAAATCAAACCTTCTGGAGAAAACTGAAAGAAAACACCCGACATAACCGGTCTTAAATCGTCATTTCCTGCAGCAAAAATAGTTTTACTTATTGCAGTTGCCAAAACTTCAGCCGGAACCAAAGTAGAAGAAGGATCTTCCAATTGTACCGATTTTGGGAATTCCTCACCAGGAGCATACGCAATAGCATATTTCCCCGAATTAGAACTTATTTCTATAGTGCTATTTTCTTCTACAGTAAACGTTAACGGTTGCTCTGGAAACGTTTTCAAGATATCCAACAACAATTTAGCAGGCACTGCCACACTTCCTTTATCGGTGGACTCAATTTCTAAAGTAGCCGACATAGTAGTCTCTAAATCCGAAGCCGAAACAGTCAACTCTTTTTTATTCAATTCAAATAAAAAGTTATCTAAAATTGGTAAGGTATTGCTACTATTGATAACACTACCTAAAACTTGTAGTTGTTTTAATAAATACGAGCTCGATACAATAAACTTCATTTTCTTTATTTTTTACAAATATATCTTAAAGAAATAGATTTCAAAAAGATTTTTATTAACATTTATGCAATTATTTTTTCTGGAGCGAAAGGCTTGGGCATTTTAGTAAAGGTAATTCCTGCCATCCGTTGCAATCTGTCATTGCTAAGAACCAAGAAGTTTAATACCACTAAATCGGTTCGCAATGCCAGGATTTCCACTTCTGTCAGGGCTAAGCAGGTTTTGTCTATTGTGAAAAAAAAGTTTCAAAACAAAACCAATATAAAAAACAACAAGTTATTATATTAACCTACAACCCAAACCCCAAACCCCAAACCCCAAACCCCAAACCCCAAACCTACAAAACTACTTACTATACCTTCTTTTACGCAAGAACGTAAACACCAATCCAAAGATTAATAATACCACCAAAGGTACTCCAATAGTTAGAATTTGGGAATAGGTATATTCCTCAGTAACCTTTTGGCTATCCAAAATAGGCAAGTCCACTTCCTTACTTTGAATGTTAATAAGTCCGTTATCATCCAACATATAATTCACGCAATTCATCATGAATTCCTTATTGGCATACAGATTATTGGTCCATTTGTCAAAGCCTAACTCTAGGGGTTGAAAGTTTTTATCCAATTGGTTTTTAATCACATCCCCATCCGAAATGACAATCATTTTAGAGTCTTTTCCAATAGGAGTAAAGCCATTATCTTTAAAAGGCAATACTCTGTTTTGATACACCGAATGGAATTTCCCTTCCATCAAGACCGCCACAGGCATATTTCCGCTTCCCGAAAAATCTTTTTGATTTGGTCGGTCTTCTACCATTTTCAAATTCACTTCTACCGGCGTTCCCACCGATTTAGAATACGGAGAACTTTGTAATAAAACAGTCTTTTTAATATCGTTTTTAAGCACTTCAATCGGAGTGGTAAATTCAAATTTAATACCATCTAAATTACTCACAATCGGACTTATTTTCGATTTATCCACAGTCGCCACAGGGTAAATCATAGGCGAATACAACCAAGGAAATTTAGTATATTGGGTAGCGCTTCCTTGTTGGCCAGTAGCCAACGAAATAGGAGTAGCCATGACATCTTTAATCAAATCGGGCTTAATTCGAACGCCATATTTAAAGAACATATCGTTCAAATTCAAATCTCTTGGATAAGCTAAATTTTCTCCTGTTGCCATCAAACTGTCCATTTCCATGTTCACTTGATCTACCAACCAAAGCGTTTTTCCGCCATGCATAAGATATTGATCTAGCACTTGTTTCTCCTCATCCGTAAAGGCTTCGGTAGGTTTTGCAATAATAGCTAAATCGTATTTTTGTAAAGCTTTTAAAGTATTTTCAGGGCTTTTAGCAACCGAATCTAAAGTGAATGGCCCAATGTAATAATTCTCTCGAACCGACTTTAAGAAATCGGCAATAAGCAAATCGTGTAGTTCGCCATTTCCTTTAATTATCGCTACTTTTTTCTCCCGGGTTTTAGAAACGGTGTTGAAAGCATTTGCAAAAGCATATTCTAAATGTTGTACCGAACTTACCACTTTTTGAGCTGTAGAGGCTCCCATCATGTTTTTCAACAAAGGTACTTTGGCACTTTTACTGCCATAAGTTACCACTGCCCATGGAAAAACCACTTCTTGGGTTTGCTTTCCTTTTTCGTCCATTGTTACGTTTAAAGGAGTTAAGCCTCTGTCGTAAAATTTCTGCATGATTTTATCGCGATCTTCTTCTTTGTCTAAAGGATTCACAAATTGGAAAATTACATTCGGATTGTAGGCCTTGAATTCTTCTAATAATTGTTGGGTTTCCGTTTGTAATTTCTTGAATTCTCCCGGGAAATTTCCTTCCAAAAATACATCCACATACAAAGGTTCTTTAACTTCTTTTATAATGTTTAAAGAAGTTTGAGAAAGGGTATAGCGTTTATCGGCAGTTAAATCGAAACGTTTAAAAAAGAAATGCCCAGCAAAATTTAATAATACTATAATCCCTAGAATAGTAAGCAGATTTTTTAAGTTCTTATTTTCCATTACGATTTTAGCGATTTAAGTTTGTAAACAGTCAAGGATAAAAATAGTAAGGTAATACTTATAAAATAAAGGGTGTCCCGAGTATCAATAACTCCTCGACTCATACTTTTAAAATGGTAATCCATTCCGAAGAAAGCAATTAATTCCTGCCAATCTTTAAATTGCGATGCCACTCCTTGAAATCCGAAATAAAGTATAAAACACAAGAAAACGGAAACAATAAAGGCAACAATTTGATTTTCGGATAGGGTAGAAGTGAAGACCCCAATTGCGGTATATCCAGAAATTAAAAATAACAACCCAAAATACGATCCCATCGTGCTTCCCATATCGATATTTCCTGCGGGCATTCCCAAACCATAAAGTACGTAAACGTATGTTAAGGTTGGAATAATGGCAATTACAATCAATAAGAAAGCACCAATGAATTTACCGCCTACAATTTCCCAAATAGAAATTGGTTTGGTAAGTAATAACTCGATGGTTCCTTGTTTCATTTCATCCGAAAAACTGCGCATCGTAACGGCAGGAATCAGAAAAATTAATATCCAGGGGGAAATAGTGAAGAATGGCGATAAATCGGCAAATCCGCTGTTTAAAATGTTGTAATCTCCTACGAAAACCCAAAGGAATAATCCGTTAAGCAATAGAAAAATTGCGATTACCAAATACCCAATTGGCGAACCAAAAAAGGATTTTATTTCTCTTAATAGTATTGATTTCATGTTTTAATTTGCCACGAAGGCTCTAAGTCACAAAGGTTTTGTCTATTCTCTATATTCTATTCTCTATATTCTATTCTCTATATTCTATTCTCTATATTCTATTCTAAAGAAACTAATTTATCTACACTCCAAGCTTCGGGTTTATCGTTGAATAACTTTTTGGTAAACGTCCAAACTTCATCAAATAAAGCCGATTTTCGGTAGTTTTCCAAATCGTCTTCGGTTTCCCAATAGCTATAAGTAAACATAATTCCTGGATTATTTTTGTCCTGATACAATTCTAGAAAACGATTTCCTGGTGCATTTCGTATGTGGGATTTCATTAATTCGAAATTTTCTAGAAATGCTGGAATGTTTTCTTCGTGAAAAGACATTTTTACTATTCGTACAAACATATGTTATTTTTTTAAATCGTTTTCAAAATCGCGTCTTTCCTTGCTCCACATAGTGGTAAAATAAGCTTCATTTAGTATTATTTGAGTGCCCAATCTAGAATAAAATCCTGCAGCTTCATCATAATATAATGGTTTCTTTTTTCGGGAACAAAAAACATAATCGTTAGTTAAATGGTATTGGGAAGCAATCTTAATAATGGCTGCAAAATTACAAACGTTGCTTCTTAAAAACGCATAAATAATATTTTCAATTTCATCTTTTTCTTGGTATTGTTCCGGATTGAATTTAGAAAAATTCTCATAATACTTCCAACGCATGGAGCCCAATAAAAAAATAAAACTAGCTTCGTTGAATTGTTCCTTTTTCAACAAGGAAATTGTTTCCGTTATATATTCTTTTGGCGAAAGCGAATTAAATTTTGCTACAATGGAATAGACATTTGAATTTATTTCTCCTGCTTTAGCATTCGATTTTAGATAGTCAGAATAGGTGTAGAATTTCACATAAATACTATCTAAGTTTTGTGCTTTAGCAAAAGTGGAAAGAAATAACAGTGTTATAAGGAGATTGATTTTCTTCATTTAAAGATTATAAATTAACTGAAATAAATCATAACAAAATCCCTGTATTCTAATCCTAATAAGCTAGTAGCTGAACCAATTTTTGGGTTGCTTTTATAGATTCCTATTTCTAAAAATCCAGCTTCATTAAATATTGCTAAAGATTTCCCCATAATATTAGATAAAGATTGCTTTTCAATGGTTTCAATATCCGAATATTTAGCGAAAATAGTTTTTACTTTTTTGTTTTTAAAATGCACTTCATAAGGTCTTCCTTTAGCAGTTTCTAAAAATAAATTTTTAGAAATATTAGAAATTGCATTTCCAAAATTATCAATATAAACTACATATCCTTTTATAGAATTGGCATCCGATGCCACCACAGGTTGCAATTCGGTTATTTCTTTTAGAGTTTTTATCTCTTTCCCAATTACATTTAGCGAACCACCTTTAGCAATATGAACCGCTACCGTTACCAAAACATCCATATCGGTTGCTTCGGGTAATAAACGGTCGTGGATGTTAATAACGACCATTTTTTGGGGTTTAAATTTGGCAATTAAAAGACTTACTATACCATTATCGGCAGTAATAAAATAATGGTCGTTCCATTGCACTACGATATGTTGGTTGTTCTCTTTTAATTCGATATCCACACCAATAAGATGCACCGTTCCTTTAGGAAAACTAGAATACGCACTTTGAATGAGATAACTCGCTTCACTAATATTAAAGGGATCTACATGGTGGGTGATGTCAACTAACACAGCATCTTGATGTTGCGATAGAATTTTCCCTTTCAAAGCACCAACAAAGTGGTCTTTGAGTCCGTAATCGGTAGTAAGGGTAATTATTGACATAAAATTGTTTATAACTAAATGCGATTTGTACTGCTCTATTTCTTAAATTTGAAATGACTGCAAAGCTACTACTATTTAATAAAAAAATAATTAAAAAACTCCACCCATTTGAACGAACGTATCATTGAATTACACGACATCGCTCCAAAAGAATTTTGGGGCACGCAAGACGCACATCTTGAAACCATTAAAAAATACTATCCTAGATTGAAAATTGTTGCACGCGGCACTACACTAAAAGCATTTGGAGAAAAAGCCGAATTGGATGAATTTGAAAACCGATTCAACCGATTGATGCTGCATTTTACCCGTTATAATAATATTGATTCCAATGTTATTGAAAGGGTAATTCAAAGCAATTCGGTAGAAGAACAGCGCATGCCCGATCACGAAAAGATTTTGGTGCATGGGCTAGGAGGTAAACTCATTAAAGCCATGACGCCCAACCAACATAAATTGGTGGAATCGGTTTTTAAAAACGATATGGTTTTTGCTGTAGGTCCCGCTGGTACTGGAAAAACCTATACTGGTGTTGCTCTTGCAGTTAAAGCTCTTAAAGAAAAACAAGTAAAGCGAATCATTTTAACCCGTCCTGCGGTTGAAGCTGGAGAAAACTTGGGTTTCTTGCCTGGCGATATGAAAGAAAAACTAGATCCTTATATGCAGCCTTTGTACGATGCTTTGCGCGATATGTTGCCTCCGCAAACCCTGGAAGATTATATTCTAAAAGGAATTATTCAAATTGCGCCCTTGGCATTCATGCGTGGACGAACTTTAGATAATGCTTTTGTTATTTTGGATGAAGCGCAAAACACCACCCATTCGCAGATGAAAATGTTTTTAACCCGTATGGGTAAAAACGCCAAATTCATTATTACCGGCGATCCTGGACAAGTAGATTTACCTCGAAGAACCATCTCTGGGTTAAAAGAAGCCATACTAGTCTTGAAAGATATTGAAGGCATCGGAATAATATATTTAGACGATAAAGATATAGTGCGCCATCGTTTGGTGAAAAAAGTAATTGATGCTTACAAGAGTATAGAAAATAATGATTAGAAGAAGGTTGAATAATTTTAATCTTACCTTTTTTAATGCCTCATTTTAAAATAAATAATGAAAGAATATTTCAAATATGCCAATGGTTTTGTAAACCTTAACGATGAAAATTTATTTCTAACTAATTCTGGCAACTGGTCGGAAACCTTGAATTTACTAGAGAAATCTCCAAAGTCTATTCGGCAAAACAACTTTAAAGAATTTAAAATTTATATCTATTTGTTTGTAGTTGCCTGTTTAATAATTCTAATACTTTCTAAAGCCAAAAGTGGTTCCATACCTTTTGGAATTGTATTATTAGGACTTGGAACTTTTGCTTATTTAAAAAGAGAAACGGGAAAACGGTATAAAATTCCAACCTCCAAAATTATAAATATTATTCTTCAGGAAAATGAGGCTACTATTCACTTTTATAACGCTAATGGGATAGAAGATTCTGAAAAACTCACTAACGTTGAAACCAAAGGATTGGATATTTTATCCCAATGGAAACAACTAATTTCTTAAATTTCATTAAAAACGGTTTCTTCGTTGTGTATTATAGCGAAACAATCTATTTTTGCAAAAACAACTAACTACTAAAATGAACACTATAACTACTACTAATTTTCATTTTCCTAATCAAAAATCAGTTTACCGAGGCAAAGTTCGCGAGGTTTATAACATTAACGACGAACTTTTGGTTATGGTTGCCACCGATAGGCTTTCTGCGTTTGATGTGGTAATGCCAAAAGGAATTCCTTACAAAGGACAAATTTTAAACCAAATTGCAACTAAATTCATGCAATTAACGCAAGATATTGTTCCGAATTGGTTAATTGCTACTCCAGATCCAAACGTGGCAGTTGGGCATTTATGTGATCCATTTAAGGTGGAGATGGTAATTCGTGGCTACCTATCGGGACATGCTGCTAGAGAATATGCTTTAGGAAAAAGAACACTTTGTGGCGTTACGATGCCAGAAGGTTTGAAAGAAAATGATAAATTTCCAACGCCAATAATCACTCCAACCACCAAAGCCGATATGGGTGTTCACGATGAAGATATTTCTCGCGAAGCCATTCTATCAGAAGGAATTGTAACGGAAGAAGATTATTTAGTTTTAGAAAAATACACTCTTGCTTTATACCAACGGGGAACCGAAATTGCTGCTTCCCGTGGATTAATTTTGGTGGATACCAAATACGAATTCGGAAAAACCAAAGACGGTGTAATTGTTTTAATTGATGAAATTCATACTCCCGATTCTTCTCGTTATTTCTATGCCGATGGCTACCAAGAGCGTCAAGATAGTGGAGAAGAACAAAAACAATTGTCTAAAGAGTTTGTGCGCCGTTGGTTGATAGAAAATAATTTCCAAGGTAAAGAAGGGCAAACAATTCCAGATATGACAGAGGAATATATAGAAACCGTTTCCAATCGCTATATTGAGTTGTATGAAAATATACTAGGAGAAAAATTTGTTAAAGCAGATATCACTAATATCCAAGAACGAATTGAAAAAAATGTCACTGAATATTTGAAAAATAAATAAAGAAAAAAGTCCCAAAACAATTAAGTTTTGGGACTTTTTTTCTTAATAACTAACCCAATTAATAACTTGTAATATCGCCAGAACCCACTATTTTTTTATCTACTGTTTCTGGTTTGTTTTTATAGTGAATATCACCGCTTCCCACAACACTAGCAGTTAGGTTTTTAATACAATTTACTTTTAAATCTCCAGAACCCGCAACATTCACGTCGGCATTTTGAGCTTCTAATTTAGAACAATCAATAGCACCAGATCCTGCAACTTTAGCATCTAAATCTTTGGTAATTCCTATTACTTTTACATCACCCGAACCAGATAAAGATACATTTAAGTTGGTACTATTTACATTAAAAATACCATCACCAGAACCGGTTAAATTAATTTCAAATTTTTTGGCATTAACTGTATCTTTTGTTTCAATATCCCCCGAACCGTTTAACGATACCTTGCTTATTTCTTCAAATGGCACAGTAATAATTAGTTTTGAATTGTAAGAATAACTTTTGTTTTTTTCAAAGTGAATTTTAAGCTTTGATCCTACAACTTCGGTAATAATATGATTTATGATATTTTCATCACCATTAATCGTAATATTTCCTTCTTTTCCAGAAACTAATTCTACATCGAAAGACCCTGTAACGCTAATTTCATCATACGATTCTGTAGTTCTAGAGATTGTAGTTGGATTCCCGTTTCCTTTAATTTTTTCTTTATCCCAATTTTGAGCATTTGCTATTGAAATAAATAAAAAGGCTACTAATACTGCTGTTTTTTTCATTGTTTTATTTGTTTAAAAGTTGAACACTTCCATAATTGGTGGTTACCGAAATTGAAGATTTTCCAGTACTTATATTATAACCACTATAATTTTTTGAATTATTTTTTTCTGATTTTTCAGAATATTTTAAACCAATTTGATCTTTAAAACCACCATATTTCAAGTTAATATCAAAATCAAAAGGAACCTCTGGTGCACAGGTTATTCTAGTAGTAGAATAATTTCCGTTAATGACAATATCTTTAGTCTTAAAAGTAGTGTTTAAACTAATGTCACTGTAATTAGAATTTATGTCCAAACTTTGTCCAATATCTCCCAATTTAAGCGTCAGATAATTTCCATTACAATTGAATTTCTGAATGGATTTCGAACTTATTTTAGTATAATTAGAAGACATCATAAGGGTTCCCACATTTTGTAAAACAAAACCATTATAGTTTCCATCAATATTTAGTTGGTTTATATTTTGAATTTCCACTTGCGAATATTGGCTGTTAATATTCAATTTGTCAATGGAAGTTATAGAGGAATCTCCCGAATAGGAAAGCGAAATGTTATTGGATTTATTGGTAAAACTTCCCAAACTAATATTTCCGTATTGGCATGTTATACTTGAAGTTCCATTTAATTTTTCAATGCCAATATTTCCGTATTTATTTGCTAAAGAAATATTGCCATTTCTTGGAATTTTAATAGTATAATTAATTTCATAGTTTAGGTTGGTACCACTTTTCCAATTACTATTTCCAAAAATAGTTGCAGCACTTACCTTAGAATCGGAAGCATCAAATGCAATATCAATGGAATTGAGTTTCTCATTTACTTTGTTTTCATTGTTTCCAGAAACTTTAATGATCACTTGAATAAAAATTTTGTTTTCATCCCACAAATACACATTAATATTTCCATAAGAATTGGATGTTTGTAACATAGCATCCGAAGTTACAATAAATGATTTTGATACATTTTTTTCTTTAGTATAGGCATAATCTTCGTAATTATTTCCAAAAGAAAATAACGGAAATAAGAGGATTAGCAGTAATTTAAATACGGTTTTCATTATCGTTTTCATTAATTTTATTAACACTTTCCACCTGGTCTAAAACCGATTTTATAAAAGAAATTCTAGTTTGCATGTTGGTAATCATGGCATAAACAATTTGTTTATTCTCCCCATTTTTTGCAATTTCAAGTTTTAGATTATCATAATCTTTTTCTAAGGAATTCATTTGTTTCATGGCATCCACAATAAGTGCTTTGCTTTTTGGAGTTTCCTTTTCTTTTAATGCTAATAATTCGTTGTTTATTATTGAGGAAATAGAGTCGTGGGCCTGTTGTACTTGTGGAGAAAAAACAATTTCTTGTTTAGTAGGATTTATAAAATTCAAATATAAAATACCAAATCCAAGCAGGAGGGAAGCCGCAATAGATAACGGAATCCAATTTTGATTTTTCTTTGGTTTGTTTATTTTTAATTTATCTAAAAATCGTTTTTCATGACCGGTAATAGGTTCTTCCAAATCCCAAGAATCTTGGTCTTTAAAAAAAGAATTCAGGTTGTTTAGATTATTCATAATTGAGACATTTTATTTCGTAAACTTTCTTTTGCTCTGCTCATCATCGTTCTACAATTTTCATTGGTAATATTTAATATACCAGTTATTTCTTCCAAATCGTAGCCCTCAATAAAAAATAGTGTTAAGATTATTTTATAATTAGGTTTCAAACTTTGTATCGTTTTCAAAACAGTTTCTACTTTTAATTCGTTGTAATTAATAGATTCCTCAGCCTCCCAATCGGCAATTTCCATTCCGTCCGATATCGATTCTACAGGATATTTATTGGTTTTTTTTAATTCCGTAATACTTGCATTCACTACAATTTTCTTTAACCAGGCTCCAAAAGTTACGTTTCCGCTAAAGGAATCTAGTTTTTTAAATGCTTTTAAAAAACACTCTTGTATAATATCTTCCGCCAAAGCGTGATCGCTTATAATTCTATAAGACACGTTGAACATAGCCTTATAATATCTATTATAAAGTGCGAGTTGTGCTTTTTCATCATTAGCCGCACAGCGTTCTAGAAGAATTGCTATATCCAGATTTTGGTTTTTCAAATAGTTGGTAGGTTTATCTATACTAAAGACACTTGAAAGTTTTAATTGTTACAGTTTGATTTCATAAATATATAAAATAAAAAAATCCGAAGTAGTATTTCGGATTTTAAAGTTGGTTAGATGCTGTAAATACTATTTAAAGTAAGAAAAATCATGGTTATTTTCAATTTTCAACAAACTTTCATAAATCAACTGAATTACATTTTCCACATCCTCACGATGCACCATTTCTACAGTGGTGTGCATGTATCGCAACGAAAGGGATATTAATGCCGAAGCAACGCCTCCATTACTATAGGCAAATGCATCCGTATCGGTACCAGTAACTCTGGAAGTAGCATGACGCTGGAACGGAATTTTCTTTTCCTCAGCAGTACTTACAATTAATTCCCGAAGGATATTTTGCGTAGCAGGAGCATAAGCAATAACTGGGCCTTTACCCATTTGCAAATCGCCTTCTATCTTTTTTTCAATCATCGGAGTAGAAGTGTCGTGGCAAACATCCGTCACAATAGCAACATTGGGTTTGATGGTTTGCGTAATCATTTCAGCACCACGAAGACCTATTTCTTCCTGAACCGAATTCACAATGTACAATCCAAAAGGTAACGTCTTGTTGTTTTCTTTCAATAAACGAGCAACCTCGGCTATCATAAAACCGCCCATTCGATTATCGATGGCTCTACAAACAAATTTATTCTCGTTCAAAATCATAAATTCATCAGGATACGTAATTACACAACCCACATGAACCCCTAATTTTTCTACTTCTTCTTTGGTTTCACAACCACAATCAATAAAAATATTGTGGATAGTAGCAGCTTCTTCCTTGCCACGATTTCTAGTATGAATGGCAGGCCAACCAAAAACCCCCTTAACAATTCCGTTTTTAGTATGAATATTCACCCTTTTGGAAGGCGCAATTTGATGGTCGGAACCACCATTGCGAATTACATAAATCAATCCATTGTCCGTAATATAATTAACATACCAAGAAATTTCATCCGAATGTCCTTCAATCACCACTCTAAATTTAGCATCCGGATTTATAATTCCCACGGCACTTCCATACGTATCCGTAATAAAAGTATCTACATAAGGTTTTAAATACTCCATCCAAATCTTCTGCCCACCAGCTTCATAGCCAGTTGGCGAAGGATTGTTTAAGTATTTTTCTAAAAAAGCAATAGACGATTCTGTAAGTATAGATTTTGTTGACATAAAATTATTTTTTGCTAAAATATAAATTTGGCATTACACTTGTTAAGTATATTCTATATTTTTACACTAAAATTAACAGCTATGTTCAAGCAAGCATTTTTTCTATTCGTTTTTTTTATATCGGCACCAACTTTTGCACAGGTTATTACTAACAATGTTCCCGAAAAAGAAATCAATATTAAAGAATTCGACTCCATAAAAATGGACACTATTTTATTGAGCGATGTCTCGTTTTCTAAAGTAAAAATGGATCCCGAACAAAAAAAACAATTCTTGCTACTCCAAAACCGAGTTTATAAAGTATATCCATTTGCAAAAACCGCTTCCGACAGACTTTCATTATTGAATAAAAATATGGAAGTGCTTCAGTCTAACAAAGAAAAAAAGCGCTATTTTAAGATTGTAGAAGACTTTATCAATAACGAATTCAAAGAAAAACTAAAAAAATTATCCCACAAACAAGGACAAATATTAGTAAAACTAATCTACCGCCAAACCGGAATCTCCACTTATAACCTTATCAAAGACTACAAAAGTGGCTGGAAAGCCTTTTGGTCTAACAATGCTGCACGCCTTTTCGATATTAATCTTAAAGAAATTTACGAACCACTAAACAACAACGAAGATTATCTAATTGAGACTATCTTATATAGAGCCTTTTCCAATGGTCGATTGCAAGAACAAAAAGCTGCTAATCCAGTTGAGATAGACGAACTAAATGAGCATTGGGAAAAACTTGCGCAACAAATTAATATAAAATAATTTTTTTCAGGAGCGAATGGCTTGGGCATTTTAGTAAAGGTAATTCCTGCTTTCGCCTTTAGTCTCGTTCCGTTCCTCCACGAGAGCTATCGGCTCAATCAGGGCTAAACTTCCAGCATCGAGAAAAAATGTAAGAAAAAAATCACATTACATGATTAATATCACTTTTTAGTTTATCCAAGGGTAATAGATTTGCAGTATAATTTAAATCGAAAATTTAAAACCCCAAACAAAATGAAAAAAATTTTATTAGTTGTAGCTATCGCTTTAGTAACGTTAACTACAAATGCGCAAGACAAAAAAGAAAGTAAAGGATTACAAGGAGCTTGGTTTGCTACTGCACAAGTGGGTTATAACCAATCTAAAACTGGTGATAACAAAATAACAGGTTCTACAATTTTACCTATCGTAGGGACTTTTGTTTCACCATCAGTTGCTGTAGGAGTTGGAATTGGTACTATTGGATATAAAATAGATAATGCAACAACAACTACAGCAAATTATTCCCTTTTTGTTGCTCAACCATTAGTGAGAAAATATTATAATGTTGCTGGAAGTTTATACTTTTTTGGACAAGCTGCTTTACCAATTATTTCTGGAAAAGATAAAGTTTCTGAAACTAAACTTTCTCAATATGGTGTAGCTGTTTCAAGTGGTTTTGACTATTTTGTAACTAAATCATTATCTGTTGAGTTTTCTTACAACTTGATTAACCTAAGCCAAACTACAACAACACCTTTAGTAGGTGACAAAACAACAACTACAGATTTCGCATTAGCACACGTTGCAAATGCTAATCTTCTTGAAGGTGGAACTTTAACAACTCCATTGTCATTTGGATTCAAATTTATTTTCTAATAAAAAAAATAATTTATTGGTTAGTTCCGAGTAACATAGGACGAAAAGGTCATCATTTCATAGTGGTGACTTTTTTTTATGTGTATATTTGTTGCATGGAAAACAACAAATCAAAAGATCCATTACACGGAATCACTTTAAAGAATATTCTAGAACAACTAGTTCTTTTTTACGGGTTTGATACGTTGGGTGAATTAATTAAAATTAAATGTTTTACAGATAACCCAACTATAAAATCGAGTTTAAATTTCCTCAGAAAAACCGATTGGGCGCGCAAAAAAGTGGAAGAATTATATATTAGAACTTTGCCTAAATTATCTAAAGAATAAAATTATCTTTTAAAATTTCTTTTTAAAATCGAATAAATTACAGCATCTAAAAATTTTCCTTCATAAAGTAAATTTTCTAGAATATGTGCTTCTTTTACAAAGCCATTTTTCTGTAGTACCCTTTCCGATGCTTTGTTTTCAGGGTCAATTACCGCTTCAATAGAATGCATTTGCAAATCTTCAAAGCCATATTCTAAAACTACTTTAATGGCTTCTGTTGTAATTCCTTGTCCGTTATATTGTGGCAAAATCATATAACCAATTTCGCAGCGATGGTTTTCGGGTTGTATTCTATAATGCCCAATAATTCCAATTAATTTAGGACTTCCTTTTAAAGTAATTGCCCAATTAATACCTTCATTACTTTCAATTTTATCGTCAATCATTTTAAAATGTGCCAATGCCTCTTCTTTGGTTTTCGCTAATGGTCGAGGAATGTATTGCATCGTTTCTGGATTACCACGAAGTTCCAAAATTTCCGCAACATCTGATTCTGCAACTCTTCTAAGTAGTAAACGCTCGGTTTCTAAATTTTTAAAAGGATGAAAATTAATTTCTAGCATTTGAGTTTTTTTGAATTTATAAAATTTCGATACAGAATTTGCAAATAAAACTTGCATTTTGAGACACCATTTGAATTCCTTCTTTTTCTAAAATATTTCCATTAGAATAAATAGTATCCGAATAGCCCAACCACGGTTCAATACAAATAAATGGCGCACCAACTTTGGTCCAAATTCCAGTGTTATTAAAATCTTCAAAAGTTACTTTTAGCAAAGGTGTTTTTTTATCTAAAATAGTAATTTTTTTAGATTGCAATGCTTTCATAATTAAGGCATCGTTTTCAAAAGTAGCATAATGCAATGGAAGTTTTTTATCGGTTAAATTAATTTCAAATTTGGTATCCGATACCAAATCGTTTTCTAAAGCATAACAAGTTAAGGTTTCTTGTGCTTCAAATTCTAAAGCATAACTTTCAAAATTCTTTGGCAAAGCAAATGCCGGATGCGCTCCAATGGAAAATGGCATTGCTACAGAGTCCTTATTAATTATAGTATATTTTAGTTCTAATTTAGTTTCTAATAATGTATAGGTTAATTGCAATTCAAACGCAAAAGGATACACTTTTTTAGTTGCTTCCGATGCTTTTAATGAAAACACAACTTGGCTTTCCGTAGAGATAATTACTTCAAAATCAAGGTCTCTTGCAAAACCATGACGGGACAAACTATATTCTTGATCTTTATAGAAATAGGAATTATCTTTCAAAGTTCCAACAATAGGAAACAGAACAGGGGAGTGCTTACCCCAATGTTTAGGATCGCCTTCCCAAAGGTATTCTTGGTTGTTTTTTAGGCATTTTAAAGAACATAATTCGGCACCTTTGGTATTAATTTGTGCAGATAAAAAGGCGTTTGTAAGCGTTACAATCATAGTTTTAAGAAAAATTTAAGGTCTAATATTAGTGTAGGGTAAATATATTTATTAATTTTAGTTAAACCAATTTTAAATAAATGAATTATGAATCTTCAATTTGAAACCATAGAAAAAGAAAGCATCTCCCAATTGGTTTTTCCAAAAACGGATGTTTTACAGGATACTGCACAAATAAAAGAACGATTTTCAAATTTGAATCGGGCACTCTCATTGGGAAATCTAGAACACTCCAAAATTAAAATTTATTTTGAAGACGACCAATCTAAGAAAGTTGTGGAAACAACGGTATGGGGATTAACCGACCAAAGAGTGATTTTAAAACAAGGAAATGTGATACCAATTAACCGAATTTACAAATCGGTGTAACAAATAATATTTTATTAAGACATATTAAGATGCTTTTGTGAAAAACAAAAGCATTTTTTTCTTTTATTTGTTTTATCAATTAACCAATTCCAATTTATGAAAAATTTTTTCACTAAAGCCTTCACATTAAGCGCTTTATTTTTTGGATTTTCTTCTGTGTTTGCACAAGAAGTTAAACCACTATCGAACTACAATTATAATGAAACGTTCGCAAACAATTTTTATACTAAAAATGGTACCTATACTCGTTCTGCAAGCGGACAGCCAGGTGCAAAATATTGGCAAAATAGAGCCGATTATTCGTTAACTGCTTCTCTTAATGAGCAAACGAAAGAAATAATTGGTTCTGAAATTTTGACATATACCAACAATAGTCCTGATAAATTAGGGTTTTTGTGGATGAATGTAGATCAAAATTTATTCAAAAAAGATTCTCGTGGTAATGCAATTATTCCTTTAAAAGGAAGTAGAAATGGTGCCAAAGGGCAAGATTTTGATGGAGGTTTTAAAATTAAATCCATTAAAATAATTTCTTCCGTTGGAGGTAAGTCTGTTGAAAAAGAGGCTACTTTCACAGTTGTAGATACTCGTATGCAAGTAGATCTTCCGCAAGATTTAAATGGTAATGGGGCTTCTATAAAACTTAAAATTGAATTCTCTTTCGTTTCTCCAGATTATGGATCGGATAGAATGGGAGTTGTAGATACTAAAAATGGTAAAATTTTCACCATTGCACAATGGTATCCAAGAATGTGTGTGTATGATGACGTTCGTGGTTGGAATATTAGTCCCTATCTTGGTGCTGGGGAATTTTATTTAGAATATGGTGATTTTGATGTTGCCATTACTGCACCAGCAAGTCATATTGTGGTTTGTTCTGGTGAATTACAAAATCCTACCGAAGTATATACAGCAGAACAACAAAAACGTTGGGCAGCTGCTAAAAATAGTGATAAAACGGTTATGATTCGTACTGCTGAGGAAGTTACCAATGCTGCTTCACGCCCCGCAGGAAAAACTTCTTTAACTTGGAAATTTAAATTAAAAAACTCTCGTGATGTTTCTTGGGCATCTTCGGCTGCATTTATTGTAGATGCTGCTCGTATTAATTTACCAAGCGGTAAAAAATCTATTGCAATTTCTACTTATCCTGTGGAATCAGACGGGCAAGCAGCTTGGAGTAGAGCTACTGAATATACTAAAACTTCAGTAGAAAATTATTCTAAAAGATGGTTTGAATATCCTTATCCAGCAGCGACAAATGTTGCAGGTAATGAAGGCGGAATGGAATATCCTGGAATTGTTTTTTGTGATTTAAATTCTAAAGGAGCAGAACTTTGGGGAGTTACAGATCATGAATTTGGTCATGGTTGGTATCCAATGATTGTTGGTTCTAACGAACGTTTATTTGCTTGGATGGATGAAGGATTTAATACTTTTATCAACGGAATTAGTTCTCAAGACTTTAATAATGGGGAATACAAACAACCAACACCAAACATGCACCAATCGGCAGAAATGTTGACTAATCCTGAAATGGAGCCAGTTATGGCGGCACCAGGAAATTTAAAAGAAGCTAACCTTGGTATATTAGCTTATTATAAGCCTGGTTCTGGATTGGACATGTTGCGAAATAATGTACTTGGAAAAGAGCGATTTGATAAAGCTTTTAGAATTTACACCGAGCGTTGGGCTTTTAAACATCCTATGCCAGACGATTTCTTTAGAACAATTGAAAATGTTGCAGGAGAAGATTTAGGTTGGTTTTGGAGAAGTTGGTTTATTAACAACTGGAGTTTAGACCAAGGAGTTACTAAAGTTAAATATGTAAAAGGAGATGCTAAAAATGGTGCTCAAGTAACTATTGAAAATTTAGATAAAATGGTGATGCCAGTTGTGGTAGAAATTAAAACTAAAAGTGGTGTTGTTTCTAGAAAATCACTTCCGGTAGAGATTTGGGAACGCAATAAAGAATGGACTTTTAAAGTTGATACTAATGAAGAATTAGATTCTATTACTTTAGATCCAGATACTACTTTACCAGATAGTAATCCAGAAAATAACGTTTGGACGGATGCTAAAAATGGTGTTACTAAAACCGAATCATTAACGCCGTATTTAGGGGCTTATTCTAGTGCTAAATTGCCAATTAAAATTACTTTTACAGAAGAAGACGATAGTTTAGTAATCAATTCACCTGGACAACCTGAAACTCCATTGGATAATAAAGGTACTGGGAAATTCACAATGGATCAAGCAGGATTAATTATTCAGTTTAACGAAGCAAAAAATGCTTTTACTTTAAGTATTGGTGCTCAAAGTTTTGATTTCACAAAAGACAAATAATAAGTTTATTTATAAAATTGAAGGCACGCTAGTTAGCGTGCCTTTTTTATGTAATAAAATTCTATTTTTTCTTCAAAATTAATGCACTTATTAAAGTAATTGCTAATCCCATGGGTAAAATTTCCATAAAAGTTAAAAGTACAATCATCACTGGATTTTTATACATTTCTTTATAAGTATTCATTTTTGCAGTTGTATCAGCTAAATCAGCAGGTTTAGTATGCGCCAATTCGGATTGGGCATATTTTTCAATAAAATCTGGGAAAAAGTTATAGTATTCAATTAGCCAAACACCAACATAAATTGTAGAAATTAGTAAAGCAATTAAAGAACCCACTTGCAATGCTTTACCAAAAGAAATCTTGTTGTTAGAATTTTTTTTTCGGTATTGTTCCATTCCAATATAAATAAATGCAAAGGCAAATAGCATGCCGCCAAACCCTAATGCAAAACTTGGTTCAAATCCTTTCGGATTGTAGTAACACATATAGGTCCCAATAATCATAGAAATTGCAATGATTAGTCCGCCGATTAGTCCGTTCTTTAGGATGATATTTTTCATTAAATAATTGTTTAATTAGATTTCAAATTTAGTAAAATTATTTTTGGCAACTAATTTACCTTCTATAAAAAAGCCTAACAAATTTTTAAAATTCGTTAGGCTCATTTTTTGTAAAAGGATTGTTTAATTATTTAATTCTAATTCATTTTGATTTCTAAATACTAATTGACCATCAAAACTATCCAATAAAATAATACTATCGGTAGTTACTTTTCCTGCAAGAATCTCTTTAGAAAGTTGGTTTAAAACCTCCCGTTGGATTACTCTTTTTACAGGTCGTGCACCATATTCTGGGTCGTATCCTTTTTTAGATAAGTAATCTATTGCTTCTGGTGTAGCATCCATTGTGATATTTTGGTGCGCTAGCATTTTAATTATTCCTTTGAATTGCAAACCAACAATCTCTTTTATGTTGGCAGAGGTTAAAGGCGTAAACATTACAATTTCATCAATTCTATTAATGAATTCAGGTCTAACGGTTTGTTTTAATATCCCTAAAACTTCTATTTTAGCGGCTTCGGTTGCGGCTTCTACACCCCCTTTTAGATTTTCAAATTTCTCTTGAATAATAGCACTACCAATATTGGAAGTCATGATAATAATAGTATTTTTAAAATCAGCAACACGACCTTTATTATCGGTTAAGCGTCCTTCATCCAAAACTTGTAACAGTATATTAAAAGTATCCGGATGCGCTTTTTCAATCTCATCCAACAAAATTACAGAATACGGTTTTCTTCGCACGGCTTCGGTTAATTGTCCACCTTCATCGTACCCAACATATCCCGGAGGTGCTCCAACTAAACGGCTCACACTGTGGCGTTCTTGGTATTCACTCATATCAATACGGGTCATGGCGTTTTCATCATCAAATAAATATTCGGCTAATGCTTTCGCTAATTCGGTTTTACCAACACCAGTAGTTCCTAAGAATAGAAAAGTTCCCACCGGTTTTTTCATGTCTTGCAATCCAGCACGACTTCTACGAACGGCATCGCTCACGGCTTCAATTGCTTCTTCTTGACCAACCACACGATGGTGCAATTCATCTTCTAGTTTCAAGAGTTTTTCTCTTTCTCCTTGTAGCATTTTCATTACCGGAATTCCAGTCCATTTTGCAACTACTTCGGCAATGTCTTCACGAGTTACTTCTTCTTTTATCAAAGAAGTTCCCGATTGATTTTCTGCTAATTGAGTTTGTAAAACGTCCAATCGTTCTTGGGCATCTTTAATTTTTCCGTAACGTATTTCGGCTACTTTTCCGTAATCGCCATCGCGTTCGGCACGTTCGGCATCCATTTTGAAATCTTCAATTTCTTGCTTAATGGCTTGAATGTTATCTACAACTTCTTTTTCCGATTTCCATTTGGTGAAAATCTCGTTGCGGTCTTCTTTTAAATTGGCCAAATCCATTCCGAGTCCTTTCAGTTTGTTCTCGTCTTTCTCTCGTTTGATGGCTTCGATTTCTATTTCCAACTGCATGATTTTTCTGTCCAAAACATCTAATTCTTCAGGTTTGGAATTGATTTCCATACGCAATTTAGATGCTGCTTCGTCCATTAAATCAATCGCTTTATCCGGAAGAAAACGATTGGTAATGTAGCGTTGCGATAATTCTACCGCAGCAATAATTGCATCGTCTTGAATACGTACTTTATGGTGGGTTTCGTATTTTTCTTTAATTCCACGTAAGATAGAAATCGCACTTTCGGTATCGGGTTCTTCAACTATAATTTTTTGAAAACGACGTTCTAATGCTTTGTCTTTCTCAAAATATTTTTGGTATTCGTCTAAGGTTGTAGCACCAATAGCGCGAAGTTCGCCACGAGCCAAAGCAGGTTTTAAAATATTAGCAGCATCCATGGCGCCTTCGCCACCTCCAGCTCCAACAAGCGTATGAATTTCATCAATGAAAAGTACGATATCGCCTTCAGCAGAAGTAACTTCTTTTACAACGGCTTTCAATCGTTCTTCAAATTCACCCTTATATTTTGCACCAGCAATTAAGGCTCCCATATCTAAAGAAAAAACTATTTTATCTTTAAGATTTTCAGGAACATCGCCATCTACAATTCGGTGCGCAAGACCTTCAGCAATGGCAGTTTTACCAACACCAGGTTCCCCCACTAACATCGGATTGTTTTTGGTTCTTCGGGTTAAAATTTGCAATACTCTCCGAATTTCCTCATCCCTACCAATAACAGGATCTAGTTTACCATTTCTAGCCAATTCATTCAGGTTTTTGGCATATTTATTTAAAGCATTATACGTTTCCTCTGCAGATGCCGAAGTCACTCTTTCGCCTTTACGCATTTCGGTAATCACGGCTTCCAAACCTTTTTCGGTAACGCCTTGATCTTTTAAAATCTGCGCAACTTTACTTCTGGATTTGAAAATGGCTAATATTAAATGTTCAATAGAAACAAACTCATCGTTTCGTTTAGTTGCTATGATTTCGGCTTCGTTCATTGCTGTAGAGGCATCGCGCGAGAACATGATTTCTCCTCCGGTTACTTTAGGAAAACTTTGAATAGTACTGTCTAGTATTTTTTTGAAAAGCTCCACATTAACGTTAAGTTTTTTCAAAATAAACGGAGTAACATTTTCATCAACTTCTAAGATGCCTTTAAAAATGTGTTCGTTTTCAAGCTGTTGCTGCCCAAAACCTTGTGCAATTTGCTGTGCTTTTTGCAAAGCTTCTTGCGATTTGATTGTGAATTTATTAATGTTCATTTCTACTATTATTTATAGTTTGAATTTGATTTTAAAAAATTGTAATTTAATCTTATAACTACTATCTTTGAAAAGACTTGGACAATATATGTTCCAATACTAATTTATAGACAAAATGGCTCGTTCAATAGGGGAAACCTATATAAATTTACGACAAAAAGTCTTAATAATGACAAAATATGAGTTTATTTGATAAAATATTTGGAGGTGCCGAAAAAGAAAATAAAGATCCTAAAATAGGATGGAAGCAATTATCCGATTTAGGGCAACTTAATGAAATTTTAGAAATTTCTATTGAAAAACCAGTGATTGTTTTCAAGCACAGCACGCGTTGTAGTGTTAGCAGAATGGCGCTTCGTCATTTTGAAAACGAATTTGATTTAGAAGAAAAAGTTATTCCATATTTTTTAGATTTATTGAACCATAGAGATATCTCTAATGCAATTACTACTAAATTTGAAGTGGAACACCAATCGCCACAATTACTATTAATTAGTAAAGGTAAATGTATTTATGATGCTTCGCATAATGCTATTGAAGTAGAATCGCTACATCGCTATTTGTAAAATTTTAATGATCTATATATAAAAGCAAAAAACGCATTTGAAATTTCAAATGCGTTTTTATTGTTTAATAAATGACTTTATCTTCTTATTTTATTCTGATTAAGAATTTCTTTCAATTTTGCTTTTAAATCTTCTCCGGTATCATAAACCATTTGCTCATTACTAGGAAACGGAACGGATCTTTTGTCGAAATAACTTAAATAAGTATCGTCGCAAGCCAACCTGTCTCCGCTGTATTTAGAATAAATATTTTCAAATATAAATTCACTAACAACCGGAAATGTATTTAGTAATTGATTAGTATTTAAATCAATATAATCTATTTTAGCAGTTACTTGAGCCGATTTAAATTGTCGGGATTCAAAAATAGTTGCTTTGATAGTTTTAAAATTATCTACTCTAACTGGAACCCCTTTGTCATCTTTCACCTGGTTTCCGTTGGAATCCAACAATGGTTTGGTACCATCTTTAACTTGTTTTTCTTTATAGAATTCTTTCTCTTTAATTTGCTCTGGAGATATAGCTATTTCTCTAAAATTAACCAACAATCCATAATCATAAGTAATTCCTTTTTGGCGATTGCTGTGGTAAACGGTCCAGTTATCGTTCAATCCAAAAGTGCTAAAATCTAGTAAATCATTCTGTAAACGAACCGGAATTACCATATTGGTTTCATTTTTAGTATATACATTTACATAATCGGTTCCTTTTTGTTTTGCAAGAACCATAAGGCTAGTAGCATCTTTGTAATTAGGATTCAATCCGTTTAAATAAACTAAATCGTCATAAGCACGACGAAAGTTCATTTTGTCTTTAGTAGCTAAAAGTGCTTTGCAATTATCGTATAAATGTTTGGATAATGCATTTTTGCTGCTAATTATTTCATTCGAATAATCATCAAACGGAAAAATTGCATTCCGATTTTCATTTAATAATTTTAAAGGAAGTATTGGCTTAATTAACTCTTGGCGATTGTTTAATTGCACATAAGTTGTGTAAATTTTCTCGATAGTATTCGGATTGGCAGCTTTAACCCACAAATTAATATTTTGTAAATCCCGTTCTTTAGCTTTCGCAAATGCTTCTTCCAAAAGGTAAATATAATCTTGTTTTCCTTTAGCATCTTTTCGGTTTCTTAATCCTTGCACTGCATTTTGAATGGCAGCATCATAATCGCCAGAAGTTAAAGATTGTCTGGTTTGTTTTACTCCACAAGATGAAATGGAAATAAAAGCGATTAATAATAAAGTAATTTTCTTCATGATGTGTTATTTTTAGGCTTACTATTTTTTGATAATACAAATAGTAAGCCAAAAATATTTTTTTATTATTTTCTTACAAAAGGGGGTAATAATTTACTTGAAACTTCTCCGAAACCAATGCGCACAGAACTATTTTGGCAATATCCTTTTATTACAACAGTATCATTATCATTGATGAATTTACGTTCTGTTCCATCGTTTAGGGTAATAGGATTTTTCCCACCCCAAGTTAATTCCAACATCGATCCAAAGCTATCTTCTGTTGGTCCTGAAATAGTTCCAGAGCCCATCATATCTCCCGAATTCACTCGGCATCCATTAGAAGTATGGTGCGTTAGTTGTTGCGACATCGACCAATACATATATTTGAAATTCGATTTCGAAACCAAAGAAGGTTCTACATTTTCTGGTTTTATATAGACTTCCAAATTAATGTCAAAAGCATGTTTTCCTTTTTGTTGTAAATAAGGTAGCGGTGTTGGCTCTTGTTTAGGTCCTTTAGTTTTGAAAGGTTCCAAAGCATCCATAGTCACAATCCATGGAGAAATAGATGATGCAAAGTTTTTGGCTAAGAAGGGTCCTAAAGGCACATATTCCCATTTTTGGATATCTCTAGCGCTCCAATCGTTTAATAAAACCATTCCGAAAATATAATCTTCGGCCTCACTTATTAATATATTTTCGCCCATAACATTTACATCTGTTGTAATAAATGCAGTTTCTAATTCGAAATCTACTAATCTTGAAGGGCCAAATACTGGAGAAGTTTCGCCGTTTGGCAAGGTTTGTCCCATAGGTCTGTGCACTGGAATTCCAGATGGAACTATTGTTGAACTTCTTCCGTGGTATCCAACCGGAATGTGAAGCCAATTGGGTAACAATGCATTTTCTGGATCTCGAAACATTTTTCCAACATTCGTTGCGTGTTCTTTACTCGAGTAAAAATCGGTGTAATCTCCTATTAAAACTGGAAGTTGCATTTCAATATCTTCCATTTTGAAGATAACAATCTCTCTGTGTTCGGCATTATCTCGCAACAAAGGGTTTTCACTATCAAAAAGATCCCCCAAACGGCTACGAACCAATCGCCAAGTTTTTTTACCATCCGATATAAAATCGTTCAAGGTATCTTGCATGAACATATCATCCGTTAATTCGATACCATCAAAGTATCCCAATTGTTGTAAAGCTCCCATATCAATAGCGCAGTCGCCAATTCGAGTTCCAATGGTGATGACATCTTCTTTGGTTAAAAATACGCCATAAGGAATATTTTGTATCGGAAAATCACTATTTTCTGGAACATTAATCCAGGATTTACGATTGGGGTCGTTTGCTAAATTTGGCATAATATTTTGTTGATTTGTTGTTGAAAAAATTGCAATCAAATATATCATTTAGAATTTATTTGACAAACATATTTCGTAATTTTGACAAAGTTTTTAACTAAAATATAAATAAATGCAACGCGACGAACAAATTTTTGACTTAATTCTTGATGAACAAGACAGACAAATACATGGAATAGAGCTAATTGCCTCTGAAAATTTTGTAAGTGACCAAGTAATGGAAGCTTCGGGTTCTTGTTTAACTAACAAATATGCCGAAGGATATCCGGGAAAAAGATATTATGGTGGCTGTGAAGTAGTAGATATTGTAGAGCAAATTGCTATTGATAGAGCTAAAGCCTTGTTTGGTGCTGCTTACGCAAATGTACAACCGCACTCTGGATCACAAGCCAATACTGCTGTTTTTGCTGCATGTTTGCAACCAGGAGACAAAATATTAGGTTTCGATTTATCTCATGGAGGACATTTAACTCATGGCTCTCCAGTGAATTTTTCTGGAAGAATATATACGCCAAGTTTCTATGGTGTAGAACCTGAAACCGGACAATTTGATTACGATAAAATTCAAGCAATTGCAACTAAAGAACAACCAAAATTAATTATTGCAGGAGCATCGGCTTATTGCAGAGATATGGATTTTAAACGTTTTAGAGAAATTGCAGATAGCGTTGGGGCACTATTATTGGCCGATATATCGCATCCTGCAGGTTTAATTGCTAAAGGATTAATGAACGATCCAATTCCCCATTGTCATATAGTTACTACAACTACGCACAAAACATTGCGTGGACCAAGAGGAGGAATGATAATGATGGGGAAAGATTTTGAAAACCCATGGGGATTAACCACTCCAAAAGGAGAAATCCGAATGATGTCTGCATTATTGGATTTAGCAGTTTTCCCTGGAAACCAAGGTGGACCATTAATGCATATTATTGCTGCTAAAGCAATTGCTTTTGGAGAATGTTTAACCGATGAGTTTTTTAGATATGCTATGCAAGTTCAAAAAAATGCGAAGGCAATGGCAGAAGCTTTTAACAAAAGAGGGTACCAATTAATTTCTGGCGGAACGGATAATCACATGATGTTAATTGATTTAAGAAATAAAAATATCACTGGTAAAGAAGCAGAAAACGCATTGGTAAAAGCCGAAATTACTGTGAACAAAAACATGGTTCCGTTTGACGATAAATCGCCATTTGTAACTTCCGGAATTCGTGTTGGAACTCCTGCTATCACTACTCGTGGATTAGTTGAAGAAGATATGGAAACAGTGGTAGAATTAATTGATAGAGTGTTAATGAATCCTATAGATGAAGAGGTTATTGCACAAGTGGCCGAAGAAGTAAACGAAATGATGGGAGAAAGAGCGATGTTTGTTTTTTAGAACTCCATTTCAATTATAAAAAAACCTTCGAATTATTATTATTCGAAGGTTTTTTGTTTTTCAAAAGGTTAGTATAAACTTTTAAATTTTGTAGGATTGGCCTCACTCATTATAGCATATACTTTTTCAAAAATATCTTCTATGGAAGGTTTAGAAAAATAATCGCCATCGGTTCCATAAGCAGGACGGTGGGCTTTAGATGCTAAGGTTTGTGGAGCACTGTCTAAATAGTTGTACCCATTTTGAACTTCTAATATCTCTTGCAAAATATACGCACTTGCACCGCCAGGTAGATCCTCGTCAATAACCAATAATCGATTGGTTTTAGCAATACTTTTCACAATATCGTGGTTAATATCAAAAGGTAATAACGATTGAATATCAATAATTTCGGAACTAATTCCTATGATTTCTAATTCTTTGGCAGCTTGTTCTACTAATCTTAGAGTAGAACCATAAGAAATTAAAGTAATATCGGTACCTTCTTTAATCGTTTCTACAACTCCAATAGCGGTTTTAAATTCGCCTAAATTGGTTGGCATTTTTTCTTTTAAGCGGTACCCATTTAAGCACTCAATTACTAAAGCAGGCTCATCTTTTTCTAATAAAGTATTATAAAATCCAGCAGCTTTGGTCATGTTTCTTGGTACTAAAACATGAATTCCGCGAATAGAATTAATAATCATTCCCATTGGTGAACCCGAGTGCCAAACGCCTTCTAAACGGTGGCCACGAGTTCTAATAATAAGCGGTGCTTTTTGTCTTCCTGCAGTTCTATATTGAAGCGTAGCCAAATCATCACTCATGATTTGAATGGCATACAGTAAATAATCTAAATATTGAATTTCGGCAATAGGGCGTAGGCCACGCATTGCCATTCCTATACCTTGTCCTAAAATAGTTGCTTCGCGAATACCAACATCGGCAACTCGAAGTTCACCATATTTTTCTTGCAT
Organism: Flavobacterium sp.; assembly: GCF_044357305.1. Taxonomy (GTDB): domain Bacteria; phylum Bacteroidota; class Bacteroidia; order Flavobacteriales; family Flavobacteriaceae; genus Flavobacterium. The sequence continues at coordinate 68,245 of NZ_JBIKPS010000011.1, forward strand.
TCCTTCCAAACCTTGGTTTACATCGCCAATATTTCCAGAGTCTTCACCAAAAATTAAGGATTCAGGATATTTGGTAAAAATGGCATCAAAGTTATCTCTTAAAACCAATCGAGCATCCACTTCTTCAGCAGAGGCATCATAAGTTGGTGCAACATCAATAGAAGTTAAAACATTTTTATCCGATTGCGAGAAAAGATGCGAACTAAATTTTGGTTGAATTTTCGCGGTATAATTAGTAATCCAATTTGCTAATGGCGTTTTAACTTTAGTTTCATTAACTACCATTCGCAATACTTTGCGAGCAGAAGTTAAAATTTCTTTGCGAATTGGTTCTTTTATAGTAGCCAAATCGGAAATTATTTTTTCAATAAAAATTTTATTTTCACTAGAATTAGCAATGCTTTTTAGTACTTCTAAAAGCTCGTTTTGCTCCTCTTTCATAGGAGTTACAAATGCTTTCCAAGCAGCTTTTTTACCTTCTAAAACATCTTTTTTAGCTTGCTCATCCATTGCTTCTAATTCTTCGGCGGTAGCCAAATTATTTTCTATGAGCCAAGCACGCATTTGAACTAAACAATCGAACTCTGCTTCCCAAGCCAATCGTTCGGCATTTTTATACCTTTCGTGACTACCAGAAGTAGAGTGTCCTTGTGGTTGGGTTAATTCATTTACGTGAATAAGCACTGGCACATGTTCTTCGCGAGCAATTGCTGCTGCTTTTTCATAAGTAGCAACTAGGGTAGGATAGTCCCAACCTTTAACGGTTAGAATTTCATAGCCTTTAGAATTAGTATCCCGTTGGAAACCTTTTAGAATTTCGGATATATTTTCTTTGGTAGTTTGGTGTCTTGCATGCACTGAAATACCGTATTCATCATCCCAAACACTCATAACCATAGGCACTTGAAGTACTCCAGCTGCATTAATGGTTTCAAAGAATAATCCTTCGGAGGTAGACGCATTTCCTATAGTTCCCCAAGCAATTTCGTTTCCGTTTTCCGAAAAATTAGTTTGGTTAATTCCAGAAACGTTTCGGTAAATTTTAGATGCTTGTGCTAGTCCTAACAAACGTGGCATTTGCCCGGCAGTAGGAGAAATATCAGCACTTGAATTTTTTTGAGTAGTTAAATTATTCCAATTTCCATTTTCGTCAAGCGAATGGGTTGCAAAATGCCCTCCCATTTGACGTCCTGCACTCATTGGATCGAAATTAATATCCGTATGGCCATACAATCCAGCAAAAAACTGCTCAATAGTCATAGCGCCAATTGCCATCATAAAGGTTTGATCTCTATAGTATCCCGAACGGAAATCCCCATTTTGAAATGCTTTGGCTAAAGCCAATTGTGGCACTTCTTTTCCATCACCAAAAATCCCGAATTTTGCTTTACCAGTAAGTACTTCACGTCTTCCTAAAAGGCTGCATTCTCTACTGATAGTAGCAATTTTATAATCGTTTAAAACTTCTGCTTTAAAGTCATCAAAAGTAATTTCTACTTTGGTTTGTGTTTCGGTCATAATTGAAATGGGATTTCTTAATCAAACAAAAATAATGAAAAAGAAGTAATAATAATAATTCTTTAAGAAAAAAACAATTTAATTATTGCTAATTATTTAGTTTTAAAAGGTATTTAAAATATGTAATTTATTAAAAATAACATAAAGTATTGTAGTATTGTTAATAATGATAGAGTATTTTGAATTAAATACATTGTAGAATTCTATAATGTCATATTTTTTTTTCAATATTTTCCGATTAAAATATTTATTGCTAAAAACATTATATGTTTTTTCTCGCAAAGGCGCGAAGTCGCAGTTTATATCTGAATTCTTTGCGACTTTGTGTCTTAGCAAGAATATATTAAAAATTAAGTTGAGTCTAAAATTTCGTAATATTTGTAAGACTTAACAAAGCAAATAGTTAGTTTTATCGGACAATAATGATATTTTTTACATAATCCAATAAAATATTGAAATAAAAAATTTGTTACTAATTGACTTAATATTTGCAAATTAATTATAAATCTAAATCGAAAATCTTTTTTAATTCTTCTAAATGAGGATTTATTTCGTTTAATCGGTTGTATTTGTCTTGGGCAGTAAATGCTACTTTACTTTTCACATTTTCATTTACAAGGACTTCAATATTTATATCATGGTTGTGCAAATGGCCTCTTAAATATCCTAATAATTGCCCTTTTTCTTTTTCAAAATCAATCTTGGAACCTTCGTTTGGCAATTCATAGATAATGTTAAATCCTTCAAGTTTAGGATCGCTTATTCGCAATAGCGACGCCATAATCATCAAGCCTTTATCGTTTAGTCTTTGAGCATATTTAAACCAAAAGTCTAGCATTTCGGTTTCGGTGAATGCCTCTGTTGGAAAATGAACTTCTTCTTTTACTACCCCTTTTTGCGCTTCCAGCATTTCCTTTTTAGCACGAATACTTGACAAGGATAAAGCGGAAACAGTAGGTTGGGTTGTTGCAGGTTGTGCGTTGTGGGTTGTGGGTTGTAGGTTTTGTGAAGTAGGTTGTAGGTTTGCAGTTTTTTCTATTTCGGATCTTGTTTCAATAGTTTCAACCACTGCCTCAGATTGTAACTCTTCCATCTTCTGACTTCCATCTTCCATCTTCTGACTTCCATCTTCCAACTTCCGACTTCCATCTTCCATCTTCTGACTTCCATCTTCCAACTTCCGACTTCCATCTTCCAACTTCCGACTTCCATCTTCCATCTTCCGGCTTCCAACCTCAACAACAGAATAATCTTGTTTTCTAAAATAAGTGGGCGGAATTATAAAGTCAACTTTTTTTTTTCTCCATCAAAATTGATAGAGCAAAGCTGCATAAGTGCTAGTTCCACTAACAATCGTTGGTTTTGGGAAACCTTAAATTTCAAATCACAATCATTTGCAATTTCAATTCCTTTTAAAAGAAAATCCGAATGGCATTTTAGTGCTTGCTCTCCGTAAAGTTTTTGTGCTTGTTCGCCAGCTTCCAATAAAACTAAAGTTGCAGGATTTTTGCAAACTAATAAATCTCTAAAATGGGATGCTAAACCAGCTATAAAATGATGTCCGTCAAAACCTTTTGCCAAAATATCATTGTAAGAAATCAAAATTTGAGGAATATTATTCTCCAAAATTAAATCGGTAATCTTAATATAAGTTTCGTAATCTAAAACGTTTAGGTTTTCGGTTACTGCTTGTCTGGTTAAATTTGAACCACAATAGGAAACAACTCTATCAAATATTGATAAAGCATCTCGCATGGCGCCATCGGCTTTTTGAGCTATAATATGTAAAGCATCATCCTCACAAATAACACCTTGACTAGCAGCAACTTCTGCTAAATGTTCTTTGGCGTCTTTTACGGTAATTCGTTTGAAATCAAATATCTGACAACGCGATAATATTGTTGGGATAATTTTATGTTTTTCCGTCGTAGCTAGGATGAAAATGGCGTGTTTAGGTGGTTCTTCTAATGTTTTCAAAAAAGCATTAAAAGCTGCAGAAGACAACATGTGCACCTCATCAATAATATAAACTTTGTATTGTCCGGTTTGTGGTGGTATTCTAACTTGGTCAATTAAATTACGAATATCATCAACAGAGTTATTAGAAGCGGCATCCAATTCGAAAACATTAAATGCAAAATCTTCGTTGGGATCGTCATAACCTGGTTGGTTAATTTTTCGAGCTAAAATTCGAGCGCAAGTAGTTTTTCCAACACCACGAGGTCCTGTAAATAATAGGGCAGAAGCAAGGTGATTGGTTTCAATGGCATTCAATAATGTATTGGTAATAGCTTGTTGTCCTACAACATCTTTAAATGTTTGCGGACGGTATTTACGAGCAGATACTACAAATTGTTCCATAGAATTTTATTGGATTACAAATATAGGTTTCAAATATCAAATATCAAATAGTATAAAGAAGAAACTTGTATATTCTGTTTAATTGAAGAAATCAGAGAATACATATAAAATTAGGAATGATTTAATTGCATTCCCATTGAAAATTAGCTAGCTTTTCCTTAGTACTTTCCGATAAGTTGTAATGCCACCATTCGGAATCAAAAGATTTAAAATTATTCTGCAGCATTACTGCTTTTAAATATGCTCTGTTTTTATTTATTTTATTAGAAAAACCTTGGTATTTATGACTGGCTTCTGGACCAAAAAAATCAAAAGGCGTTCCCATATCCAGTTCTTTTCCTTTTGCATCTACAAGGGTAATATCTACAGCACCTCCTCTGTTGTGTACGGAACCTTTTTTAGGATCTGCAACATAATCTGCATTAGGAACTAGTTCCCACATTTTTTTCTGAACATCTAAAGGTCTATAGCAATCCAATAATTTTATTCTATATCCTTTCTTTTGAAATTCCGTATTTGCAGCTATTAAATATTTAATGGTTTTCATTCGCAAATAACATTCTTCACAAGCATATACTTTTTGCTTTAAAAAATTATCTTCGGTTGCGTATTTCATATCGAAAACAAAATCGTTGCTATAGTTTTTCAGTTTGACAAAAGTAGTATCACTTATTCCATCATAATTGGCAATAGAATTTCCAATTAAGTAATTATTCTTTAAAGCTTGTTTGCTTTTATAGGTGGCGGATTCGGAAGTTTTACAACCAATACATAAAAGAATACTAATTAAAAAAAGGTACTTATTAAAAGAAATCATATTTAGAAATTATTAAATACTTGTAAGAGTAAAATGCACCCAAATATAATTATAAGAATGCCTGTAAACAAAAAATAGTCCTTAAAAAGTAAATTTAATTTAATAAAGTAAGTTCTCGCTACTTGTATTTGAATAGTAAAATTTTCAACTATAGAAAGCGAGAAAATCGTAATATATTAATATATTTGCTTCTTAGTGCTAAAAAAATATGAAAGTAATTGCTGTAATTCCTGCCCGTTATGCTTCCACTCGTTTTCCTGCAAAATTGATGCAGGATTTAGGTGGCAAAACGGTAATTCTTAGGACCTATGAGGCTGCAATAGATACTCATTTGTTTGATGATGTGTTTGTGGTTACCGATTCTGATTTGATTTATAAAGAAATTGTCTCTCATGGTGGAAAAGCCATTATGTCTGTTAAAGAGCACGAATCGGGAAGTGATAGAATTGCCGAAGCCGTTGCCAATATTGATGTGGATATTGTGGTTAATGTGCAAGGCGATGAACCTTTTATAGATAAAGAACCCTTAGAAAAAGTAATTGAAGTTTTTAGAAACGACAAAGAAAATAAAGTAGACTTGGCCTCGTTAATGCGAGAAATCACAAACGAAGTAGATATCCAGAATCCTAATAATGTAAAGGTAGTAGTTGATCAAAATGACTTTGCATTGTATTTTTCTCGTTCGGTGATTCCATATCCAAGAGAAATAAATGTAGGCGTTCGTTATTTTCAACACATCGGAATTTATGCCTTTCGCAAACAAGCACTTTTGGATTTTTATTCCTTACCGATGAAATCCTTAGAAGCCTCTGAAAAATTAGAACAACTCCGTTATTTAGAATTTGGCAAACGCATAAAAATGGTGGAAACCTCCCACGTTGGAATTGGAATAGATACTATAGAAGATTTGGAAAAGGCTCGATTATTATTGAAATAATTCTTTAAGCCTCTTCTTCATTATCAAAATACCCTTTGCTTTTTACTTTGGTAGAAAAGAAATTCAAGAATAATACTACAAACGACAAGAAGAACATGGCTTGTAAACTTACCAATACTTTTCCGTAAGTTGAAATTGGATAATAATCACCAAAACCAATAGAATTGGAACTAACAATGCTAAAATAAACGGAATCAAACCAATGATTAAAAGGTTTATTCATGTTGTCACCAAGAGTGTATAGTACTGCAAAAGAGATTACAATTTCCATATAGTTAAAAAACAATAACAACATGGACCGTTTATAAGAACGAGGACGTGTAAATAAATCGGAAGCAAAGATTAAGGTTGGAATGTATAAAACGGTTTCCAATAAGACATACGTCATAATCCATACCAACACAGTATAGTGTTGCCAGTGGTTTTTCAAAATCAATATTGGGAATATAAATTTAGCCAAGATATAGAAGTCCATCGCTAAATCTTGGTATTCGTGGCCTTTTTTATTTGCAAGGTATTTAATATAAATTCCAGGAAATAGTAGCTGCGATATGGAAAGTATCAAACGAACAATTTTTTCAATACCATTGTCGTCTTGGTGGTCGTTATCCCAAATGGCTTTAATATTCCAAATTCTTTTTTCGATAGGATTGTATTTTGAATTTGAAACCTCCGAAACTTTTCCTAAAAATAACTTTCTAAAAAATCCTTTATGTTTCATTATGCCAGTTTTTTAATAGTAAATAATTCATTGTGAACTTCTACTTTAGGATACATTCGTAAAGAATAATTACCACCAAATTTCTTTTTATAATCTACATTACGAACCCTATTATTTTCATTAATTACCATAGTATTGAATAAAATAAATCCGTTAACTTTTAATAAAAAGTTTATCCGATTGATAAAATAATCTTCAAATAAAAAGTTGGGCATGGTAGTATCTTGAAAAACATCAATGATAATCAAATCATAGTGTTCTTTGGTTTTTAAAACAAATTCAAAGGCATCTTGAACAACTAGTTCTAAATTCTTAATTTCGTTTAATTTAAAATAAGTGTTTGCTATTTCTACTATTTCAGGATCTAGTTCTACACCAGTAATTTTTCCTTTAAATTTAACTTCATCTACTAAAGTTTTAATCACACTTCCGCCAGCAACACCAAGAACTAATATGTTTTCAAACTTCCGGATGCGATCGTAACCAATATATTTCAATCCTTTTTTTAAAATTCGTTTCAAACTTCCGTAAGAATAATTAGTATTCTTAGAATCTAAAACCAATTCGCCATTATTCCAAGTAACTTCTAGCGAGTTACTTATAGAAGATTTTCGCTTAATTACGTTTATCGGAAGAAAATAACTAAAGAATTTGGCAATCATATTTATATTTTTATCAAAAATAACAGAATAATGTTAAATTTACACAAAATATTTCAAATGAAGAAGCAACTTTATTCTTTTATTTTTTATAAAATATTAGGATGGAAATTAACCGGAACTATTGCACCCAGTTTAAAAAAATGTGTGGTCATTGTTATTCCACATACAAGCAATTTAGATTTCTTTATCGCCTTGTTAGTTAGAGGGATAATGAAAGTCGAAATTAATTTTGTTGGTAAAAAAGAACTCTTTATTTTCCCTTTCGGATATTATTTTAGAGCTGTTGGAGGTGCGCCATTAGATAGAAGTGGTGGGAAAAATAATGTGGATGCTACTGCCGAAGTTTTTACAAAACACGATACTTTCCGTTTGGCATTATCGCCAGAAGGCACTCGAAAAAAGGTCACCGAATTGCGAACCGGATTTTATTATATTGCTCTTAAAGCCAACGTTCCTATAGTTTCTGTGGCTTTTGACTTTGGTAAAAAAGAAGTAAAAGTAGCAGAACCTTTCATTCCCACTGGAAATTATGAAGCAGACATGAAATTAATCCTTCCTTTTTACGAAGGTGTGAAAGGTAAAATTCCAGAACGTAGTTATACAATTTAAATTAAAAGCATGGATTTCATAGAGTTACACCATCAGTTTAAAGAAAATTCCCTTTTTGGAAGGTATATTACTTTAAAAGATATTGCACCCCTACTTGCCAAGTATCCAGTAGAAGTTATTGGTAAATCGGTTTTAGAAAAACCCATCTATAAATATACTATAGGTACTGGTGCTATTAAGGTTTTTATGTGGTCGCAAATGCACGGAAATGAAAGCACAACCACCAAAGCAGTATTCGATTTTTTAAATCTTATTCATTCTTCTAACGAACTAGGGCAGAGGCTACTTAAAAAATTTACATTCTGTTTTCTTCCGATGGTAAATCCAGACGGAGCCGAATTGTATACTCGTGAAAATGCTAATAAAGTGGATTTGAATCGCGATTCTATTGATTTATCACAACCCGAAAGTCAATTATTGCGACAAACGTTTAACGAATTCCAACCCCATTTTTGTTTTAATTTACACGATCAACGTAGCATTTTTGGAGCAGGAACCTCTGGCAACGTTGCAACAGTTTCTTTTTTGGCGCCTTCGTTTAACGAATATCGGGATGTTAATGAAGTGCGTTCCAAAGCAATGGAAATTATCGTTGCTATGAACGCGGAATTACAAAAACACATTCCCAACCAAGTTGGGCGTTTTGATGATAGTTTTAATGCCAATTGCATAGGCGATCAATTTACCTTACTCGGAGTTCCCACAATTTTGTTTGAAGCAGGTCATTATCCTAACGATTATTATCGTGAATTTACCCGAAAAATGATTTTTATAGCAATAATTACCGGATTGCAACATATTTACGAAATCGATATAGTTGATGATAAAAATGCAAATTATTTTGAAATTACTAAAAATAACATAGTATTTTATGATTTTCTTTATAAAAATGTTAAAATAAATTATGATAGTAAAGAAATAATCACGAATTTTGCTGCACAATACAAGGAAGAGCTTGTTGATGGAAAAATCCAATTTAATGCTTATGTAGCTGAAATTGGGGATTTAAAAGGGAAATTCGGTCATTATCAGTACAATGCGCACAAAATGACTTATGAAGATTCTCTCGATAATATTCCGAAAATAGATCAAAAAGCTAACTTTTCGTTAGGAAAAGGGGTGAAATTTGTAAATGGCGTTAAGAATTAACAAAATTTATCTTTTTTATTTAAACAAAATTCATTATCTTGTATCGTAAATGTTATAAACAATAATATAAATTTATAGTTATGAGTAAGTTCCGATTAGACGAAGTAGATCATCAAATTCTTGACATGTTAATTGATAATACAAGAATACCGTTTACCGATATTGCAAAAAAATTATTAATTTCTGCTGGAACCGTTCACGTAAGAGTTAAGAAAATGGAAGATGCTGGTATAATCATGGGTTCTTCATTAACTCTAGATTATGAAAAATTAGGATATTCTTTTATTGCTTACGTAGGTGTTTTCTTAAACAATACTTCACAAACTAAATTTGTTTTAGAAAGAGTTAGTGAAATTCCTTTTGTAACGGTTGCTCATGTAACCACTGGGAAGTTCAATATTTTCTGTAAAATCCGAGCTAAAGATACTAAACACGCTAAAGACGTAATCTTTATGATTGACGATATTGAAGGTGTTTACCGTACCGAAACTATGATTTCACTTGAGGAAAGTATCAACGACAAAAAACGATTGATGCACACTATTTTTAAAGATATTTAATTTTTCTAAATCTTAGAAAAATCTTTTAATAGAAACCTCAAGTATTTGCTTGAGGTTTTTTTCGTTTCAATTCTGTGAAATAATTCTTTTTTTTTAATTAATTGCTATGTATACTCTTCCTAAAATTGAACGATTTAATCAAAATGTATTGTCTAAATACCACATTTACAATAGTGTATTTATCACTTTGCCTTTTGATGCTATTGATAATACCGGAGTTTTATTACCGTTGTTTAGTGAGGTTTGCGCTACTGGTTTTAAAAACAATTTAACTCCGGTAGAAATTGTAAATTCCTTTTCAAATAAGTATTTAGATTCGGTTTCCGAGGAAGAAAAAATTAGTTTGCTCTTTCGATTTATCCAATATGTAGAACGTCAAATAGTGCTTTTTGATGCAATTGAAGACGCAGCCTTTCCGGTTGTGAATAATATGGAAGGTAAAGCCTCGCTTAGAGATATTAAAGAACGCGCCGATACCAAAGAATTGCAAGAAGAACTAGTTACTTTTTTGGATAATTTTAATATCCGAACCGTTTTAACTGCCCATCCAACACAGTTTTATCCTGGTTCCGTGCTTGGAATTATTACCGATTTAACGGATGCAGTTCGCGATAATGATTTAACTAAAATCAAAGAATTACTAGCACAATTGGGCAAAACTCCTTTTATCAAAAAAGATAAGCCAACTCCGTTTGATGAGGCAATTAGCTTGATTTGGTATCTTGAAAATGTGTTTTACCAAACCTCTGGCGAAATGTTGCAATACATTCAAAAAAACATTTTTAAAGATAAACCGATAACGAATTCGATTATCAATCTTGGTTTTTGGCCCGGTGGCGATAGAGACGGAAATCCATTTGTTACTACAGAAATTACTCTAAAAGTTGCCGATAGATTGCGAACTGCAATTTTGAAATCGTATTATTCCGATATTAGAAAACTTAAACGAAAACTTACTTTTTCGGGAATAGATGCTATAATTTCTGAATTGGAAAACAAGTTATATCGTTCTGTATTTTACTCCAATGGAAGTATTTACATTACTTTATCGGAATTAAAAAATCAACTAAATTTAGTAAAATCTATTTGTATCGAAAAACACCAATCGTTATATTTAGATGAGATAAATGAGTTAATAAATAAAGTTACCGTTTTCGGATTTCATTTTGCTTCCTTAGATATTCGTCAGAATAGTAAGATTCATAACAAAGTAATTATAACTATTTTTCACTATTTAGAAAAACAAAACTCGGAATTGACGGGATATTTTAATTTATCGGACAACGATAGGATGGAGGTTATTTCTAAATTATCGGGAACTATTTCTTCGGATTTATTTGAAGATGAAATGACCAAACAAACCATAGATTCTATAGTAGCAATCAAAAAAATTCAAGAAAATAATGGCGAATTAGGAGCTAATAGATACATTATTTCTAACAACGAAAGTGCTCTGAACGTTCTCGAAACCTTCTCCTTATTCAGTTTGTGTAATTGGCAGAATCCAACTGTAGATATTGTGCCATTGTTTGAATCTATTGACGATTTACATCAAGCAGATGCTGTAATGGAGCAATTGTATACCAATGAAAAGTATGCCAATCATTTGAAAAATAGAGGTAATAAACAAACCATTATGCTAGGTTTTTCTGACGGAACCAAAGATGGCGGTTACTTAATGGCTAACTGGGGAATTTATAAAGCCAAACAAACCATTACAGCAGTTTCTAGAAAATATGGTATAAAAGTTATTTTCTTTGATGGGCGTGGTGGTCCACCAGCTCGAGGAGGTGGAAAAACCCATAAATTTTATGCTTCTTTGGGAACCACAATTGAAAATAAAGAAATTCAATTGACGGTTCAAGGACAAACTATTAGTTCTAATTTTGGTACTTTAGATTCGTGCCGATATAATCTAGAAAATCTATTGAGTGCAGGAGTTTCTAATGAAATTTTTAATAAACAAGACAATAATTTATCTGTATCGGATATTGCTATTATTGATGAATTATCCGATATTGGATACCAAAAGTATTTGAGTTTTAAAAACCATCCAAAATTCATTCCGTATTTGGAGCAAATGAGTACGCTGAATTATTACTCTAAAACCAATATAGGAAGCAGACCATCTAAAAGAAATACATCTGACACTCTTGATTTTGCAGATTTGCGTGCCATTCCGTTTGTAGGTTCTTGGAGCCAGATGAAGCAAAATGTTCCTGGGTTTTTTGGCGTTGGTTCGGCTCTAAAACATTTTGAAGAAAACCAGCAATGGGATAAAGTGCAAACGCTTTATGATTCGTCTTTGTTTTTTAGAACTTTATTAGAGAATAGTATGATGTCCTTGGCAAAGTCGTTTTTTCCGTTGACTCAATACATGAAAGAGGATAAAGAATTTGGTGCTTTTTGGCAAATTATTTTTGACGAATTTGAACAAACTAAACGTTTATTATTAAAAATAGCAGGGCATCAAGAATTAATGGAAAATTATCCTGATGGTAAAGCATCGGTTAAAATGCGGGAAGATATTGTGTTGCCATTGTTAGTCATTCAACAATATGCCTTGATGAAAATTAACGAAATTAAAAAGGTTAGCGGAGCGGACAAACTGCTTGCAGTTTATGAAAAATTAGTAACTCGCTCGTTATTTGGAAATACCAATGCAAGCAGAAATTCGGCTTAAAATAAAATAAAATTATAAAAAATTACATGAAAGTATCTCTATTGCAATCCACAGAATACGCTACCTATTATGGAACCTATATTACTCTAGTATCGGACGAATATAGTTTAGTAGAAGAATTGGAAATTTCGTTGCATCGATTTATAAAATTTGTTCAAGATATTCCGATGGATAAATTTGATTACCGCTATGCTGAAGACAAATGGACCATTAAAGACATTATCCAACACATTATTGATGCTGAAAGAGTTTTTGCTTATCGCGCTTTGCGTTTTGCAAGAAATGACTCCACTGAATTACCTGGATTCGAAGAAAATAGTTACGTTGATGAAGCCAATGGAAATAATCGAAGCATCATGGAATTATTAACTGAATTGTCGGCAGTTCGTCAGGCAACGCTTTGTTTATTCAAATCATTTAAAGAAGAGCAACTTTTAAAAATAGGAATTGCTTCTAATAATCCAATGTCGGTTCGTGCTTTAGGTTTCACTATAATTGGGCATCTAAATCACCATCAAAAAGTTTTTGAAGAACGATATTTGTAACTAGTTGAAAGAAAATTCAGGATAAAAAAATCCCAAATTTAGAATTTCCTAAATTTGGGATTTTATGAATTAATATGTTTTATTATAGAAATTGCTTTATTGAATAATAACTTTCTTAGTTGCTGTTTTTCCTTCGGAAGTAACATTTAATAAATAGATTCCTTTTTCCAATTGACAAAGATTAACTTCTTGATTGAAAACGGTATTAGAATTTTGATAGGTATTAGTAAAACATTTTCTACCTCTTATATCAAATAAATCTACTTTAACTTCTTCTGAAGTAGATAATTTAATTAATACAATTCCATTTGATGGGTTAGGAGAAATTGTAAAAGTTTCAAATGTATTTTCTGTATTTGCTAGAACAAGAGCTCCAGTAATAACAAAATTGTCAATTATAACACCTTCATTAGTAACTTCAGGATCAGTGACAAAATTAAATCTAAAAATAATATTCGATTGTGGTGTTGTGCCACCATAACCAAAATCGGACATGTTCCAACTGTAATTTGTTTTGGCTGAATTTACACCACCAACCATATTGGGATCTCCTCCAGCACCAGTCCATTGTGCACCAACACAATTTTCGCAATTGGTTCCATTTGGGATATTAGAACTATTATACCAAGAAGTGCCAGTTGTTGCATCCCCTAAAATAGACCAAGTGCTACCGCCATTAGTTGAATATTCTACATTAAGGTAATCATAATCTGGTTCAAAGTCAAAAGCCATATCAAATTTAAATATTGGATCTTGGTATTGTGTAAGATCATAACATTGAGAAACTAAGTAAGAAGTCATACTGTCTGGATATAATCCTGAAAGATTAGTCCCATAAACATTAGAACCTCCAGAAACAGTACTATTAAGAATTGAACCAGCGGCCTGGCCTCTTTGCCAAAGCGAATCGGTATTGCCCTTGTCGAAAGAAATTAAATTGTCAATAGGTAATTCAAAAGTATTTATGGAATTCACTACACCAGCATCATTTACTAAAATTAAGGTGTTTTTTGTGTTATTTTCGCTATTACCATCACTTATTGAGGTAGTTGTATAATCAATAGTATGTGTTCCTCGAGGTAAATTTCCAATTGTTATTGGATAATCAATAGTTTGACAAGTTGAAAGAGAACCTGACCAATTTAAAATTAAAGGAGTTCCACCATCTATACTATAAGAAATTTCTACAGAAGAAATAGTATTAGTTCCTGAGTTTTCAAATGTTATAATTGAATTATGAGATGCGCCACAGGCAACTGAAAGTGGTTGCGTAATTTTTTTAAGAGACACATCTGTAGGATGTCCTAAATATTGATCACCAACATTTACTGCATACCAAGCATTGGTTACTGCAATAACTTCGGCACTTGATCCACAATACAAGTTGTTAGCAACTTGAAGTGTTGCATTTCTCATGTCCAAATAAGTTGCATTCGGAGTTAAATAGTCTCTTTCGGCAAAATAAGTAATTTGCGAAGATTTAGCCATTCCAATTCCAGTAACAGAATAATTGTATGGATTAGGAGCGTTATTGGTACCTGTTTTGCCTATTGTAAGAAGATAAAACCAATAATTTAATACTCCGCTATTGTTATGAACTCCACATTGATCGTTACCCGAACTAGGTGTGCAATTTCCTTCATCTCCAGTTTGAGTCCAATTAGTTCCTAAATAGGTATCTGGATTCCCATAGGCTAAAGGAGAACTCATGCTTCTAAAAGGAGTAGACCCTAAATCTTCAGCAACTTTCCATACTCCAGTTGCAAAAGGAGCTACTAAGGTTCCAGTTCTTCCATAATGTTCTATGCATGCACCCCATATATCAGACAGTCCTTCATTAATTGCACCCGATTGGTTTTGGTATGCTAAGTTTGCTGTAGCAGTACAAATACCATGACCAATTTCATGTCCACATATATCAATACTAGTTAGAATTCCCACAGAATTATTTCCATCTCCATAGGACATCACTGATCCATTCCAAAAGGCATTTACCAAGCTAGTATTTGCGTTAGATCTATAATGTACATAGCTTTTTAATATTGTTCCGTTGTCATCGTAACTATTTCGATTAAAAATATTTTTCCAAAAATCGTATGTCATTTCTGTTCCCCAATGTGCGTCTAAAGCGCCAATATCTTTATTTGCATTATTATATTCAGCAGTTGTCCAGTTGTTATCTGTGTCAGAAAAATTTGTTGTTGGATATGTTGGGGTTTTCGCGCTATTAAAAGTTTGAATTCCACCACCTCGCGTATCGTCTTTTAAAATATATTTATTAGTTGTTGCGTCTAAAGTAGTTTTAATAGATCTGCTACCACTATATTTGGTGTTGTTAGCAGTGCCAGTAACAGAAGAAGTAACTTGTATTAATTCTTTGCTAGCAGCTGCTTTATTAATTTTATCATGGGCATGCTTAATAATAGGATTTCTGTAAAGAATTGAACCATTTTTGGCATCTATATACATCTCATCTCTAGCCAATGGCTGTGTAGCATAAACATCAAATTTATATGCTAAATTGATTGCGCCGGTGTTTATGTTTGGCAAAATCAACAATTCACCTGTTGGTTTTTTGTAATTCATAGCCAATGCATCTTCTGGAGATTCCCAAAGATATTGGGTGTTGTTTTTGGAATTTAAAATTACATTAAATGCTTGTTCTGCAGTAATTGTTGGAGTAGTATTTAAAGAAGAAGCATTATAAACTTCGCCATTAATCATATAAACTTCGTTATTTATACTATGGGTAATAATTACACCAAATTCAATCTTTAATCCTTTGTAAAATTGTTGAAAGTGTTCGTGTTTACGACCAGTTTCATCTGTATTAGAATAGGTTGGAACATAACTATTAGTTTTATCTAATTTGTTTTTTACCTTAAATTGTGCAATTGCATCTGCTTTTGGAAGCGGATTTTCAAATTGAATCATGGTTTGAATAGGCTCATTATCTCTCAATTTTTTATTGATTTGCCCAATAATAATTTGAAAAGAAAACAAGGATAAACTTAGTAAAAGTATAGTTTTTTTCATAAAAAAAATTTAATGTTTCAAATATAATACTAAATTAAACAAAACCTAACATTAGATTACTACTCTTACGATAATTTAAGAATTAATTAATAATTGTTATATTGAATCAAAAACTGTTTAAGTTCATAATAACTAATAATTTTTACTCGATTTTTTTCTTTGCCTAAAACACTTTCTATCTGTTTTGGAATTTCTAATTTAATATTTAATACTGGTTCAACAGTGTCCAAAAACTTAATAGGATGCGCGGTTTCAAGAAATACTCCAATACAATTAGAATGTTTTTTTAATTCTTTTTTTAAACCTAAATAGCCAACCGCTCCGTGGGGTTCTGCAATATATCCTGTATTAGAAAATATATCTTTCATTGCAGATTTTGTTACTTCATCGGTAAATGAATAAGAAGAAAAATCTTTACTAAATTCCTCTAAATCATTATGGTACATTTCTTGAATACGCACAAAATTACTTGGATTTCCAACATCCATAGCATTTGAAATAGTTGCTATAGAAGGTTTAGCATCGTAAAATCCGTTTTCTAAAAACTTTGGAACGGTGTCATTAACATTAGTTGAAGCTACAAAATGTTCTATTGGCAATCCTAATTTTTTTGCCAAAATCCCAGCACAAATATTCCCGAAATTCCCACTCGGGCAAGAAACGACTAAAGGTTTGTCGTATTTTTTCAATGCTTTGTAGGCAAAGAAAAAGTAAAACATTTGGGGTAACCAACGAGCAATATTAATAGAATTGGCAGATGTTAGGTTTTTGTGTTTTAAATCCGAATCTAAAAAGGCTTGTTTCACCATGTCTTGACAGTCGTCAAAAACGCCATCTACTTCTAATGCTGTTATGTTTTGTCCTAAAGTGGTCAACTGTCTTTCTTGGATGTCACTTACTTTTCCAGATGGGTAAAGAATTACTACTTCTACACCTTTTACACCAAGAAACCCACTAGCAACAGCGCCTCCAGTATCGCCAGAAGTAGCCACTAGAACGGTGTTTTTCAAGTCTTTTCCTTTGTTAAAATAGGCTAAACACCGTGACATAAATCGAGCACCAACGTCTTTGAATGCCATGGTTGGTCCGTGGTACAATTCTAGAGAATAGACATTTTCTTCCACCAATACACACGGAAAATCAAAGCATAGTGTTTCGGTAACGATTTGTTTTAGTTCTATTTCTGGAATTTCATTTCCTATAAATTGTTGGATGACTTCGAATGCTATTTCTTCATTGGATAAATTCTCAATGGTATCAAAAAAGGATTGTGATAAAGGAGTAATTTCTTCTGGGAAATACAATCCTCTATCAGGAGCAAGCCCTTGAATTACTGCTTCTTGAAAGGAAACTTTTGTATTTTTGTTATTTAAACTATAGTAGTTCATGCGTTTTAGGTTTTGGGTTCATGGTTTTGGGTTCATGTTTTAAGTATATTACCTAAAACCCAGAACCCAGAACCTTAAATTATTGAAACTCCAATTGGATTAATTTTAGATATATGAATGTCTGCTGGTATTCCGGTGTTTAGGTATTCTTCGGTCATGGCATAAGCTACTTTTTCGGCAACAGCCAAACCTTTACATAAAGCAAAAATGGAAGGTCCAGCACCCGAAATACCCGCACCCAAAGCACCATGATGCATTGCTGTGAATTTCACTTCATCAAAGCTAGGAATTAAATGTTTGCGCAATGGTTCTACAACCACATCTTGCAAGGAACGACCTATTAATTCGTAATCTTTAGTGTATAATCCAGCAATTAATCCGCCCACATTTCCCCATTGGGTAATGGCTGATTTTAAAGAAATCATTGGCTGTAAAACGGCTCTTGCATCGGCTGTTTTTACTTCAATATGTGGATGCAAAACTACGGCATACAATTCTTCCGGACTTTCTATTCGAATTACATCAATGGGGTCGTAACCTCTTACTAAAGTGAAGCCACCAAGTAGACAAGGGGCTACATTATCGGCATGTTCACAACCACTGGCAACGACTTCGCCTTTCATGGCAAATTCAACTAATTCGTGTCTAGAAAAGGGTTTTCCAAGTAATTCATTGATTCCGAAAACAGATCCTGCTGCACTAGCAGACGAACTGCCAATACCGCTTCCAGCTTTGATTTTTTTGTGAATTTCAATTTCAAAACCGTGGTCCAAAGAGACGCGATTAATCGCATCTTTACATATTGCCAATGCTGCAACACCTGCCACATTTTTTTCGGTTTCTAAAGGTAAATCGGCACCAGTTATTTTAGTAATTCGGATACCTTTTTCATTTACTTTTCGAATAATCATTTCATCGCCAATAGTTTCTAGGCATAAACCTAAAACGTCAAATCCGCAGGATAGATTGGCGATGGTTGCGGGACAGAATATTTTTATTTCGTTCATTTAACTTGTTGTTTATGGTTTATGGTTAATTGTTTATGGTTTCTTTATAATGAACTATAAACAATAAACTACAAACATTTTACACATTCCCAATTCGAATTACATCAGCAAAAATCCCTGACGCGGTAACCGCTGCACCAGCACCAGCACCTTTAATTAATAGAGGTTGATCTACATATCTATCGGTGTAAAACTGAACGATATTGTCTTTTCCTTCCAAATTATAAAACGGACTATCGCTAGGAATGAATTGTAAGCCAACACTTGCTTTTCCATTTTCAAAAGAAGCCACAAATTTTAATCGGGAATCTTTGGACTTGGCTTCCGCCAAAAGGTTCTCAAAATGTTTGGAATGTTGTGTTAAGGAATTAAAGAAATCTTCATTAGTTGTAGTTTCCATGCATTCTATCGGAAGGAACGAATTGTTGGTAATGTCTTCCATTTCCATTGGATAACCGCTTTCGCGAATCAAAATTAGAATCTTTCTAGCAACATCCACACCACTTAAATCAATCTTTGGATCAGGCTCGGTAAATCCTTGTACTCCAGCTTCTTTTACTACATCGTGAAAGTTGTAGGTTTCGCTAAAATTATTAAAAATAAAGTTCAAACTCCCCGATAAAACTGCGTTGATTCGGTTTACTTTATCTCCAGAAGCAATTAGGTGTTTTAAGGTGTCAATAATTGGCAGACCAGCACCCACATTGGTTTCAAATAAGAATGGTGCATTGTACTTTCGAGACAACGATTTTAAGTATTTGTAATTGTCGTATTGTGACGAACACGCAATTTTGTTGCAAGTCACTACAGCAATATTTTGCTTCAAAAATTGGTCGTAAATAGAAGCAATGTCACCATTTGCAGTAATATCTACAAAAATACTATTGCGTAAATTCAGTTCTTTTGCTTTGGAAATAAACGCATTTACATTGGCAATTTCACCATTTTCTAATAACGATTTCCAATCTTTAAGTTGCATTCCTTCTTCATCAAAAAACATTTTTCTAGAATTGGAAATAGCTACCACGCGAAGGTTTATTTTTAAATTTTCCTTCAAAAATTTCTTTTGTTGGTGAATTTGATCGATGAATTTTTCTCCTACATTTCCAACGCCCATTACAAATAAATTCAACTGTTTGGTATTGTCTTCAAAGAAACGCTCGTGTAAAGTATTCAAGGCTTTCTTAACGTCGTTTTCGTTAATCACCACCGAGATATTTCGTTCGGAAGCACCTTGCGCAATGGCGCGAATATTGACATTATTTTTTCCTAAAGTACTGAACATTTTACCACTTAATCCTTGGTGGTTTTTCATGCTTTCGCCAACCAAAGCGACTATGCACAAATCTTTTTCTACGATACAAGGGTCGATTTTATTTTGAGCAATTTCTAGTTCAAAGGTGGTATCAATTGCGGTTTTGGCTTTTTGTGCCTCTTGATTTTGAATTCCGATACAAATAGAATGTTCGGAAGAAGCCTGAGTTATAAATATCACATTGATGTTTTCTCTAGAAAGCACTTCAAATAAACGTTTAGAAGATCCTGCGACACCAATCATTCCAGATCCTTCCAAAGTTAATAATGCTATATTATCAATATGCGAAATTCCTTTTATTGGATTGGCATTAGCATCTGGACTATTAGAAATTAAGGTTCCGTAAGCTTCTGGTTCAAATGTGTTTTTTATCCAAATAGGAATTGCAGCATTCAAAACAGGTTGAATGGTTGGTGGGTACAAAACTTTTGCACCAAAATGCGACAATTCCATTGCTTCTTGGTAAGAAATGGATTCTATAGGCTGTGCTTGTTTAACAATTTTTGGGTTGGCAGTAAACATCCCGTTTACATCGGTCCAGATTTCTAAAGATGCTGCTTTTACACCATTTGCAATAATTGCTGCTGAATAATCGGAGCCGCCACGACCTAAAGTGGTAGTGTTTCCATCTTCCGATGAAGCAATAAATCCAGGTAATACAACCACTTGTGAAGTATTGGAACGGAAATAATCTGCAATTAATGTATTAGAAACTGCAAAATCAACTACTGCTTTTCCAAAATTAGAATTGGTTTTAATTAATTCGCGGCTATCCTTAAAAGTACTATTTGGAAGGCTTTGTTGCAAAGCGGTTGCAAAGATTTGGGAAGACAATAATTCGCCAAAACCAGCAATAGCATCAGCGGTTCTTGGAGATAATTCTCCCAAAAGGAAGCAACCATCCAAAAGCGTTTGCAATTGGTTAATTTGGCTGTTAATTTTTATCAAAAGGGCATTCTGATGCGCCGTTTCTACTAAATCGGTAATGGCAGCAAAGTGTTTTTGCTTGATTTCTTCCAAAGTAACTTTGTAGGTTTCGTCTTTAGATGCTGCTTTTTTAGAGCCATTAAGAAGCATGTCAGTAACGCCACTTAAGGCAGAAACGACTACTGCAAGTTGGTTCTCCTTTGCTTTTTGGTTAACGATTTGGATAACCTTTTGGATATTTTGTGCATTGGCTACGGATGTTCCGCCAAATTTTAATACTATCATAATCTTTTGTTGTAGGTTGTAAGTTTTAAGTTATAAGCTCCTGTTTAAGTAGTTTCACTCTCATTTTGAAAGCCCATAAAAAGTGGATTATATGTGAAAATTATACCCCAAACGGGGTTGTAGTTGTCGTAGTATGGGTGCCAACAAAAATAGCAACCCTAGAAGGGGTTGTTGATAAAGAAGAGTTTATGTTTTTGTTGTTTAACATACTTTTCAAAATTACTCTATTTTGTTAATTAAAAAAGGTGGGGGTATATTTTTATGAATATCATAATTTTAACAGTAGATGACTATGATTTTATTTTTTATATTAGAATTGAAGGCTATTTTTTATTAATTTACTAATAAAATAGTAGCTAAAATAGTTGGATTTTAATATTTGTTTGCTGAATTTTGAACTCAAATTTGAAATTAAAAATGGACAATACACATTATATAAGTACCGAGACACTAAATTTAGAAACCTTACAGGAGATTATTGCACACCATAAAACTATAGCTTTATCCGAAGAGACAAAGATTAATATTCAAAAATGCCGAGAGTATTTGGATGCTAAAATGGAATCGCAGGAAGCACCTATTTACGGAATCAACACTGGTTTTGGTTCGTTATGTAATGTAATAATTTCTAATGAAAATTTATCGCAACTACAAGAAAATCTAGTAAAATCGCATGCTTGTGGAACAGGAGAAGAAGTGCCTCACGAGATTGTTAAGATTATGTTGTTGCTTAAAATTCAATCGTTAAGTTACGGACATTCTGGAGTGCAATTAGTAACAGTGGAACGTTTGGTAGATTTTTACAACAAGGATATTCTTCCTGTAATTTACAATCAAGGTTCGCTTGGCGCTAGTGGTGATTTGGCTCCTTTGGCGCATTTATCTTTGCCTTTATTAGGTGAAGGCGAAGTCTATTTTGAAGGAAAAAAAGTGCATTCTTCAGATGTATTAAACAAATTTAATTGGCAACCTATTGTTTTACAGTCTAAAGAAGGGTTGGCATTGTTGAACGGAACGCAATTTATGAGTGCTTACGGAAGTTATATTTTGCTTAAAGCGATGAAATATTCGTATTTGGCAGATGTAATTTCGGCAATTTCCTTAGAAGGATTTGATGGAAGAATCGAGCCTTTTAACGAATTGATCCATTACATTAGACCTCATAAAGGGCAGATTGTAACGGCTAAAAGAATGACCGAACTACTAGAAGATAGCGAGATTATTGCTCAAATAAAACAACACGTTCAAGATCCTTATTCGTTTCGATGTATTCCGCAAGTGCATGGTGCTTCGAAAGATACGATTGATTATGTAAAGAAAGTTTTTAAGACCGAAATTAATTCGGTTACCGACAATCCAAATATATTTGTTGGTGAAGATGTAATAATTTCTGGAGGAAATTTTCACGGACAACCTCTAGCAATGGCTTTAGATTTTCTTGCAATTGCCTTGTCGGAATTGGGAAGTATATCCGAAAGAAGAACTTACCAATTGATTTCTGGATTACGAGGTTTGCCAGCGTTTTTAGTGAGCAATGCCGGATTGAATTCTGGGTTTATGATTCCGCAATATACTGCCGCTAGCATTGCAAGTCAGAACAAACAATTGGCAACTCCAGCCAGTGTAGATAGCATTGTTTCTAGCAATGGTCAAGAAGATCACGTTTCTATGGGTGCCAATGCCGCAACCAAATGTTTGCGTGTTATGGAAAATCTAGAACGCATTTTAGCCATTGAATTGATGAATGCATCGCAAGCCATTGAATTTAGAAGACCTTTACAATCGGGTGCTTTTATTGAAATGTTTTTGAAATCGTATAGAGAAGAAGTGCCATTTGTAAAAGAAGATCGTATTTTACATTATGACATTATAAAATCTGTAGAATTCTTGAATAGTTTTTTGATTGATGAAGATGTAAATTGATTTCATCATTTTCTAATAAAGTAATTTTATAGTTATCTTAATAACGAGAAATGCGATTTAAAGGTTTGTAAATTATTGGATATATCATAATATTCTACAGTAAACCAATAATCCGTTGCAGGTAAAGAATTCCCATTTAATGTTCCATCCCAACCATAATTTGAGGAAGAAATTTGATGAATAAATTTTCCATATCTATCATATATAAATAGCTTTGATTTTGAAAAATTTGGTAACGCTATGATATTCCAAAAATCATTGATCCCATCTCCATTTGGAGTGAAAAATTTAGGATAACCAGAAGCAAATACCGGCAAAATAGATTCTCCACAAAAATATTTATCTTTAACAGTAATTATATAAATTCCGGGATTAGAAACGGAAAATGTATTACTATCTTGAAAATTTACTCCATCAATAGAATATTCATAATTTCCTATCCCATTTACAATTGTAACTACAATATTTTGAACGTCGTCAAAAGGATTTGTTATTGAGACAGTCGCTTGTGGAGCAGAAGAAACACTTACCGAAGCTGAATCTGTTGCTTGGCAACCTGTAATACTATTAGTAGCTGTAACCGAATAAACGCCAATTTGAGTAACATTTATTGAAGAGGTTGTGTTTGGCAGCGTTATTCCATCTCTTTGCCAGACAAAGCTATAAGTACTTGCAGAAAGTCCAGTATTAAGATTACCTATAGTTAACCAATTTCCGGTTATTGGATTGGTGCAAATAATTAAATCGTTTAAATTAACAACTGGTAATGGATTAATAATTACTTGTAAATTTTGAATACTAGAACAACCATTGCTGTTCGTCTCTTTTACAGAAACGGTATACGTTCCTGGTGGTGTTTGTCCCCAATCAATAGTTGCAGCATTAGTTGAACCTACTACTGTTTGCGTGATAGTTCCAAAAAATACCCCGCCAATTATGGTCCAATTATAGGTAGAACCTGTAGTACCCAAACCCGCATTTTCAGCAGTATCTACTGCGTAATGTTTAAGACTACCAATACAAATTGTTTGTTGGCTCCATAATGCACTAGAAGCAAATAATAGAATAAATAATATAAAACAAGATACCAGCCTTGAAAATTTCAAGGCTGATAAACTAGTTCTATTTATTATATTATTGTGCATTTAAATGAAAAAAATTAATCGTGAAAGATTGCTGATGTAGTTGGTGCAGGAGTCACAGTTACTGACTCACCTGAAGAAGTTGCTGAACAAGTACTAGCATTTGTAACTATTACGGTATAAACACCTGATGTTGTTGCTGTAATTGATGAAGTAGTTGTTCCTGTACCAGTATAATTTACTCCATCTAATTGCCATTGGTAAGTTAAACCAGTTCCAGTATTTGCATCCAATACGACACTTCCTCCAGAACAGAATGTAGTTATAGTTGCAGGTGTTATTGTTGCAGTAGGTGCAGGAGTCACAGTTACTGTTTCACCTGAAGAAGTTGCTGAACAAGTACTAGCATTTGTAACTATTACGGTATAAACACCTGATGTTGTTGCTGTAATTGATGAAGTAGTTGCTCCTGTACCAGTATAATTTACTCCATCTAATTGCCATTGGTAAGTTAAACCAGTTCCAATATTTGCATCCAATACGACACTTCCTCCAGAACAGAATGTAGTTATAGTTGCAGGTGTTATTGTTGCAGTAGGTGCAGGAGTCACAGTTACTGTTTCACCTGAAGAAGTTGCTGAACAAGTACTAGC
>NZ_JBIKPS010000013.1:0-85528 GCF_044357305.1 Flavobacterium sp.
ACCAGTATAATTTACTCCATCTAATTGCCATTGGTAAGTTAAACCAGTTCCAATATTTGCATCCAATACGACACTTCCTCCAGAACAGAATGTAGTTATAGTTGCAGGTGTTATTGTTGCAGTAGGTAAAGGATTAATCGTTACATTTAATGTAACTTCATTTGCAATACAACCAGTTGCAGTTGTGGTCTCAACAACATGAACAACATAACTTCCTGCAGGTGTAGCTGACCAATTTATAGAAATTGGATTCCCTATTGATGCTGATAAAACAGCAGTTGTGCTATTTGTTCCTGTTATCGACCAAGAATAAGAAGAACCAGGAGTTCCATTTGTACCTTCAGCAGTATCTACTGCGTAAGGTCTTGTACCAGTTCCTTGACAAAAGGTCTCCGTAAGTGTTTGACTTGTTTGGGAGTTCATACTCATTATTGATCCGAATACTAAGATCAGTAGGAAAAAGTTTTTTTTAATAATTGTTTTCATTTTTTTTTATTTAATTAGTAATTTAGTTATTGATGATATATTAGGGTTGTCGATGGGTTTGGATTTACTGTTACATTTATTGATGCATTATTTGTACAATTATATGAATTGGTTCCAGTTACTGTATATTGGGTATTGCTAGAAGGAGTAACATTAATAGAGGGATTTATTCCTAAACTATTAGACCACAAATAACTACTTGCTCCAGTTGCTGATAAAGTTGTTGAAGCACCTGCACAAATTGTTGCATTTCCTGAAATAGTAATATTTGGAACCGGATTAACCACAACATTAGTAGTTGCAGTTGAATTGCATCCATTAGAATCAACAACATTTAGGGAGTAATTTCCAGACATTTGTGTTGTTGCATTAATTATTGAAGGACTTGAATTTCCCGCACTTAACACAATTGAAACATCATCAATAGCAACCGCTGCATCGTTATTTGAATCATTTAGGTCTGTCCATCTTACCCAAATATTTGAACCATTTGGAATACTTAATCCAGTTATTGTTGAAGTAATGCCAACAACTCTATTTGAAGTAGCATTACCATCTAACACACCAGCTGTAATAGTATATGTTGGGGTACTAAATGTTAATGCAGGAACAGGGGTCCATGCGCCAGAAGCAGTAGTTAAATTTGTTGCATTAGTAGAATAATCAAACGTTAAACTTTGAGCAACTGGAGAAGTATTTCCAGCATCTCTATATTGTTCCCCTGTATAGGTTATAGATACAGTGTTTACGGTAAACCCAGTAGCATTTGTTATTTTAACTCCATAATTTATACTCCCAGTTGCATTAGAACCGAGACTACCTAATGCTCTATCAGTACTATTTATACTATTAGTAAAATTATAAATTGCTCCTGTATTATTACTTCCTGTTCCTGAACTTATTGGGTTAACTGTACCTATGTTTCTTAATAAATACCAACCCGAAAGTGTTGAGTTGTCTGTCCAAGTAGTTCCTGTTCCTAAACTATCAAAGTTTTGAGTAACTAATTGATTTGATGAACTATAATTATTGGGTCCATTCCAAGAATAATAATTTAAACCCGAACTGCCAATTAACTGAATAGTTGAACCTGAGCAATAAGGTCCATTATTAGAAGCAGTTGAAACTGGTAAAGTATTGACCATAATTGTTCCTGTTGCATTTACATTTCCGCAGCCTCCTGTTAATGGGATACTATAGTTAAACGTTCCAGATGCGGTTGGTGTACCATTTATGGTTATTGTATTTGATGACCAAGAAGCGCTTACTCCTGAAGGCAGACCGTTTGCGCCAGAAACTCCCGAATTTGAAATTCCTGAAGCCCCAGTTGTAGTATGAGTAATATTTGTTAAAGCCGAATTTACACAAAGTGATGGAGAACTAGATGCTGCTGCAGCTGTATTTGAAGATACAGTAACAGATAATTGTTTTATTGAACTCGTCCCACAAATATTACTTGCAGATACTGTAATAAGGCCATTTTGAGAAGTATTTCCAGACGTAACGGTTATTGATGTTGTGCCTTGACCACTTGTTATTGACCAACCAGTTGGCACTGCCCAAGAATAACTTGTTGCACCAGTTACGGCAGTAATACTATATATTAAAGAAGGAGTATTTGAGCATGGGTTCGGATTCCCAGTAATTATACCAGGTTTATTTGGTATGCTATTTACAGTTATTGTACCTGTAGTAGTTATTGACCCACAACCTCCTGTTAATGTGATTGTGTAATTGAAAATACCTGTCGCTGATGTAATTCCACTAATTGTGACAACATTGTTTGCCCATGTTGCCATAAAACCATTTGGTAAACCTGTTACAGTTGCACCCGTAGCTCCTGTAGTAGTATAAGTTATATTGGTAATAGCCGAGTTTAAACAAACTGTTTGTGAATTATTTCCAGAAGTTAGCACTATGGTGTTAATTGGGTTTACCGTTACCGTTACATTTGTGCTATTAGAACAACCATTAATTGTAGATGTTGCTGTGTATGTTTGGGTTGTTGTTGGAGAAGCTATAACAGTAGTTCCAATAGTGGTACTAAGATTAACATTGGGAGACCAAGTAAAATTAGCTGATTTATTACCTGTAATTGTCACATTATCAATTGCCCAATAAAAATCCCATGTTGCACTATAGTTAAATCTAATGTAAACAGTAGGTTGATTCAAATAAGTTGCTGGAAGATTAATGTTGGCAGCAACAAAGTTGTTATTTGAACCTTGATCTGAAATGTATGTTGTTAGTGTATTCCAAATTGAATTATCAATTGACACCTCCACTTTAGCATATTCTGGAATACTAAAAAAATTATAATATTGAAAGAAATTTATGCTAACTGCATTAAACCCAAGAGTACTAAAAGACGGTGAAACTAAAGTTGTGTTGGTTATACTGTTCAATCCTTGTGCATCACTATTGGATAAATAAAATTGGGAATTGTCATTACTATTAAAAGTTGTATTATAAATAGTATAATTGTAATTATTTGGTTGTAAAGTCCAAGTTGCATTGGCCGGTATACCCCCCGTAGAAGTATTTGTATTTGTCCAACCAGGTGCAGCCCCATTAAAATTTTCACTTAATATAGAAACCCCGGTTACATCCCCTCCACTAGCAGTTAATGGTTTTGAACTGCCACTGCAAATTGTAGCAGAAGCGGGAGAAATAGAAACTGTAGATGGTATAGTATTACTGCTAATTACAATTTCATCAATTCCGATATCTGACAATCCCCAATCTGATGTAGCAACAAATTTAACTTTTACATTATTTGAGGTTGTAGTTCCTAAATTAATGTTAATTAAGGTCCAATTTGAATAGTTTCCAAAAGTCCCTATAGTGCTTCCCCAATTTGTTCCGCCATCGGTAGATATATATACATTAACTTTATCAACTCCATCAGTGTTTATTATATTGAAACTTAAGTTTTTATTTTGACAATTAGATGCCGGAAAATTAATTGTTGGACTAATTAAACTTCCTGTAGAACCTGAGGAAGCACCATATGAATGAAAACGAGCGGATTTATTTGTACCATTTGCACCTGTTGGAAAATATTCCCCTAAATTTGGGAAAGTCCATCCAGTAGTGAAGGAATTCATATGCCATTGATTATTTCCTATACCTTCGCTAGTCCAAGCAGAAGATAAAGTAGAAGGAATAGTCCAATTACTTTCAAAATTTTGTGAAAAGATAGTTGTCTGCCCCTTAATTTCTTGACATCCCAAAAAAATAACCCAAAACATAAGTATACGAAAAAACGCTTTCTCCATAGAAAGTTTTATAGTATTTTGCTGTAGGTTAAAAAAAGTGCCCAAAAACAAGTCTTAAAGGGGGTTAAGTTATTTTTTAAATATGTAAACAGATAGTAAACAAGTAATTGTTTGCAAAATTTAACATTTGTCAAATATAAAAAATAATTTAAGCAATTAACAAAGTATTAAGAAATAAAATGTTTTAATAACATAGAAATTGTATTGCAAGTTATTTTATTTAAAAATTAGTTTAATTTATCCGCTCTTTTTTATTTATTAAAAACTCAAATCTATTATTTTTTTTCAGTTAATAGTAATGAAAAAATCCGTTTTGCTTTCACAAAACGGATTTCAATGTGTTTAAAGCCTAATTATTTCTTTTTAGGATCAATTTTTTCATTTTTGGTATCCATCATTTCCATGAGTTTCATTCCAAGTAAACCACTAATTCCTCCTTCAGAACCATTGGTGCCTGAAATTAAAACATCTGGAATTACTTTGATATTTCCTTTACCAATTTCTTCGGTGATTTTGTATTTCGCAAAGTTATCTTCTCCCATTGCAGACACTTGTAATTGATAGGCTTCCGCAGTTGATTTACCAATTGCCATAATTTTTTCTGCTTCGGCTAAACCTGTTTTAGAAATTTTTTCAGCTTCAGCACTTGCGTTTAATTTGGTTGCTTCTGCTTGTGCTCCCGCTCTTGCTTTGGTTGCTTCTGCTTCGGCATTAGCACGCATTTTAGTTGCTTCGGCTTCGGCATTTACATTTAATTTCAAACTGGTAGCATCACCTTCGGCTTTTTTAACCGTTGCATCGGCAGTTCGTTGCGCAATTTCAACACTTTGAGAAGCGCGAACAATCTCTTTTTGCATGTCGGCAATGGCAGTTTCTTTTTCCATTCCTTGGCGTTGTTCTTGCGCCATTCTTTGGGTTTGATAGGTTTTTTGTTCTTCTTCAGCCAATTTTCTATCGGTTAATGTTTTCATCAAAGAATCGGGTGGCACAATATCTCCAATTAAAGTATCCACAGCGTTTACATTATATTCATCTAAAACTGCTTTAATGTGATTTTTAGCCGATTCTTGACGCTCTTTACGGGTGCTTAAGAACGAAATTACATCGCTATCTTGAGCCGAGTTTCTGAAATAGTTACCAATAGTTGGCTCTAAAACTTGCGAAACTAAATTGGTCATGCTTCCAAAACGCGCAATTACTTTAGGTGCTTCGTTGGCAGGAACGTGAATGATTTGCGCCACATCTAAATTAAATGGGAAACCATCTTTAGAACGAACGGTGATGGTAGATAAATTTTTATCTAAATCATGTGATTCACTTCGAGCATTAGCCCAGTTAAGCACTAAATTGGTGGTAGGAACGGGTTCTAATTTGGTGGTATATTTATTCAACGCATATTTTCCAGGTCCTAGTGGCTCCATCCAAACACCACGTTGTCCTTTAGAAACGATATTTCCATGTTTGAAAGTATCTCCGGTAACATCTTTTCCATCTTCTCCAATATAGGAAATTACTACTCCAACATAACCAATAGGCACATCGGTCATAGGAGTTTGTTCAATTTGAATAGCCCAAGTATTGATATAATAAGAACCGGCCAACATTACTTGCGGTTGCAAACCACGATTTCCACCCTGACCTAAAAATTGATCAAAATCTTGAAAGTTATTGTGTCCTTCAATATATTTACCTGCAATTTGTCCTAACGGAATTGGATCACCATCTAAAGCGGTAACTATTCCAACCATGTTTTCAAATATTTTAACTTGGTCTGCCATCACAATTTCGAATAAGAAGGTATTAATACGATACGATCCAGTTGTTATAAAAGCAGTTTGACGCCCTTTTTGTCCACCATTATCAAGAAACGACATGGCATCTTGAAAGTTGTCGCTATCTACTTTTCGAGCTAAGATTTTTCCGGTTGGAATTTCCTTACCGTCTTTACTCAATACCAATCCGATTTTCCCCTCTGGAATGATGGTAAACGAAGTCATATCAACAGAGTATTGCCAAATCCATTTTGCCCAATACAATCCAGGAGCAAGGGTTTGAGCTTGGTAACCTGCTTCGCCTTTAGTAGCAATAATTCTTCCATCTGGCAACGATTTATCGGCTCCAAAAAGCACGAATTTTTTAGTCACTAAACCAATTTTATCTTCGGGAACTATTACCATTCCGAAGAAAACGCGCAAAACAAATTTGTAAAAAAGAACGGATAATGCAATTAAAATTACCCACCAAAAAGTAAAAATTGTTGTCATTTTATAGAGTTTATTTATTTAATATATTTTTGATTTTAATAGAATTGTATAGAAAAATAGGTAGTAATTTCAGTTTCATATCACATTAAATTCAACTTTCATTTGCTTATTGAATTAGGATTTGAAGTTACAACACGCTTTGGTGTCATTTTAGAATAGTTTCCATTTTAAAATCTGTAATTATACGGAGGACTTATTTAAATGTTACAAAATTTTAATAGAATTATTTTTTAAAAATACAATTCAATAATTATCAGATTATTATAAAATAAAAAAAAAACTCCAAGTTTCCTTGAAGTTTGATTTCTAAAATTTGCAATCTAATTTCTATTATTCCGATTCGTCCATAGTGTGATACACGTTCATCACATCATCGTCTTCCTCTATTTTTTCTATTAATTTTTCTACATCGGCAATTTCAGCCTCGGTAAGTTTTTTAGTAATTTGTGGAATTCGTTCAAATCCGGAAGATAAAATTTCGATACCACGAGATTCTAATTCTTTTTGAATGGCGCCAAAACTTTCGAAAGGCGCATAGATTAAAATTCCGTCTTCATCAGCAAAAATTTCTTCGGCACCAAAATCGATGAATTCCAATTCCATTTCCTCAATATCTACATTGGTATTTGGAATTCGGAAATTGCAAGTATGATCAAACATAAATTCTACCGAACCTTGGGTTCCCATAGTTCCGTTGCATTTATTGAAATAACTTCTAATGTTTGCAACGGTACGGTTGTTATTATCGGTTGCAGTTTCTATTAAAAGTGCAATTCCGTGTGGTGCATATCCTTCAAAAAGCTGCTCTTTATAGTTCGCCGTATCTTTGTCGGTTGCTTTTTTTATAGCACGTTCTACATTTTCTTTAGGCATGTTTGCTGCCTTCGCATTCTGGATAACAGCACGTAAACGAGAGTTAGCATCCGGGTTAGGACCGCCTTCTTTTACTGCCATTACAATATCTTTTCCAATACGTGTAAACGCTTTTGCCATTGCTGACCAACGTTTCATTTTTCTTCCTTTTCTAAATTCGAATGCTCTTCCCATTTCTATATGATTCTAAAACTTAAATAAATTTTTGAGTGCAAATGTAAGATTTTCAATGTCAAAAATCAATATCAATATCAAAAATCAATATCAATATCAAAAATCAATTTCAATATCAAAAATCAATATCAAAAATCAATATCAATATCAAAAATCAATGGCAATGTCAAAAATCAATGGCAATGTCAAAAATCAATTTCAATATCAAAAATCAATTTCAATATCAAAAATCAATATTAATCTTTAAAATTGAATTTTGAATTTTGTCATTGCTATTGCCATTGATTTTTGCTATTGATTTTTGCCATTGATTTTTGCCATTGATTATTTCTTGTAAAACGGCATTTTCACCACTTTAGCAGCAACTTTGTTATTTCGTATTTGGATGAATATTTCACTATCTGCGGAAGCAAATTCGGTTTTTACATATCCCATTCCGATTCCTTTTCCTAGACTTGGAGCCATGGTTCCAGAAGTTACAATACCGATGTTATTTCCATCGGCATCTACAATTTCATAATCGTGACGAGGAATTCCTCTTTCGATTAATTCAAAACCTACTAGTTTTTTAGTAACTCCAGCTTCTTTTTGTGCTTTTAGATTAGCCGAATTAGTAAATTCTTTATCGAATTTTGTAATCCAACCCAATCCAGCTTCAATAGGAGAGGTAGTGTCGTTAATATCGTTTCCATACAAACAGAAACCCATTTCCAAACGTAAGGTATCTCGTGCTGCTAGGCCAATAGGTTTAATTCCGAATGCTGCTCCAGCTTCAAAAATTTTATTCCAAATGGTTTCGGCGTCTTCATTTTTAAAATAAATTTCAAATCCACCAGAACCAGTATATCCAGTAGCAGAAACAGTTACGTTTTCTATTCCAGCAAAATCTCCAATTTGAAATGAATAGTAAGGCATGTTTGCTAAATCGATGCTGGTTAAAGCTTGCATTGCAGCAGCGGCTTTAGGTCCTTGAATAGCTAAAAGCGAATAATCTGCCGAGGCATTAGTCATTTCCACACCTAAGTCGTTGTGCGAAGAAATCCAATTCCAGTCTTTATCAATATTAGAAGCATTCACTACTAACATATAATCGTTATCGGCAATTTTATAGATAATTAAATCGTCTACAATTCCACCGTCGTTATTTGGTAAGCAAGAATATTGTGCTTTTCCGTCCACTAATTTAGAAGCATCGTTAGAAGTTACTTTTTGAATCAAAGCCAAAGCATTTTCACCTTTAAGGAAGAATTCCCCCATGTGCGAAACATCAAAAACTCCAACAGAAGTTCTAACGGTTTCGTGTTCTGCATTAACTCCTTCGTATTGCACAGGCATATTGTATCCTGCAAATGGAACCATTTTAGCTCCTAAACTTTCGTGAATGTGCGATAAAGCGGTATTTTTCATTATCCTAAGATTGTTTGTTTGTTCGAGTGGCTAAATTAGTATTTTTTGGAGAATCTAAATCAAAAAGACACTTCATTTTAATTACTATTAAAAGAAATTAGTAGATATTCTTTCAATTTGTAATTTTATCCTTAAATTTATAGTAGCATTGAGATACAAATTTGATAAAAATTTAAAAAATGATTCTAGTTACCTCCGAGTTAATTTCTGAAATTTACCAACCTATTGCCATTGATACCCATAAAGGAACGCAAGGTCATGCCTTACTTATTGGTGGAAGTTATGGCAAAATGGGTTCGGTATGCCTATCCAGTAAAGCGGCTTTGAAAAGTGGATGCGGATTAGTAACTGCCTTGATTCCAAAATGTGGTTATGATATTGTTCAAATTGCAATTCCAGAAGCAATGGTTATTACCAACAAAGAAAAAAAGTCTATTAAAAAAATAGATTTTCAAATTAAGCCGGATGCTATTGGAATAGGGATGGGGCTAGGTCATGAAGTAGCAACCCAACATGCTTTACATCAATTTCTTATCAACAATAAACTTCCTTTGGTAATAGATGCCGATGCTTTAAATATTTTATCTTTAAATAAGGATTGGATTTCTTTAGTGCCAAAAAATTCCATATTGACCCCACATCCAAAAGAGTTGGAACGTCTTATTGGACCTTGGCAAAACGAGGAGGAAAAATTAGAAAAAACCATGCAATTATCCTTAAAAACAGATTGTGTTATTGTGGTAAAAGGTGCGCCAACTTTAATTGTGGATGGAACTACAATATATAAAAATACTACTGGAAATCCCGCGCTTGCCACCGCAGGAAGCGGGGATGTTTTAACGGGAATAATAACTAGTTTAGTTGCACAAAAATATTCTAGTTTGCATGCTGCTATTTTGGGAGTTTACCTTCACGGATTGGCTGCAGATATTGCTTTACCAGAAACAGGTTACCAATCTTTTATTGCTTCGGATATTATTGGTTATCTTGGAAAAGCATTTTTGAGTTTGGATAAATAAATCAATCCAATAAACGATTTCTATATTGAATTATTTTATTCCTTTATTTTTTCAAGTTGAATAACCATTGCAATTTGGCCACTAGTTCCAATAAAGGTGCTTTTAATCATTAAGGCATACTTATTGTTTCTATACAAGCCAACAGCAGACAGCATTCGTAATTTAATTTTTTCTCCTGGACTTTTATTAGAATTGGAAATAGTATCTAATTTTTCAAATTTAAGCTTATCAATTTCATCATTCAATTCCTCAGGATTGAAAGTAGTGGTTAAATAACTAACCGATTCCTCGGAAGGTTTTATTAAGTAAAGGTTTTTCTCGTTATTACTCCATCCTTTTTTATCCAAATCATAGTTCCAAGGATAGGAAATAGAATTCAAATAGGCTTCCGTAAGGTCGTTATTTAAATCCATTATCTTTAGTAAATCGGAAATTAAAATAGTCCTATTTTTTATTTTAACATAGGTTTCAACTTTAGCATCATCCCCAATAATGTCAATTAAATTAGGATTTTTAGTGGAGTAAATTAGTTTTACTTCCTTGCCAATATAACAATTTTGATATTCCGAAGGCGTTACCGTAGTAAATGCTCTAATGGTTTCTCCTTTCAAAGAATATTCTACCGTAACTTTAAAAGTACTAATGACATTTCTTCCAGTTTGCGAAAATCCTTCTGTTACCTCACCGGTAGTGATTTTTCCAAATTGTTTTAGTTCGTTTTCTTTAATATTGGAATACATCGAAGTTAATAAACTGGTAAAAATTATAAAGGAAATAAAAGCAATTACGGCTAATGAAAATGTAGGAGCAGTGCCAAATCGAAGTTTCTCTGGAATAGAGTTGGTAAAATCTTCGGTATCTTGAATTCCTTTGACAGAAAAAAACAAACAAAAAGAAGTCAGAATGCCTCCTAAAATTCCGTAACCTAAAGAGTTACTCGTGTAGAAATTGGCAGACAACCAAATAAAGAAAATTTGAATGCAAAAATACAATCCCATTGCTGGAATCAATCTAATTTTAACTTCTTTCATAAGCAATTAAGATTATTTCTTACGGATAATATCTTCTAAAACCGCCTTGCTTGGGTAATTAATCACTCTTAAAGTAATAGTATCTTTTTTAGTAGTTTGTCCTTGAATGATGTAAAGTTTTCCTTTTTGGTACGAAATATTACTTTTATCAAAATCTACATCGCCATAGGTAAGGGTATTTTTAATATCCAAAGTATCAATCCAATCCTCGGATAATTTACGAGATGCTTCAATACTATAATTGAAAGGTTTATTTCTTAAATCATTTAAAACTCGGGCATTTGGAAAATAGTTGCAACGGGTATCTTTTCCAGATAATATTGCGGCTACAAAAAAACATCCAATAACTAATCCAATTAAATAGTAGGCAAAACGTTGGTAAAACTTCATTATAATTTTAATTTCTGCAAATGTAAACTAAACACAGCAATATTTTGGAATGCTGTTTATTAAAAAACGATTAAATTAATATCACTAACATTCAAGTTAAACCAATCGCCAATGGCTTTGTTGGTAACAATTCCGTGGTACATGTACACACCATTTTTTAATCCATTATTGCAACGAAGCGCACTTTCAATTCCGCCATCTTCTGCAATTTGAAGTAAAGAAGGAGTTATAATATTACTTATAGAAAGCGATGCCGTTTTAGAATAGCGCGACGGAATGTTAGGAACGCAATAGTGAATTACGTTATTTTTTATAAAAGTTGGTTTTTCATGGGTAGTGATTTCCGAAGTTTCAAAACAGCCTCCGGTATCAATGCTAACATCCACAATTACAGCACCTTTTTTCATGTGTTCCACCATAGTTTCGGTAACAATAATTGGGCATCTTTCTTTACCACGCATGGCACCAATGGCAACATCGCAGCGGCGTAAAGCTTTTAATAAGGCTTTAGGTTGTATGGTAGAAGTAAAAATTCGTTCGTTTAAATTATTCTGTAATCTACGCAATTTTGTAATCGAATTATCAAAAACTTTCACGCTGGCTCCTAGTCCAATTGCAGATTTAGCAGCAAATTCGCCAACTGTTCCAGCACCAATAATTACAACTTCAGTAGGAGGGACGCCTGTAATATTTCCGAACAATAACCCTTTTCCAAATTGTTGGTTAATCATCAATTCGGCAGCGATTAATATGGAAGCTGTACCTGCAATCTCGCTTAAAGATTTCACTGCTGGGTACGAACCATCTTCGTCTTTTATGTATTCAAAAGCTAGCGCTGTGATTTTCTTTTGCGTAAGCGCTTCAAAATATTCTTTCTTTCTGGTTTTTAATTGGATAGCCGAAATGATAATGGTATTAGATTGCATCATTTCAATTTCCGCCAAAGTAGGTGGTTCCACTTTTAAAAGTGTTGGGCACGAAAAAACTTTTTTAGTGTCTTGTGTAATTTCGGCACCTGCATCGCTGTATTCTTTATCGCTGTAACTCGAACTTTCTCCAGCACCGGCTTCCATCAAAATACGATGTCCATGTGCCGTAAGCGATTGCACCGCGTCGGGTGTCAAGCAAATGCGTCGTTCTTGGTAACTTGTTTCTTTAGGGATGCCAATAAATAACTCGCTTTTATGTCGAGCAATTTCTAGTTTTTCTTCTTGAGGAAGTAATTGTTGTTTTGTAAATGGAGTAATCGCCATAGTTTCCAATAAATTATGGCACAAGTTACAAAAATATTTTTACACTAAGGTTAACCTTCTTTTTCCGTCGGGAAGAAGTTCGATGGTGATGGTAGAATGTTCTTCCGGAATCAAATTCGGAATATTCTCCGGCCATTCAATAAAACACCAATTTCCTGAATATAAATATTCATCAATACCCATATCCATCGCTTCCATTTCATTTTTCAATCGGTATACATCAAAGTGGTAAATAGATTGATTACCATTGATTTGATATTCATTAACTAAAGAAAAGGTTGGACTACTTGTAGCGTCTGTAACGCCAAGTTTTTTGGCTAATGATTTTATTAAAGTAGTTTTCCCAACACCCATGGATCCATTAAAAAGAAGTATCTTTTTCGGATTTTCTGTTAGTATTTTCTCTGCAACTGCATCGATTTCCGCTAAGAAAAAAATAATTTCCATTGTAATAAATTGGTTAATTTTATTTTGCCACGAATTTCACTAATTCCACAAATTATTATTTTTTAAAAATTAATAAAACGAATTCTCTATTTTTTAATTTCTAATTTGTGCTATTTAACGCTCTAATTTTTCGTGTAAATTAGTGTAATTCGTGGCAACTTTTTTATAATTTATAAATCTCTATTAATCAGAAGCTAAAAACTTTTACCTCGGATTAAACACTAAAAACGGCACAATCACTTCTTCTAGAGATATTCCGCCGTGTTGGTACGTGTTTTTATAATAACTCACATAATGGTTGTAGTTATTTACATACGCCAAGAAATAATCGTTTTTTGCAAAAATATACGAACTACTCATGTTGATAGTTGGTAACCCAATTTTTTTAGGATCTTTTACAGCGTATACTTCCTTGTCTTCATAGGTTAAACTACGTCCGGTTTTGTATCGCAAATTCAAACTTGTGTTTTTATCACCGATTACTTTTGACGGATTTTTTACATTAATAGTTCCGTGATCGGTAGTGATAATTAATTTGAATCCAAGTTTTTGTGCTTGTTGGATAATGTCCAATAAAGGCGAATTTTTAAACCAACTCAAGGTTAGGGATCGATACGCTTTATCATCGGAAGCCAATTCTTTAACCACATCCATTTCGGTTTTCGCATGCGACAACATATCGACAAAATTATATACCACCGTTACCAGATTATTATCTTTTAGGGTTCTAAAATTATCGGCTAATTTTTTACCTGCTGCAAGATTCGTAATTTTGAAATAATCTTGCTTAAGATTCAATCCCAAACGTTTTAAATGTGCTGTAAGAAATTCTGCTTCATACAAATTTTTTCCTCCTTCATCCACATCATTTTTCCAATATTGCGGAAACTGTTTTTCCATTTCAAGAGGCGTTAAGCCAGAGAAAATAGCATTTCGAGCATATTGCGTAGCCGTTGGTAAAATGGCATAATACGGCACCTCTTTTTCTAGTTTGTAGTAATTATTAATGGTGCTTTCCATTACTTTCCATTGGTCGTAACGCAAATTATCAATCACTACAAAAAGTACAGGTTTCTCTTTTTTTACTAATTCTGGAACTACTAATTCTCTAAAAAGCGTATGCGATTGCACCGGCTTGTCGGCTTTTGGTTCACCCGAGCCTTGGCGAACTGGCGAAGCAAACCAATCTTCGTAATTTCGTTCGATAAATTTTCCGAATTGCGAATTGGCTTCTTGTTTTTGCGATTCCAAAATAGAAATCAAATTGGTATCTTCAATATTTTCCAACTCCAATTCCCAGAAAATCAATTTTTTATACAATTCCACCCAATCTTGATAAGAATTCACCATAGAAAGTTCCATTGCAATTTTTCGGAATTCCTTTTGGTAATCTAATGTAGTTTTTTCAGAAATCAATCTCGAATGGTCTAGATTTTTTTTCAAACTCAATAAAATCTGATTCGGATTTACTGGCTTGATAAGATAATCGGCAATTTTAGAACCAATTGCTTCCTCCATTATGTATTCTTCCTCACTTTTGGTAATCATGATTACCGGAGTTGAGGATTTCTTTTCTTTAATTTCTGCTAAGGTTTCCAAGCCGCTCATTCCGGGCATGTTTTCGTCTAGAAAAACAATATCAAAATTGTTTTCGGCAAAAATATCTATAGCATCTCTACCATTATTACAGGTAGTGACAGCGTAATTTTTCATTTCTAAAAAAAGGATGTGTGGCTTTAACAAATCAATTTCATCATCCACCCAAAGTATTTTGATTTTATCCATAATGTCTATAATTGTTGTGCAATTTACTTTAAATAGAACGACGGTAATGCTAAAATTATTGTAAAATATCTTACAAATAAAAATAATTTTCTTCTAAGTTTAAAAATCAGTAGATTTGGAAAGTCTTAAATATTTAAATTATTCATATGAAAATTATTCAAAAAATAGCCACAGTAACCCTCATCACCTTAAATTTGGTGGGATGTGCTAAAAAAGAAGCACCATTCGTAGATCCGTTAATCACCAATAGAGATACCACTATTAGTCCTTCCGAAGATTTCTTTCATTACGCTAATGGCGGATGGTTCCAACAACATCCAATTCCTTCTTCCGAAAGAAGTAATGGAATTTTCCGAATGATTCAGGACACCATCAACAACCAAATTAAATCCATCTGCGAAACTTCTGCCAAAGAAACCGACGCAGAAAAAGGAAGTAACAAACAAAAGATTGGCGATTTTTATGCCTCTGCCATGGATTCGGTAACTATTGATAAAGCAGGAATAACCCCTTTAAAATCGGAATTTGCTACCATAGATGCTATTACGGATGTACCTAGTTTACTAAAAACCATTGGCCATTTACACACCCTAGGATCTGGTGCAGCATTCAGTTTTTATGTATCGCAAGACGATAAAATTAGTTCTAAAAACGCTTTGCAATTCATGCAAGGTGGTCTAGGACTTGGCCAACGCGATTATTATTTTAATACCGATGCTGAAACCGTAAATATTCGTGCCGAATATGTAAAACACATTCAAGCCATGATGCAATTGTTGGGGGTAAATCCTGCCGAGGCTGCCCAAAATGCAACTTCCATCATGAAACTAGAAACCGATTTGGCGAAAGCCTCTCGAAAACTAGAAGCACTTCGCGATCCAGTGAAAAACTACAACAAAATGAGCGTGGTGCAATTTAAAACGCTTACGCCAAATATCGATTGGAGTACTACCTTAAAAGATCTTGGCATTGCCAAAGCCGATTCGGTTATTGTTGGGCAACCCGAATTTTTCAAAGCACTTAACGGCTATATTAAAAGTTATTCCATTGCCGATTGGAAAACCTACCTAAAATGGGATTTAGTAAATACCTACGCATCCTATTTGAATAAAGAAATTGAAAATCAAAATTTCAAATTTTACTCTACCGTTATGAGTGGCGTGAAAAAACAAAAACCAAGATGGAAACGATCTGTTGAACAAACCGATGGTTCGCTTGGGGAGTTAATAGGGCAGGTGTACGTAAAAGATTATTTGCCTGCAGGCTCTAAAGAAAAACTGTTAGAAATAGGAAACAACATCCGCGATGTCTATGCCGAACACATTAAAAAACTCGATTGGATGAGTGCCGAAACCAAAGTAAAAGCGCTAAATAA
This sequence comes from Flavobacterium sp., assembly GCF_044357305.1. GTDB lineage: Bacteria > Bacteroidota > Bacteroidia > Flavobacteriales > Flavobacteriaceae > Flavobacterium. The sequence goes on from NZ_JBIKPS010000013.1 coordinate 15,783, forward strand.
ATTGAGTAAAATAGTCATGAAAGTGGGCTATCCCGACAAATGGAAAGACATGAGCAGCGTAGTGATTGACAGAAAATCCTATTGCAAAAACGTAATGGCTGCCAATGTTTGGCAGTACCAATACATGACCAATAAATACGGAAAACCAGTAGACAGAGCCGAATGGAGCATGTATCCGCAAACCTACAACGCCTATTACAACCCAAGCAACAACGAAATTTGCGTACCAGCTTGTAATATTTTGGTGCCAGGATATGAAGGCAGAATGCCCGACGACGCTATCCTTTACGGAATTATTGGCGGTTCTACTTTCGGACACGAAATCACCCACGGATTTGACGATCAAGGAAGCCAATACGACGAAAAAGGAAACCTAAACAATTGGTGGACTGCCGATGATTTAAAGAAATTCAAAATCAAAACCGGACTTATCGTTTACCAATTCAACAACTACAAAGTAGGCGATAAAAACATCAATGGATCTGCCACACAAGGGGAAAACATTGCCGATTTAGGCGGAGTAGTAATGGGTTACGAAGCCTTCAAGAAAACCAAACAATACACTAGCAAAGAAGTAATTAGCAAACTCAATCCAGACCAACGCTATTTCTTGGCTTACGGCTATGCTTGGATGGTAAACACCAATAAAGAAGCACTTTCGCAACAAATCATGAGCGATGTGCATGCGCCCGCCCAATACCGAATCAACGGGCCGTTAAGCAACATCCCCGAATTTTACAAAGCATTTAATATAAAACCAGGTAGCCCTATGTACCAAACCGATTCCTTGCGGGTGGTAATTTGGTAACACATTCACAATAAAACTAAAAGGGTTGACAATATAGTCAACCCTTTTTTTTTAGGAGCGAAACATTCGGCATTTTAGAAATTGCAATTCCTGCCATCCGTTGCAATCTTTTTTTAACTCCGACAGAGTTCGAAACTCTGTCGGAGTTAAAAAAGGATTTCCACTTCTGTCAGGGCTAAGTAGGTTATGTCTTTGTGAAATCTAATTTCAAAAGAAACTAATCACAAACTTGTCATTCCGATGCAGGAGGAATTGCATCATTTAATAATATTTCAAAAGAAACAATAATTAAATAATAGCGGCATCTTTTTATACAATTAAAATAATGTATATATTTGATGAATATAGCGATACAAAGTAGCGCATATACAACCAAATTAAGGTGTATACACGCTACTTTGTAGCGCATATATAAAGTTATGCGTAATTAAAAACTAAAAAAATGATGAAATCTAAATTATCAATAATAACTTTCGTTGTATTATCTGTTTTGACTGGTTTTTTGGCAATGGAAATGACAGCAAGTAAACCTAATGACTTAAAGTTCTACTTAATTTATATTCCTTTATTGATCTTTCTTTCACTCGAATTTTATTTCATTAATAAAATAAGAAAATCAATAAAAAATATCAAAACATTTAAAATATCTGCATTTTGTATAATACCCTTTAGTATCTTGACATTTCTGTTCTTTTCTTTTGGAGAAGACAAGAACAAAATTTGTATTTCTGGAGATTGCGAAAATGGTTATGGAGAAGCTTTGTATATTAAATCAGAGAGAACAAGCAAAAGTGCAAATGAATCCAATGATGGCGAATTACAATATTATAGTCCAGAATTTTTAGGCAGAAATTGGTTTAATAATATTGTATGGTATGATGGAAATCCTATTTCTTATGTTTACAGAGGGGAGTTTAAGAACGGCTATTTTCACGGAACTGGTCAAGAGTTCTGGTTCACTTATGAATATGACGAGAATCATAAATATGATGAAGAATATAAATTTATTGACGGTATTTATTTTGTAGAAGGTGAATGGGAAAGAGGTTGGTTATTTTGGGATAAAGAATCGCGCACAGATGGTCAAATAAAAATGAATCCTAAAATAGAAAGAATCTTAAAAGACTATAATTTAGATAAAAAAGGTTATTATCTTGGAGAATAAAGATTTACTTAAGCTTTTATATGTCATTGAACTACAAATTGCGATTTACAATATTTTAAATAATTACAATAGATACTCTGTTAGTATTCAACAAATTTAATTGACTATGAAAATAAATTATGACAAGAAGGGCATAAAATTAATCGGTATGACATTTTTTTTATTTGTAATAATTAATATGTGGATTAAAAATAGTTTTTCCTTTTTAATTATCCCTTTTACAATTGGTGTTTTCATTCCATATATTTTAATGGTGATATTAGCCTTTTTATTCTATCTAGTTAAAAAAAGAGAGTTATACATTTTTAGTGATTCACGTGTTGTAATAATTTTAGTGCTTTTTGAGTTTTTTATAATTTATGATCACATAAATAACAACTAACGCATAACCGCCGTTTGGCATTATTGCGGGTTTAGGTTTAATTTAAAGTTGGTTATGGATTTGGAAAAATTACCCCGCAAAGCAAATAAAACAAACTACAAAAAAGCTCTAGTTTTATGTGTATTGCAAAAAGCTATGGTAATAACAAACAGATTATTATAAATAGATATTAATTCATTATGTTTGTGGGTACGAGCTTGAAGCTCGCACGAGCGGGGATTGACAGAAAATCCTATTGCAAAAACGTAATGGCAGCCAATGTTTGGCAGTACCACTACATGACCAATAAATACGGAAAACCAGTAGATAGAGCTGAATGGAACATGTATCCGCAAACCTACAATGCCTATTACAACCCAAGTAACAACGAAATTTGCGTTCCGGCTTGTAATATTTTGGTGCCAGGATATGAAGGCAGAATGCCCGACGACGCTATCCTTTACGGAATTATTGGCGGTTCTACTTTCGGACACGAAATCACCCACGGATTTGACGATCAAGGAAGCCAATACGACGAAAAAGGAAACCTAAACAATTGGTGGACTGCCGATGATTTAAAGAAATTCAAAATCAAAACCGGACTTATCGTTTACCAATTCAACAACTACAAAGTAGGCGATAAAAACATCAATGGATCTGCCACACAAGGGGAAAACATTGCCGATTTAGGCGGAGTAGTAATGGGTTACGAAGCCTTCAAGAAAACCAAACAATACACTAGCAAAGAAGTAATTAGCAAACTCAATCCAGACCAACGCTATTTCTTGGCTTACGGCTATGCTTGGATGGTAAACACCAATAAAGAAGCACTTTCGCAACAAATCATGAGCGATGTGCATGCGCCCGCCCAATACCGAATCAACGGGCCGTTAAGCAACATCCCCGAATTTTACAAAGCATTTAATATAAAACCAGGTAGCCCTATGTACCAACCCGATTCCTTGCGAGTGGTAATTTGGTAACACATTCACAATAAAACTAAAAGGGTTGACAATATAGTCAATCCCTTTTTTTTGCTACCTTTGGACTATGTTTTTACTAAATGGTTAAAACAAATTAATTTATTAAATAAAACGGGGATCTCATGAAGATACTAATTACTGGAGCAACAGGATTGATAGGGCAGGAATTAACAAATTTGCTTTTGAAAGACAATCATGTAGTTAATTATTTGACAACTTCCCCTATTAAAAAAAATCCTAGAGAAAACTATTTTGGGTATCATTGGAATATAAAAACAAAACAAATTGACGAAAATTGTTTGGAAGGTGTAGATGTGATTGTACATCTTGCTGGAGCTACTATCGCTAAAAAATGGACAAAGTCTTATAAAGTCGAACTTTTAGAAAGTCGCACCCAATCGGTGGATATATTATTTGAATTGTTAAAAAATAAGCCAAATCAAGTCCAACATTTTATTTCTGCTTCTGGTACTGCAATTTATCCCGATAGTTTTACTGCAGTTTACGATGAAAATTCTATAGCAAACGACACCACTTTTCTTGGGAAATTAGTTGTAAAGTGGGGAAATAGTGCCGACCAATTTAAAAAACTTAATTTAAAGGTTACTAAAGTAAGAACAGGAATTGTTTTTTCAAATAATGGTGGAGCACTTTTAGAAATGGTACGTCCAATAAAAATGTTTGTAGGTTCGGGTTTTGGTTCGGGTAAACAGCTGCAATCTTGGATACATATTAAAGATGTTGCTAATTTGTATCACTTTATAATTAATAACCAAACCGAAGGAATTATTAATGCAGTAGCTCCTAATCCTATAACGAACCAAGAATTAACTAAAGCAATTGCTTTTCAATTACAACGTCCTTTGTTTTTACCTAATATTCCGCGTTGGGTAATGAAATTGATTTTAGGCGAAATGCATGTTTTATTGTTTAATAATAAAAATATAATTCCTAAAAAAGCATTGGATATTGGTTTTCAGTTTCAATTTCCAACAGCAAAGGAGGCTCTAAAAGATCTTTTTTAAGTAAAAAAAAACGTTGGTTAGTACCAACGTTTTTTGTTTTGTTTAGATGTTTCTGATTTTCTAGAATTAGGAGCCGCCTCTTTTTTCTTATTTCGTAAATCGGGTTTTGCATCTGGATTTTCAGGCACATCGGTATAAGGATAGGGATGGTCTTTTTCTACCTTTACATCAATTTTAATAAGTTTCTGAATGTCTTTCCAATAGGGTAGTTCGTCCTTTGCACAAAAGGAAATCGCCAATCCGCTGTTTCCAGCACGACCAGTTCGACCTATTCGGTGCACATAAGTTTCAGAGATATTAGGGATATCAAAATTTATTACAAAGGGTAAGCTTTCTATATCAATTCCACGTGCAGCAATATCAGTTGCTACAAGCACAGATATTTCTTTATTTTTAAAAGCTTCTAAAACGCGTTGTCTTGCATTTTGAGATTTATCGCCATGAATAGCTTCGGCAGTTACATTATTCTTTTTTAATGCTTTAACTACATTGTCGGCACCGTGTTTGGTTCTTGAAAAAACCAAAACATTATTAATTTTATCGTTACGAATAATGTGGTACAAAAGTTTTCTTTTATCTTCTTTTCCTACAAAATATACTTTTTGATTCACTGTTTCAGCGGTAGAAGATACTGGTGTAACCGAAACATATTTTGGTTTGGTTAAAAAAGTATCGGCAAGTTCGCGAATTGCCATTGGCATTGTAGCCGAGAATAATAGCGTTTGACGATTGTCTGGCGTAAGTTTTACAATTTTTTTTACATCGTTAATAAACCCCATATCTAGCATTTGATCGGCCTCATCGAGTACTAAAAAATGCAGGTGGTCTAAATCGATAAATCCTTGTTTGTGAAGATCTAATAGTCTTCCCGGAGTAGCGATAAGAATGTCAATTCCCTTTTTTAATTGGTCAACTTGTGGCACCTGACTAACGCCACCAAAAATCACCATGGACCTAATGTTGGTGTATTTACCATAGGTGTTAAAGCTTTCGTCAATTTGAATTGCCAATTCACGAGTAGGAGTAACCACTAAAGTTCTAATGTGTTTTTTCTTAGCAGACGAGCCTACTAAGCGGTGTAAATAATTGATAATAGGAATAGCAAAAGCAGCCGTTTTTCCGGTACCAGTTTGGGCACAGCCTACTAAATCGGTTCCTTCTAAAATTATAGGGATGGCTTGTTGTTGAATTGGTGTTGGAGTAGTGTATCCTTCTTCTGCTAGGGCCTGTTGTATATTTTTTAGTAAGTTTAAATCGTTGAATGTCATAATTATATTCTTCTTGAACTGTTTCAAGGAGTTGCAAAGATAGTTTATATTTATTTAAGCTTTTCCTTATGAAAAATTAATTTTACAAAAGACATGACCTGGCTAGCCCTGACAGAAGTGGAAATCCTGGCATTGCGAAAAATAATTAATGTTATTGGATTGCTTCGTACCTCGCAATGACAGATTGCAACGGATGGCAGGAATTACCTTTACTAAAATGCTTACTGATTCGCTCCTAAAATTAAGCGATTGAGATTTCGGTTTTGGCTTTAATAAAGTCGGTTATTAAATAACCAATTAATTTGCCTACAAGGTGGTTGTTTTTTTCGTGGTCGAGACTTGGAGCACCCTCGCAAATGTGAAGGTAAGAAGCATTGGAATGTTTGCCAAAGAAATAGATAAATTGGCGGAGTTCTTCTACCGAAAATCCGCTAAGTGTCATGGCGCTACAGGGGATGTTAGGAATGGAGTCGAGGTCTATTTCTACTCCGTAGAAGTCGTTTTTTATAAAGTCTAATGCCAACTGCATTTCCATGGCAAAATCTTTTGTTTTTTTGATTTTCATACTGTCGTAAGTATTGTATAAAACTCGCTCTTTTAGGGTTTTGAGTTTGTCTAAAACACTTTTGGAAGTATAACTGTGGTGCAGACCAAAGATGAAGTATTTTTTGAGGAAGCCTTCTTCAAATGCGTATGAAAATCCGTTGCCGCTATGGCGTCCTTCTAGAATTCGGAAATCGGAATGGGCATCAAAGTTTATGGCGTTAATGGGTTTTCCTTTGCCAAGTGCGGTTCCTTTTATATTACCATAAGCATTGTTGTGTCCGCCACCGATAATGATTGGGGTTTTTCCAGCTTTTACAATGGTGGCAAGGATATGAGAAACTTCTTTGTCAATTATTGTTACAAGATCACTCATTTTTTTGCGATCTTCCGTTATATTAAAATCTAGATTTTCTATGGCCTTCATTTCTGAAGATGTATCAAGTGCTCCCAAAACAATAATTTGAGATCCTTTGCAAAACCGGTTGTGCTGTATGTTAGCAATGCTTTTAATAGCACTTTCCCATGCAGAATTGGCTCCAGGACGACCATAATTAGCTCGGACACCAATGTCTTCGGGGATTCCGAAAAGTACAAATTGCGATTCGGATTCTTGCAGAAAAGTAGCAATATCTTGGTCTTTGGGAATGGTAATCATTTTTTCGCCAAATTTTACTTCGCCACTTCGATGGTTGGTAATTTTGGATAAATCGGAAGCAGTAAACAGAATAAGTTTTTCCATAACAAAAATCTTTGCGTTCAAAAATAATATAATTGTACAAACTTACGTTATACAATTAAATATTATTAAATTTGCAGAACTAAATATCTCTAAAATGGAAACTCAAAAAAGTAATTCGTCGTTGATAATTGTAGTATTAGTGCTTTTGCTGCTTTTACTAGGTAGTGTTTTTTATATTTTCAAATTAAAAAGTGAAGCTACTACACTTACCACCGAAGTAAGTTCTACAAAGACAGAGAAAGAAAATGTAATGAAAGATTTACAGGATTTGAAGTCTACCTATGATGCAGCTATTGCAGAAAAAACTACTATGTCGGATGAGTTAATTGCAGAAAGAGAAAAAGTGGTTGGATTGATGGCTAAATTAGAAAAATCTAAAGGGGATGCGGCTTCAATGGCTAAATACAAACAACAATTTTTAGCACTTCAAACTAAAATGAATGATTTGATGCAGCAAGTAGAGGTTTTGAAAAAAGAAAACAAAGTATTGACTACTCATTTAGATAGTACTAATGTTGTTTTATCGGATTCTAAGAACTACAATCAAGTTTTGGTTGGTCAAAATGAAGAGCTTTCTAAAACGGTAGAAAAAGGTTCTAAACTTTCATTATTAAATTTAAAAACCGCTACTTTTATACAAAAAAGTTCTGGAAAACAAATTGAAACGGATAAAGCGAGTAGGGTAGATGTACTTAAAATAAGTTTTACAATTGCCGAAAATAGCATTGCTAAATCGGGAGATAAAACCTATTATGTTCAGGTTATTGACAGCAAAGGGAATGTGCTTGGAGATAAAATAACTACTAATTTTGGCGAAAAATCGTTAACCTATAGTTTTACTACTGCAGTAAAATACGAAAATAAAACCGTTAATGTTTCCCAAGATTTACCAGGTAAAGATTTTGCAAGTGGTACTTATTTTGTGAATGTATTTGATAAAAACGAATTGGTTTCTAAATCCAGTTTTACTTTGAGATAGGATAGTACTTACTTTGAAAAAATCAGGAGATTTAAAGCTTATATTTTATAAACTTTAAATCTCCTTTTTATTTTTATCTACTTCATTATTTAATTTTAATTTCAAAAATGTGTAATTCGTAATTTTTAATTCCTAATTGGCTTTATCTTTGCCAAATGAATAATAATCCACACTCTACCAATTTACTATTAAATTTAGGAATTGAAAGTCTAAACGAAATGCAAGAAATGGCACAAGATGCTATTTTGAATGATGCTAATATACTTCTGCTTTCCCCAACAGGTTCTGGAAAAACTTTGGCTTTTTTATTGCCAATTTTTGAAATGTTGCAACCCGAAATAAACACCGTTCAATGTTTAATTTTAGTTCCATCTCGTGAATTGGGATTGCAAATTGAGCAAGTTTGGAAGAAAATGGGAACCGATTATAAAGTAAATGTTTGCTATGGCGGACACTCTATTGATACCGAAATTAAAAACCTTTCCAATCCTCCAGCAGTTTTAATTGGAACTCCTGGACGAATAGCCGATCATATTGAAAGAGGTACTTTCAAGATGGATGCTATTCAAACCTTGGTTTTAGACGAATTTGATAAATCCTTGCAGTTGGGTTTCCACGAGCAAATGTCGTTTATCATTTCTAAATTAAATAAACTGAACAAACGCGTTTTGGTTTCGGCAACTTCCGATATTGAAATTCCAAAATATACCCGAGTTGTAAATCCAACCGTTTTGGATTTTATTCCTACTGAAGAAGCAAATTCTAATTTGACTTTGAAAATGGTAGTTTCTAAAGAAAAAGATAAAATCAATTCGCTTTTTAATTTGATTTGTTCGTTAAAATCAGAAGCGGCAATCATTTTTTGCAACCATAGAGATGCTGCCGAACGCATTAGCGACACCCTAAACGAAAAAGGAATTTACTCCACTTATTATCATGGCGGAATGGATCAAGACGAGCGGGAACGTGCTTTGATTCAATTTAGAAACGGAAGTGTAAGTTATTTAATCACTACTGATTTAGCCGCTCGTGGACTGGATATTCCCGAAATGAAACACGTAATTCATTACCATTTGCCATCCAAAGAAGACGAATTCACCCACAGAAACGGACGTACCGCAAGGATGTTGGCTTCTGGAACGGCCTATATTGTGGCTCATGAAAGTGAGAAAAAAATGGATTATATAGATTATAAAACTGCTGTTTTGAATGTAGATACTGCTACAACTTTACCAAAGGCTCCCGAATTTCAAACGATTTATGTGAGTGGTGGTAAGAAAAATAAATTGAACAAAATTGACATTGTAGGTTTCTTTTCTCAAAAAGGAAAGCTGGAAAAAGGCGATTTAGGTTTGATTGAAGTAAAAGATTTCATTTCGTTTGCGGCCGTAAAATCTAAAAAAGTAAAAGAATTTTTAGGCAATATCCGAGACGAAAAAATGAAGGGAAAAAAGTTTAAAATTGAAGTAGCACGCAAAGTGGTTAAGAAAGAAGACTAGTTTTTATTTCTCATATCTATTTTTTTTTGACAACTATTTTATTTCAAAAATATTTAACTCTATTGTTTTACAATAACTACGGAGTTATTTTTTTATTCTGATTTCAATATTTTTCGCAATAATTTTATTCTGAATGACAATTTTTATTTTATTTTTATTTTTATTTTTTTAGAAAAAAACTACATTTGCTAACTAAACTTTAAAATTAATTTAATTATGAAAAAATTATTACTTTTATTATTACTAATTGGATTCAATCAAACATCGAAAAGTCAGATTGTTTTTCAAGAAAATTGGGACGGAATAGGTCCTGGAATTACAGGTTGGACTTTGTATAATCAAGACGGATTAACTCCTAATACTGGCGTTAGCTTTGTTACTGGTGCTTGGATTGCTACAAATGAAGATTTTGACAATAAAGTTGCAATGAGTACCTCATGGTATACTCCTGCAGGAACTTCTAATGATTGGTTGGTTTCTCCTTCAATAACTTTACCATCAGGAAGTAATACTTTATATTTTGATGCAAAAGCTTACGATCCAGCTTATTTGGATTCCTACAAAGTTTTAATTTCTACAACAGATAATGCCGTAACTAGTTTTACACCTTTGTTCACTAAAGGAGATGGTGTAACTCCAACTTCTGGAGAAAATTCAACTTGGACTAGAAGAAGTATTGATTTATCTGCTTATGCTGGACAAACAGTTTATATTGCATTCCAAAATTTTTCAACAGATATGTTTTTACTATCAATAGATAATATATCGGTTGTTAATAACAATTCTTGTGTTGGAGTTACTAGAGATTTATTTGATTCTGGAAATACATTAACTTCAGCTACCATTAATTGGACAGCTATTCCAGGAGTAACAAGTTATGATATTTCTATTGGCGCTGTTGGACACACTCCAACTGCAACATACAATTCAACAACTAATTCTTTTACAACAACTGGATTAACAGCAAATTCTAGATACCAATATTTTGTAAGAAATAGTTGTGGAAGTCAATGGATTGGACCTTTCTCTTTCTTTACAGCTAATAACTTGCCTTATGCATATGGTTTTGATAATGCTTTAGGATACGCTGTTGATGGTTGGAGTGGTTCTTGGTCAACAGGAACAGTTGCTGCAAATGCACAAGCTGGAACTCAGTATTTGTTTTCAAATTCAAGTACAACTCTTGTAACAAATAGATCAGTCTATTCGAGACCAATAAATTTACAGGCAGGTGAGCAAGTAACGGTTAGCTTTTATCATAGAGAAGCAAGTACTACAGCAAATAGATCTTTAAAATTAGAAGTTTTCCCAGATGCCAATCCAACTGCTGTAACTTCATTATTTTCTAATACAGCTCTAAAATTAACTACTTACACACAAGTTACAGGTAGTGTTTATACAGCACCTTCAACAGGGACTTATTATTTTAAACTTACTGACTTTTCAGCAACAACTGCCTCGGTACAGTCGATGCGAGTAGATTCATTTAACATGACTTCTGTACTTGGAGTAGATCAATTTTTATCTGAAAAATTTGCACTTTACCCAAATCCTTCTAAAGATGTTATAAATGTTATGAATAGCATAAACGCAAGTATAACTAATCTTGAAATTACAGATTTAAATGGAAGAATCGTTAAAAATATAAAATTGGATGGTGTTTCTGAAACTCAAATTTCTGTTTCTGATTTATCTACTGGAATTTATATGATGAAAATAGTTTCTGATAAAGGAACTATTACTAAAAAAGTAATCAAAGAATAATTACTATTTTATAAATATAAAAAAAAGACTAAGCAATGCTTAGTCTTTTTTGTTTTTACTACTTCCCATCATAAGAAAGATAGCGCCAACTAGTCCAATTATTACTAGTGCAAAAACGGCTATCATTATAAATGCTCCATTGTCCCAGGAGTATAATGGAATTACTAATTTGTTCATGAGAATTGGTTTTTAAGTTTTACCAAAAGTAAAAAATCAAAATCCCATTATTTATGACATTTATCATAACAAAAAAAAAGGTGTATTATTAAATCTTAATAGTTCCCATTCAACAATTCCCCACCTATACTGGATTTGGCTTCAATACCCAATTTTTTCATCATTTCATAAGTGGTACAAACTGCCGCCGAAGTTACAGGAATGCCACATTCTGCTTGAATCAAATCGATGGCTTCCAACGAAGGCATTTGCACACAAGCCGAAGCAACTAATACGTCTACATCGGTCAAGTCTAATTGTTTGTAAATGTCCAATAAGTTTAAAGGGTTTTGGGCTGCTACTTCTAAATTATCTGGAATTTCTAAAGCAATACTTTGTTTCACTTTGATGCCTTGGTGTTCAATATAATCTACAACCATATCGGTTAATGGTCGCATGTAAGGAGTGATGATAGAGATTTGTTTAGCACCTAAAACTTTCAATCCGTTAATTAAAGCTCCTGCTGAAGTTACTATTGGAGTAGGGAAGTCATTTGCCACGGTTTCTTGATGCAAATTTACTTCCGATACACAATGGTATCCGCGTCCCATACTCATTATGGCAACCAAACAAGCATATCCCATAACATCTACATGAGCATCAGAAAGTTCTTGCGCGCATTTTAAACTCATGGCATCCATGGCTTCCAATTCTTCTTTGGTAACTTTCTTCATTCGCATTCTACTGCTGTGAAATGTAAAGCGTTCTGGCAAAATGGTTTCTCTTGCTCTAAATATTGCTGGTATTTCGGTTTCCATCGTCACGTTGGAGGATGGAACTATTTGTCCTATTCTGTATTTCATTTTAATTTTTTTTTGGAACGCGGATGATACGGATTGCTCACGCAAACGCGAATAAACGCAGATTTTATTTAGTAAATTAGATTAAAGAAATGAAGTATTAAAATATATTATATCTCTTTAATCGTATTTACTATAGTGCCTATTCCTTCCACAGTTGCTTCCACCACATCGCCATCGTACAGCCATTCTTGAGGATTTCTTCCTGCGCCAACACCCGATGGTGTTCCTGTGGCAATAATATCACCTGGTTCTAAAGTAAACACGATGCTTAAATCTTCAATCAAATCATTGATGTTGAAAAGTAAGAATTTGGTATTGGAATTTTGCTTTTCCACTCCGTTTACTTTTAACGATAAGTTCAAGTTATGCGGATTTTCAATTTCGTCTTTGGTTACTAAAATTGGTCCCATTGGTGCAAAAGTATCTTGCCCTTTGGAAACAATCCATTGTCCCTCACGACGACAATCACGAGCAGAAATATCGTTGATAACAGTATAACCAAAAACATAATCCATTGCATCGGCATTAGCAACGTATTTTCCTTTTTTGCCAATAACCACAGCCAATTCTACTTCCCAATCCAATTGTGAAGTTAGTTTGGTGTTTTTAATAATTTCCGTATTGGTTGCTGTAACTGTTGTTGGAGGTTTAGAAAAGATAATAGGTTTTGTTGGTAATTTTCCTGTTGTATCCAAAGTTCGTGCACTTTCGGCAACGTGTTCGGTGTAATTCAATCCTATTCCGATGATGTTTTTTCTTGGTTTTTCAATAGGAGCAAGGATATTAACTTCGTCCATTTTATAGGATATTTCTTCAAAGAAATTTTCGGGAGTTTCGTTTACCATTTCGGTGATTTCCTGAATGATTTCAAATCCAAGGTCAATTAAATCCAACATATCGTTTGGTAATGGAAAATTGGATATTTCTCCAAAATCTTCCATGTCGATTACTTGGTTGTTGTGGATAAATCCTAAACGAGGTTCAGTGTTTGCTGTTTTGTAAGTAAGTAGTTTCATATAAGTCCCCTTATCCCGTAATCTCGGGAAATTCCTATTAAGGGTCAATAGGATTTTAATTTTTTTTTAATTATTTTTCTTTAAATTTTTATAGATATTGATTGAAACAATTAATAACCACCAAACTATACTAATATATCCTAAAAAAATTGCAAGATTGTCTTTTTGTTGTATTAAATAAATACTGAGAATAAAGAATAATATTATAATAAAATTAATTGAATTATAAAATAATTTTAAATGTTTCATTTGTAAGTTTCCTAATTTTCAATATTTATTATGTTGGTTTGATCTTCTTTATTTTTGACTTCAATTGTGTAAAGTTTTTTATTTTTAATATACTCTTTCAAATTCAGAATTTCACACGCCTTCATCTCATTAGTTTTAAAAGTATCTATACTGAGTATCTCGTCACCAAATTTAATTTTTTCAGCCAAGTTTTTATCCCAAACTAAACCAACTATATATTTATTATCTAAAATTGTTGTTGCATATTTAGGTTCTTTATTTGAAAGAATTATTGTATCATTTGCTTCAAAATAAAAATTCTTCTTTTTAAAATCTAAAATTACATTTCCATAATTCAAAAACTCTAAACCTATCCTTGAATTAGTATCATCTGTTGTATCAGCATATAAGTTTTTTATTGATTTATTATTTAATAAAGCATTTTCAACTAAAACTAATTTTTGCAAGCTTGGCTTTCCCAAGCCAAATAGACCTAAGCTACTTAATCCTTCTGATTTACCTTTAATTTCAAAAATATTTTGATTTTCAAATAGAGCATATGCCCGATTTGACATATTATACAAGCCATCCATACCTGTATCAAACAAAACCATGTCTGAAGCTTTTTCTTTGTTTTTTCCTAAAAAATTAAGTTCAATATACGGTGCTTTTTGTCTTCCAATTAATTTTATTTTAGTTGGTTTCACTAGTACATTTAATAATTCGAATTGATCTGTAATAACAAGGTTCTGATTTGTTTTATCGATTTTTAAAACGGAATTTTTTAACAAATTACTCCCTATAAATCCATCAATATTATAACAACTCAAAAGATTGTGATTTTTTAAATCAAAAACTAAAGCAATTTGATCTTCAAACGTCAATTCCCCAATTTTTATTTTTGGAATGACTACCAATTGCATACTTTGATTTAGATTATTTGAATCATTCGCAATAATACTTTTCAATGATTCTGAATTTAATTCTTGCAAAACTTCATTTGAAATTAAATTTGGAGCTCCAGTATCTAATAGAAACCTAAAATTTTTACCATTAATGGTTACAGGAATAATAATTTTATCTAGAACAGATTCATATTGAATTACTTCATAATATTTTTTTTGAAGTACAGTTCCTTTATCAAAATCAACATTTTGAGCAATGCAATATTGGGATAGGAATACAATTAAAAATGTTATTTTTTTAATATTCATAATTATTTATATTTTTTGATGTCCATTATTTTCTTCCAACTCTCTACTTTGAAACAATCCTAATTTTTCCATTACTGGTAAATCATTGAAGGTAAATAGACAGGCATCTTCTGTGTCTGAGGCATTGTGGTGTTCGTGCCAAGCCCAAGACGGAACACAGAAAATATCGCGTTCTTTCCAATCGAAACGTGTTCCGTTGATGATGGAATAGCCTTTTCCTTTGGCACATTGGTAGACAAAAGACCCGGTATGTTTATGGGCTTTACCTTTGAAACCTGCAGGTAACAATTGCATGGCGGCACCCATGGTTTGCATGACATGACCACCCGTTAACGGATTGGAATATTGCATTAAAATTCCGTCAAACGGATTAATTTCATTGACTTTTGCAACTTCTAATAAGGTTGGATATACATTTTTCCAAGAGTATTTGAATAAAGGCGAATAAGGTTTATCCCAAGTTGTATCGGCCGGAATTAATCCTGCGCCACCAAAAGTCATTGGTGAATGATTGACTGGAGAAATTAAGGCTTGTTTGCCATCATAAACGGCATAATCATTGGCTTCGAGAGCATTTACCAGAGGGATGTCCAAACCATCTTGCCAAATGCACGTTTGCCCATCGGCCTCAACACCATGTTCGTGCCAAGTGGAATTTGGTGTAATCACAAAATCATTGACTTCCAACATGATTTTGTTACCATCTACCACGGTATATCCTTTACTGCCTTCCATAATGAATCGCAAAGCAGAAGCCCGATGACGGTGTGCCGAAGTGCTTTCCCCTGGGCGTGTAACTTGAATTCCGGTGTATAACCAACCCACGGCTGCCGAAACCTCTTTGCGTTTGTCGTTTACCAAATATACCACTCGACGGCCAGCTTGTTCGGGTGTAACCAATTCGGAGGATTTTAAAACCAACGCCCGCAAATCATCGTATTTCCAAAGCATAGGAACGGAAGTACTTCTTGGTTCCCATGGTTCTATATCATTGGCAACCGTCCATAAAGCACCAGCGCCAAGACTTTCGAGTTCTTTATAATAGGCTTCTAGTTCGGGTGTGGTTTGAACTCTAGCACGACCGATTTGGTCATCGGAATGGTTTGTTTCTTTCATGTTTTATTTTTTAACCATTAAGATATTAAGAAAAATTAAGTAATTTAAAAAATCTTAATACTTAATACTTCAATCTTGATACTTAATACTATCTCTTATTAAACTCCTCGTGATTGTCAATAAACGTAATCTTTCTTGTTGGAGCGATGTTTACGCGTAAATCAAATATATCAAATCTATTGTAATGTCCTAAAATATCGTGCATTTGCTTGGGTTGGATACACTTTTCTAAATCGATGTCGGCATAAACCATTCCTTCTTCATCAATTAATGGTTCACCAATAACAGCACCGTTGGGGCCAATAAATCCAGAGAATGCAGAATTTTTTCTAGTTAATAATTCATCCACATTTGGAACATCCTCTCTTAGCGCATCTTTTATTTCTTGCGAAATTGTGGAGCAAGAAACAATGGTAAATAATTTTCCTTCAAAGGAATGCGCTGCAGCCCGAATTTTAATTGCTTCTGCCATATTATAATCGGGTGGGGCAACGGGCAATGAAATATAATTGGCAATATGAATTAATTCGCCTTGAGCAAGAAGGGTAAATCGAGCCAAGGTATTGGTGTTTTCACCGCATGCCAAGGTTCCGATAGGGCCAATTTCAGTATTGTAAACTTTTAAAGAAGAGCCATCACCAGAAGTCCATGTTAGTTTTTCTGCCCAAGTTGGAACTAATTTTCTGTGTTTTCCAATTAGGGTTCCGTTGTTGTCAATGATCAAATTGGTGTTGTAAATTTCACCATAAGAATCCCCTCGTTCGTTAATTCCGATTACAATATGAATGTTGTTTTCTTTTGCTGCTTGGAATAAAGGTTGCATGGATTCATCGGTTACAGCAACCGAACATTTATACAATTCTTCATACCATTTACTGCCTTGAACGGGTGTCATAATCCAATTCCAATACGGATAACCCGCAACGAATACTTCTGGAAAGGCTATTAATTGCGCACCATTAGCACTTGCTTCTTTAATAAAAGTAATTGCTTTCTCGATGGTTTTCTCTACGTTTAAAAAAACAGGCGATGTTTGAACGGTAGCGGCTTTGAATTTTTTGAAGTCCATAGTTTGTTTAATTACGAATTTGGAATTACGAATTAGGAATTGAAAACGAAGATTAATTCGATATTTCTAATTTATAATTACTAATTTTATTTTTCATTTCTTCATTAAAAGGTTCTGCTTTGATGTCGTTTTTATTCTCTTGAAAGGCTACGTTTACTAGAGTTACTTCGCCTTCGAGACAGGTTTTTCCTTGTTCATCTTCAAAGGAGAATCCGCATAGGATGGAAGCACTTCCTAGATTTTTAACCCATAATTTTTTGGTAAGAATTTCTCCTAAACGTGCGGCTTTTTTGAATTGCACTTTTAAATCTACCGTTGGAATTCCGTTGGTTTCGTGCATTTTAGAAAAGGGTCGATCTAGTGCTTCTTCAAACCAATCTTCTACAAGGCAATTCAGCATTTCTAGAAATCTTGGATAGAATACAATTCCGGCATAATCCACATGCTGGAAACGGATTTTTTCTTGTTTTATAAAAGGTTGGTTCATTTAAAAATGAATTAATAATTATTTTTTATTTTAATTTATATCTCTGGATTTTTCCAGTTTCTGTTTTGGGTAATTCCTCTGTAAAACATATCACTCTTGGATATTTATATGGAGCCGCTACTTCTTTGAACCAATGTTGAATACGATTTTTCATCGCATCTGTTGCTTTAGACATATCTTTTAAAACAATATGCGCACAAACTAACATTCCTCGTTCTTCATCGGGCAAACCAACAACGGCACATTCCAGAATATCATCGTGTGTCAAAAGTACACTTTCTACTTCAATTGCCGCAATATTATAACCTGAAGAAATAATCATATCATCGCCACGAGCAACAAACCAAAGATAGCCTTCTTCATCTTGACGGAAAATATCTCCTGTGATGTTCCAGCCGTTTTCAACATATTCTAGTTGTTTGTCTTCTCGATTCAAATATTTGCAACCTGTAATACCTTTAACGGCTAATCTACCAGGTTCATTTGTTGGAAGTTCGTTTCCGTCTTGGTCTACAATTTTTGCTTCATAACCTGTAATTGCCAATCCTGTTGCGCCAGGCTTCATGTTTTCTTCATTTGAAGAAATAAAAATATGCAGTATTTCGGTAGAGCCAATTCCATCAATAATTTTCAATCCTGTTGCGTCGTACCAATCTTGCCAAACCTTTAATGGTAAGGTTTCTCCGGCTGAGACACATTTGCGTAAGCTAGAAATATCGTATTCTTTTACTTTGGTAGTAATAACGCGCCAAGCCGTTGGTGCGGTAAAACAAATGGTTATTTTATGATCTTGGATGGCTTGCAATAAATGATCGGGACTTGGTTTTTCAATCAAAAAAGTGGAAGCGCCAAAATACATCGGAAACAAAACCAATCCGCCTAAACCAAAGGTAAACCCAAGTGGAGGACTGCCTGTGAAAAGATCCTTTGGTGTGGGTTGTAAGGAATATTGCGGAAAACATTCGCAAATATTTAAAATATCTTTATGGTAATGCGACGTCATTTTAGGCAAGCCAGTAGTTCCAGAGGTAAATCCAATCAAGGCCAAACTATCGGCTTTACTGTGGTAATTGGTAAAGGTTTTTGGTTTGGATTGCATTAACTCTTCCAATTGAGAATTGCCAAACAAACAAATTTCCTTTAAAAAAGTAGATTTCACTAAATGTATTTCTTCTTCCAGAGACACATCGCAAAAGCAATGGGAAATTTCGGCACAATCTATAATGGTAGTTAATTCTTTAAAACGAAGTAGTGGCATAGTAGCAACTACAATTCCTCCCGCTTTTAAAATGGCAAACCAACAAGCCACCATCATTGGGTTATTGGCAGAACGAATTAAAACTCGATTTCCAGATTTTAAACCTAAATCTTCTAGAAGTACATGAGCAATTTGATTGGCTTTTTCAAATAAATCTTGGTAGGTCCAAGTTGCATCAAAAGTTCGGATGCAAATATTATTTCCGCGACCTTCTTTAATATGGTTATCCAACAACTTATCAACACAATTCAGCATATCGGGATGTTGAAATTGGGATAAATCGGTAAAAATATAGTCGGGTTGTAAATCCTGACTTGGGAGGTTATTGTGGGCGAAATTGTCTTCAAAATGTTTCATAGATTATTCATTTAATTTTTGAACATTTATATTTTTAGTAATTGATTTTATTTGAATAATTGCAATCTGATTTAGTTTTAACAATCTTTCTTTTTGAGAAAACTCCATTCGAATAAACTCGGCATTTAAACTTTCAATATTTGCTAAGACTAATAATTGTTCAATAGTTGCATAGTCTCGAATATTTCCTTCTAAATTAGGATTCTCATCTCGCCATTCTGTCTTGGAAATAATTCCAATAGCATTGGTTGTTTCTATCCATCTTTTGGGCGTTAAAGAAAAACTATTTGATCCAGATGCATTTTTAATTCCATCGAATTCGATGGAATTAAAAATAGGATTTCGTAATTGTTCCCATAAACCAATAAATTCAATTGTACTTCTATTACGTAGCCAGTTTTGAAGAATGTAATCGCTTCTTTCTGTATCTCGCTGACGAGCAATATCTGTTAATGAAATATAATCATCATTATTTTTCGAAATAATATTTATTCCCAAACCTTGAACTTCAATTTTTGATTTTTTTTCTTTCATTTCTTAAACAACTTACTGCTAAAACTTTACAACTATTTCTTATTGCTTTTAGGCTTCAAAGCCTTTTTCATTCCTTCAACTTGCTTTCTTTCCGTTGCTTTTAAAGGATATAAATGCGACATTCCCGCTTTGTATTGATTTGGTATATCGGTTGGCTCAAATTGTTCGTATGCTTGTGCATTGCGAACAAAGTTAGCATCCAATAATAAAGGTCTTCCTAATGCAACCAAATCTGATCTTCCGTTAAGGATTATGGTGTTAATTTGATCAATATCTTGAATGTATCCTGCTGTAATGGTTGGAATATGAACGGTATTTCGAACGGCATCTGCAAAAGGCGTTTGCCACATTCTTCCCGTTTGTGGTTTTTGCCCCGCAACTGTATTTCCTGTAGAAACATTTATAATATCGGCTCCAGCCTTTTTGAATTCGGTTGCAATAATAATTACATCTTCTTCAGAAATCCCGTTTTCTGCCCAATCAGTTGCAGAAATCCGCACTGACATTGGTTTTTCTTTCGGAAATACTTTTCGCATTTCGTTAAAAACTCGAAGTGGGAATTTCAATCTATTTTCGATGCTTCCGCCAAATTCGTCGGTTCTGATATTGGTAAGAGGCGATAGGAAAGAAGCTAATAAAAATCCGTGATGGGCTTGTAATTCAATCATATCAAATCCTGCTTCGTTCGCGTTTTTAGTAGCTTGAATGAATTGGGAAGTGATTAAATCCATATCGGATAAAGTCATTTCTTTTGGAATTGCAAACTTATCATTAAAGGCAATTGCAGAAGCCGAAAGTAATTCCCAACTATTTTCAAATGGTTCGTTACCTTCCCACGGTTTTTTAGTAGCACCTTTTCGTCCAGAATGTCCTAATTGAATTCCGATTTTAGTTTGTGTGTTTGTATGGATAAAATCATTGATTCGTTTCCATGCAACTATTTGATTTTCATTATATATTCCAGCACAACCTAAAGTGATACGTGCGGCTTCGGAAATAGCAGTTAGTTCGGTTAAAATCAATCCCAATCCACTAATAGCACGCGAGGTATAATGTTGAAAATGCCAATCGTTTACTACACCATCTTCTGCCGAATATTGTCCCATAGGAGCCATTACAATTCGGTTTTGCAATTCTAAATCTCGTAATTTGAATTTTGAAAATGCAGCGGGAATAGGTTGTGGGTTGGGGGTGGTAGGTTGTAGGTTATTGAATTCATGTAAAACTTTATCGGTAAAGGTTTTATCCCGTAATCTTAAATTTTCAAAAGTTACTTTTTTAGAACGGGTCATGCATCCGAAAGCAAATTGGTAAAAAGGATGTTGGTTGTTTCGATCCATATTTTCAAACCAATCTAACGATACTAATGCAGCATACTGAATCATTTCTACCGTATTTCTTCGGGTTTTATCGTATTGTTGGAAAGCGGCTTGCACATCCTTTGGATTCGCAATTACAGCATCCGATAAACCAATAGCGCAATCCATGGCTAATTTTGTTCCCGAGCCAATAGAGTAGTGGGCTGTGGCTTTGGCATCGCCAAGTAAAACGATATTATCATGATACCAATTCTCATTAGTAACATGAGGAAACTGTCGCCAATGGGATTTATTGGAAATTAAAGGATGGCCGTCAAGTTCTTCCTTAAATATTTCGGCAATTTTAGAAATAGTGTCGGTTTCGTTGGTGACTTCAAAACCATGTTTTTCCCAAGTTTCATTACTGCACTCAAATATCCAAGTACTCATTCCTTCTTGATATTGATAGGAATGCGCAACAATGGTTCCGTGAGGCGTGGTTCGGAAAAAATACGTAAAAGCATCCAAAGGTTTGGTAGATCCTAACCAAACAAAACGGTTTTTCTTCAAGACAATTTTAGTTCCGAATTCTTTTTGGAATTTGGTTCTAACACCACTCGCAATTCCATCGGAAGCCAAAATAATATCGGCATCTTTATATTGGGATAAGTCGTCTACATTTTGTTCGAAATGCAAATTAACGCCTTCTTCCAGACAGCGTTGTTGCAGTAATTGCAATAAAGTTTTTCGGGAACAGCCGCAAAATCCGTTTCCGGCAATATTGACTTTTTCACCATCTCGAGCAATGATAATATCATCCCAATAGGCAAATTTACTACGAATTAACTCATACGATTGCATGTCGCGTTTCAAGAATTCGCCTAAAGTTTCATCTGAAAAAACTACTCCAAAACCAAAACTATCGTCGGGCTTGTTGCGTTCGTAAATGTCAATTTGGCAATCTGGCATTGCTTTTTTGGTTAATATCGAAAAGTAAAGTCCACCAGGACCACCACCTATAATTGCTATTTTCATATTTTAATGGAACGCGGATGCAACCGATGCTTTGCAACGCTGATAACCGCTGATTTAATAATTTAACTTCTTTTTATTGAAAAAACTTCGCCTATTTTACTGTAATTAGAACCTGCTAATCGTGCAATTGGTTTGTAGGTTTCCATGTTGATTTTATAATCTTCAAGCAAAACACTTTCGTCAAAATGCATTCGAACCACGCGACCTATAACAACACATGCTCCCCCTTGTTTATGATCTTCAAGAAAATAATGATGTACCATTTCACATTCTAACTGAATGGGGCTTTCTTTTACTCGCATTGGCTTCACTACAGAAGATGGAATAGGAGTGACGCCAACCATTTCAAATTCATCTACTTCGGGAGCAACTGCTTGGGCAGTACTGTTCATTTGTTCGGCTAGGGCTTCTGTAACCATATTGACCACAAATTGCTTTGTAG
Organism: Flavobacterium sp.; assembly: GCF_044357305.1. Lineage (GTDB taxonomy): Bacteria > Bacteroidota > Bacteroidia > Flavobacteriales > Flavobacteriaceae > Flavobacterium. The sequence goes on from NZ_JBIKPS010000013.1 coordinate 37,993, forward strand.
CCAATATATTATTAAGAGTGTCTTTATTGGAATTATTATCTCTTCGGGTAGAAAACATTACATGTGGCGGATCATCACCAACCATGTTAAAATAGGAAAAAGGCGCAAGATTATTAGTACCGGCATCGTCAATAGTCGCTATCCAAGCTATTGGTCTTGGAATGATGGAGCCAGTTAATAATTTGTAAATTGCCTTTGAGGACAAGGTATCAGGATTGAATTCCATGCTATAATTGTGTTTGTACAAATTAAAGCTTTTTTTTGGAATTTTTTTAATCGATTGATAAATTTATATGCATATTAAAACATATAATTTATTTTATCCTAAAATTTATTACGAATAGAATTGAAGTAGTTATAGTAATACCTGTTTCTGATAATATATTGGTTACTATTAATAATTGAAAACCTTTAATTATTAGTCTGTTAAAATTTTATTTGAGTATATTGGAAAGAATTTGTGTTTTCCCGAAAATTCCTTATAAAATAGGATTTATATATTTTTTCCTCTTTATTTTTAGGGACTGTGTAATTTAAAGTAAAAAAAAATGTGTTAAATGCTTTTATGTATTTGCTAAATTAGTATATTTATGCAAAATTTATATATATGGAGATATTTGCATGCCCCAAATGCCAAAATGATGCAATTGTAAAAAGCGGCGTAATCAAAGACAGACAGCGCTATTTATGCAAAAAATGCAATTATTACTTTACGGTAAATAAACTAGGAAAAAAGATTGATAGCTACTATGTAACCAAAGCATTACAATTATACCTTGAGGGCTTGAGTTTTAGAGAGATTGAACGGATTATTGGTGTATCTCACGTTACGGTTAGTAACTGGGTTAGGGAGTTTAAAGTAACTAAACCAAGTCATACTGATTATCATCCTACTTATAAGATATATAATCACTTAGAATTGGTTGAATTTCTAAAAAACAAGGACCAATTAAAAGGTGCCGGGATGATTATTACAGAGCTTGGCGACAAGTTTATGTTAATAAAATGGGAGCGTTTTAAAGATTAGCTATAGCGATTTACAATATTATATATCAAAATTTTTTTCATTAACAAAATTTTAGAATTTGGTCGAGTAGAAATAAAAAACGAACCAAAATTCAAACCAAATGAAAAAAATTATTATGTTATCTTTTGTTGCTTTTTCCTTCGTAGGAAATGCTCAAACGACAACACCAACAACACCAACTACTACACCTGTTAAACCCGCAGAGAAAGAATGGGATGTTAGCATGTATGGCTTCATTAGAACGGATTATATCTGGGACACTCGAAAGTCGGCTCAAGTAAGAGAATACAACTTAAATCTTTATCCACTTGATGAAGTTTTAGATACTAATGGTGATGATATTAATGCAGCAGGTCAATCTAACTTTTTGTCTGTTGTATCAAGATTAGGGGTTAAAGCAAAAGGACCAAATGTTTGGGGTGCAAAAGCAACAGGGAATTTAGAAGGTGATTTCTTTGGAAATACTGAAGCATCTATTGGATTGTTTAGACTAAGACATGCTTATGCTAATTTAGAATGGTCTAAAACATCTTTAACAGTTGGACAAACTTGGTATCCAACGTTTATTCCAGAAGTTTTTCCTGGTGTGGCTAACTTTAGTACGGGAATTTTATTCAATCCTTTTGGTTGGGCTTCTCAAGTTAAATTGAAACAAAACTTAACCAAAGAACTTACATTTGCATTGACAGCTTATAAAGAAAGAGAATTTACAACTTCAACGGCTACTGGAGGAACTCAAAACTCAGCATCAATTAACTCAGCTATTCCTACATTTCACGGACAATTTCAATTTAAAAACAAAAATTGGATTGCTGGTTTAGGTGCTGAATACAAATCTCTGCAACCACTAACAGAATCTGCTGGAAAAGTTTCAAAAGAAAAAGCCAATAGTACTTCAATAGTTGCTTATTTTAAATATTCTAACGATAAATTTTCTATAAAAGCATACGGAATTTCAGGTGGTGACATGTCTAATTTAGTAATGCTTGGAGGTTTTGCAGGTTATACAGTTACAGGACAACAAGAAAAATATGAAGCCATTAAAACTTCAGCTTATTGGATAGACATTGCAAGCAATGGTAAAAAAATAGCACCCGGATTATTTATTGGTTACACTAAAAACGATGGAACTGATAAAAATGGATTAGCTGCTGGTGAAACTGTAAAATTCTATGGAAGAGGTTTTTCAGGAACTAGAGTAGTTGACAATATTTTAAGAGCTTCTGCTAGAGTTGATTTCAAACAAAATAAATTTAGAATTACACCTGAATTGGAATATACTGCAGCCACTTGGGGAGATTTAAATACAAATGCAAACGGAACAGCAGATTTGAATCAAAAAGATGTAAAAAACTTTAGAGCAATGGTTTCTTGCGTATATTCTTTCTAATTAAAAATTAACCAACTAAATAAATAATATAAATATGAGTGATAAAAAAACAAAAGGAATTTGGAAAGTAATTTCAGCTTCCTCAATGGGTACAATGATCGAATGGTATGATTTTTATATCTTCGGAAGTTTAGCAGTAGTGTTATCTACTAAATTTTTTCCAACCGATAATCCAACAGCGGCCTTTCTTTCTACATTAGCAACTTTTGCTGCAGGTTTCGTAGTGCGTCCCTTTGGAGCATTATTCTTCGGAAGATTAGGTGATATTATTGGAAGAAAATACACTTTCATGGTAACTCTTTTATTAATGGGTGGTGCAACTTTTGCAATTGGTTGTATTCCGAGTTATGAAACCATTGGATTTGCTGCTCCAATATTAGTATTAATCCTACGTTTACTTCAAGGTTTAGCTTTAGGTGGCGAATATGGTGGAGCTGCAACTTATGTAGCAGAACACGCGCCAAAAGGTGAAAAAGGATATTGGACATCGTGGATTCAAACTACGGCTACCGTTGGTTTATTCATTTCATTAATGGTAATTTTAGTTACTAAAAGTGTATTGTCTAAAGAGGCTTTTGACGAGTGGGGATGGAGAGTTCCGTTTTGGGTATCTATCCTAATGGTATTAGTTTCTTATTTGATTCGTAAAAATATGGAAGAATCTCCAGTTTTTGCTAAAGCAAAATCAGAAGGAAAAACGAGTACAAATCCGTTAAAAGAAAGTTTCGGAAATAAATACAACTTAAAATTTGTTTTACTTGCTTTATTTGGAGCAACAATGGGACAAGGAGTTGTATGGTATACTGGACAATTTTATGCAATGAACTTCCTTAAAACAGTTCAAAGTATTGATTCTTCTCAAGTGGATATGCTTTTAGGTGTTGCTTTAATTTTAGGAACTCCGTTTTTCGTAGTTTTTGGATGGTTAAGTGATAAAATTGGAAGAAAATCCATTATGATGGGTGGTATGTTGCTTGCAATATTATTGTACCGACCAATCTACCGTGCCATGTACAATACAACCGATTTAACTTTGAAAACTGAAGTTGTAGATCAAACAAAAGTAGTTCCTTCTTTAAAAGAAATTGATGCTACTAAACTGGATTCTATTTATACTACAACCAAAGCTTATACTGATGGTACAACGGTTGAAGAAATAAAAACTAAACATTTTGAAGCTGGAAAATTAATGTTGGACGATAAAGGAAAAGATAAAATCGAAACTAAAGTTACTAAACAAATTAATAGTAGCGACCGTTGGTTCTTAATCTTTATGGTATTCATTCAAGTAATTTTTGTAACTATGGTTTATGGTCCTATTGCAGCTTTCTTAGTTGAAATGTTCCCTGTAAAAATCAGATATACATCCATGTCATTGCCTTATCACGTTGGAAATGGTATCTTTGGTGGATTACTTCCAGCGATTTCAACTTACTTTGTAACCCAATCAAAAGAAGCTGGAAATGTAGAGTTTTACCTTGAAGGATTATGGTATCCAATAGGAATTGCTGCTGTTTGTTTCATCATTGGAATGATTTACATCGATAGAAAAATTAATACACTTCACGACTAAAAATAAAATTATGAATACAATAAAAAAATATTTAGGAATTGTTTGGATAGCATTAGCAATCGCTGTAGCCTATTATGCAATTGGAATTTTTGGAGGACGTTTAACCTCTGGAAAACAAGACGATTTAGTTTTCGGAATCATTATTTTCTTTATTCTACTACCAATGATTGTTACAGGATTAACCATTTTTGGATGGTATGCCTTAACAGACGAATACGAAGATTAATTTATTTGTAAAGGTAATTCTCAGAAGCTCTTATTTCGATAAGGGCTTTTGGGTTTTTAGTAATTGAGTTTTGGTTTGTGAGTTTAAAAAGTTTGTGTAAATTCGTAAAATATTCAAAATAAAAAAAACTTGGCGCCTTAGTGCCTTTGTTGCAAATAATATGAAAAAAAGACACCAACAAAAAATGATTATTGTATCTATGATTTTACTTGTAGGATTTAACCTTCCTATAGTATTATTGTTTGATTCAGCCAATAATTTTCTTGGTTTCCCAGTAGTGTATATTTACTTTTTTTCTATGTGGTTGTTTTCTATATTAGTTTCAATAGTAATTGTAAAACGATATAATGAATAGCGTAGTACTCTTGTTAATTCTATCCGTGTATCTGGCTGTTCTATTTTTTATAGCACATTGGGCAGAGAAAAAAGAGAACGGTAAATGGTCTAATAATCCCTATATCTATTCCCTTTCTTTAGCTGTTTATTGTACCGCCTGGACCTACTATGGAAGTATAGGAGTAGCAGCAGATAGCGGTTTAAGTTATCTTCCAATATATCTCGGACCAATTATTATTGCACCATCGTGGATATTAATTTTAAAAAAAATCATACGAATTTCTAGAGTTAATAAAATCTCTAGTATTGCCGATTTTATATCGTTACGTTACGGCAATAGCCGCTTTCTTGGAGCAATAGTAACGGTAATTTGCCTCACAGGAATAATTCCCTACATCGCTTTACAACTAAAAGCTATTTCTGAGACTTTTCACGTGGTAACTAAAACTGCAACTAGTTCCAATATTTTAGACGACACTACAACTTATGTCGCTGTAGCTTTGGCTTTGTTTGCATCCTATTATGGTACCCGTTATGTGGATGCTTCCGAAAAAAGAAAAGGTATTGTAACTGCTGTTGCCATGGAAAGTATTTTGAAACTAGTTTTCTTTGTCATCATAGGAATTTATGTCACTTATTTTGTTTTTGATGGCTTTAATGACATCTATGAAAAAGCATCGTTGCTAAAAAACTTTAAAGAAAAAAATACCATCGGAGGTTTGCCTCAAGCTATAAATTGGTTTTTATTATGTGTGTTGTCCATGTTTGCAATTTTCTTATTACCAAGACAATTTCAAGTTTCTGTCATCGAAAATAATAGAGAAAACCATATTAACACAGCCGTTTGGTTATTTCCTTTGTATTTATTGATATTCAATATTTTTGTGTATCCAATAGCCTGGGGCGGAAATATATTATTTGATGGAAAGGATGTAAATTCGGATGCGTATTCTCTTTTAATCCCTCAATTATTTAATAATAAAACACTTACAGTATTAGTGTTTTTAGGAGGTTTTTCGGCTGCAATATCCATGATAGTAGTTTCTTCCATTGGGCTTTCAACTATGCTTACTAACAACGTTTTAATTCCCTATAACCTAATTGGGAAATTAAAAGGAAGTGATCAAACCATAAGCAGTAGAAAAATTTTAAACAGTAGAAAAATTGGTATTTTTTCATTAATAATACTTTCGTATTTTATCTATAGATTTTTTGGGTTAGACTATAGTTTAGTTTCTATAGGAATGGTTGCTTTTGTGATAATTGCCCAACTAGCTCCTGCTTTCTTTGGTGCTTTATTTTGGAGACGTGGTTCAAGATTAGGAGCAGTTTACAGTATTATCGTTGGATTTATTATTTGTATCTATACCTTGTTAATTCCGTATTCAATTGGAATTTCAAACAGTGAAAGCACCTTTATTTCCGATGGATTATTTGGCTTTCATTTATTAAAGCCATTTCAATTATTTGGATTAGACTATTTGCAACCAGTTCCACATGCCTTATTTTGGAGTTTGCTGTTCAATGTCATCACTTATTTTTCTGTTTCTGTCAGTTTTAAAGGAAATTACCGTGAAAGAAACTATGCCGAAATGTTCGTAGATATTAGCAAATACATCACCAATCACGAGGATGCCTTTATTTGGAAAGGAACCGCTTATAGAAACGATATTGAAAAAGTATTAGTTCGATTTCTTGGAGAAGAACGTACCAAACGCGCCATGAATATTTTTAATGTAAAGTACAATATCGATATCAATCAAGAATTGGCGGATGCCCGATTAATTAAATTTTCAGAAAATTTACTTACCGGACATATAGGAACGGCTTCGGCTAGAATATTAATTTCAAGTGTTGTTAAAGAAGAAAAAATTAGTCTTCCCGAAGTCTTGAAAATCTTAGAAGAATCGAAAGAAAATATTATTATCAATAAAAAACTGACCGAAACTTCCAATGAATTAAAAGAAATTACCGCCAAATTGCAAAATGCCAATATTTCTTTAATGGTTAAAGACAAGCAAAAAGACGAATTCTTAGATACCATTACCCACGAACTTCGAACTCCAATAACTGCCATTCGTGCTGCTAGTGAAATTTTGCACGATGATGATGAAATTCCGGAAGAATTAAAAAAGCAATTTTTGCAAAATATTATCTCCGAATCCGATCGATTGAATAGATTGATTGATAAAATTTTGGATTTAGAAAAATTTGAAACTGGAAAGCAAATTATTCACGCTACTAAAAGTAATTTAATTGAAACCATTGAAAAATCAATGGAACCATTAAAGCAGTTGATTAAAAATAAAGGGATTACTGTTTATGTTGAAAGTAAAAGCAAGGTAAATGCTTATTATGATGAAGATCGTATTTTTCAAGTAATGACTAATTTACTGGCCAATTCTATTAAATTTTGTCCAGAAAAAGAGGGTGTCATTATTATTAAAGTAGAAGAAATTGAAGGATTTATTCAAACTTCGGTGCACGATAATGGCAAAGGAATTAATGATAACGACCATGAAGCAATTTTTGAAAAATTTTATCAATCGGTAAATCAAAATATAAAAAAGCCAGTGGGTAGCGGATTAGGCTTAGCTATTTGCAAACAAATTATAGAATACCATAAGGGAAAAATCCGGGTACAACCAAGTGTGAAAGGGGCTTGTGTAGTATTCACCTTGCCAAAAAATAAGAATTTAGAAAATTAATATAGTTATATGAAAAAGATTTTAATTGTTGATGACGAACCCAACATAGTAATGTCGTTAGAGTACACTTTTAAAAAGAATAATTACGAAGTATTCATTGCTCGTGACGGACAAGAAGCTTTAGATATTTTAAAAAATAATTTCCCAGACGTTATCATTTTAGATGTGATGATGCCAATGGTGGATGGTTATGCCACCTTAGAACAAATAAAAAAAGATAAAAATTTAAAACATACTAAAGTAATATTTCTTTCGGCTAAAAATAAAGAAAGTGATATTGCAAAAGGACTTGCTCTTGGAGCGGATTGCTATTTAACCAAACCTTTTTCTATTAAAAAAGTGGTAGAACAGGTTGCAGAATTACTTAACTAAAAGCAATTATTCTTTATTTTTAAAAAATATCTACTAATTTAATTATATAAATTATGCCCTAAAAAAGGCGCTCTTCTTTATTTATAGTGGTTTTACGAAATCGATTTCGTATATATTTATTTTGCAATAATATTTAATCTTGTGTTTGTAAATTATTTATATTTACTTAACAAAATTAAGCAACCGCAAACTATACATTACAAATGAATTACGAAGAATTTTATTCCAAAAGTATCCAATCTCCAGAAACTTTTTGGGCAGAGCAAGCTGATCAAATAGAATGGTACAACAAGCCTTCTATTATTTTATCCAAAGATGAAAATAACTACCCGCTTTGGTATAAGGATGGTGAATTGAATATTTGCTATCTAGCTTTAGACAAGCACATACAGGACGGTTACGGAGATCAAACTGCAATTATTTATGATTCGCCTGTTACCCAAACGGTTAAAAAATATTCTTATAATGAAGTAAAATCGGAAGTTGCTAAATTAGCGGGAGGTATGCTTTCTTTAGGATTAAAAAAAGGCGATACTGCTGTAATATACATGCCAATGATTCCGCAAGCGGCCTTTGCAATGTTGGCTTGTGCTAGAATAGGAGTGACCCATTCGGTTGTTTTTGGTGGATTCGCACCACACGAATTAGCAATCCGAATTGACGATTGCAAACCTAGATTAATCATCACTGCATCTTCAGGAATTGAAATAGATCGATTAATAGCTTACAAACCATTAGTCGATGAAGCTATCGAATTAGCATCCCATAAACCTAAAAAAGTAATTGTTTTCAATAGAAAATTAGGTGCTAGAATTCCGTTTAAAAAATACGATGTCGATTACGATGCTTTAGTTTATGGTTCAGAAGAAACTCCTTGTATTCCTGTAAACGCAACGCACCCATTATATGTTTTATATACTTCTGGAACCACAGGAAAACCAAAAGGAATTGTTAGAGATACAGGCGGTTACGCCACGGCACTTAAATTTTCAATGCAATACATTTATGGTGTAAAACAAGATGAAGTTTTTTGGGCTGCGTCGGATGTGGGCTGGGTAGTAGGACATAGTTTTATTGTTTATGGTCCACTTATTAATCGAAATGCAACCATAATATTTGAAGGAAAACCAATTAGAACTCCCGATGCTAGTACCTTTTGGAGAGTAATTGCCGAACATAAAGTAAGCACCATGTTTACTGCTCCTACAGCAATTCGTGCTATAAAAAAAGAAGATCCAAACGGAGAGTTCATCAAGCAATACGATTTAACGTGCCTAAGAAATCAATTCTTAGCAGGGGAACGTTGCGATGTGGCTACTTTGGAATGGTATAACCAACATATTCCAGTTCCTGCAATAGACCATTGGTGGCAAACCGAATCGGGATGGCCAATGATTTCCGACATGATGGGAGTAGAGTATTTGCCAGTAAAACCAGGCTCTGCTGGAAAAGCAGTTTCCGGTTATGATATTCGAATATTTGGTGAAAACGGAACCGAATTAGGTCCGAATGAAGAAGGTTATGTAGTTATTAAATTACCATTGCCTCCGGGAACAATGCTTGATTTATGGAAGGATAATAATAGATTTCAAGAAGGCTATTTAAATAAATTTCCAGGATATTATTTCTCTGGAGATGGCGGATTTAAAGATGATGATAATTATATTTTCATCACGGGTAGGGTAGATGATGTAATAAATGTAGCCGGGCACAGACTTTCTACTGCCGAAATGGAAGAAATTGTTTCTTCCCACCATTCAGTTGCTGAATGCGCAGTGGTTGGAATTAACGATGCTTTAAAAGGACAAGTTCCTTTAGCATTAATAGTTATCAAACATGGAGAAGATATGGAACATTTTCAACTGCAACATGAGGTGGTTCATTTAGTAAGAGATCAAATTGGGGCCGTAGCCTCTTTAAGAGATGTTGTTATTGTAGAGCGTTTGCCAAAAACACGTTCGGGTAAAATATTAAGAAAATTATTACGAAGTATTGCCGATGGTGATAATTTCCAAATTCCATCTACCATTGATGATGAGGCTATTATTGATGAAATTAGATTAGAATTTGAAAAAGCAAAAATAGGTTCTTTTAGATAAAGAAAAAGAAGAAAATAGAGTATAGAAAAAAGAGAAAAGAGAAAAGAGAAAAGAGAAAAGAGAAAAGAGAAAAGAGAAAAGAGAAAAGAATATAGGGAAAATATCCATTAGTTGAGAAGTCTATTATCTATACTCTATTTTCTATATTCTTTTATCTAATTATATATACCTATTTAGCAAGAAAATTCTTTACCAAAATAATAGAATACTTATATTTACACAAATTTAATATTAATTACTAGTTACTATTAACTAATTACCAAAAAAAAAATGAGTTATTATAAAATAGAAAGTTTAGAGCATTACTTTAAAATGTATAAGAAATCGGTTCGAGAGCCAAGAAAATTTTGGGATCGTATTGCAGATGAAAATTTTACTTGGTACCAAAAATGGGAAAAAGTTTTGGATTTTGACATGCAAGAATCCAAATTTAAATGGTTCGTAGATGCCAAAGTTAATATTACTAAAAACTGTATTGACAGACATTTAGCAAAAAGAGGCGAGAAAACCGCCATCATTTTTGAACCTAACGATCCAACTGAAGATGCACAACACATTTCTTATAACGAATTATATGCCAGAGTATCCAGAATGGCTAACGTACTTCGCGAACAAGGTGTAAAAAAAGGGGATAGAGTTTGTATTTATTTACCAATGATTCCAGAATTGGCAGTTTCGGTTTTGGCTTGTGCTAGAATTGGTGCGATACATTCTGTGGTATTTGCAGGATTTTCATCTTCGGCAGTATCTACAAGAATAAATGATTCCGATTGTAAAATGGTTATTACTTCGGATGGAAGTTACCGCGGAAACAAATCCATTGATTTAAAAGGAATTGTTGATGAAGCATTAGAAAAATCACCATGTGTGGAGAAAGTTTTGGTTGTTAAAAGAACCAATACTCCAGTTAATATGAAAGAAGGACGTGACCAATGGTTACAGCCTTTAATGGATGCCGCGCTTTCCAATAGTGTTGCTGAAATTATGGATGCAGAAGATCCTTTATTCATATTGTATACTTCTGGTTCTACTGGAAAACCAAAAGGAATGGTGCATACCACTGCAGGATATATGGTTTATACAGCATACACATTTAAAAATATATTCAATTACGAAGAAAACGATGTGTACTGGTGTACTGCCGATATTGGTTGGATTACGGGTCACTCTTATATTTTATACGGACCATTATTAAATGGAGCGACTACTGTTATTTTTGAAGGAGTACCTTCCTATCCAGATTATAGCCGTTTTTGGGAAGTAATTGAAAAACACCAAGTAAATCAATTCTACACTGCGCCAACTGCCATTCGTGCTTTGGCAAAAGAGAATTTGAGTTACGTGCAAAAATTTCCTTTAAGTTCCCTTAAAGTTATTGGATCTGTAGGAGAGCCTATCAATGAAGAAGCATGGCACTGGTATAACGACCACGTTGGCGGAAAACGTTGCCCTTTAGTAGATACTTGGTGGCAAACCGAAACTGGAGGAATTATGATTTCGCCAATTCCATTTGTAACGCCAACAAAACCAACTTATGCATCACTTCCTTTACCAGGAATTCAGCCCGTATTGATGGATGAATTGCGTAACGAAATTGAAGGCAATCAAGTTACGGGTAGTTTGTGTATTAAATTCCCATGGCCTGCTATGGCAAGAACCATTTGGGGGGATCACCAACGTTATAAAGAAACCTATTTCTCTGCTTTCCCAGGTAAATATTTTACAGGAGACGGTGCTTTACGTGATGAAGTAGGATACTATAGAATTACTGGTAGAGTAGATGATGTAATTATTGTTTCTGGACATAATTTAGGAACTGCTCCAATTGAAGATGCTATTAATGAGCACCCAGCAGTTGCAGAAAGTGCTATAGTAGGATTTCCTCACGATATTAAAGGGAATGCGCTTTACGGATTTGTAATCTTGAAAGAAACAGGAGAAACTCGTGACAGAACAAATCTTGCCAAAGAGATTAACCAATTAATTTCAGATCAAATTGGACCAATTGCTAAATTGGACAAGATTCAATTCGTATCTGGTTTACCAAAAACCCGTTCTGGAAAAATTATGCGTAGAATATTACGTAAAATAGCAGAAGGAGATTTCTCTAATTTCGGAGATACTTCAACATTGCTAAATCCAGAAATTGTGGATGAAATTAAAGAAGGAAAATTATAGTTTTTTATTAAAGATTTAGTTTATTTAATTAAAAACTGCTTCAGAAATGGAGCAGTTTTTTTGTTGTTACAACTCAACACGATTTTTCTACAATTCAACTTTTTTTGCTAAAAGATCATAAATAGCTTTATTAATTTTACTATCAAAATATACTTTTTATGAAAAAATACCTTTTTATATTATTGATTTCAACAGCACTGTTTGCTCAAGATAACAAGCAAAATATCCGTGGAATTGTTATCGACAAATTATCGCAAACTCCTATAATTGGTGCAAAAGTTCAAATAATTAATTCCGAAAAACAAACTGTTACGGATGAAAAAGGGAACTATATTTTAACCAATATCGCACCCGATCGTTATGAAATTAAAGTTTCCTATATAGGTTATAAAGAAGTCGTAATTCCAAACGTAATTGTAACTTCAGGAAAAGAAGTGATTTTGGACGTTACTCTAGAAGACGAATTCAAAAAACTAGATGAAGTTGTTATAAAAGCCTCCAACAAAGCAGGAACGATCAATAAATTAGCCACCGTTAGCGCCCGAACTTTTTCTATGGAAGAAGTTAATCGTTATGCAGGCGGTAGGAGTGATGTGGCTCGATTGGCAGCCAACTTTGCAGGAGTAAGCACTCCCGATGATAGCCGAAACGATATTGTTATTAGAGGTAATTCGCCAGTAGGTGTGTTATGGCGCATTGACGGAATGAATGTAACCAATCCCAATCATTTTGCTTCTGTTGGAACAACTGGTGGCGCGGTAAGTGCTTTAAATACTAATTTATTAAAGAATTCCGATTTCTTTACTTCGGCTTTTCCTGCCGAATATGGCAATGCAACTTCGGGTGTTTTTGATTTAGGATTCAGAAGTGGAAATTCTAAAAAAAGAGAAACTACATTACAATTTGGCGTGATTACAGGTCTTGAAGCAACAACCGAAGGGCCAATTAACAAAGAAAAAGGATCTTCCTATTTGGTAGGTTATCGTTATGGATTGGCCAGTATTGCGCAAGCCGTTGGCGTTGATATTGGTACCACTGCAACACCATCCTATCAAGATTTGTCGTTCAAATTAAATAGTGGTACTTCAAAATTTGGAAAATTTTCGATGTTCGGAATTTTGGCAACAAGTACCATAAAAATTGATGGAGGAAATTCCAGTAGTTTATATGGAAACGGAAATCAAGTAGATTTTGCAAGTAAAATAGCGATTGTTGGTCTAAATCATTTCAAACAAATCAATCCAAAATCGTTTATTAGTTCTACCATTGGTTTGAATTATTCTAAAAACGACCAAACATCCTATGATTTTGATCGGATGGCCAATTTAAATTTCACAAAAGAAGTTAGTAATGTGGCAAAAACAGGCTATAATTTCAGTTCAACTTATAACTTAAAAGTGAATTCAAAGTTTTTTATAAAAGCAGGAATTCAGAATGAATTATTGGGATTGGATTTATTTTATAAAACAAAAGATAATGGTATTGCTCCGTTTATACAAGTTTGGGATTACAACAGTTATACCAATTTAGCGCAAGCGTTTGTTCATGGAAAATACAATATTAGCGAGAAATTAGTTTTAAATGCTGGCGTGCATTCGCAAAAGTTTTTCTTGAACAATTCGTTTTCGGTAGAACCTCGTTTGGGCTTGAAATATGCTGTAAATAACAAGAGCAGTTTTAGTTTAGGATATGGATTACATTCGCAAATGCAACCAATTAATGTTTATTTTTTACAGACCCAAAATGCAGATGGATCGTATTCGTACAATAATAAAAATTTAGATTTCACAAAAAGCCAGCACTTTGTTTTGAGTTATGATTTACAACCCTTCAAAGATTGGCGATTGAAAACAGAGGTTTATTATCAAGCTATTTCTAATGTTCCAGTGAATACTTTTTCCAGCAGTTATTCGATGTTGAATACTGGTTCCAGTTTCAAAACCGATTTAGAAGACAATCTTACCAATGCAGGAACGGGTAAAAATTATGGTGCCGAAATAACTATCGAAAAATTCTTTAGCAAAGGCTATTACGGATTATTTACATCTTCATTGTACAGTTCAAAATACAAAGGAAGTGATGGCGTTGAACGAAATACAGCATTTAACGGGAAATACGTTTTTAATATTTTGGGAGGAAAAGAATGGAAAGTAGGAGCCGATAATAGAAATAAAATCAGCACTGATATAAAATTCACTAATGCTGGCGGAAGATCATACACTCCAGTAGATATTTCGGCTTCGCAATTTGCAAACAAAGAAGTACTTTCTACCAATGCCTATTCGGCTAATTATGCTAATTATTTTAGATTGGATTTAAAAGGAAGTTATACCATAAATAGCAAAACCAAAAAACTTTCCCAATCGTTTTCATTAGATTTACAGAATGTTACCAATCATAAAAATATGTTTTCACAAACGTATGATAACCAAAGAATGAATTTGAATACTACTTATCAATTGGGTTTCTTTCCAAATTTTATTTATAAATTGCAGTTTTAAATAGGTATGAGAACTATCAAATACAGAGTTTTTTATATGTTTGGAATTGGATTAGCCATTGCTTTTCTATTCAAATTATTTGTTTTTCGTAGTCCAAATTTTTTGGACGATGAAATCTTATTTGTTAGCATCATAACGGTTCTTTTGTGGGAAGGAAATCTGCAAATTGATAGCTTTTTAGATAAAAAAATCTCATGGATAACTTCACCTAACGAACGAATAATTGCACAAATTGTTACCAATTTAGTATATACCATTTTGGTTTTAATCACTTCAATTTCAGTTATTAATTATTTCAAATTTGGTTCTTTTGAAATATTTAACCCTAAGTTGAGAGAAGTATTTATACCTACTTTAATTATAACTTTTCTAGTTATTATTATTGACATTTCGAATCATTTTTTAAAATCTTGGAAAGCCAGTTTACTTGAAGTTGAAAAATACAAAACAGAAAGTGCCAATGCGCAATTGCAAAATTTAAAAAGTCAATTGAATCCTCATTTTCTATTCAATAATTTAAGCGTTTTAACTTCGTTAGTTTATAAAAACCAAGATAAAGCAGCCGAATTTATTAATGAATTAGCAAAAGTATATCGGTATGTTTTGGATAGTAAAAATTCCGAATTAGTGCCGTTGCAAGAAGAATTAGATTTTATAAATCATTATATTTATTTACAAAAAATACGATTTGAAGACCGAATTTCATTTGAAATAAACATAGAAGAAAACAAAAATTCTTATTTAATTGTACCAATGTGTTTGCAAATGGTAGTTGAAAATACCATCCAACATAATGAAGCATCACAGGCCAATCCTCTGAAAGTAAAGATTTATACCCAAGATAATTTTTTAGTAATTGAAAACAAAATAAAACTGCGAAGCGACGAAGTGAATAGTTCTAAAACAGGTTTGAAAAATATAGAATTGCGGTATTCTTTTTACACCGATGAAAAAGTTGTCATTGCTAACAACGGAGAAATTTTTAAAGTAATTTTGCCTTTAATACAAAAGAAATGAAAGTTGTAATTATAGAAGACGAAAAATTATCGGCAGATCATTTAACTATTTTATTAAATAAAATTGATACGTCTATTGTGGTAATTGAATGTTTTGATTCTATTAAATCTTCTGTAACTGCCTTTAAAGAAGTACTGAATTGCGATTTAATTTTTATGGATATTCATTTGGCAGATGGCAATAGTTTTGAAATTTTTAATCAAATACAACTAGAAATTCCAATCATTTTTACCACCGCTTTTGATAATTACGCCATTCAAGCTTTTAAGCAAAACAGCATCGATTATTTATTGAAACCCATTAGTTTACAAGATTTACAATTTGCTTTAGATAAATTCCAAAAGCATCATCAATTTGATAATAAAGACCTTATTTCTAGTATTGCAACGGCTTACCAGCAAATGAATAAAGAATACAAAACCCGCTTTTTAGTCAAATTAGGGCAAACTATAGATACCATTCCTGTAGAAGAAATTCATCATTTTGAAACCAAAGAAAGTCTATCGTTTTTAGTTACCAATAAAGGAAATCACTATCTCATTGATTATACTTTAGATCATTTGGAAACGATGTTACATCCTAAAAATTTCTTTCGTACCAACAGAAAAATAATCTTAAACATTAATTCTATCGAAAAAGTAAGTACTTATTTTAATAGTCGTTTATCTATTGCAACAAAATTTCTAGATTCGGATGCTAAAATTGTAAGCCGAGATCGAGTACAGGATTTCAAAAAATGGTTGGATAATTAAAATATCCTATATCAATACTTTTTTTGTTACAATTCAACCTTTTTTATTTACAATTCAACCTAATTTCATTTTTGATACTTTAATTCTAAAAGTATATTTGTTTGATATAATCAAATAAACTTCAGAATATGAAATCAAAACTAATTTTGTTACTCTTTATTGTTGGTAGTTCTACTTTCGCACAAACCAATCCAGCAATTTTATCGTGGTTGCAAAACACAAATAATACCAAAGGAAGATATTATCTAACAGGTAATCCTACCCCAATAAACACAACAATAAATGCCAATGTGCAACTAGTTCAATATTCTTCTAATTTTGTTTATGTTAGTGCTACTGGAGTACCAGCTTTTGTTACAGGTCCCTTTGCGACAGGTCCTGTGACAACCGCATTGAATAATAATTATAGAATTAAACTACCTTTAAATCCAACAGTAGCTACAACCAATACGTTAGTTGGTATGGGAGCAGTCGCAGCTTTTATTAATGGCACAGTTGCTTACACTGCAGGGGATGGGGGATCTTATAACAATCTAAATCAATGGCATTCTAATGCAGTTTACTTTGAAAATATTGGTTTTGATTGTGCGCATGGGCATCCAGGACCAATGACATCCGATTACCATCACCATCAAAATCCTTCTGCTTTTAATATAGAAACAGTACCAACCTCCTCCATCTGTAATATCTATTTAGCCGATGGTCTTTATGTTCCAAATGCTGCCACACACGGACCACTTATTGGTTTTGCAGCCGATGGATATCCTATTTATGGGGCTTACGGGTATACCAATCCATTGGATGCTACTACACCTATAAAGAGAATCACTCCTAGTTATCGATTAAGAAACATTACAGCAAGAACAACATTGCCTAATGGAACTGCTTCTGTAGGACCAACTTTAACCCAAATGGTTCAAATTATGGGTCCAGGAGCTCCACAAATTCAAGCAGTATTGGGAGCTTATTTGGAAGATTTTGAATATGTTGCTGGTTTGGGTGATTTAGATGAAAGCAACGGAAGATTTTGTAAAACTCCTGAATATCCAAACGGAATTTATTGTTATTTTGCAACTATTGATGAAAATAACAAACCTGTATATCCATATCTTTTAGGAAAATATTATCATGGTGTAGTCCAAGCTTCTACCCACGCAACTATAAGTGAACCAGTAACAACATACAATCCAGCTTTATCGGTGGCTAATAACAATTTAGAACAAATTGGCTTGTCTTTATTTCCTAATCCTTCTAGCGATATAGTAGTCGTTCAGTCTTACTCGCCAGTTGTTAGTGATTTAAAAATTGAATTATTTGATGTAAATGGAAAATTAATTTTAGAAGATACTCTAAAACAAGGTAGTACGATGAGTTATCTAAATCTAGAAACCGTTTATTCAGGTATTTATTTTGTGAAAATATCAGATGATAAAAATTCAATTACTAAAAAGGTAATTGTTTCGCATTAGAATTGATTTTTTCTAATTATTTTTGAAGGTGTTTAAAAAAAATCTCAATATAATCGGAAATAAGATTTTGAAAATCAGTTGGATAATTAAAATTACATTATGAAAAAAATAATTACAAATCTATTGATTCTGATTGCTTTTTCAGCATCTGCACAAATAAATCCAGAGTTAGCTACTAGCGGAATTAACATTAAAATGCTTTTTCCAGAAGGTAAAAACAAAGCCCTAATTCTGAGTTATGATGATGGTAGAACCGAAGACAGACAGTTGGTGCAACTCCTAAATAAATACCATCTTATTGGAACTTTTCATTTGAATTCTAATAAATTGGGTTCCAAAGATTATCTAAATAAAGAGGAAATTAAGAATTTATTTAAAGGACATGAAGTTTCGGTTCATTCTGCAAATCATCCTAATTTGCCCGATCAATCTAAAATAGATGTTATTTCTGAAATTGTAGAAGATAGAAAGGAACTAGAACGTTTAATGGAATATCCTGTAAGAGGCATGGCATATCCTTTTGGAAATACGAATGATGCTGTAATTGAAGCCATGGATGGATTGGGAATGGAATATGCCAGAACGGTAGGGGATACCTATACTTTTGAAATTCCAAAAGAATTTTTAAGATGGCATCCAACCATGCACCAATTTGCAAAGGCTTATTGGGAGCCTAACCAACCCGAAAAAGATGCTCAGGAGATGGCACGTTTTTATAAAGTTATAGAGGTTTTTATTACGACGAAAGAACTTGCAGTTTTGGATATATGGGGACACAGTTGGGAAATGGGATCGGATGCAAATAAATGGTCGGAAACCGAAAAATTCTTAAAATTGCTTTCCGATAATTCTGCAATTTATTATACCGCACAAATAGAATTAGTAGATTATATCAAAGCCTTTCAGAATTTGAAATTTTCAGTCAATAAAAAAAGGGTTGTCAATTTAAGTGCTATTGATCTTTTTCTAAAAAAAGAAAACAAAACATATAAAATCCCTGCAGGTGCAACAATTTCAATAGATTAAGTTTTATATCTAAAAATTTAAACAAAAAAAATCTCCATTATTAGTGGAGATTTTTTACTTATATAGGAATTTCTAATTACCTAATATTTTGTTTTTTTGTTGTTCAAATTCAGAAGCGGTGATAACTCCCGAATCGGCAAGGTCTTTAAGTTTTTTCAATTCATCAGCAATGCTAGAAGAAGATCCACCTGTATTAGTTCCACTTTT
This sequence comes from Flavobacterium sp., assembly GCF_044357305.1. Classification (GTDB taxonomy): domain Bacteria; phylum Bacteroidota; class Bacteroidia; order Flavobacteriales; family Flavobacteriaceae; genus Flavobacterium. The sequence continues at coordinate 56,874 of NZ_JBIKPS010000013.1, forward strand.
TAAAGAGGATTTTCCTTTTTCAATACCTTCTTTAATCTGTTTAACTTCTGCTTTCGTAAAACCGGATGCAGTCATTTGAGTTCCACCAGCATAAATTGAAATAGATGAAAACCCTACAAGTGGTGTGTCGATTTCAACCGAAGCAATATGGTTAAAATCAAATTGTTTGGTTTCACCTTTAAACAATCCTGGTATTTTTATAGTAATTCCTGTAGATTCTAGGTGTATTTCGGTTGGAAAAATTTTATTTCCTGCAGAAAGGCGTGATGCTGTATATTTCATTAGTTTTTAATTTAAAATTGCAATTTAGGATAGGTGCAAAAGTACAAAAAACACCAATCAAAAAGTAGTTTATTGACACACAAAAATGATTGATATAAAATTACTTTTTTAAATAGGTTGAAATCCCTTTCTGTACCAATACTTCCATGACTTTATACCCTTCTAAATTGGGATGCACACCATCTGCGCTATATATTATTGGTAACCCTTTTTCATCATCTACCATAGCTGCATAATAATCTACGCAAGTAATTTTATTTTTTTTAGCATAGTTAGAAATCAAATGGTTAAGAGCAATTACTTTATCGGCTGGTTCTAGTTTTGGGTTCCAATTAAAATGATTAGCAGGTAAAACTGTACAAAGAATAACTTTTATCTTATTGGCTTTGGCCAATTCTACCATAGAAATAATATTTTCCATAATAGATTCTATAGAAATAGGACCTGTATTCTCGGCAATATCATTAATTCCTGCCAAAATAACAACTACCGATGGATTTAATTCAATAACATCTTGGCGAAAACGAAGAAGCATTTGTGGCGTAGTTTGCCCGCTAATACCTCTGTTTATATAGGAATTACAATTGAAATAACTTTCATCATTTACTTTCCAAAATTCGGTAATAGAATCGCCCATAAAAACAACAGTATTAGTAGTTGCTAGTTGGCTATTTTCTTTAGCATACTTATTTAAATTGGGCCAATCTTTATTCATAGTAGTATCTTGACTGTAATTACATATGGGGAATATACCGAGAATTAGTAAGGTGAAAAATTTTTTCATTTCAATAATTAAGACAATTAAATTGATTTTTAATCCATAGATAACTATTGCAAATGCAATCTTGATTTTAATTTCAAAAATAATAAAGCAATAGTATAAGCATTATCGGTAGTAGAAATACGTTCGTTTTTTGGAACTTTATAAATAGCGCTTAATTGGTCAATAGTGAAATTGGCATTATTAATATCATTCAGTTTTTTATGCATCATTTCAATATCTAGAGCTTCATTTTTTAACCTTCCACAAGCTAATTTTTCTAAAACTCCATTTATCATCTCTACATCAAAATGGATTCGGTGTCCTACAAGAGTAGCATTTCCAATAAAATCAATGAATTTCTCAAAAGCTTGATATTCTGATAGTTTTGGCTGTTCCGATTCCAAAAGAAAATCATTAGACAAACCATTATCGTGCAAGAATTTATATTGTGGAATAGTAACTTCAAATACTTCACCCAATCGGATGCTATCCTCAATAACAGCAACAGCTCCAAAAGATAAAATCACATCTTTTTTAGGGTTTAGACCACTGGTTTCTGTGCATAAAACAACATATCTATTCGATTTTTTTTCGAATTTAGATAGATAGTTTTTCCAAAATTCTGGTGAATTTTTATTTATGTTTTTTAGCCAATCAATCATAAATTAAGAAAATTGGGTTAATTGAAATTTATCTTTAATTAATTCTTCTAGTTCCTTCATTGGAGCTAAAGAATTTTTTAATTTTTCTTTATCTACTTTATTCAATTCCTCTAAATTAATATACTGTCCGTTATTATCATTTTTTAAACCTTCTAGAGTTCTAAATTTAGAAAGTACTAAAAAAGCATCGGCACAATTCAGATAAATCTCAGAAAACTTAGGGTCAATCATAGCTAATTGTTTGTATCTCAAAAAAGTACTATTAACCCCTTTAATATTATTACTCAATACCAACATTCGAGCACCATCAATTAATGGCATTAGAGCTCGAGTTTTAATATCAAATTTTCCTTTGTTTTCTCCTTCTTCTTCCACATTAAATTTCTTAAAAAAGTTTAATGGAGTAGGTTTTTTTAAAGTGTCATTTCCTAAATAATCAAAGAAAAGTACTTTGTTTTTTATATTATTAAAAATGGTTTCGGTTATAGCATCTTCAATTTTTTGTTCTCCAAATGCCATTTCGTAATCAAAGAAAACACTACTAATTTCATTAGTGTTTTCACCCGGAGTATTCATCCAATTTTCGTATTGTTTTATCCAGTCTGTCAATGATTTACACCATAACATATTGCTTGCCATGTGACCGTGAGGGCAATTCATAAATCCTACTTTTTCTAGAGTTGCTGTTGCTTTTTTTGCAAGTTTTAAAAAGTAATCTTTAACATCTCTGTATTTTTCAGGAGAAACATCTTCAAAAATCAAAATACTATCCTGATCAGTAAACAAAAGCTGTTCTTTTCTTCCTTGACTACCAATACTTAACCAAGCAAAACGAGCAGGAGGGGAGCCTAAATCCAAAATAGCTTGTTCCACAGCTCGCTTAACAATTGCAAGAGTAATTTCTCCAACAATACTATTAATATGAGTAAGCGGTATATTTTTATTTATTGAAGATTGAATAATATCGGTTAATTTATTTCGAACTAATTTTAATTCTTTAGCCGTTTGCGATCGTTTAATCTCCTTAAGTAAAATGCCTGGATTGTTAGCTTGGGCCACAACAAGGTCGTGCTCGGATATAATTCCTTTTACTTCTGATTTGTCGGTACCATCTTTTGTTACACAAAGGTGAGTGACACCATGTTTTAACATTACCAACTGCGCTTCGGCTACCGAAATATTTTCAGTTACTGTAATAACTGGGGAAGCCATTATTTTATCTATTGTATTAGTCAACTGGAAACGACCAGTTGCTACTTTAGAGCGAAAATCTTTATCAGTAACAATACCAATAGGATGGTTTTGATCTGTGATTAAAGCGCTATCAAACATATTATCGGTAACCAATTGTGCTGCTTCTTTAATAAGAGTATTAAAACTTATTTTTAAAGGTGTTTTGTTATAGTTTAAAGACTGAAAATACTGCATATCCGACTGATTATCCGTATAATTTACATTATCTGAAATCAATCCGTGGTTTTTATTATCTAAACTATTTTTGGTATTAACAGCAAAACTTTCTAATAAGAAATCTAAAACTTTAGAATTTTGAGCTACAAAAGGTTTAAAAGAAGCAATGGGAATGGCGTAAATGATACTTTCTTCACGAGCTTTGGCCGTCATTTGGTAATTATTTTTAGCAAAAAACGGACGCAAACCAAAGATATCACCAGAATAACATTTATTCAACAGGGTTTCTTCAGCATCAGAAATTACTGTTAAATGAATAACACCCGAAGCCACAACATAAAAAGAGTCGTGCAAAATGTCATTGATTTGAAACAAAGATTTATGTTTTTCTAAATTAAGCACACGAATAGTTGAAACAATTTTAATTAATTCTTCGTGAGATAAATAATTAAATGGCTCGTAATCTTTTAAAAAATTAGCTATACGTTGTGAAATAGCATTTTCCATAATCTTGTTTTTGATAAATAAATTTCGAAAATAAATATAATACAAAATTATTAAAGAAAGTAATGCGATTACTTTTTCTTAAAAAAGTTTACTAACATTAATTAAACAGAAAGGTAAAGTATATTTATTTACTAAAATTTATGATAATTAGTTATTATATAATCATAAAACATTGAAATAGTAAGACATGTGCAAGTGAGTTAATTTTCCTATTTTACATAATATAAATTATAGTGCAAAATAAATCATTTATTAATCTAACTCATTCATAACTTTTAAACGATAAATCCTACCAATTGCAATAGTTAGCTTTAATGTATAATCTTCTATAAACCAACTTCTATAATTCTTAGAAACATTTCCTAAACATACACAATATTGTCTAATTCGGAATTCGATGTCGTCATTAAGTTCTTTTGATAGTTTTCTAGCAGTCAATAAATCTTCGGTATTTTCAACACACATAGTAGCATGTTGTTCTAAAGATTTCTCAATAATTGTTTTGGCTTTTAAATTATTTTTTATTGTAAATTTAAATTCTTCCATAACGTCCATAGAAATATCTGTAGATTTACTAAATTTAACCAATAATTCAGGTGGCATAACATATTTGAAATTACTTTCAATATCTGCATCCTCACGAAGACTTTCTAGATAATATTCGGGCGATTTAAAAATATGTTGCCAATCTATAGGATTATTCCATAATCCAAATCGTAAAGCATTGTTTCCTAAATCAATAACTGTGAAATTATCTTTGTGTGGTAATTTTCTAGAACCCCGACCAATCATTTGAAAATACAGGGTTAATGACTTTGTGGCGCGGTTTAATATGATACTTTCTACTGTGGGTTCATCAAACCCTGTGGTTAATATACCAACCGAAGTAAGTATTGCATCAGGTGTTTTCTTAAACCAATGCAAAATATCTTTTCGATCTTCGGCAGTTGTTGTATTATCTAAATGTCGAATATTATATCCGGCATGTTTAAAACTTTCGTAAACATGTAGAGAAGTATTGATACCATTATTAAATATCAAGGTCTTTTTACCTAAAGATTTTTCAGTATACGAATGCAATAATTTCTCTTGCATTACCATATTACTATACAAATCATCAGAAGATTTCACGGTATAATCGCCATTAATACCAACTTTTAAGGAAGTCAACCCCACATCATAACTATAAGTTGTTGCTTTGGCTAGAAATCCTTTATCTATAAGGTTTTGAATAGTATCTCCTACAATTAATTCATTGTAGTTTTCATACATTGGTAATTTAATATTGGAACTTAAAGGAGTTGCGGTTACTCCAAGAATAAAAGCATTATTAAAGGTGCTTAATAGCTTCCTAAAAGAGTTAAAGTGAGCCTCATCAATTATCACTAAACCAACATCTTGTATTTCTAATTTTTCGTCGTTTAGTCTATTTTTTAGGGTTTCAATCATAGCAACAAAACAAGAATATTCCTCTTGATCTGGCAATTCTTTTATAGCGCTATTTATGATTTTGTTTTTTACGTCAAATGCCTTAAGCATTTTGGAAGTTTGCTTACAGAGTTCAATTCTGTGAGTCAAAACCACAACTTTTTTATTGTGTTCTTTTAAATAACGTCGTGTGATTTCAGAAAATATTACCGTTTTACCACCACCAGTTGGTAATTGGTATAATAAATGGTAATTGTGCGGTGCATTATCTAGTCGTTCAAAAATTTTATCTATATCCCCTTTTTGGTAACCATAGAGTTCTTTTTTGTCTTCAATTTCGGTAAGAAAATCTTTTTTAGGCATAGTGATTTTTACAATTTTGCAAAACTACACCTAAAAAAAGGTTTGACCTCACAATTTTTAATTTATCTAAAAAAATAATTAATAATCAAATCGCTCCACAGTGGTGTTAAATTCATATTTATTAAACCAATTTTGGGAATTAGTTTCTTCTTGTATAGCCACTACCCTATTTTTAAAATCGTCTAAAATACCTTTTTCTATCATAAAACTTATTGATTGTTGGAATGAAGACAGCATACTTTTATAAAAAGCCTCTTGTTTTATTTCTCTTTCTGCAGAAAGTGTTTGCGCTATTTCTAATGTGTAAAGCATAATATCTGCAATAATATAGGCATCTACTCCTAGGGAAATAAAATGTTTTATGAATTTTTGAGCAATAGATCTTCGCATTTTTGGCTTTTTACCTCGAATAGGATAATATTCATTAGAAATTTTTAATTTAGCTTCTTTAACCAAATTAATTTCTTTTGGATTAAAAACAAAATCATAATAAACCTTTACCTCTTTGAATTTATCATATAATTCTAGGATTTGTTCTTCCAATTGGGTTTTATTTAATTCGGATAGGTATTTTTTTAAATCTCGTTTGCTCATAACTAAATGCTAAATTATTGCAAAAGTAAACTACTTTTAGTCTTATTATTAAGGTAATTACTTAATTTTGCAATCCAAAACTTATATGATGGTCAAAATTTTTAAAATTACAGCAATTTCAGAAGGATTTTCTTATTTAATATTACTAGCCAACATGCTATTTATTAAGCCGACGAATTTTGTTCTTTATAAAACCTTACTTTTTCCTATAGGTATGACTCATGGGATACTTTTTATTGTCTATTTTTACTTAGCTTTTATTATAAAATCCCAACAAAAATGGACTGTAAAAGATTTAGCTGCAGTTCTTTTAGGTTCTTTAATTCCGTTTGGAGCTTTCTTTATTGAGAAAAAATACATTAAAAATGCATAATCTTTTAGAAAAAATATATGGTTGGTTATATCCCTTACTTCGTAAGATTTCTTTAGGAAATCTAACTGCATCTTATATTAGTTTATTTCTCAATATATTAATATTGTGTGTTTTAGCGTATGTTATTTATATAGTTTTCCGATTGGTATTAATTTCACTAATGTCTATAGTAGCTAAAAAAACTAAAACTAATTTTGATGACTTATTGGTTTCTAACCAAACGGCTAAATATATTGCGCATTTAATTCCGTTTTTATTTATTTACAAATCGGTGCCAATAATTTTAGATAAATACGATTATTGGGAATCCATTTTCGGAAAAATGGTAGAAGTTTATATAGTCTTATTGTCACTATGGATAGTTCGTAGTATCCTAAAAGCAACAAGTGATTTTTTAAAAGAGCAACCCCGTTTTAGTGACAAACCAATTGATAGTTATATACAGGTAATTATGATTGTGCTTTGGATTTTTAGTGTAGGTGTAATTATTTCTGAAGTTTTTGATATCAATAAAAATACTTTATTAGGAATTTTAGGAGCCATCTCGGCAATTATCATCTTGATTTTTAGAGACACTATTCTAGGATTTGTAGCTAGTGTGCAAGTATCATTAAACGATATGGTGCGAATTGGCGATTGGATTACCTTTGATAAATTTGGTGCCGATGGCGATGTTATTGAAATTAATTTAGCTACGGTAAAAGTTAGAAATTTTGATAACACAACAACTACAATACCTACTTATAGTTTAATTTCAGATTCGTTCAGAAACTGGCGCGGAATGTTAAAATCAGACGGTAGAAGAATAAAAAGACATATTTTAATTCAATCTAAGAGTATTCGTTTTCTAAATGAAGAAGAATTGTTTAAAATGAAGAAAATCCAAATAATATCGGATTATATTGATAGTAGGCAATTGGAAATTAACAAGTATAATAAAACTTATAATGTAGATAAATCACTTCCAATTAACGGGAGAAATATTACAAATTTTGGTTTGTTTAGAAAATACATCACTAATTATTTAGAGCATTATCCTGGAATTAACAAAAATATGATATTGTTATGCCGCCAATTGCAACCAACAGCACAAGGAATTCCACTAGAAATTTATACCTTTTCTAAAGACCAAAGGTTTGAACAATACGAACATATTATGGCCGATATTTTTGATCATATTATAGCTTCGGTTGCCTATTTCGATTTAGAGATTTATGAAATGGCAACCGATAAAAGTTTATAAGATTATTTCTTTAATCTATCTTCAATAAATTCGATTTTGGTTTTGCCATGGGCTTGAGGTTTACCCTCCATATTTACACTCACCATAGTAATTTCATCAATAGTAATTATTGTTTCTTTTGTCATCATGTTTCGTACTTCACAAATTAAAGTTAGTGAAGTCGTTCCGAATTTTTTTACATCAATTCCTATCTCAACAATATCGCCTTGTTTTGCAGAACTTCTAAAATTAATTTCCGACATGTGTTTGGTAACAATCCTAGGGCTTTCCAATTGAATTATGGCATAAAGTGCTATTTCTTCATCTATCCAAGCTAGTAATCTACCTCCAAACAAAGTACTGTTTGGGTTTAAATCTTCGGGTTTAACCCATTTTCTAGTATGAAATCTCATTTTATTTTATGTTTTAACAATGCAAAATTAATGATTTCATCGTGGTCAAAAGCTAATTTTGGCAAATCTTTTATCAAAAACCACTTTGCTTCTTTGGCATCATCACTTGCAATTGCAATAGTTTCTGCTGAGACAAAACCAGTAAAGGCTATAGATACCACATGACTTCTAGGGTCACGAAAGGGTCTTCCAAAAGCTTTAAGTTGCTCTAATTTATCAATTTTAATTTGAGTTTCTTCTAGAAGTTCTCTTTTAGCAGCTACTTCTAAATCTTCATTTTCATCTACAAATCCTCCAGGTAATGCCCAACAATCTTTAAAAGGCTCATTTTTTCTTTTTATTAATAATAATAAACTAGTAGTATCAATTTCTTTAAAAATTAGTAGGTCAACGGTAACGAAAATGGTAGAAATCCTCATAAAATATATTTATATGTTACTAAATCAATAAATTTACTATTTTTTAAATGAAAAATAGTTTTTTTTATTATAAAGATTTATATTTGTGGCGATAACCCAAATCTAACACCTACTTAATCATGAAAAAAATTATTTTTTTAGCATTTTTAGCATTCACTTCCGCTTCTTTTCAAGCTCAAGAAAACCAAGTAAAAATGGATACAAAATCTTCTGATTTTAATAAATTAACCATTGAAATTACTTCAGGCCAAGCAAAAGGGATTACACCTTTTACTGAAAAATATTACATCCAGCATAAGTTTGGTACTGTTATTACAAATTCGTTTAATCTAGGAGGGAGATACATGCTTAATCCTATATTTGGAGCTAAATTAGATTTTGGTTATTTTAAATTAAATAATAATCCTGAAAATGATAGCAAAGCATTTAATTTGGATGGTTTTACAGTTGGATTGCAAGGTGTTATTAATACTTCCAATTTATTTGACATTTCAAAGGAAATGGGTAAATTTAATATGTTAATTCATGGAGGTTTCCAAGTTTCAAAAATTAATTCAAATTTACCAGAACTTGCTAGAAGGGATAATAACTTAGGAGTTATGCTTGGATTTTCACCACAATTCAAGTTATTTAATAAAGTTTCTTTGATTAGTGATGTTACCGTACTAAAAAACTTTAAACAATGGTATACTTGGAATGGACTGCAACAGGATCGTTCAAATAATCAAGGTGGTTTAATGGTATATACTTCATTGGGATTAACTTATTCAATTGGAAAAAATAAAATACATGGGGATTGGGCTAAATTAAACAATTCAACTTCGGATCAAATTGAAGATTTGCAGAAAAGAATCCTTAAATTAGAAACTGAAAACAAAAAATAACAATATATAATTTTCTAAATTTATACCTCTGTATGTACAGAGGTATTTTTTTATTAATACATTTCAAAAAAGCTTTAATACACATTATATTTAGATAATTTTCTAGATTTTATTAATTATGAACAAACGAGATGATTTAATACCCCAACTAAGAAAGGAAGAACCTTTAGGCAAAATAACTAATGGTATTTCAACCGAAGAATTATTTCAAAATACGACCCTCCGCCCTATTTTAAAATTTCAAAATATTTTATTAATTGAACTATTTCTTTCTTATGCTACAAAGAATAAAAATGTATTTTTTACTTTATCTCATGAAAAAAAATGCATCTATATTGATAAAGTAACTATTGCTGATACCGCCTTTAGAAATCAATTAATAGGAGTTATTGTTGGCTTATTTACAGTTGAGGAATATCTTGAATATACAAAAAACTCTTCCAGTTTTAATAAGCGAATTACTACTATGCTTATTGAAAGATGGAAAAGTCAGTTGCAATTATTGGTAAAACATCCGAATAATTAACCTTAAGAATTAATCGTTATCGTCATTTTTATGAAGGATATTTTTTCTAATATTTGGAAAATCTATTGTCAAAACTTCGCAAATATCATCTCTAATAGTGCTTACTGATGCCAAAAACACAGCTACTATAAATAACCTTATGAAGCACTTGATATTGCATAATTCACTTGATATTTAGTTAGTTAATTAATATTTATAGGATTACTTAATTACAACTTCAAAAATTAATAATTAGGCAGTAATATAACAACAAATTCTATATTATTAAATTGATTTCAATTAATTTTCAGTTGATGTATTTCCGCTATTATCCGGGCTAAAAAAATAAGAAAAATAAAAAAATACTACAGAATTAAACCCTAAAATTATCACATTCATAAATCGTATTAAGAAGAATTAATTTTATAAAATGTTGCATCTATTTTGAAAAAGCAATTTATAAATTTGCCATCAAATCCCCATATCATGAAAGTAGGAATTGACAGCATTGCAATTGACATACCAAAAATACATTTACCTATTTGTACCCTAGCGCTTAATAGAAATATCGAACCAGATAAATTAATAAAAGGCCTTGGATTACACAAAATGAGTTTCCCAGATGTGCACAACGATGTGGTAACATTTGCAGCCAATGCCGTATACCACCTCCTACAACAAGAACAAATTGCTCCACATGAAATTGCCCGAATTTATGTAGGAACCGAAAGTGGCGTTGATTCTTCTAAACCAATTGCATCCTATATTACTGCTTTATTAGAACAACAACTAGGCGAAGGAGCCTTTCGTTATTGCGACACTCTAGACATGACCTTTGCTTGTATTGGTGCTGTAGATGCCCTACAAACAACCCTAGACTACATAAGGCTTAACCCAAACAAAAAAGCCATAGTTGTTGCTACCGATAATGCCAAATACGATTTAAACTCTACCGGCGAATATACCCAAGGTGCTGGTGCAATTGCCATGCTAATCACTGCCAATCCCAGAGTCTTGGCTTTTTCAAAAGAAGTTGGAGTTTCTGTACAAGGGGTCTTTGATTTTTTCAAACCACGTCGTTACCTTTCTAAAAATGAAATTCTAAATACCACCGATAATCCCGAATGGTTCGGCATCCTAGAAAACGAAATTGCTGTCTATAAAGAACAACCCGTTTTTGATGGACAATATTCCAACCAATGTTATATTAACAGAACTTCTGAGGCTTATTTTCATTATAAAGAAATCACCAACCAAACCGGTCCTTTATACCAAAAATGGGAAAATATTTTAATGCACCTTCCCTACTGTTTTCAAGCGCGAAGAACTTTTGTAGAAATTTATGCTAAAGAAAACCAATTAACCGACGAAATTAAAGTCATTGCCAAAAGCGAAGACTATTTAGATTTTGTAACCAAAGCCATTTTCCCATCTGAAATTGCATCCGGGCAAATAGGCAATATGTATACAGGTTCTATCTTCTTAGGATTACTTTCTACCCTAGCCTATCATTTGCAAAATGAATCCGATTTAACAAATAAAAAAATGGGGTTTATTGCCTATGGCAGTGGATCTAAAGCAAAAGTATTTGAAGCAGAAGTGCAAGAACATTGGCAAACAATTATTGCTAAAACTAATCTATTGGAACGATTGAACAACAGCACTGAAATAGATTTTGGCACCTATATTTCCTTGCATAAAAAAGAAAGAAAGCAATCGGTTGTAGCTCCTAAAAACGAGTTTGTTTTAGATTATATCGAAAAAGAAACTCCGGTTTTATTAGGCGCTAGATATTACAAGTTTGTTTAATTCTTACCCAACAAAAACTCCATTGGAATAGCAAATCGTTTGCTCCATGATTTTTCGCTATGGTCATCGCCTTCAAACTTTCTTGTCATCCAATTAGAAGTTCCATAACCTTTAGCTTTCATAATAGCATCTGCTTTAGTCTGTAGGGTTTGGTACATAGCATCTAGAGTTGCCGTGCCATAATCAAAATAAATTTTATGCCCTTTCGGATTCGGTAGATGCTTTTTCAAATACTCAAAAAATGCATCCGGAATTGGATTGTGTTCCAATGAAAAAATTCCAGGCCAATGGGTAGACAAACATGCCGCACCACCAAATATTTTAGGATATTCGCAAATGGCATACAAAGAAATTAAACCTCCCATACTACTTCCTGCAACAAACGTGTGTGCTTTATCTGTGTAAACAGAATATTTTTTATCTATCATCGGTTTAACTTCTTGCACTATAAATTTCAAATAATTATCTGAATTGATCTTACCATTATTAAACACACTCTGCCCATTGCTTCTATTGGCTTTATAAATGGAATCCTGCTTATTTTTGGTTAAACTTTCAAATGGTTTTTGAGGAAAATAATCAATATGTCTAGTAACTCCTCCATTCCAAATTCCAACCACAATAACGTCTTGAATTATATTTTCTTGTAACAATTTTCCCATGATAGCATCAACTTCCCAAGCTTGTTTATTCCAGGTAGTTTCGGAATCGTAAAGCATCTGACCGTCGTGCATGTACAAAACAGCGTATTTCTTTGAAAATGAATAATTTTCGGGTAACCAAACATCTATATTTCGAGCAGTAATATATTTAGAGGAAAGGTTTTCTATACGTTCTAAAGTGCCTGAAGAAACCTTGGGTAAAGTTTGCGCAAAAAGGGCATTAGCTATAAATAGTAGGAGTATATTTTTGGATAACATGAATTTATTTTTATTTATTGGTGTTTTCAGTTTTTAAAAATCTCTAAACAAATTTAACAAAAAAAGAATGCGTTCTTAAAACTAGCTGACAATAAATGTTTATTTTATTTTTGTAATATTAAAATTAATTGATATTATTGCATTAATAAATATCCTACCTCCAAATTTATTTTAAACTTAATCGTGCAATACAAATTAGCTGTATTTGCATTTCTTTTTTTGTGGTTTAAATTTATACCATAAAAAAATTGAACGCTACATTTTCAAACATAGTCTATAAGCATTTACAATTATCAAACTACAATATTGATAAGAAAATACTTGAACTACATTTACTAACTCATCCCGAGTATCCTAGTATAAAATCAATTTCTGATACTTATGACTATTTTCGAATAGAAAACATTGTAGCCAATGTTCCTTTTGAAGTAATTAGCCAATTACCTGAAAATTTTATTAGTTTGATCAATGGAAAATTATATCTTGTTAAAAAAGACAATAATTCTGCTTATCTAATAGATGGAAAGTTACAAAAAACAAAAATTTCATTTGATAAATTAAAAGAATCTTGGAATGGTGTCATAATAGCCATTGAAACTAAAGAACAAAAAGAAAATCCTAATAAAATCAAAAAAGAATATTTATTCTTTAGTATCTTATTATTGACTTGTATTTTTCCTTCAATCATAAAATTTAATATAAGTTCAATTATCTTTACTATTTTGACATTTATTGGATTTCTGATTAGTTATTTCATTGTCAAAGAAACTTTTGGCATGAATAACAAAACAGTTAATAAATTTTGTGATACAGTTTCTAAAAATCAAGGATGTAGTAATGTAATTAATGATACAAAATCAAAATTATTTAACGTAATTTCTTTAAGTGATGCTTGTATTGTTTATTTTTCATCATTGCTATTATTTTCTGTATTTGTTGAATTCAATGTGAGTTTACTTTTTCTCATATCAAACTTTAGTATTCCTGTAATTATATACTCCATATATTATCAAGCAATCGTGATAAAAGATTGGTGTGCTTTGTGTATTGGAATATCAATAATCTTAATTTCACAATTTTTAATTTTATTTTTTAATTTCGATTATTTCATTTTTGATTTACCTATAATCTCAAAAGCAATTATTATTGTAGCTTTTATAAGCATTTTATGGTACACAATTAAAAATCTTCAAATCAAAAATTTAAGTTTAGAATCTACTAAAATTGATTTTATAAAATTCAAAAGAAATAAAAAATTATTTAAAGAACTACTATCAAATAAGCAATTAATAAATAAAGATATATTATTAGATAATGATAGAATATTTTTTGGCTCAAATAATCCAAAGCTAGTTATTATTGCCGTTACAAATCCACTATGCGGATTTTGTGCTGAATCGTTCCAAACCTATTATGAAATAGTAAACAAATATGAAGATGTACAAATAAACTTTGTCTTTTCTTTGTTTACAAACGACCCTAATAATCCAGCTTATAAAATCTTAAATTCATTTTTAGAACTATATCATAGAAAATCTAAAAAGGATGCAATCGAAGCATTAAAAGAATGGTTTGATTCAAAAGATTTTAACAATTGGATAAAAAAATTCAATCAAACTGAAACTCAAAATCAATATGTAGAATTTATTTTAAAAAGACATTTAGATTGGAATGCAAAAAATAATATAAATCAAACACCAACAACTATTATCAATAATTTCTTCTATCCTGATGTATATAATATAAAGGATATTTTTTATTTTATTGATGATATGCTATTAGAAAACAAAAATTAACAATCTATTTTCAAAATAGATACAAGATATTCTTGCAAGAGTAGTCAGAAACTCAACTGACTTAAAATGATTGAGGAAAATAAATTTTTATACTTTATATTATGTTAATAAACATTTTAAATTTAGAAGGTGTTGCTCTTTTAAGTAAAGGAGAGCAAAAAAACGTTAATGGTAGTCTTACTAATTTAGGTTACTGTAATGCAGTTGGCTATGACAAATACGGTAATAAACATGTAATGTTTGAGTTAAGCTATTCGCAGGCTGTTGCTTTAGCAGGTTCTGATGGTCATGTATGTTGTACTGTTCAGGGATGTGCTAATTCTCCATGGGTTACATTAGGCGGAACTGAATAATTTTTTTAACAAAAGTGGTTGGTGTTTTTCCAACCACTTAAAATAACATAATTTATAATGAAAAGAATATTTATTTTAATTCTTAGTTTTTTGTTTTTCTCTTGTGTTGAAAAAAAAGAGAAAATAAATGGTGATTACATTACAATTATATTTAAAAATCCTCAAGTAAGTGATACAACTTTTTTTGGAAAAAAAGCATATACTATTGATGATAACAAAGTATATTACAAATTTAAAAATGATTTTGTAAATAATACAATAAAGGTTGGTAGTAAGGACACAATAATTATAATTAAATCTAGTAATCCAATATATGTATATCACAAATATTTTATAAAGGATTATTGTATGAATTCATATTGTTTTTATCCTAATGACACAATAACTTTTGAATACAAAAACGGTGTTCCATTCGCTATAAGCAATAGAAAAGGAGGATACGATTATAACTTTAATTCTTCATTTAACATAAAATATCCATTAGATTTTGATGATTATTCTTTTTTTATGAAATATAAAAGATTTAAGACAAAAAAAGAATTAAAAAATGATTCTATAATAAAAGTAAAAAGAGATTTAAAACAAATTGTTTTTTTCGATTCTCTAAAAAATAATAAATTAATAGATAGAGTAAATTATGATTTAAATTTACAAGACTTTAAAAATAAAGATGTATTTAAAAGCATAACAGCAATAGAAATTTTAAAAAAGACTTATAACTTAGGAGATAATGCAAACGCTAACTTGATAAATATAGCTTTTGAAAAAATATATAAACCAAGAATAATTACTCTTTCTGATGGGAAAATGCCAAATTTTAAAGAACAATTTGAAAATATTTTTAATTTAAATAAAATCTCACCAACAAACAAAGAATATTTAATGTTTTACTATCTTGAAACTTTAGGAAAAAGAGGTTATAAAGAAGATTTCTTAAAATGCTTTGAAAAATATAAAAAAGAAACTCAAAAAAAATCTGTAATTAATTACTTTACAAATAAATATCCATTGTTTTTTGAATATGAAAGTAGTGATAATATGGATGTTTTATTATTTAATAAAAAGAAAGAAAAAAACACTCTAACTCAAATTATTCAAAGTCACAAAGGAAAAGTTATTTATATAGATTTTTGGGCAAGTTGGTGCGGTCCTTGTAGAGCTTTAATGCCAAGTTCTAGAAATCTTCATGATCAATATAAAGATAAAAAAGTTGAATTTATCTATATTTCTATTGACGATGATGAAAAAAATTGGAAATCTGCAACTCAGAAAGAACAATTAACAAATTCAGAAAATAATTTTCTCTCAATAAATTATCCTAAAGCAAATCTATATCAAAAATTGATAATGAAAACAATTCCACGTTTTATAATCTATGATAAGAAAGGTAAATTAGTTAATAGTAATGCTCCTAATCCAGATTCTAAAGAAATCAAAGATGAATTGGATAAATATCTAAAACAATAAAGCGTGGAATTTTAGAATATGAAATAAATTAACTGACAAAATAATTTAATTAAATGTCAAATTTTCCATTCTACAAAGAAGCCGATTCCAAAGATTGTGGTGCTACTTGCTTAAAAATTATAGAAAAGCATTATGGAAAACTATTAAAATAAAAAGGTTAAGAAGAATATTATAAACTATAATTCATTTGTAAAAAGAAAAAATAATTTAAATTAAATTATGAGGTCTTTTCAAAATAGATACAAGATATTCTTGCAAGAGTAGTCAGAAACTCAACTGACTTAAAACTGATTGAGATAAATAATTTTTTTATACTTTATATTATGTTAAAAAACATTTTAACTTTAGAAGGTGTTTCTCTTTTAAACAAAGAGGAACAAAAAAACGTTAATGGTGGATTAATGTCTCCTGGTACATGTGCCTTTTATGGCGGAACAAGTGGTGATGGTGAACCAATTGGTATGGCAGGAGTATCAATGGCTGATGCTCAAGCTGGAGCAGCAGCTGTTGGAGGTCACTGGTGTTGTTCAAGTTGCAAAACTGCATCTTGGTATCATTCATTAGTATATTAATGCTTTAAAAGGGCTGTTAAATTACAGCCCTTTTATTTTAATTTTATTTAACTAATAATTATTATGAGATATATATTCTTTTCAGCTCTTTTGATTCTTTCATGTGGTAACAAAACTGCAAATGACAAAATTGAAAATAAAAAATCCAATAAACAGAATCAAATTATTTTAATCTTTGAAAAAAATGATGCACAAACAAATTCAGAAAAAAAAGTTGAGATATTAACTAATTCAGATATTAAATATTCTGAATACGGAAGTTATCTAGAAAGATTTTTATTTCCAAAAAATAAAAATAAAAAAGATACTTTAACTATAAATATAAATTCTGAAAGTATTCTTTTAACTCATGTTTTTGATAAAAATAAAGTGTATTTATACCAACTTAAAAAAGGAGACACTGCTGTTTTTAATTATTCTAAAGGCATCCCTATTTTAAGTATTAAAAATCGACAAGTTAAAAAATTTGATTTGAATTTTGAGTCTGAATTTTCAAGTAAAAAGCCATTGGAGGATTTCGATTTTTTTGTTTTTAATAAACGTAATAGAAATGAAAAAGAAAAAGAACAATATAAAGAAGACTTACTAAAATATCGAATTAAATCTAAAAAATCACTCGATTCTTTAGTTGACATAAATCAATTGTCTAATGAAATATCCAATATTCAGTATAATAGAATAAAGTATTATGAAACAAATATTAATAAAAATTTTTCTAATATTAATACGAAAGATTTAACAAATGATAGCTTAATTTATTTAAAAACATACCGTTTCTTTTTGAGAAATTATGCTCTAAATAACCTTAATATAACAAAAAAATCAGTACAAAAAGAGTCCACGTATGATAACGGAACTGCTTTTGATGAAGTGTATAAATCAAATATTTTTTCAAAAAAGACTAAAGAATACTTATTATATAATTTTTTAAGAACACTTGGAGATGAGGGAAGTGATATATCAAATAAATTTAAACAATTTGAAGGCATTGCAGAAGATTCGTTAGCGATAGATGAAATTAGAAACAATTATTTAACAGATTTATCAAAATTTAAAAAAGAAATATCAAAAACAAATTTTATAACAATAAATAAAGATATTGATAATTTAGATCAAATCATTACGGAAAATAAAAACAAGGTTATTTATATTGATTTTTGGGCAAGCTGGTGTGCTCCATGTAGAGCATCAATGGGAGCTTCAAAAGAATTAAGAAATCAATACAAAAATAAAGATATAGTTTATATATATATATCAATAGATAGTGATTTCAATAAATGGGAATCGGCTGTAAAAAAAGAATCATTATATGATTACAAAAATAGTTTTTTAGCAATAAATTATCCGAATTCAATATTTTATAAACAATTGCAGCTTAATTCTATTCCTAGATATGTAATATATAACAAAAAAAGTGTTCTTGTTAATGGCAATGCTCCTAAACCAGATTCTAAAGAGATTATAACCGAACTAGATAAATATTTGAATCAATAAATATCTAAAATTCCAAAATAACTAAGCATGAAACTTTAGAATAGATATTGAATATGAAAAATAAAATAGTAATATATATTGTGTCTTGTTTTCTATCCTTAAGTTTTTATGGGCAAGAAAAAAAATCATTTGACGAACTAATTAAAGAAAATAAAGGAAAAGTAATCTTTGTTGATTTTTGGGCTAGTTGGTGTAACCCTTGCAGGAAAGAAATGAAATATTCTCTTGAGCTTCAAGAAAAATATAAAGATGTTGTCTTTATATACTTATCTATTGATCTAGATGAAAACAAATGGGGAAAAGCAGTTAAAAAAGAACATTTAGAGGGGTACTATAATAATTTTATGACAATTAAGTTAAAAAAAACAAGCGATTTTAAAATATCATCTCAATTTGATATTTCTGTAAAGAGCATTCCTCGGTATATGATTTTTAATAAAGAAGGTGTTCTAATAAACAATGATGCCCCAAGACCCAGTGAAGGTGAAAAATTGAAAAAAGAATTAGAAAAATATTTAATCGAATAAATGCCAAATTTTCCATTTTACAAACAAGCCGATTCCAAAGATTGTGGTGCAACTTGCATAAAAATTATTGCAAAGCATTATGGAAAATCACTTAATATACAAATTTTAAGAAAGCTATCGGAAACAACAAGAGAAGGTACAAGTTTATTAACCCTTTCAGAAGCATCTGAAAATATTGGTTTCCGTTCTTTAGGGATTAAATTAAATGCTATAAAACTTGAAGAAGCTCCACTTCCTTTAATCCTTCATTGGAATAAAGAACATTTTGTGGTGCTTTACAAAATTAAAAAAGGCATTTATTATATTTCAGACCCAGCACACGGGTTAATTGAATATTCTAAAGAAGAATTTTTAAAATTTTGGATTGGTAATAATGCTACAGAAACCACACAAGAAGGTATAGCACTAGTTTTAGAACCAACACCAAAATTCTATCAATCTGAATTTGATAGTGAAGACAATAAAGCTTTTGGCTTTGGTTTATTGTTTAAATATCTTATTCCCTATAAATCTTTTGTTTTTCAATTATCAATAGGATTATTGGCTGGTAGTATATTACAATTAATTGTTCCATTTTTAACCCAAAGTGTTGTTGATGTTGGTATTCAAAATCAAAATATACATTTTATTTATTTAGTTCTCTTTGCACAATTATTTTTGTTTTTTGGGCGTACGGCGTTGGAACTTATTCGTAGTTGGATTTTATTACATTTATCAACTCGAATAAACATTTCATTAATTTCTGATTTTTTTATTAAATTAATGAATTTACCCATTTCATTTTTTGATGTTCGTATGACTGGCGACATTATGCAACGCATCAACGACCATCATAGAATTGAAAAAATTTTAACAACTTCATCATTAAGCGTTTTGTTTTCTGCAATCAATATGGTTATTATGGGTGGCGTTTTGGCATATTACAATCTGAAAATATTTGCGGTTTTCTTTATCGGTAGTGTTTTATACTTTGTTTGGGTAACATTATTTTTAAAAAAGCGTAAAGAATTAGATTATAAACGATTTTCAGAAGTTTCACAAGAACAAAGCAAAGTAATTGAGCTAATCAATGGAATGCAAGAAATAAAGTTACACAACGCCGAAAAACAAAAACGTTGGGGTTGGGAATACATTCAAGCACGATTATTTAAAGTTTCAATGAAAGGTTTAGTTTTAGAACAAACACAAACTATCGGTTCTAACTTTATTAATGAGTTAAAGAATATTATCATTGTTTTTTTGTCAGCGAAATTGGTTATTGATGGTCAAATTACTTTAGGTATGATGATGGCAATTTCAAGTATCGTTGGTAGTTTAAATGCGCCAGTTTTACAATTAATCGGTTTTATTCGAGAAGCACAAGATGCTAAAATATCGTTGGCTCGTCTGTCAGAAATTCACGAGAAAGAAGATGAAACCCAAAAAGAAGAAACCCAAACTCACGACATACCACAAAACAGCGATATTATGATAAAAGATTTATCGTTTAGATACATCGGTTCTGACACAATGGTTTTAGATAATCTAAACTTAACAATTCCAGCTAATAAAATAACTGCAATTGTGGGTACAAGCGGTAGCGGTAAAACTACTTTAATGAAACTTTTATTAAAGTTTTATGAACCTATCAAAGGAGAAATCACAATTGGTAAAACGCCTCTAAAAACAATTGCTCAAAAAACTTGGCGTAGCCATTTAGGTTGTGTTATGCAGGAAGGTTATATTTTTAATGATTCAATAGCTAATAATATTTCAATAGGTGTTGATATAATTGATAAAGAGCGTTTAGTTTATGCTTCGGATGTTGCCAACATCAAAGAGTTTATTGAAAACTATCCTCTTGGTTACAATACTAAAATTGGTATGGAAGGTATCGGAATGAGTACAGGACAGAAACAACGCCTTTTAATTGCGAGAGCTGTGTATAAAAACCCCGAAATGTTGTTTTTTGACGAAGCTACTTCTTCCCTAGACGCCAATAACGAAAAGGAAATTATGGAGAAACTAAATATTTTCTTCAAAAATAAAACCGTTGTCGTTATTGCTCACAGACTAAGTACTGTCATGAATGCCAATCAAATTGTAGTGTTAGAAAAAGGTAAAATAGTAGAAATTGGTAATCACAAAGAATTAGTAGCTTTAAAAGGAAGTTATTTTAAATTAGTTAAAAATCAATTGCAGTTAGGAAATTAAGAAATGGAAGAAAATAGAAACACCTCATTTGAACTCCGAAGCGAAGAAGTGCAAGAAATACTAACTCGTGTTCCACATTGGATAATCCGTTGGGGTTCCGTAGTAGTTTTAACAATCCTAGTAATGCTACTATTGGTATCTTGGATTGTTAAATATCCTGACATTGTTGGTTCTGACATTGTAATAACTACCAATACACCACCACAAAAATTAGTTGCAAAAACATCGGGGAAAATAGAAGCCATTTT
This sequence comes from Flavobacterium sp., assembly GCF_044357305.1. Lineage (GTDB taxonomy): Bacteria > Bacteroidota > Bacteroidia > Flavobacteriales > Flavobacteriaceae > Flavobacterium. The sequence continues at coordinate 78,078 of NZ_JBIKPS010000013.1, forward strand.
AATTAATGATAAAAGTAATGTTTCTAAAAACACACCACTTGCGGTAATTGAAAGCACTGCAAACTTTAAAGATGTTTTTTTGCTTAAAAGTATTACAGACACAATAGATATTGAAAAAAGTAATTTTCCTTTTGAGAAATTACAATCTGCTCAATTAGGTGATATTGAAAATAGTTTTTCAGTTTTTCAAAAAGAATATTCTGCCGATGAATTAAACCGAAAATTACAACCTTTTAAAGTTGATGATAATGCTCATAGTCTAGAAACCATTCAACTAAGTGAAAGGTTAAAATTATTAGAATCTCAAAAAATAATCAATCAAAACGAATTAGAACTTAACATACTCGATTTAGAGCGTTACCAAACACTATTTAATAAAGGTATAATTGCATCCCAAGAACTAGAAAAACATAAACTAAATTATTTAGCAACAGAGAAAAGTTATAAAAACTTATTAAGCTCAATTTCTTCATTAAAATCATCGTTGAATGAATTAAACAGAGCAACACAAACTACTAAAATAAATGAAAATAAAGAAAATGTAAATTTAGAACGCAATGTAATTCAAGCATTTTATCAATTAAAAAAAATAATTAAAGATTGGGAGTTAAATTATGTTTTTCGTTCTGCTATAGATGGGAAAGTATCTTTTTTACAAATTTGGACAGAAAACCAAACAATAAACACAGGCGACAATGTATTTGCAATAATCCCGAATAGTGAAAATGGTTTTATTGGTAAAGCTAAAGCAAAGGCACAAAATTCAGGTAAAATTAAGATTGGACAAAATGTAAATATTAGACTTGAAAATTATCCCGATAGAGAGTTTGGAGTAATCAAAGGAATTGTAAAAGCTATTTCTTTAACCCCTGACAAAGACGGAAACTTACTTGTAGATATTTCTTTACCTAATGGATTAAAAACATCATACAAAAAACAAATTGCTTTTAGACAAGAAATGAGCGGAACAGCAGACATTGTTACTAAAGACTCAAGATTGATCGAAAGATTTTTATATCAGTTTAGAGATATGTTTAAAAGATAATTATAAACGTAAATAAACTTATTAATCTTTAAATTAATTTTGTGAGTATAATATATAAACATAATACCAAAAATTAAAACAGAATTCGTAAATTTAGTTACTCCCCAACTATCCTAGGTTTTTGAATTTAACCATTAATTTTCTAAAAAGTAATTTTAAAAATTAAAAACAGAATTTATGGACACACCAACCTTAAACCGCATTGCAAAATTGCATCCATCGGTTAGAAATGAAGCAACTAAAATCATTCAAGAATGCGATGTAGCCTTAACTGGAAGGGCAAAAGTAAGAGTAACCCAAGGCTTACGAACCTTTGCCGAGCAAAATGATTTATACCAACAAGGCAGAACCAAACCTGGTAAAAAAGTAACCAATGCCAAAGCAGGACAATCTATTCACAACTTTGGTTTTGCAGTAGATATTTGTCTAATTATAGATGGCAAAACCGCATCTTGGGATACCACTAAAGATTGGGATAATGACCAAATAGCCGATTGGTACGAATGCGTAAAAATCTTCGCCAAGTATGGCTGGGAATGGGGAGGAAATTGGAAAACTTTAAAAGACTTACCTCATTTTGACAAACGTGGATTTAATAATTGGAGAGTATTATCAAAATTAAAATTAGACACGAGTGGTTATGTTATAATCTAATAAAAAGGAGTCTGTATCACTTACCGTGAAACAGACTCCTTATTTGATAATTATAGAAAAAAATGAGTTATCGAATCAACTTTTTGTATTTCAATCGTTTTGGAGCTAAATCACCACCAAGACGTTTTCTTTTATTTTCTTCATATTCAGAGAAACCACCTTCAAAACAATATACTTGCGAATCTCCTTCAAATGCTAGAATGTGGGTACAAATTCTATCTAAGAACCATCTATCGTGCGAAATTACTACAGCACATCCAGCGAAGTTTTCAAGACCTTCTTCTAAAGCACGAAGCGTGTTAATATCTAAATCATTGGTAGGCTCATCTAATAAAAGTACGTTTCCTTCTTCTTTCAAGGTCATCGCCAAATGAAGTCGGTTTCGTTCTCCACCGGATAATGCAGATACTTTTTTGTTTTGTTCGCTTCCTCCAAAATTAAAACGAGATAAATAGGCTCTAGAATTTACTTGGCGGCCACCCATCAAAATTAATTCTTGCCCATCACAAAAATTCTCCCAAATAGATTTATTAGGGTCAATATTAGAGTGTGCCTGATCTACATAAGCTATTTTCACAGTATCTCCAATGGTAAACTCTCCACCATCCGGCTCTTGTTCTTTCATTATCATTCTAAAAATGGTAGATTTACCAGCACCATTTGGTCCTATAATTCCAACAATCCCAGCTTGTGGAAGTGTGAAATTCAAATCATCATAAAGTAATTTATCTCCAAATGCTTTCGAAACTCCTTTAGCTTCAATGACATTAGTTCCTAAACGAGGTCCATTCGGAATGTAGATTTCTAATTTTTCATCCAGTTCTTTTTGATCTTCATTCAATAACTTATCGTAATTCTGCAAACGTGCTTTTTGTTTGGTTTGGCGTCCTTTAGCACCCTGACGTACCCAATCTAACTCCCGTTCTAACGTTTTTCTTCTTTTGGAAGCAACTTTTTCTTCTTGTTCCATTCGTTTGGATTTTTGATCCAACCAAGAAGAATAATTCCCTTTCCATGGGATACCTTCTCCTCTATCCAATTCTAGAATCCAACCCGCTACATTATCTAAGAAATATCTATCGTGGGTAACGGCAATAACAGTTCCTGCATATTGGGATAAATGTTGTTCTAACCAAAGTACACTTTCGGCATCCAAGTGGTTAGTAGGCTCGTCTAATAGCAACACATCCGGTTGTTGCAACAACAAACGACATAAAGCAACTCTACGTTTTTCACCACCAGATAATACGCTAATTGGCATATCACCATCTGGAGTTCTTAGTGCGTCCATTGCAATTTCAAGTTTGGTATCTAGTTCCCAAGCACCCGAAGCGTCAATTTTATCTTGTAAATCCGCTTGACGATCCATCAGCTTTTGCATTTTATCTGCATCTTCATAAACTTCTGGCAAGCCAAACATATCGTTAATTTTATTGAACTCATCCAAAATAGCAACCGTTTCTGCTACTCCTTCACGAACAACTTCAATTACGGTTTTAGTTTCATCCAATATTGGTTCTTGCTCTAAGTAACCAACAGTATATCCTGGTTGGAAAACCACATCGCCTTGGTAGTTTTTATCTACCCCAGCAATAATTTTTAATAAAGAGGATTTTCCAGATCCATTCAATCCAAGAATACCAATTTTAGCGCCATAAAAGAAACTTAAATAGATGTTTTTCAATACTTGTTTATCACTTCCTGGATAGGATTTGCTCAATTTTTGCATTGAGAAAATTACTTTCTTATCGTCTGCCATTTTTTTTATTTATATATTTTAATAATTTAAACTCTTCCTTTTAACGCACTAAAAACCCAAGCATTAGCAAGAAACCCTACTCCTACGGCACAAAAACCCCAACCTGCCACATCGGCATATTTATAAACGCCTAGGCCAATCAAGATTAATCCCATGATTACCATGATTAATGTAGCCCAACCTAAAACGGTATTTTTATTCATTCCCATAACATTATTTTTAAATTTCAGGTAGACAAATATCGTGAATTTAAATTTGTTGCGAAAACTATACAGAGAAAAAAAGGATTTTGATAATTTAAGTAAGTTCTAACTTTATTAACTAAAAATACTCACCAACATTTCTTTTAACAAATCATGGCTTGGCAAGGCATTAGCGCCTACTCCTTTACTTTTAACATCTATATCACGCAAAGTAGCAATTATACCACTCACTTTTTTCATAGGATAATTGCGAAGTGCTATGTCATAATCTTTCAAGAAAAACGGACTAACTCCCAATATTGGCGCTACTGTTTTAGGATTTTTATCCTTCAGTCCATGGTATTTTAATATTTTAACGAAAAAACTAAACACTAAACTCACCGTAACCACCATCGGATTATCCTTAGGATTTTCGGCAAAATATTGAACAATTTGATAGGCTTTCAATTGGTTTTTAGATCCTATTGCGTTTTGTAATTCAAAGACATTAAAATCCTTACTGAACCCAATATTATACTCAATATCTTTAGGAGAAATAGTATGTCCCTTAGGTAGAATTATTTTTAGTTTATCCAATTCATTACTTATCCGGCTTAAATCATTTCCTAAAAACTCCACCAACATAGCATTGGCCTTGGGCTCTATAGAATAACCACGACCTTGTAGCAACTTATTAATCCAAGCCCCTACCTGATTGTCGTATAGTTTTTTACTCTCCAACAAAACACCATGTTTGGCAATAAGTTTTACAAGTTTTTTACGTTTATCTAAAGTTTTGTATTTGTAAGCAAAAACCAAAACAGTAGTTGGCTGCGGATTTTCGGCATAACTTTCTAGTTTGTCAATGGTACGGGATAATTCTTGTGCTTCACGAACCACAACCACTTGACGTTCCGCCATCATGGGATACCTCTTGGCATTAGAAATAACTTCTTCAATAGTAGTATCCCGTCCGTAAATAATAGTTTGGTTGAAGCCTTTTTCGTCTTCACTTAATATAGTGTTCTCGATATACTCCGTCAATTTATCAATATAATAAGGCTCCTCACCCATTAAAAAATAAATTGGTTTTATATTCCCAGCTTTCAGGTCGTTAATAATTTTTAAAACTTCGTCCATATACCGTTTTATCTATTCTCTATTTTCTATTTTCTATTTTCTAAGTTCTCTAAAAGTCTTACTTTTGCTTTATGCAAAAACTACATTTTCCTAAATATACGTTTCGCTTCAAAAATAGTGAAAATAAAATTGCTATCTTCGATGAAATTCGGAAAAAATTTATTCTTCTTACTCCCGAAGAATGGGTACGTCAGCATGTGGTTCAGTTTTTATTACAAGAAAAGAACTATCCAAAATCCTATATTAATGTTGAAAAAATTATAAAGATAAATAGTTTAATTAAACGTTACGATATAGTTGTATACCAACCAAATGGAGATTTATTTTTATTGATAGAATGCAAAGCACCCGAAGTAAAAATTACCCAAGAAACCTTTAACCAGATTGCACGTTACAATCTTGTATTAAATGCAAAATACTTAATGGTAAGCAACGGACTAAATCATTACTTTTGCCAAATGGATTTTGAAAACGAGAAATATGTTTTTCTTGAAGAGTTACCTAATTTTGAAAATAGAATTTAGAAGGCAGAAAAGAGAAGGCAGAAATTAGATAATAGAATATAGAGAATAGAGAATGGACAAAAAAATTGCAGTAGTAATCTTAAATTGGAATGGTGCAAAATTGCTAGAGCAGTTTCTGCCTTCAGTCGTTGCCTATTCCAATGAAGCAACGGTTTATGTTGTAGATAATGCTTCTACCGATAATTCGATTGCAGTTATAAAAGAGCTATTTCCATCGGTTAAAATAATTCAGAATACTGCTAATTATGGCTTTGCAGATGGTTATAATATTGCACTACAAACAATCGAAGAACCCTATTATGCTTTAGTAAATTCGGATATAGAAGTTACTGAAAATTGGCTTACTCCTATCCTATCTATATTGGATAACGAACCTAATATTGGAATCATCCAACCTAAAATTCTAGATTTTAAAAACAAAGAATACTTTGAATATGCTGGCGCTGCGGGTGGTTTTATTGACAAATACGGCTATCCGTTTTGCAGAGGGCGCATCTTTCAAACCTTAGAAAAAGATACCCACCAATACGACGACGAGAAAGAAATTTTTTGGGCAAGTGGTGCTTGTTTCTTTATTCGTAAAGAAGTTTACAGAAAACTAAAAGGTTTTGATGCCGATTTTTTTGCTCACCAAGAAGAAATAGATTTGTGTTGGCGTGCTTTTAACCTTGGATATTCTGCAAAATATACAGGAAAATCAGTAGTATATCACGTTGGTGGCGCTACACTAAACCAAGCAAATCCTAAGAAAACCTTTTTGAATTTCAGAAATTCGTTACTTATGTTAGTTAAGAATTTACCCAAAAGAAAACTATTCCCTACACTTTTTTTGCGATTAGTTTTAGATGGAATTGCTGGAATTCAATTTATTTTTCAAGGAAAATTTTCCCATTGTTTTGCCATACTTAAAGCCCATTTTTATTTTTATCATTTGATTATCATAAATTTAAAAAAAAGAGGCACCACTCAAAAAGAAGATTATTATCAAACCAAAAGTATCGTTTATGATTATTTCATAAAACGAGAAACTATTTTTAAAAAGAAACTTAACAATACTTTATAGTATTAATACGTTATAGTTTGTAGGAAATTGTAATTTTGCAATTATAAAATAAAGACATTATGAGAAAAGTAATTTTTATGTTTACCCTAGCAGCACTAAGTTTGACTTCATGTGGTACCAAAAAGAAAATCGCTGAACTAGAAAAACAAAATAAAGAGTGCCAAGATTTATTAAATTCCACTACCGTAAAATTAAATTTGTGTTTAACTGAAAAAGAATCGTTGAACCAACAAAACGATTATTTGAAGAAAAACAATTCCGATTTAATTAGTAATGTAGGGAACATGACTACCCTAACTAAACAAGGTGCGCAAAATATTGAAAAAGCTTTAGAAACAATCAAAGAAAAAGATTTAAAAATCACTAGAATGCAAGATGCTTTGACCAAAAAAGATAGCGTTACGCTTGCTTTGGTTACTAGTTTAAAAAGTTCTGTTGGAATTTCTGATCCTGATATTAATATAAATGTGGAAAAAGGAGTAGTCTTTATTTCTATTGCAGATAAACTACTTTTTAAAAGCGGAAGCTATACAGTGAGCGATAGAGCCAAAGAGGTTTTGGCTAAAGTGGCTAAAGTAATCAACGACAAACCAACTTTTGAATGTATGGTGGAAGGTCACACGGATAATGTGCCATTTACAGGAAATGCAATATTAATTGACAACTGGGATTTAAGTGTCAAACGTTCTACTGCAATAGTTAGAGTTTTAACTAAAGATTTAGGCGTTAAACCCTCCCAATTAATTGCTGCCGGACGTGGTGAATTTATTCCTTTAGTAGAAAACAATACTGCCGAAAACCGTGCTGCAAACCGAAGAACTAGAATTGTTATTCTTCCTAAGATTGACGAATTCTACGAAATGATTGAAAAAGAAATGAAAAAACAATAAGTTTAATAAGGTACGAAGTTAGAAATGCGAAGTACGAGATATTAAAATAATGAGAAACCTTGAGAAATTGAACATGCCCCAAAAAGTTAGACACTATTTGGGGCATTTTTATGAGAAAAAAAAGAAGTTTTACATCAGAATTTAAACTTGAACAAGTTTTAAAGTATACCCGCCATCATCAATCTTATTGTTCT
>NZ_JBIKPS010000029.1:0-29754 GCF_044357305.1 Flavobacterium sp.
ACCTTTATTTGTTTCTCGCAAATCTTTTTTTTAGATTTTTTTAGTTTTGTAGTCTCAGTTTGTAAAGAACGTCTGCCTTAATGCGGGTGCAAAAGTACCATTCTTTTTCACTCTCGCAAGGGTTTTCTTTCCCTTTTTTGAAAGTATTTTTTAATGCGCTGAATTCGTGAAGGTTGTTGAACAAAGTTTTTTTGTTTTTGGGGTTTTAGAAGGAAGCTATCCTCTTTCCCCCTCCTTTGGAGAGGGTGGAAACATTGTTTTTTTTTTAAAACCACATAGTTTCATAGTTTTCTTGGTATTAGAAGCTTCGCTTGGTTTTAGAAAAACATAGCTCTCCTCTCCCCTAACCCCTCTCCAAAGGAGAGGGGGACACGGATAGGAAATATAGTTGGGGTTTTATTTATTGATGGTTTTGGGAAATTTGGTATTTAATTAGGTTCTGTCTTTTGTTGGAACTCATAATCTTTTTAAACCTAACAGGTTTTGGAAACCTGTTAGGACAGGAAATATATTGTACTATATATATAGTAGGGTATTTGGAAATTTATGTTGTTATAGCGGTTTCTTTTTTAAACCTAACAGGTTTTGGAAACCTGTTAGGAAAGGAAATATATTGTAATATATAGTAGGATGTTTTAGAAATTGGAATTTCATACCATTTGCTGGGAGCATAGCCCTGATTGAGCCGGTAGCTCTCGTGGAGGTACGGAACGAGACTAAAGGCGAAAGCAGGAATGACATTTACCGAAAATGCCTAATGTTTCGCTCCTGATTTAATCGAAACGGATTGTTTTTGGACTTTTTGTTGTATAAATGAAATTAGGACTAGCTAAAATATAAAACCTCCGAAACCCTTGTAAACAAAGAAAACGTTTTCGTAGATTTATTTTTTTTATGATATTTATCAGTTTTTTTGAATGCTTAAAATCGGAAATTTGATGTGTGAAATTTAATAACCGATAAAAATAAAATTTACTATGAAAAACATTAAAGTCATTCAAGAATTACACGATTTAGGAATTACAGGATACCATGAAGTGGTTTACAATCCGACTTATGAAGAATTGTTTCAGGCAGAAACTTCTCATTTACGAAAAGGATATGAAAAAGGTGCTGTTACCGATTCTGGTGCTGTGGCAGTAAAAACGGGAGTATTCACTGGGCGTTCTCCTAAAGATAGATACATTGTTAAAGATGCTATTACCAAAGACACCATTTATTGGGATGATAAAGTAAACTTTCCTACAACTCAAGAAGTATGGAGCGATTTGAAACACTTGGTTTTAAGACAACTTTCTACTTCTAAAAAATTATATGTGGTGGATGCTTTCTGCGGAACCAATAAAGATACCCGCTTAAAAGTACGTTTTGTAATGGAAGTGGCTTGGCAAGCGCATTTTGTAACCAATATGTTTATTAGACCTTCTATTTATGAATTGGAAAACTTTGGAGAGCCCGATTTTATTGTTATGAATGGTTCTAAAACTACCAACCCAAACTGGAAAGAACAAGGTTTGAATTCTGAAAACTTTGTGTTGTTCAACCTTACCGAAAAAATCCAAATTATTGGTGGTACTTGGTATGGTGGCGAAATGAAAAAAGGAATGTTCTCTATGATGAATTATTACCTACCGCTTAAAGGCATGGCATCCATGCACTGCTCTGCTAACGTTGGAGAAGATGGGGATGTTGCTATTTTCTTCGGACTTTCTGGAACTGGAAAAACAACGTTATCTGCCGACCCAAAACGGTATTTAATTGGAGATGATGAACACGGTTGGGATGATAACGGAGTTTTCAACTTTGAAGGAGGTTGTTATGCTAAAGTAATTGACTTATCTGAAGAAAATGAACCCGACATTTGGAGAGCCATAAAAAGAGATGCTTTATTAGAAAATGTAGTGGTGAACGAATATGGAGAAGTAGATTATTACGACCATTCTATTACTGAAAATTCTAGGGTTTCTTATCCAATTTATCATATCAATAAAATTGTTCTTCCTTCTAAAGCAGGTCATGCAAGCAAAATTATTTATCTCTCTGCCGATGCTTTTGGAGTATTGCCTCCAGTATCTATCTTAGATGAAGACCAAGCGCAATACCATTTCCTTTGCGGATTTACCTCTAAATTAGCAGGTACCGAAAGAGGAATTACCGAACCTCAACCTTCTTTCTCTCCTGCCTTTGGCGAAGCGTTCTTAACTTTGCACCCTACTATGTATTCTAAAACCTTGGTTGCTAAAATGAAACAACACAATGCTAAAGCCTATTTGGTAAACACAGGTTGGAACGGAACTGGAAAACGTATATCTCTTAAAAACACTCGTGCCATTATCGATGCTATTATTGATGGATCTATAGAAAAAGTAGAAACTGTAAAAGTTCCTTTCTTGAACTTGACTGCTCCTAAAACGTTGCCTAATGTTGAGGATATTTTAGACCCTCGAACTACTTATAAAGATGTTGCCGAATGGGAATTTAAAACTAAAAAATTAGTAGCACTTTACAATAAAAACTTTGAGCAATATACGGATACAGAAGAAGGAAAACGATTAGTGTCTGCAGGACCTGGTTTATAAACTTCGCAACAAAACAAATACCAACGGAAATTTAAAGTATCTTTCCGTTGGTATTTAAAAACTTATCAAAATGGACTGGATAGTAGATTTAGTTACAAAGCAATCTTTTGCACAAACCGTAATCGTCTTTGGTTTGGTAATTGCTTTAGGAATTTGGTTCGGAAAAATTAAAATCTTCGGGATTTCACTCGGAGTAACTTGGGTGCTTTTTATTGGATTGTTTTTCTCATTTATGGGAGTTTCTGTCGATCATGAGTTACAAGATTTCTTAAAAGAATTTGGGTTGGTGTTATTCGTTTATACCCTTGGGCTTCAGGTCGGACCTGGGTTCTTCGCTTCCTTAAACCGAAATGCTTTAGTTACCAATATGCTAGCAGCGATGGTAGTGCTCTTTGGAGTTTCCATAACATTGGTTTTATACTACTTTACAAATAACCCTATTTCAATCATGACGGGGATTATGAGTGGAGCGGTAACCAACACACCCGGACTTGGAGCAGCGCAAACCACTATGACCAATTTGCATCATACTGGAGGAGAAACTTCAATGGTTACTTTGGCTTATGCTGTGGCCTATCCGTTTGGGGTTTTCGGTATTATAATTTCGATGCTAATTCTAAAACGAATTTTCAAAGTAAATATCGAACACGAAACCGAACTTCAAAATAAACTGATTCATTTTAGAGAAGACCGAGTAATATCCAAACATTTAAAATTAGAAAATAAACAATTAGTTGGAAAACCAATCAGTACCATTTTTGAAATGATTAAAAAACCCATTGTGGTTTCTAGAATGTTTCATAACGGAGTTATTATTTCTCCAACTCCTAAGGAAATTCTTTCTGAAAATGATGTTTTACTTATTGTTGCTCCTAAAAATACTTTCGAACAATTGCACGTATTAATTGGTTCTGAAAGTGAAATGAATTTGAAAACAGCACTCGAAAGTAAATTGGTTTCCAATCACGTTGTGGTTACCAATAAAGAAATCACACACCGGCGTATTGGCGATATCCCTGAATTTCACCAGCACGATTTCACTTTTACAAGATTGTATCGCGCAGGCACACAAATGATTCCTAGCGGAAACGTTTCTTTGCAATTGGGGGATACCGTGAAAGTGGTTGGTACACAAGAAGGATTGGATAGAATGTCTAATGTTTTAGGAAATTCTTTAAAACGATTGGAAGTGCCGGACATTGCTCCTATTTTCATCGGAATTGTTTTAGGAATAATTGTTGGGAGTATTCCTTTTCAAATTCCGAATATTCCAGTTCCTGTGAAAATTGGTTTGGCAGGTGGACCTTTAATTGTAGCTTTATTATTAAGTAGATTCGGAAACAAATTTTATCTAAATAACTATACTACTAATAGTGCTAATTTAATGATTCGCGAATTAGGAATTACCTTATTCCTTGCTAGTGTTGGATTGAGTAGTGGATCTATTTTAGCCAAAGCATTTGTAGGTGGAGGTGGTTTTTATTGGATAGGTTTAGGAATTCTAATCACTATTATTCCCTTATTGTTAGTTGGAATTATTGCTAAAAAATACTTCAAGAAAAACTTTTTTGAAATCTGCGGATTATTAGCAGGAGCTTCCACCGACCCACCGGCATTAGCATTTGCCTTGAAAATTGCTGGAAATGATATTCCGTCTTCAACTTATGCTACGGTGTATCCGTTAACAATGATTTTGAGAATCGTCATCGCACAATTACTGATTTTAATGTTTACGTAAAGTCTAATTTATATAAAAAAATTCCGATTACTTTTTTGTTAATCGGAATTTTTTATAGTGTAAAAGATGTAGTGTTTTTCACTTCCCCAATCATAAAAGTACTATGGGTACTGCCGATGTGCTGCAAAGTAGTCAGTTTGGTAACCATAAACTCGCGGTATTCTTCCATATCTTTTACACAAATTTTTAGAATGTAATCGTAATCCCCACTTACATGAAAACACTCTAAAACTTCAACTAATTTGACTACTTCTTTTTCAAACTGATTGATGAATTCTTTGGTATGTTGCAATAATTTTAAATGGCAAAACACCACAAAGCCTTTATTAATTTTATTCCGATTTAATAAAACCACATATTTGTCAATGATTCCTTCCCGTTCTAATTTTTTAATACGTTCGTAAACTGCAGTTACTGAAAGATTCAACTTTAAAGAAAGTTCTTTGGTGGTTTTCTTAGTATCTGCTTGTAATAATTGCAGGAGTTTTTTATCGATAGCGTCCATTTTGGGTGTTGGGTTTTGGGTTCTGGGTTCTGGGTTCTGGGTTTAGGTCTTGAGTGTTCCGATAGTTTTTCTAACATTCTAATATAATTAATACAAATTTAGATTTTAATTCTAAATAATATAAATTAAATAGATTTTAATTCTAAATAATTAAACTAATATTGACTTTAATTCTAAAATAAATGAATTTTGAACTATAATAAACCACAAACTATAAACAATAAACCACAAACTATAAACTTAAAAAATGGAAAAATTCAACCCCGCAGATAAAATACAAGACTTACAATATTTTGGAGAATTTGGAGGCGTAAACCCTTCTATATCCGATTCTTCAACTTATACTTTTCTTTCAGCCAAAACGATGTTTGATACTTTTGAAGGAAATGCCGAAGGATGTTATTTATATTCCCGTCATTCTTCTCCAAGTAATTTATATCTTGATAAAGCCCTTGCAGCAATGGAAGGAACCGAAACAGCTAATGTATCGGCATCCGGAATGGGGGCCATTACTCCTACTCTATTGCAACTTTGTAGCAATGGCGACCATATTGTAACTAGCAGAACCATCTATGGCGGAACCTATGCTTTTTTAAAGAACTTCACGCCACGATTTGGTATTAAAACAACGTTTGTAGACATAACAAAATTAGATCTTGTAGAAGCAGCAATTACTCCAGATACCAAAGTTTTGTATTGTGAAACTGTAAGTAATCCTTTACTAGAAGTTGCGGATATTGCTGGTTTGGCAAAAATCGCTAAAAAATACAATTTAAAATTAGTAGTAGACAATACGTTTTCTCCTTTATCGGTTGCGCCAATTTCTTTAGGGGCTGATATTGTGATTCACAGTTTGACCAAATACATAAATGGCAGTAGTGATACTGTTGGTGGTGTTACTTGTGCTTCAAGAGAATTTATCAATAGTTTAAAAGATGTAAATTCTGGTGCTAGCATGCTACTTGGGCCTACGATGGATAGCTTGCGTTCGGCTTCGGTGATGAAAAACTTGCGAACGCTTCACATTCGAATGAAACAGCACAGTCATAATGCTATGTATTTGGCAACTAAATTTGAAAAAGACGGATTAAAAGTGGTTTATCCTGGATTGGAAAGTCATCCAAGTCATTCTTTATATGCAACTATGATTAATCCTGAATATGGTTTTGGTGGTATGATAACAATTGATGCTGGAAGTATTGATAAAGCCAATGAGTTAATGGAGTTAATGCAAGAAAAAAACCTTGGCTATTTAGCTGTTAGTTTAGGATTTTACAAAACCTTATTTAGTGCACCTGGAACCTCAACATCATCTGAAATTCCTCTGGAAGAGCAAAAGGAAATGGGTCTAACCGATGGTTTAATTCGTTTTTCAATTGGATTGGATAATGATATTGAAAGAACGTATCAATCGATGAAAGAGTGTATGCTTGCTTTGGGAGTTTTATAGAATTTCAGAAATAACAAAAACTAAAAACGCAATAAATTAAGACTCCTGAAGTTTTTAATTGATTGCGTTTTTTTTTGTGTAAATTTGTTATTCGAAAACTAATTACTTGGAACCAAATTCTATAAAATCAGCTTTAACAGAAAAAGACGGGATCCATCCACCGCAAAACATGAGCACTTCGTCAGTAGAGGTGATTCAGAAGATGCGCCGGAAACAACCTTCTGCACAGGAGTTAATTGATCGTATTTTAACTCACAATAAAACTGCTTTAAGTAGAGCTATTACATTGGTAGAAAGTACCAATCCAGACCACTTAGACAAGGCTAATGCAATTATACAAGCATGTTTGCCTTATGCTAATAAATCTTTTAGAATTGGAATTACAGGAGTTCCTGGTGTAGGAAAAAGTACATTTATTGAAGCTTTTGGAAAGTATTTAACTTCTTTAGGGAAAAAAGTGGCTGTTTTGGCAGTCGATCCAAGTAGCACGATTTCTCATGGTAGTATTTTGGGAGATAAAACTCGAATGGAAGAATTGGTTAAAGATGAAAATGCTTATATCAGGCCTAGTGCTTCGGGGGAAACTTTAGGTGGTGTTGCAAGAAAAACCCGAGAAACAATTATTTTATGTGAGGCTGCTGGATTCGATACTATTATAATTGAAACTGTAGGTGTTGGTCAAAGTGAAACCGCAGTTCATAGCATGGTTGATTTTTTTCTGCTTTTAAAAATATCGGGAGCAGGTGATGAATTACAAGGGATTAAAAGAGGAATTATGGAAATGGCTGATGCTATTGTTATAAATAAAGCTGATGGCGATAATATTAACAAAGCAAAATTAGCTAAAGCGGAATTTAATAGAGCTTTACATTTATTTCCAGCCAAAAAATCGGGGTGGATTCCAACTGCTTCTACCTGTAGTTCCTATACAAAAGAGGGTATTGCCGATGTTTGGGAAAACATTTCTGAATACAAAATATTGGTGCAAGACAATCATTATTTTGAACAAAAAAGACACGAACAAAACCAATTTTGGATGTTGGAAACCATAAATAATCAGCTTCAATCTAATTTTTATAACCATCCCAAAATTATTAAACTACTTGAAGAAAATAAAAAAGCAGTCCAAAAAGATGAAATATCTCCTTTTGCAGCTGCGATGAATTTATTAAATGCCTATTTTCAATAAAAATTAAAGCACACTTCACGGTGTGCTTTAATTTTTACATCTAAAATCTATTTATTAAGATAACTATAAATTTGATCTTTTAGGCTTAAGAATTTAGCTTTAACTTCATGTGCATATTCGTCAATAGCTACTTCTTCGCCAGTATTAATTCGATGTACTTGATGTTCTGTTCTATCATACTCATCAAATAATTCTCTAAAATGTTTGTCTTCCATTTTTAGTTGATGGATTTTTTCCTGATGTTCAGGAAACTCGTGTAATAAATCATGTCTTTGCATAATAATAAAGTATTGGTTTGTTTTTAATTAATCTAATGACAGCTCGCATTTGCTTTTACAAACAAATTGGTGTTACTCGGAGATAAATAAGCTATATCAAGCCCTAAACCACGAATAATGAACAGAATTCCAATAAAAACTGCTACGACTGGTATTATTTTTTGTAATTTGTTTCTTAAAGATAGTGAAAAAATATTAGAAATAAAAACTACAGCACTCATCATAGGGATAGTTCCCAATCCGTAAAGCAACATATAGGAAACTCCTAAAGTTAGATCTTGCATGGCAATTGCTCCAAATAATGCTGCATAAACCATTCCACAAGGTAAGAATCCATTTAGAAGTCCAATAGTAAACAATGCATCCGGAGATTTGCGTTTGAACTGACTTCCTAAGCTACTTTTTACTTTAGAAATTACTCGGTAAACTGGTTTTGAAAAATTGTATTTCATAAACACTTTTTCAGGAACTATAGCGATGGTTATCATTAAAATTCCTACAACTATAGAGAGCTGTTGCTGAATACCCGCCATATAAAATCCTTTTCCTAAAATACCAAAAATCAATCCTAGAGAAGCATAAGCAGTTAATCTACCCAAATGGTAAATCATAATTTGAATTACTTTTTTGGCTGGATTGCTTCTATCTACAGGCAACATCATAGCAATTGGACCACACATACCAATGCAGTGCAAACTACTAATCAATCCAAAAATTAAAGCGGAATAAAGCATGCTAGAAAACTTCTATTGTTTAAAATAAACTTCTTCTTTGTTTAAGTATTTTTTACCTTGGTAATTCCAATCTATAGAAATGCCCCAACGACCGCCAACCAAGTTACTTGTAGGTATGAGCAAATGGGCGCTAGATAAAGAAATCGGAACTTCAAAATCTAGCTTTTGGTTAGACGGTCGGTATAAGGACACTTTTCCTTGTATATTTTTATAATCAAAATCGTTAGGAAAATCAATAGAAATTCCTTCATCTGTGGTTTTAATTATTACTTTGCTGTTTAAATCATGTGCATTTTGTTCTCTATCAATATCTTGTTGTGCAACTAATTCTTTTTTATAGTATTCTTCTACAACAAGTTCGTTATCGTATTTGGTATTCGATTGAACACTAAATACAAAGTATAAAATAAACGTAATAAATAGAGCAAACGCTATTACTATTCCTGTTCCCCAATTAAATTTCATAATGCTATATTTTAATTAAAACTTCTTGGTCCTAAAAAGTTGGTTGTTTCATTATCTATTAGATCTTTACCATTGTAAACTTCAATTTTTAATGTTGTATTATCACCATCTATAAAAGCTGGATCAATTTCAATAAACATAGTTCCTTCGGACAAAGCTTGTTTTTTAACCGTAAAATGATTTATTCCAACCAACTTGATTTCTCCTTTTGGCGAAACTAATTTGAAGTGAACATTATCAAAGTCACGCTCTGTTTTATTTACCACTTTAAAGGTGTATAAATTACTTATTTTTTTTCCTTTATATTCAAACAATTGACCTGGAAGATGCAAAATTGTTGCTTCAACATCGTTTCTAAGGAATAACATCCCTACAAAAACACCTGTCAAAATTAGTAATACCGTTGCGTATCCTTTCATTCTTGTTGAAAAAACAAACTTCTCTTTTTTAGCAATTTCAACTTCACTAGCATAACGAATTAACCCTTTAGGCAAACCTACGCCTTCCATAATGGTATCACATTCATCAATACAAGCAGTACAATTTATGCATTCTAATTGAACACCATTACGAATATCTATTCCGGTTGGACAAACATTAATACACAATTTGCAATCAATGCAGTCGCCTTTTCCGGTAGCAGCTCTATCTTCTTGTTTATTAAATTTAGCTCTTCCTGATTCTTTTTCTCCACGAACATAATCATAGGCAACATTGATGGTTTTATTGTCTAATAATACCCCTTGCATTCTACCGTAAGGACAAGCTATAATACAAACTTGTTCTCTAAACCATGCATATATAAAATAGAATACATAGGTAAAAATTATTAGAGCAATTAATGTATGGGTATTTTTAGTAGGTCCTTCTTTAATAAAACTAATTAGTGCGTCGCTACCAATTAAATAAGCTAAAAACACATTTGCAATTGCAAAAGAAATCACATAAAAAATGAACCACTTAGCAAATTTCTTTCTGATTTTTTCACCATCCCAAGCTTGTTTATCTAATCGGATTTGAGCTCCTCTATCGCCTTCAATCCAAAATTCAATTCTGCGGAAAACCATTTCCATAAAAATAGTTTGCGGACAAAACCATCCACAGAAAATTCTTCCAAAAGCTACTGTAAAAAGAGCTAAACCAACCACTCCAATGATCATAATTATCACAAAAATATGAAAATCTTGTGGCCAAAATGGAAATCCGAAAAGGTTGAACTTGCGTTCAATTACGTTAAATAATAAAAATTGGTTTCCATTAATTTTAACAAATGGAGCTGCAAATAAAAACAATAGCAAAAAATAACTCAACCATTTTCTGCGTTCATAGAGAATTCCTTTTGGAATTTTAGCATAAATCCATGATCTTTTTCCTTCTTTATTGATAGTACCTATGCTATCTCTAAAATTATCGTCTGGTAATGTTGACATTTTGTATTAATTTTTATTTTTAAAAACTTCAAGTCCCAATTATTAAATTGAGACTTGAAAGTAATTATTTATTTGGCAGCAACTACTTTTGCATCTACTTTTGTAGTATCAGCAGGCGCAGTTGTACCCTTTGTTTTTGATGCACCTTCTTCTACCCATAACTTAGCTTCCGGTTCTGTTGGTTTTGGTTCTTTTGGATTGGATCCTTGAAGCGATAAAACATAACTTGCCACTTTTTGAAGATCCGAAGGTTTAATTGTTGCTTTCCAAGAAATCATCCCTTTACCATCTCGACCACCTTCCATAAGTACATTGAAAACATTTTTTATTCCGCCACCATTAATCCACATAGCATCGGTTAAATTTGGTCCAATTTGACCTCCAGCATCTGCACGATGACAAGCTACACAATTAGTTGTGAAAATTGTTTTACCTTGAGCAATACTGGCAGCATCCGTTAATAAAGTAACTTTCTCTTTATCCATAACATCTGGAGCTGTTTTTTTATATTCTTCAATAGCAATACTAGCTTCCGTCATTTCGGTTTCAAATTCTTTCTTTTGGTCGTATTCTCCAATCACCTGGAATCGGAACAAATAAATACCAGCAAAAATAATTGTACCATAAAAAAGGTACACCCACCAAGGTGGCAAAACATTATCTAGCTCTCTAATACCGTCGTAATTATGATCTAACATTACATCGGCTTCTTGTTCAATTTCTTTAGAGCGAGTTAGTTTTTTCAATAAACCTTGGTAGAATTTACTTTCTGTAAAAGGTATTGATTGTGCTTCTTCTAATTGTTTTTTCTGCTCGTCAGTTAATAAATGATAAGTTACATTGTCCACGGCATTTACAACTATTTCTATTGCTACCAAAAGAAATAAAAACACCCCAAGAAATAGTAATACCATTGGGTACTTTATAAAAGCGGGTTGGTCTCCTGAGTCGATAAAATATTCCATTGCGCCAAAAACTGAGGCAAATATCAAAGGAACTCTTACATAGGATGGAATTAATTTTTTCATATCATTAAATCTTTAGTAGGATTAGTCTTTTATTGGTAATTCGCTTAGTTCTTTGATTGCCTCTTTTTTATAGGTAAATACCCAGAAAAAAAGACCAACAAAGAAACTAAAACATATTAGTAATGAAATTATTGGATAAATTTCAACACCAGAAATAGTCTCTAAACTGTATTTTACAAATTTTAACATGGCTTTATTTTTTAACTTTAATATCGGTTCCTAAACGTTGTAAGTATGCAATTAATGCTACAATCTCTCTATCTTTCATCGGAACAAAAGTTTCCCCTCTTTTGGCTGCATTAAGTTTACTTTCCTCATAAGATTTTACAAAATTTGGATCATCGTGTAAATTTTTCTCAATAGCTGCAGATTGATCTTGAATGCTTTTTTGAGCATTTGCAATATCTGCATCTGTATACGGAACTCCTAAAGTTTGCATAGCTTTCATTTTAGCTTCTGTAGAAGAATAATCCATTGGTTCATTATCAAACAACCATTTGTAAGCTGGCATAATTGATTTTTCATTGATACGTTGTGGATCCCACATGTGGTTAAAATGCCAATTATCGTTGTATTTTCCTCCTACTCTATGCAAATCTGGACCAGTACGTTTAGATCCCCAAAGGAATGGATGATCGTAAACAAACTCCCCTGCTTTTGAATAATCGCCGTAACGTTCCACTTCAGAACGGAATGGACGAACCATTTGAGAGTGACAACCCACACAACCTTCACGGATGTATAAGTCCCTTCCTTGTAATTCAAGCGGAGAATAGGGCTTAACAGATGCAATAGTTGGAATATTCGATTTCACCATAATTGTTGGTACAATTTGAATCACACCACCAATTAAAATAGCAATCGTTGCTAATATGGTTAATTGAATAGGTCTTCTTTCCAACCATGGGTGGAATTTTTCACCTTTCAATCTACCAGTAGTAATTTTTTCTAATGCAGGAGCTTCAGCTAATTCATCTTCTATTGTAGAACCTTGTTTAACCGTTTTAACAATATTGTAAACTAATACAATAACCCCTGTTAAATATAACGTTCCACCAATAGCTCTCATCCAATACATTGGCATAATTTGAGTTACTGTTTCAAGGAAGTTACCATATTGTAAAGTTCCGTCTGGTTTGAATTGTTTCCACATAGAAGCTTGTGTAAATCCAGCGACATACATTGGTAGAGCATACATGATAATTCCTAAAGTTCCAATCCAGAAATGGAAATTGGCTAATTTTTTAGAAAATAATTCTGTTTTAGTCATTCTTGGAATTACCCAGTAGATAATACCAAAAGCCATGAAACCATTCCAGGCAAGAGCCCCAACGTGAACGTGAGCAATAATCCAGTCGGTAAAGTGAGCAATAGCATTTACATTTTTAAGAGAAAGCATTGGACCTTCAAATGTTGCCATACCATAACCGGTAATTGCTACAACGAAGAATTTCAAAACTGGTTCCTCTCTTACTTTATCCCAAACACCACGAAGTGTTAATAATCCGTTTATCATTCCACCCCAAGATGGCGCAATTAACATGATAGAAAATACAACTCCAAGATTCTGTGCCCAATCTGGTAAAGCAGAATACAATAAGTGGTGAGGTCCAGCCCAAATGTATAAGAAAATTAAGGACCAGAAGTGAATAATAGATAGTCTATAAGAGTAAACAGGACGGTTAGCTGCTTTAGGAACAAAATAATACATCAATCCTAAAAAGGGTGTTGTTAGGAAAAATGCAACCGCATTATGTCCGTACCACCATTGTACTAAAGCATCTTGAACACCTGCATAAACAGAGTAACTTTTCATTGCTGAAACCGGTAATTCTAAACTATTAAAAATATGAAGTACTGCAACTGTTACAAATGTTGCTATATAAAACCAAATAGCTACATAAAGGTGACGTTCTCTTCTTTTGATAATAGTTCCAATCATGTTGATTCCGAAAACCACCCATATCAAAGCAATTGCAATGTCGATTGGCCATTCTAGTTCAGCATATTCTTTTGATGTTGAAAACCCTAAAGGAAGTGTTATTGCAGCTGCAACAATGATTAATTGCCATCCCCAAAAGTGAAGATTACTTAAAAAATCACTGAACAATCTTGCTTTTAGTAACCGTTGTAAGGAATAATAAATCCCTGCAAACATGGCGTTACCTACAAAGGCAAAAATAACTGCATTGGTGTGTAAAGGTCTCAATCTTCCGAAACTTAAAAACGATATTCCATCGGTCATGTTCGGGAAAAGAAACAGAATGGCTAAAATTAGCCCAACTAACATTCCCACTATACCAAAAACGATACTGGCATAAAGGAATTTCTTTACAATTTTGTTGTCGTAATAAAATTGTTGCATTTCCATAATTAATTTGGTTTTTGTTCTTCTTTTTTGTTTGTTATTGATTTGGTTTTGATTTTTAATTCATCGTCAAAAAGCATTCTGACCGAAGGAGTATAATCGTCGTCATACTGACCACTTCTAACTGCTCTTATAAAAGCATATAGAAACACTAAAGCAACTAAAATACTGATGGAGATTAATAAATAAATGACACTCATACCTTAAATTTGTGTTAACAAAATTACTTTTACCTTACTTTATAAAATATGATATTTATCATACTTGATTATTTGGATTAAAAATATACTTTCATAGACTAGAAAAGTTACATAATACTATTTTTTAATTGCATAAATATTACTCATAATAGTAACAAAACTCACAATAGTTATTGTACTCAAAGGCATAATGATAGCGGCTACAATTGGCAATAAATTACCCGTTACAGCAAAGCTTAACCCCACTAAATTATATAATAATGAAAGGGTAAAACTGATATAAATTATTTTCATAGCATTTTTTGAATACTGCATAAAAAAGGCAATATTTTTAAATTGGGAAGCATCTAAAATACCATCACAAGCAGGTGAAAAAACATTCACATTCTCGGAGATTGAAATACCTACATTACTTTGTGCCAATGCCCCAGAATCGTTCAATCCATCACCAACCATCATAACATTTTTTCCTTCTTTTTGAAGGTTTTCAATGTATTGTAGTTTTTGTTCTGGTTTTTGGTTAAATACTAGAGTGGCATTTGATGGAAGCATTTTTTCTAAAATGTGACGTTCTCCATCATTATCTCCAGATAAAACAATCAGTTTGTACTTTTTAGATAGGCGTTCAAATAATTGCTCCAACCCTTCTCTATATTGGTTATTAAAAATATAACTGCCTTTATAAATACCATTTATTTCAACATGCACTTTGGTTTTCTTATGGGTATTTTCGCTCATGTGCTGCAAAAATTGGGAAGAACCTAATTTAACCGTTCCTTCTTCAAATTCTGCGAAAATTCCTTTACCTATTATTTCTTCAAAATGCAACGGATGCTTTTTCTCTTGATTCGGAATAAAATCATACAATCTTCTACTTAACGGATGGTTAGATCCCCGCAAAGCATTCTTTAATAATTTTAGTTCGAATTCATTTAATACTGCCCCTTCATAAGTTATGGAAGTTTTTTTGTTGGTTGTGATGGTTCCGGTTTTATCAAAAACAATGGTATCCACTTTGGCTAATTGCTCAATAACCATAGCATTTTTAAGGTATAATTTTCGATTTCCCATAATCCTCAAAACATTACCTTGTGTAAAAGGAGCTGTTAATGCTAATGCGCATGGGCAAGCAACAATTAGAATTGCAGTCAATACATTAAAAGCAGTGTCGGTACTGATGAAAATCCAATATATAAAGGACACTAAAGCTAATCCAAGTAAAGCCGGAGTAAAATAGCGACTTATTTTGTCAGTAATGGTTTTATGTTTGATATCCACCTTTTTCTGAAACACATCGTTACTCCACAATTGGGTTAAATAACTTTGGGAAACCGAAAACAACACTTCCATTTCAATAACTCTACCTAATTGTTTTCCGCCTGCAAAAAGTTTGTCTCCCGATTTTTTTTCAATTGCGACAGCCTCTCCCGTAACAAAACTATAATCTATTGAAGCCTTATCGGAAATTAAAATCCCATCTACTGGAATTAATTCATGATTCCGAATTAACAGCCTATCCCCTTTTTCAATGTCATAAACCTGCACCGGAATTTCAGTTCCATCCGGTAAAATTTTAGTAATTGCTATAGGAAAATAGGACTTATAATCGCGTTCAAACGAAAGGAAACTATAGGTTTTTTGTTGGAATAATTTTCCCAAAAGCATGAAGAAAATCAATCCACACATACTGTCGAAAAATCCTTGACCATAATCAAAAATAATATCTACAGTACTTCGAATAAACATTACAATAATCCCTAAAGCAATGGGGATTTCAATATTTAACATACCGGCTTTAATGCTTTTCCAAGCGGAAACATAATAGCCACTTGCCGAATATAAAAAGGAAGGAAGTGCTATTACAAAAACCAGCCAACGAAGAAACCCTCGGTACTGGTTGATCCAAAACTCATTAACTTCAAAATATTCAGGAAACGAAAGCAACATGATATTTCCGAAACAGAAAAAAGCAACGCCAATTTTATAAATTAAACTTCGATCTACAACTTTTGCACCTTCTTCATAGTTATCCAAACTTATATAAGGTTCATAACCAATGGAACACAGCAATTCTACGATCTTTTTTAAGGAAGTTTTTTCGGGATTGTACGTAATTCTAACTTTCTTTTCGGGAAAATTTACTTGAGACGTTCCTATTCCTAGCTGAAGTTTTTGTAGATTTTCCAAAATCCAAATACACGAACTACAGTGTATGTGAGGAATGTAAAGTGAAATAATATGTGTGGAACTCTCTTGGAATTCCAGTAGTTTTGCAACAATGTTTTCATCATCTAAGAAATCATATTTTCCGTTAATATCCAATGGGGTCGCACCCGGGGATGCTTGAAAATCATAATAACAAGACATATCATTAACACTGAAAATCTCATAAACAGTCTTACAACCATTACAACAGAAACTTTTTTCGTCAAAGATTATTTCTTCTTTTTTTACAATATTTAACCCACAATGGAAACAATTATTTGTATCCATAAATTTGCTCATTTTTACCTAAAGCAAAAGTCTAACATATATTTTATCGAAAAAATGATATTTGTCATACAAATTTGTAAGTTTGTATTCAAAATTAAACTCACTCTATATGAGTAAATGTGAACAATGTATTGTCCGTGAATTTAGCTCTTTGAAAGCGCTTGGAAAAGAAGAACTTTTACAAATGGCGGATTGCAAGACTTCTTATGTTATAAAAAAAGGAGAGCCCATCTTTGAAGAAGGAGAAAGTGTTAATGGTATTTTTTGTATAAAAGATGGTGTTTGCAAACTTTCCAAACTAAGTGCTAACGGTAAAGATCAAATTGTAAAATTGGTTAAACCAGGTGAATTATTAGGCCAACGCTCTTTAATAAGTGATGAACCTGCCAATTTAAGTGCTGTAGCATTGGAGGATATGGAAGTTTGTTTTATTCCGAAAACAGAAATAATGGGATTTTTCAATAAGAATAACCAATTCTCAATGAATGTTATGAAAACCATTTGTGGCGACTTGAAAGAAGCCGACGACCACATGGTTTCTATGGCACAAAAAAGCGTAAAAGAACGTTTGGCAGAAACCTTACTTTATTTAGAAGATACTTTTGGTAAAAATAGCGATGGTTCCCTTCATATTCAGTTGTCTCGTGAGGAACTTGCAGGAATGATTGGTACTGCAACCGAAAGTTGCATTCGATTATTATCGGAATTAAATAAAACAGGTGTCATAGATCTTACAGGTAAAAAGATAACGATAATAGACCGAAATAAATTAAAAAGAATGGCTGATTAATTAATCAGCCATTTTTTTTTAATTTACTTTTTCTTGTTTAAAAATAAATAGTATACTGGAATTCCTAAGGCTACTATAAACAATCCTAGTCCCGTGTTTCGAGTATCGTAAACCAATAAAGTCAAACATATTGCTGCAGTAATCACTATATAAAGTATTGGAATTACAGGATATCCAAACGCTTTATAAGGTCTTTCGGCATTAGGTTCTTTTTTTCGAAGAATAAACAACCCTCCAATAGTTAATATATAAAACAATAAAGATGCGAATGTTGAATACGTTAGCAAATCACTATACCTTCCGGAAACACATAAAATACAAGCCCAAGCACATTGAAACCAAAGGGCTTTAGCAGGTACATCGTGTTGGTTTAATTCTCCCGCGACTTTAAAAAACAAAGCATCTTTGGCCATGGCATAAAACAATCTTCCTCCAGATAAAATTAAGCCACTATTACAACCAAAGGTAGAAACCATTATTAATCCAGCCATCGCAAAAACGCCTATATTTCCCATAATCACACTAGCAGCGGCTGCTCCTACTCGATCTTGACTTGCAAATATAATTCCGTTTTGAATTACGGTGCCATCAGGTGTTCCATTTAATGGTAATAATGCTAAATAGGCAATATTTGCTAATATGTAAATAATTGTAACTATTAAAGTTCCTAAAAATAAACTTCGTGGAATGTTCTTTTTGGGCTCTTTAATTTCTCCAGCTATAAAGGTTACGTTGTTCCAAGCATCACTAGAAAATAAGGAGTTTATAATGGTTGCTCCCATCGCTCCAAGTAAAGCAATTCCGGATAATTTAGTAATGGTTAGCGTTCCGTTTTCATTTAAAACGGTTTTACTAGCATCCCACATATTAGTGAAATTATCAGAAAAGGTATTGGTATGAAAACCAACATACAATCCGAAAATAATTAAAGCAAAAAGGGCAATTAACTTGGCTGATGTAAATACCAACTGAATTATTTTTCCGTTTTTAACCCCTTTCGTATTGATATAAGTTAGCAAAATAATACTGAACATTGCTAAAACTTGCTTGTTGGTAAAAACAAAACTTTCGCCTATTGTGAATATTTTATTTTCTAAAAAAGGAAAAAATACTGCCGAATAATTCGCGAAAGCAACAGCGACTGCCGCAATAACTCCTGTTTGAATTACCGTAAAAACCGTCCATCCATATAAAAAGGAAATCAATTTTCCGTAAGCACGTTGGATGTACACATATTGTCCGCCAGCATTGGGCATCATACCTGCCAATTCACCATAACTCAATGCGGCCGACATCGTCAACAAACCAGTAACCAGCCAAATAATTAATATCCAAGCAGCAGAACCAACGTCTCTTGCCATTGCTGCAGTTACTAAAAATATTCCAGATCCTATCATGGATCCTGCTACTAAACTCGTGGCATCAATAAGGCCTAAGGAACGTTTTAATTCGTGTTTTGTATCCGACATAATTAATTTTTATTGTTCCAAATATACATTTTTTTTAATGTTAAAATCCAATAGCATGATAATTATCAGTTATTTAATAAACAACTTTACCAACATTTACAAATTATTAAAATAGCACCCAAAATGGCAAAAAACCAAGCAATACATACCTTTCACATACCCGTTATGGGATTGGCCTATACTATAGACAGCCCGATAAGAGTGGCGCAATATGGCATAACTTCTGTTATTTCTATCATAGATGATGAAGTAATAGAAAAAATGCATACTTTTTATAGTCAAAAATTTAACTTTAATTACGAAGGAATTTCCAACAAAATTCAAGATTACAGAGCTTTACGAATTACCTCCTATTTAAATATGGTAGATGCCATTGTGCAACAAAAATTTGAAGCATTCAAACAAGAATTAGCCGAAAGCAAAGAAGCCTTAAACAATTATATTGCGATGCTTCCAAACAAATCGGAACTTAAAAAAGGCTTGCAAAATCTATTGGAGGATGGCATCGCGTTTAAAGAAAATGTGATGAATTATTTAGAAAACAATTTATCTGCTGGAGAAATTGATGTAAATATCATGACCAAAGTTGATAAAGACAATTTCATTAAAAACGAACAATTACCGGTTACTTTTAATGATGCACATGCCTCCTTAAGAGGATTTGCAAACAGCAATTTATCCTCTTCCGTAGTATTATCTGCAGGGATGAATCCTAGATTGTATAGTTATTTTGAAAACTTTAAAGACTTTTTTCCAGATACAAATGGTGCACTGAAAAAGAAAATTATTTTAAAGGTAAGCGACTTCCGTTCAGCAATGATTCAGGGGAATTTCTTAGCCAAAAAAGGGCTTTGGGTTTCAGAATACCGAATAGAATCGGGATTGAATTGTGGCGGACATGCCTTTGCAACCGATGGCTTTTTGTTAGGACCAATTTTAGAAGAATTTCATCAAAAGAAAGAGCAATTAATCCAAGCGGCACAGGAATTAATGATTAAAGCATTGACTATAAAAGAAATGCCAGTACCTGAAAATCCTTTAGAATTAAAAATTACCGTACAAGGTGGCGTAGGAACGGCAGATGAACACCAGTTTTTATTAGATCATTATCAAATGGATTCTGTAGGTTGGGGTTCGCCATTTTTATTGGTTCCGGAAGCCACTTCGGTTGATGCTGCAACTAGAGAATTGCTAGCAAAATCGGTAGAAAAAGATTTTTATATAAGTCAGATTTCACCTTTGGGAATTCCGTTCAATACCGTTAGAGGTACTACCAATGAGGCCTTAAAACAGCATAGAATTACAGAAGATAAATCAGGGAGTTCTTGTCCGAAAAAATTATTGGCGTTGAGCAAAGAGTTTTCTAATCAAGGAATTTGCACGGCTTCTAGAAAATACCAAGACATAAAATTAGAAGAATTAGATGCTCAAAAAGATGCACTATCTTTGAAAGATTATGAGAAGAAAAAAACAAAAATTACTGAAAAATCGTGTCTTTGTGTTGGTTTAGTGAATGCTGCATATATTGAAAACGGAATTAAAATTAAAGGAGAAGAACAAGGCGTTGTAATTTGTCCTGGACCCAATTTAGCGTATTTTGATAAAGAAGTTTCGCTGTCTAAAATGGTGCAACACATTTATGGAAATGCTACGGTTACAGGTGCTATAGACCGACCAAATCTTTTCATCAACGAATTGAAAATGTACGTAGATTATTTGAAAAATGAAATTGAAGAAACAACTTCAGATATTACTGCTGGGCAGATTAAAAAACTGCAATCGTTCAAAAATAATTTACTAGAAGGAATAGAATATTATTCGAAATTATTCTCCGAAACGCAATTCTTTAAAATGGATTTTGTGAAAATTCAAAACCAATTGCACGACTATAAAAATTCAATTTTTACGATTGAAATTCCAAAGTTGGAAATGGTTTAAAAAAAACACGAATTCCACGAATTTGCACAAATTATTATTATTTAATTTTCGTGGAAATTTGTGGAATTCGTGTCTCTTTTTTATAATTTCTTCGCTTCTTCCCAAAAAACATCCATTTCAGCAAGAGTCATGTCCATTAAGGGTTTTCCTAATTCTCCTGCTTTGCTTTCTAAATATTGAAAACGTTTTATGAATTTTTTATTGGTTCGTTCCAAAGCGTCTTCGGGATTTACTTTCAAAAATCGAGCGTAATTAATCATAGAAAATAATACATCCCCAAATTCGGCTTCTATTTTATCTTGATCCCCTGCCGCTACTTCCACTTGCAATTCCTGAAGTTCCTCTTGTACTTTATCCCAAACTTGGTGCGGTTCCTCCCAATCAAACCCTACTCCTTTTACTTTCTCTTGAATTCTACTGGCTTTCACCAAGGCTGGCAATCCTTTAGGAACACCTTCTAAAACCGATTTTTTACCTTCTTTAAGTTTTAGTTTTTCCCAGTTTTGTTTTACCTCTTCTTCATCGGCCACAACTACATCGCCATAAATATGCGGATGTCTAAAAATCAATTTCTCACAGATTTCGTTACATACATCGGCAATATCAAAATCGTTAGTTTCGCTACCTATTTTGGCATAAAAAACAATATGTAACAATACATCGCCAAGTTCTTTTTTAATCTCTTGCAAGTCGTTATTCAAGATAGCATCCCCCAATTCGTAGGTTTCTTCTATGGTTAAATGCCGCAAACTTTCAAGCGTTTGCTTTTTATCCCAAGGACATTTCTCGCGCAAATCGTCCATTATATCGAGTAATCTACCAAAAGCATCGAGTTGTTGTTGTCTAGTGTTCATGATTTTTGATTTTAATCTATCAAATAAATTTTTAAACTATTTTTTACCTTTTGAATATCTTTATTGGAAAGAATATCCATTCTATTTTTCAGTCGGATTTTATCTACACACCGAATTTGATCTAAAGCAATTTGTCCGTTTTTATTTTCTAAAATAATGTTTATTCGCATCGGGAAATTTCGAATGGTTGAAGTTATCGGTGCCACAAGAACCGTATTTAAATACCGATTGGATTCGTTTGGCGAAATTACAAGACACGGACGAATCTTACTTATTTCACTTCCCATCGTTGGATCTAGAACTATCCAATAGATTTCATATTGATTTACCATGTCCACTCGTCTTTTTCATCATCAAAAAAATCAGGAAGTAATGATTTAGAGGGTCCATTAGTATCCATCTCTTTCTTAATTAAATCTTCCCAACCCAAACGGGAATTTTTGGAAGAACTAATAACTAAACTATCTCCTTGAATTTCAATATTAACGGTATTTTCAAAGCCAAAAATCTTTAATAATTTGGCCGGAATTATTATCCCTTTAGAATTTCCTACATTAATAATATTTGTTTCCATTATAACGAATTTAAAAAACAAAGTTATAACATTATTATAACGAATACAAAAAAATTGCAAAAAAAATCCTGTCAGGAAATCTTCTTGACAGGATTAAATTTTATATCGTAAAAATAGAATTACTCTTTTTTAGCCGTTTTCTTTTTAGCCTTAACTTCTTCCACTACTTGTTCTTTTACAGAATCAGCATTGTCAACTATAGGCTCTTCTTTAGAAACCATTCCTTTTGCTTGCAGCATGTTATACCAATTCAAAACTTTTTTAATGTCGGATGGATATACTCTATCTTCATCATAATCTGGAACGATTTGCTTGAAATACTCCAATAATTTAGCAGTATCTTCTTTATGTGAAATAGCAGGTCCTTCGTTTTCTTTTACGGCAATAGCGCGCATAATTTCAACTAACGGTTTCTCTTCGCTATGGGTATACATAGATATTTCAGACAATAAACTTACGTTACTTCGCATTCCAACGGTAATTCTTTTTCCGTCTAACATTGATTCGGCTACAAATCCGGAACGCGTTTGTACTTTCAATTCATACAATCCTGGTTTGCCTGAAATGGCTAATATTTTTTCTACATTCATTTTCTAAAAGTATTTTATGTGGTGGTAAATATAACTAAATAAAATTCCAAAAATCAAAACCCAAATACCAATTTTGGTGTACTTGACACTTTTTGGAATTTGTAATTTCAAAAATTGGAGTTTTTGAATTTATCTTCCTTTTTTATTGCAAAATTTCATTCTGTAATCCGGACGGGCTTTACCATCCATAATATTTTGTAACTTCTTTTTAATCAAGGTCTTTTTCAACATTGCGATTTTATCGGTAAAAAGAATCCCTTCAATATGATCGTATTCGTGCTGAATTACACGAGCAATTAAGCCATCGTAAACTTCTGTTTTTTTATTGAAATTTTCGTCATAAAACTCTAAAGTGATTTTTTCTTGACGGTACACATCTTCGCGAACGTCTGGAATACTCAAACAGCCTTCGTTAAAACCCCATTCTTCGCCTTCTTCTTTTAGCATTTTGGCATTAATAAAAGTTTGTTTGAACCCTTTTAATTGGTTTTGCTCTTCTGTCGTTAGGTCTTCACTGTCACTAAAAGGTTCGGTATCAATAACAAACATCCGAATTGCTAATCCAATTTGTGGAGCCGCCAATCCAACGCCATAAGCATTGTACATAGTGTCGTACATATTAATAATAAGTTCCTGTAAATTAGGATATTCAGCCGAAATATCTTCGCCTACTTTTCTTAAAACAGGATCTCCATAACCGTATATTGGTAGTATCATTTTCTGATATTAATTTTTATTTTTTTGAAATCGAAGTGCAAAAGTAACAAAAAACGCTTTTAGTTGGAAAGAATGGGTGATTTAATTTAGAACGAATAAATTAAAATTAGATATTCAATAATGGGGGAACAATTGCTATTAAGGATAGCTTGGGGTTGCATTAAGTAATTTTAAATCGCAATAAATAATCTTGCAGCATTATAGTTGCTGCAATTTCATCGACTAATGCTTTGTTTTGACGTTGTTTTTTATTGAGTCCGCTATCAATCATGGTTTGGAATGCCATTTTGGATGTAAATCGCTCGTCCGAACGTTCCAAAGACATCTCAGGAAATTCTTTTTTAAATTTAGACACAAATTTCTCAATGATTTCGGTACTTTCAGAAGGTTGTCCGTTCATTTGTTTGGGCTCACCAATCAAAACTTTGCCTACTTTTTCTTTGGTAAAATAGTCTTTCAAAAAAGCAATAGCAGTTTCGGATGGAATGGTGGTTAATCCCGAAGCAATAATTTGCAATTCGTCGGTAACGGCAATTCCGGTGCGTTTCATTCCGTAGTCAATGGCTAAAATTCTTGGCATATTGGGTTATAAAGATTGTTTGTATTTGATAAATCCGAAGACATTTACGACATTTAATTTGACATCAATTTCATAAACACAAGTATAGCCTTTAAAAACATAATCTCTAATAGTTTCATTATCAAAATAAATAGATTTTTTAAACGAAAAAGGATGCTTTAAATCTTTCTTTAAATTCTTTATAATATCTTTTCGGAATTTTAATGCTGCTCGAGGTTTGTCTTTGTAAATAAAATGAACTTGACTTATTAAATCGTTTTGAAACTTTTTACTTAATTTTATTGTCATTTTTAGCAAAAATTTCATCCATCATTAAATCTAACTCGTCTAAGGAGCAAAATTCAGCAGTACCATTTTTAATATTTGCCAATTCCACCTCCAACTTTTTTTTATTTTCTTCAAAAAAAGGGTCTTGCCTAACAATTTTCAATTCTTCTGATGAAAAAGAACTCAAAAATTCTAAGATTTTGTCTTTAATTTGGGGCTGAAATTCCAATCTAATTACTTCCATAATCAAAATTTTAAAATACAAATATATATATTTTCAAGTCAATTTGGTTTTTGATTTTGGTTAAAAATCCTATATTTGTGAAAAATATAAACCATGATTCATTTACAACCTACCATAGAAAAGGCTTGGGAAAACCGAGAATTACTTAAAGAAGAAACTACTATAAACGCCATTAAAGAAGTTATTTACGCTTTAGACAATGGCAGTTTGCGTGTTGCTGAACCAACAGACAAAGGTTGGCAGGTTAACGAATGGGTTAAAAAAGCAGTGGTTATGTATTTTCCAATTCAAAAAATGGAAACCCATGAAGTTGGTATTTTTGAATACCACGATAAAATGTTGTTAAAAACTGGTTATGCCGAAAAAGGAATTCGAGTGGTTCCTCCAGCGGTTGCTCGTTATGGTGCTTATATTTCGAAAGGGGTAATTTTAATGCCTAGTTATGTAAATATTGGTGCTTATGTTGATGAAGGGACAATGGTAGACACCTGGGCAACCGTAGGAAGTTGTGCTCAAATTGGTAAAAACGTGCATCTTTCAGGTGGTGTTGGAATTGGTGGTGTCCTTGAACCATTACAAGCGGCTCCAGTAATCATTGAAGACGGTGCTTTTATTGGCTCGAGATGTATCGTGGTGGAAGGTGTTCGCATTGAAAAAGAAGCCGTTCTTGGTGCTAATGTTTGCCTTACCGCCTCTACTAAAATTATTGACGTTACCGGAAGCGAACCTATTGAATATAAAGGATATGTACCGGCTCGTTCGGTGGTAATTCCCGGAAGTTATACTAAGAAATTTGCCGCAGGAGATTTTCAAGTTCCTTGCGCTTTAATAATTGGACAACGCAAACCTTCAACCGACTTAAAGACTTCTTTAAATGATGCTTTAAGAGAGTATGATGTAGCGGTTTAAATGAAACGCCTATGAAGAACACCATTCGATGGATTAAAAAGAAATTTTCTTGGAATTTGAAATATTTTCAAGGAAAATGGAAATTTATGGAAACTGAAAACATTAGATACGAATCTATTTACAAACTGATAAATGTAAAGGATACGAAATATGCTATTCTAGATTTGGGTTGTGGCTATGGGACACTTTTAAAATATTTTAAGAAAGAAGACTACTCTAATTATCTTGGTGTTGACTTAAGTAATTACGTTATATCAAAAGCAAAAAAAAGAAACTATTTAAAAAGTGATTTCCTATCTTACAACATTCAAAAATTTACTCCACAAACTAAATTTGATGTAATTATTTTTAATGAAGTAATATATTATTTAGATAATCCTTTAAAAGAATTGGTTAGATATTCTAACTATTTAAACGAAGGTGGTTTTATTATTATCTCGATTTTTGGGGTACGCGAAGATTTAATTGAACAATTTAAAGAAAAATTAAATTTAGAAAGCCATGTTACTATTAAAAAGGACGATAGATTGATATGGGGATTAAGTAAGTTTACAAAAAAAATATAACTTATTTCCCTATTCTTCTTTTTAAATACTTCTTTCGAGCAGTTTTTCTTTTGAATTGTTGGGATTTTTCCATTAAAATGGATAACAATTTATCTTCGGGTTCATTACTTAATTGTGCATATTTTTTTGCAATAATTTGAACCATACCTTTAGATAACCACATTTTTTTGAAATTATCCATTCGTTGTTCCATTGATAGATTTTCAAATTTCATCCGGTTTAAATCCACCAGAAAAAAATCATAGTTGCTATTGCCTTTGCTTACAATTAAAGTATTTCCTGGAGAATGGTCTAGAAAATTGACGTTTGCTTCGTGCATTTTAAAAGTAAATTCGGTGAATTGCTCTAAAACTTGCTTTCGTTCTGGAAATAATGGATCGTGAATTAACTCCCGAATCGTAAAATCATACTCTAGTTGGTGGCAGATATAGAAACTCTCTCCTAGCAATCCTAAACTATTTCGTTCTTCAATAAAAGCAACCGGAAATGGTGTTGGAATGCCGTGCTCTAATAAATAATTGGCATAATCAAACGATCGTTTGGCCTTGGTGCTTCTAAAAAAAGAATAAATAAGCGATTTAAAAATTCCAGGTTTCTGAAAAAACTTAATACTTACCTTTTCCGTTCCTAGAAAATTAGTTTTTATGGTATTGCGCGAACCTTTCACAACCAAATCCCCTTCTCCAAAAAAAGTTTTAACTAATTGAAGAATAGCCTCTTCTTGATTTTTATATTTTGGATGAATGGTAATTCGCACAATGTTTCTATTTTATTTGGGTTAAAAGTATAAAAAATAGTACTTTGCACCAAGAATTACTTTTATGAAGAAAATTTTAATCATACAAAACAAACGAATTGGCGATGTGCTAATTAGTTCGGTTATTGCAAATAATTACAAAGCAAAATACCCCGATAGCGAAGTGCATTTAATGGCTTACGACTTTACTCATGGGGTAATACAGAACAATCCCAACATTGACAAAATCATTTCCATCAACGAAAAAGAGTTGAAGAAATTTGGCAATTTGATTAAAATGATTTTCCAAGTTCGTCGCGAAAAATATGATATTATTTTTGATCCGTATTCCAAATTGCAAAGCCGATTAATTTGTAAATTTGGAGGAGCAACCCAAACGGTTGGCCATAAAAGCCGCAAGAAAATTGGAAATTTAGGCTACTACACCCACCCTGTTGGAATTTTAGAAACTAAAACTCAAATTTGCGGAAAAGCCATTGAAGATCGCATTCATTTATTGCAACAGGTGGATACTTTTGAAAAGATCAACTACGAACCTAAGATATTCCTTACGGAAGAAGAACAGCAATTTCGAGTTCCAGAGAACTACCAAGACAAAAAAATAATCATGCTCGGCATTTTAGGAAGCACCCCTCAAAAATCGATGCCTTACGAATATATTGCTCAAATTATTGACCATATTGCGAGCACTTTCGATTGTTATTTGCTTTTTAATTATGCTCCAAATCAGAAAGCTGAAGCCGATAAAATTTATGCTTTATGTCAAAATAAAGCCAACATCATTTTGGATATTTATGCGCCGAGTATTCGGGATTTTGCAGTATTGATGAACCAATGTGCGGTTTTGGTTTCTAATGAAGGAGGAACTGTTCATATTGCCAAAGCGTTGAACAAACCTACCTTCACTCTATTTTCGCCTTACATCAACAAGGACGATTGGAGTAGTTTTGAAGATGGGAAATTCCACAAATCGGTTCATTTGTTGGATTTTTTACCCAATGCCATTTCGGAATTGTCTTACGAGCAAAACAAAGAAATTGAGAGAAATCCAAGAGAATTGTATTTGAAATTAACTCCAGCAATGATTTTACCTGAATTGGATTCCTTTTTGAAGGATAACTTACAATAAAATTAATATTTGAAAAAAATTAAACCATTAAGGAATTAAGGTTTATTAAGCAGAAATTACTTAATGAAACTTGTATCTTAATGGTAAAAAAAACTATTTAAAAATTACTTTTTCACTATCCCGAAATCGGTCCAAGTGCTTTTTAAGTCTTTGGTTTCTTTACGGATTTGTAGGTTTTTTTCAATCATTTCGGGTTTAACATAACCTCGAGCATGATCTAAGTGTATACATACAGTGGAATATCTTATTTGTTTGGTTTGGATGCCAAGATTCAATAATCGTTCACCAAATTCACGGTCTTCACCGCCATATTGCATACGTTCGTCAAAGCCATTTACAGCAAAAAAATCTTTTTTCCAGCCCGATGCATTATGTCCGTTCCAACTGGCGGTAGTAGGCGTTATACAGTTCAAGAGAGAACTTCGCAATCCGTTAGAAATAAACTTACTATTTTTAAAAGAGAAATTAATTCCGTTGTTTTTCAACCATTTAATATCAAAACATTTACCCGAATAAATATCTTCTTTGGTAATATTTTCGGATAAATCCAGAGGTAGTTTATAATATCCTCCAGATAAAAAATACCCTTCTTCACGTTGCTTTATGTGTTGTTCAATAAAATCTTCGCGAGGAATGCAATCGCCATCGGTCATCAAAATATAATCGGTGGAAGTAGCAAAAATGGCTTTGTTGAGAATAATTGTTTTTTGAAAACCAGTATCTTCATGCCATACATGAATTATAGGATAAAAAACTTCCTTTTGGATTTCTTCAATGCAGTTTTTGGTTCTTTCGTCCGAACCATCATCGGCAATGATTACTTCAAAATTTCTATAGGTTTGGGTATTGTATCCATAAAGCACTTTTTTCAACCATTCGGGAGAATTATAGGTACTTATAATAACTGAAATATCTTTCTTCATTGCATTGCAAAGATAAAATATTTTTTTTAAGTTTGAGCTCTACAATTAGACTATGCAAACCATTACTGTAATACTTCCTGCTTATAACGAAAAAGACTACATTCAGGACTGTTTGCAATCGGTTTCGTTTGCAAATCAGGTAATTCTTATAGATTCGTTTAGTACCGATACTACTGTAGAAATTGCTGAAAAATTTAATTGTGAAATCCTGCAACGCAAGTTTGATAATTTTTCCAATCAAAAAAATGAAGCTATAAAACATGCTACTTCCGATTGGATTTTATTCATTGATGCCGACGAACGAGTTACCCAAAAATTGAAATTTGAAATTTTGGAAACCATCAATAATCCAAAGCACGATGCCTATAAGATAAAGTTTCCACACTTTTACATGAACCGTTTTTTATACCATACCGAAAATAAAGTAGTTAGATTGGTAAAGAATTCTAACATTCATTTTGAAGGACAAGTACATGAAAAATTAATGCACCCTGGAACCGTTGGCTTATTGCAAAATTTCATGATTCATTATACCTACAAAGGCTTGTTTCATTACATCAAGAAGAAAGATTCTTATGCTTGGTTTCAGGCAAAAATGGCCAAAGACAAAAACAAATCGGCCAATTATTTTCATTTAGTTTTCAAACCTTTTTACAGATTTTTTCACACCTACATCATCCGAAGAGGATTCATGGATGGCGTTCCCGGTTTAGCCGTTGCCTCTATTGATGCTTATGGCGTTTTCTCCAGATACGTGAAAATGATTTTGATTGATAAAGGTTTAAAATAATCGCAATTTCCCTAAGCGTAACTTCCATTTAAAAGCAAACAAACTGTCTTCTCCTTTAATATCAATTCGTTGCACTTCAAATTTATTTTTAAACGGAAATTTATTTACTCTGTTTCCAATTCGGAAAGCCATTTGAATATTGTTTTTTTCTAAAATTTGAAAGAAAACCTCTTTAGCACTTCCTTTTCTAGGATAATTCC
>NZ_JBIKPS010000030.1:0-28167 GCF_044357305.1 Flavobacterium sp.
CAACTGGATTGGTAACTCTTAATATCGATGGTTTTATTCCATCCAATATGATTGCTGCACCAGGAGGAACTACTCATTTTAAGATTACTTCTTTAGGAGCAGAAATTGATTTTGAAGCAGAAACTTTTAACGAAATGCATTCAGAAACTCCTATTTTACCTTGGGATTCGAATATGACTAATCCAATAAGTCTTGCCAATAACTTGCCTTCTGGAAGTACTAAACCATTGTTTATGGCTATAGGAGTTGCGTTTTTTCAAGAGATTAATGGACAAATGTACCCGCTTAAAAACGGAGCATTCAATCCATTAGCGATTGTAAAAGTGGATAGTGGTGTTTAAGATTAGTCGAAAGTCTTAAAGTTTATGAAACTAGTTATAACTAGAACTTATTTCCCTTCTGGAACCAATGGTAAACTCGAATGTGAGGGCAAATTGATTTGTAATACCATCGAATTGCCTTGGAAGAAAAATGAAACGAGGGTTTCTTGTATTCCAGAGGGGAATTATTTTATAAAGAAACGCTACAGCACCAAATTCCAATGGCATTTGGAGGTTGAAAAAGTACCAAATAGAAGTTTGATTTTATTTCATCCTGCCAATAATGCTTTGCAAGAATTGAATGGCTGTATTGCTCCAGTAACCCAACTTTCTGGACCTGGTTTAGGTTTGCTATCTCGAAAAGCTTTTGCAAGGTTAAAAGACCTAGTTTATAAAGCATTGGAGAGAAATGAAAGTGTGGAATTAATTGTGAAATAGAGATCCTTTGCTAACGCTCAGGATGACAAATTTGGAATATTATGAATATAGTTGAAAGAGCAAAAGCTCCAACTCCGAAATTTTTTAAAATTTTGCGCAGTATCGGTTTGGCTTTACTTGGAATTAGTGGAACTATTGTTGCTGCACCAATAGTTTTACCTGCAATGGTGGAAAATGTCGCAGGCTATTTGGCAGTAGCAGGAGGAGTAATTTCGGCAGTAAGTCAAGTTACAACTCCGGAGGCAATCCAACGTAAGCCAAGAGGTAGGGCAACAAAACTACCTCAGCCTGGTGTTTGATGGAAACTAATATTTCTTTAAAAGTCGGCACTGCTTCGGGCACCATTTTGAGTGTTTTACCCAATATTTTGTCAGAGGATATTTTAAAAACCATTATCTTAGCAGCCTTGGGAGCGCTTGTAAGTTTTACATTGTCTTTCTTGTTAAAGTGGTTGACAAAATCTAAAAATAAATAGTCCAGTTTTCGTGTGGTAACCTTTACTGGATGATCTGAAAGCCAAGTCGTAAGACCTGGCTTTTTTTTATTTATGGCAATAGCGGTATAAAATCACTTTTCTTAGATCATTGATTAGATTTAAGTTTTCATGGAAACGTTTTTCGGTTTGTTCTAAAAGTTTTAATGTTTCCATATTTTTAAGGTGCTCCTGGTGGTCCTTAATTTCTTGATTTACTTTGGATGAAAATTCTTTTCTTAAATCGTGTAATCGTAAAAAAGGAATTACGGAGCCGCACAGGAATGGATGCCAAAATTTTGTCTTCCAGAGTGCAAAAGCGGTGAGATTTATTAAATCAAAATCGGCTTCGTTATCAAATAGGATGACAAAACTATTTGTAAAAGGTTCTTTTTGGGGCTTTCCGCTGTTCCTTCCTTTGTTAAGTAGGAATAAATGAGGTTTGGTGTAAATCGTTCCAACT
Source organism: Flavobacterium sp. (assembly GCF_044357305.1). GTDB lineage: Bacteria > Bacteroidota > Bacteroidia > Flavobacteriales > Flavobacteriaceae > Flavobacterium. The sequence continues at coordinate 1,694 of NZ_JBIKPS010000030.1, forward strand.
CGGTGGGTTTTGATAGAAAATTTCAGCATAACATTTGGCTTTAAAAATTGATACTATTTTTCAATTTTCCGCGAATTTTCTGTTGAAATACCAATGTGTCTCGCGATGCTCGACTCATAATTTTTTTCAAAAGAAAAAAAAGAAAAAAAGAAAGCCATTTGTCCAAGTGGAAGGTTTCAATAAAATGAGTTTTTCAGATAAAATACTACCCGATAGGGTGGAGATTTTATCTGAAACCCGTAGGGCTTGAACTTGTTTTATTGTAAACCTGGAACTTATCTTCGGTTTCTTTTTTTATTTTTTTTAGCAGTATAGTTGTTATGGAATCGTCCATTAAACACCCCCAAGCACCGCAAGGAATGAAGCTAAATGTAGCGATAGCGGAATTTAGCGTAATGGATGAGGAGCGCAGTGGCGGTGTTGCGGCAATCGGACAGCCACGCTAGACCGGGAATGAAACGTAGCGATAGCGAAGTGGAATGTAGGGATAGCAGCGTGAAACGGCAGGGAAAAAATAAAAGTCAGCCTTTAGGCGTACCTTGATTTAGGGCAAAGTGAAGTTTTTCACTGAACGGAGCCAACCCTGATGGCTGGGCGAAGAGCGCCACCGCTGAAAAAATAAAGGGCGGCAGACATAATACTGCTGAATGCAGTGCAGCGTAGTTTACGGAGCGGAACGGAATGAAGCGGTATTGTGGATGCAGTAGCCCTGACGAACGAAGGGTAGTGAACGGTGAAGTTGAGGAACGAACAGCAGAAAAAATAGAGCGGCTTTTTTTTAAGCGGCTCTATTTTTTTGTGCTGTGAAGTGTCTGTGGAACGGAAGGAGGCACGACTGACTGGAACAGCCGAACGAAACTAAGTGAACGACCGAAGAGAGACCGCTTGATTGCTCGTGTTTTTTATTGAAAAAGTTGTTATTAACTGAACTATTTTTGCTTTTTATGCAACTTAGTTTTGTAGAGGGAATATCCGGTACAATTTGTGAAATGTAAGTGTTTTTCTAAAAAAATGTGCTAATAATTTTTTTTGGAGTGTTGCTTATAGATTTTTATAGTTGCTATTGTTTAGAAGTCATGAGACTTCGAAGAGCGGGGGACTATGGAGAGCTGGTATTTTTTAGGAGTCATGAGACTTCGAAGAGCGGGGGGTCGGGGTGCTAAGTTATAACAGTGTTAATTAATAATCTAAATTATTGAAAAGTTGTTTTTTTAATTTATATTTGTTTCAAATAATTTTTAATCATGATAACACTAGACCAAAATAATTTGAGCGAAAATGTTAAGCATGCTTATAATTTGAGCGAAAAATTCAATAAAGAATCAAGAAGTAAAATTACTCCTGGTTCCGATGCGCATTTAGATATAATTTCTCAAAATACAGGAGTTTTCAATCAATTGATAGGCATATTATCTCTTGTAAATAATCTTGTAGAAAAGAATTTCCCATCCGATAAACAGGAAGCAGAAGAAATAAAGTTAGCGTTGCATTCCCTACATAGTTCATTAGACTTATTTGTTAATAAAATAAAAGTCTCTGATAGTTCTTACAGTGAATCAGTATTACAGTTAGAAGCGGAAACTTCACAAATAGTAGAATATATAAATGATATAAATGATTTTGTACTTTCTGATGAAGAATTAATTTCAGATGATTTTTTTACTGAAGAATAATTTTTCATATGTTGAAATTTCTATCTACTTCGACCTATCATGAATCATTAAAAAAGCTTTCCAATAATTATAGTACAATAAAGTTAGATTTAACAGGAGAATTTTCTGGTTTGTCTTTTGAAGATATTTTTGCTAAAAAATACGTTTTGAAAGATTCTGGTATTGCAAAAATTTTAAAAGTAAGAATAGCAAATTCAGAGCAAAATAAAGGTAAAAGCTCTGGTTTTAGAATAATACTTATTGCTGACAGTAGAACTTCGGAAGTTACCTTTTTAAATATTTTTGCAAAAACTGGGACTGACGGAAAAGATACTATAGACAAGGAAGAATTAAAAGAATGTTTATCAATATATAAGTCTGAAAAAAAATCAAATACTTTGGTTGAATTAAACTCAAAAGACTCCTTCAATATTAAAGTCTCAATTTCTTAGATTTCACCAATAATTTCATACAACTTGTAAATATGTGCTTAAACTAGCTAGTAAACATCCATAATTGGGTTTATTGTCGCCATTTTATGCAGTTATTATATTTATCAAATATATAGATTTTATCTAATAAATAAGTATTGATTTATTTTGTGGGCACGGATTGCAAATCCGCGCGATCGGTGTTTTTATATATAATCTTGAAGTTTTTCAATGATTGCTGGTAATTGCAATTCCATTCCTTTTTCGACAACTTTAGTAGATAATTTACCAAGCCAGTTTAAAACTTTTTTTCCAATTCCTTTTTTATCTTCTTGTTGAATGATATCTCTTAATTCGCTAGCCTCATTAGAATCTACACCTAATTTTTGAAGTTCATTAATAAGTTCCTCAATTTTTTGATCAGCAACAATACTTTGATTTATATTGTCTCCTACGGCGATGTTTGAGTTTGAGTTGTTACCGTAGATATTTTGAGTAATTATATTTTGGACTTTTTGATTATTAACATTAGAATCAACATAATCATTTTCTAAGTTCGGAAATTTTTCGTTTAGCTCTAAAAGTGTATCAAGCAATCTTTGTTTCGTTTGTTCCAAAATATAATCTATTTGCGATAATTGAATTCTTCTTTTTATAGCAATTATTCTATCGCCATCGTCAGTCATTTTTTTGAACTGATTTGTCAAGTCCATTGGGAAATAATCATAACCATATTGATTTTTTTTGCTTTGACTTTGTCCAAGTTCTAAAGTTCCAATACTTTGAGTAATTCTCATTTCAATAAACGAATAGTCACCAGCTAAATCTTTAACTGAAGTTACATCCATAGGAATTGATTTTGTTCCTTGAAATGGAATTGCGACTTCAGCATAAATATCGCAAGGAATAATTCTATACTTTGGTAATTCACGATCTTTATAACCGCCATTAATTTCTCCGACTAGCCATTCTTTAAAATCATCATTATTTATTTTATATGCAATGATTTTTGCTCTTGTCAAAGCTTGGTTTAAGCTTATTTTGTCAAAAGTTAAATCTTCAATAAGTTGTTTTATCATGAGGTTTTCTTTAAAATTGCCACGAACTTGTATATTTGCGCAAAACTAGTAGTATACATCCATAATTGGGTTGATTATCGCTATTTTATGCAGTTATTATTTATCAAATATATAGATTTTATCTAATAAATTAGAATTGATTTATTTTGTGGGCACGGATTGCAAATCCGCGCGGTCGGGGTTGTTACTGATTGTTGCTTCGAAGTCAGGAGACTTCGAAGAGCGGGGTACCACCAGCGGGTATTTTTTCGAAGTCAGGAGACTTCGAAGAGCGTGGTTTCGTTTCACGCTGAAGCAAAAGGGGTAATTTTGAACCTGAAACAAGTTCAAGCTGAGAAACTAAAGAGGTTTTGATTTATCAAAAGAAACAACTTTTTTTCTCATCATACCTTTATCTGTAAAATGTCGTGAAATTTCATAAGTTTTATTAACATAATCATTTTCGTGAGTATCTGGACCCCATTTATGGTAATAGATTAAAATTGATTTGCAATTTATATGTTCAAAAATTTCTTTTAACATTGTTCTATCTGACAACCCACAAGAATGACCCATAATACATACTTCAAATTCATTTCCGTCGATAAAACGAATTAAATCTTGATAATTTGATGTCCTTAAATATTTAAAAGATTTAATATGTTCAAATAATTGATTCTCTTTCTTATTTTCAAATTTTTTATATTCCTCATTATGTTCATCACCAAAACCAAATATGATTGGATTATCGGGATTATTTAATTCTCCATGAATGAAATTAATAGTTGTATTCTTTTTTTTATTAAGATGTTTTGCATAAACATTAAATGTTGGTGTATAATTGAAGTTTAAAACATGAATATTCTCGATGAAAGTAGGATAAACCGGATTAGAATCAATAAGTTGATCATGTAGGATATCTTCTAATAAAAAATCAAATTTAGCAGGATTCTGTATAGGTTTATCTGAAATAACAACTTCCCTTAAATAGTTCTCTAATTCTGTTTTCAAATGTTCAAACTCTTGATTTAATTTAGAAAGATCCTCTATCAAATTAGAGGAAGCATTTGACATTTTTAATAAATATGAAAAGTAATGATTTTCTAAATCTACCCATTTTTTGTGTTGATATGATTCGATAATTTCTTGAAAAAATTGACTATTATATTTTATTGATATATTGCTGTCGTGTTTAGATTTTAATACATTTAAAACATTTATTAAATCATCGAGCGTTTCCATTTTTGGAAATCCATTAATACTTGATTTTGAATTTAATTCTATTAATTTGTCTTCATAAAACAGATTACTAAAAAAAACATTTAATTTTTTTTTTAAATAATAAAATAAGAAATCATTGTAGCTTGTTTTTAATTTATGCGATAAATCAAAACCATTACCTATTAACACTAATCTATTCATGAAATTACTTTTTACTTTTCTTCTCCTTCACAAACAACCCTGCAGTATATTTTTCATACAACTCAAACAAAAACTCCATGCGTTTGGCTTCGCTGGTGAAGGCTTGTTTGCTGTAGGATGCATCTACGGCTTTGTCTAATTCGTTGTGGGCTTTTACTAAAGCTGGTGGCATGGTTAATGGATTGTATAAATCTGCTAAGGAACTAGTAGTGAAAGAATCTCTAACATCTAAAACCTGTTGTGCTTTTTCTTCAATTGTTTTTATTTGCTTTTCAGATGGATTTTCTGGCCATGGGTAGTTGTTGTACACAATATCTTTTGAATATCTAAAACGACTTTCTAATCTACCACAAGTAGTTTTAACCCAAGCCATGTGCATGGTTGACATTAATACCCCAAAATGAAATAATGTTCCGTTTGGTATTGACATACAAGTATCGCTCACAATTGAATTTTTATCAAAAAATCCCATTGGAATATATTTCCTTATTTCAGAAGATACTCTTGGAACTACAATAAATGTTTCGGGTCTATTTCTGTCACGAAATAAAGTAGGTACAGCTGCAAATTTCTGAGTTGAAGACGCAACACTATCTAAACGAAATTTCTTTACTAATTCTGCTCGTTTTAAAACTTCAGGCATTTGCTTTAATTCATTTGGCTCTGCATCAACAAGCCATAAGCACCATCTTTTCTTCCCATTTAAAAATTCATACGCTGAAATTAAAGGCTTGATAAATTTCTCTGCCTTTGGTTCTTTTATGATAAATGCTTTTTTTTCCTCATCTGTAAATAATAAATTTCCTCCATCTAATGGCATATTTCCAAAACTCATTCTAGGAATATTGCAAATTGGATTTGAATTTTTATCTATTAATATATCCTTAGCATCAACTAAATATGGATTTATATTTTTTGCTTTTATTTCGTGCGCTTCGCCCTTAATATCTTCGTATTCAAAAAGTCTTTTACTTGTTGAATCAGAATTTGCAAAACCTACTATTACACAATATACAGCAGCATTACCTTTTGCTTCATTGCTCCATTTAAAAGTTCTGTGTGCAAAATGAATTTTAATGTCATATTTGTTTAACATTTGTCCCCACAAAACACTTGTTTGTTCTCCTTGAACAATTGAATTAGTTGATACAAATGCTACTTTTATTTTGGTGTTTTGAATATACTTTGCCGCTTTTAAATACCAACCTGTTACATAATCTAAAATTCCACTACCTTGAATATTTTCAAACTCTTTAATAATTTGATTTCTTTGCAATTGGCTCATAATCTTAGATCCAATAAAAGGAGGATTTCCAATTATGTAAGCTAATTCATTTTTAGCCACAACATCCTCCCAATTTACTTCTAAAGCATCTCCATGAACAATTTTAGCAGACTTCTTTAAAGGCAAACGTGCAAAATATTGTCCAAATTCATTACTAATTAGCATGTTCATTTGGTGGTCGATTAACCACATGGCTACTTCAGCTATTCGTGCTGGAAATTCTTCGTATTCAATGCCGTACATCATATCAACATTTAAAAGTATTAAATCTTCTAATGCTAATACAACTTCACCTGATTTAAATGTTGAACGTAAAATAGCTAATTCTAATAAACGTAATTCGCGATAGGTAATTACTAAGAAGTTACCACAACCACAAGCGGGGTCTAAGAATTTGAGTTGGCTGATTTTTTTATGGAATTCGGGTAATTTGTTTTTATTGCCTTTGATGCTTTCAAATTCAGTCCAAAGTTCCTCTAAAAACAAGGGCTTGATTAGTTTTAAGATATTGCTTTCGCTGGTGTAATGTGCTCCAAGATTTCTACGTTCTTTTGGATTCATTACACTTTGAAACATGGAACCAAAAATAGCTGGTGAAATTTTACTCCAATCGATATAACAACAATCTAATAAGGCTTGGCGCATTTTACTATCAAAGCTTGCCATGGGTAACATTTCTTCAAACAATTTACCATTTACATACGGAAAATCGTTTAATTGCTCGTCTAAATTCTTGAATCGCTTGTCTTTTGCTGTATTTAATACCTGGAACAATTCTTGAATTTTGGATGCTAAATCACTTCCGTCTTCTGCAGTTCTATTTTCTATGTAATCTTGAAATTGTTGTTTTTCAAAAATGGTAGTATCTTCTGCAAACAAACAAAATAGAATTCTAACCAAATACACTTCTAAGGGATGTCCTTCGTATCCAATTTCTTCTAATCGGTCATGGAGTTTTCCCATTAATTCAGCAGCTTTGATATTGGCTGGATCTTGTTCTTTGTAGGTCTTTTTTTGGTAGCCTAAAAGATAGCCGAAACTTTGCACGTTATGAATTAATTCATCTAAAGTAAATTGTAACGTGGTTTGTTCTTCGGTATCGTATAATCTAAAAATATGGAAATCGCATACCAAAACGTATTTTGGGAGTTCGTTTTGTTTTAGTCCATGGGTATAATCAATTGCTTGTTGGAATGCTTTGTCTAGGTTTTTACCACGACTTTTCATTTCTACCAAAATAGTTCCTTTCCAAAGCAAATCGATATACCCATCGGCATCCGATAGTTTTTTTACTCGGTGTTCAAAGGTTCCAATTTTTTTTCTAGTGATACCAAAGACATCAAAAAAAGCGTCTAAAAAAGGTTTCGCATCTGCTTCTTCATTGGAAGTGCCTTTCCATTCTTTGGAAAATTTAACTGCTCTTTCTTTTATTTCGTTCCAGCTTAATGCCATCTAATTATTGTTTAATTTAGAAGCCTTATACCAATAGTAAAACGCTTCTGGGTTGTTCTTTTTTTAATTTAGTTTCAATTTTTCCAAATAGGGGTTTATTTCGCTAACCAATATTGTTGTCAATAGAAGTAATTGATCGGTATGATTTTAAAGAGTGACAAATTCTACCTCTAACAATTGCAGGATGTAAATTTATTTTTTTAGCAAAAGCTACAATATCTCTGTCGTTATTTTTTGTACTTAAATTTGTACTAAAGGTTGCCCAATCTTCTTTGTTGATTAATTTGTTTTCCGCAAATTCATTGGCTTGCTTTTCTTCTATAGAATTTTTATATTCTTCTATTTCGCTTTTTGTTTCTAAATCAATGAATTCAGCAGAATCATTGTTGATTAAGTGCTCGTAAATATGACCTAACTCGTGAAACAAAGTAAAAGCAAAATTATCCAATCGATTGTGTCTGATTGTCATTCCAATTGCAGGATTGCCTTCGCTCCAAAATGAGATGCCATCAATTGGTGTTTTTTCTCCTTTGGCTTGGTAAATCAATTTGATACCAAAATCATGTAGTTTGCTTTTTACTTTATCAAGCACATTTTTATTTTTTGAAAGAATCAGTTTTAATTCATTAATCAACTGTTCTTGATTTTCTTGATTGAAAGGTGGAGCTGTTATTTCTTTGGCTTTGTATTGGACTAGTTTGACCCAACCAATAATGTTTACTACATCTGATTTTAGTTGAGTCGATTTTTTGAAACGTGCAAAGGTACTTTGCACACTCAACACAGCTAAATTATCAAGATTTAAAATACCATAAAGTCCTCTTATGATTTGGTTGTCTTGAATTGGATTTCCAGTAATGATTTTTTCTTTTTTGAAGAAAGCAACCGGAATAAAGGATTTAGTAGCATTCCATATTTCAATAGATTCTAGCAGCTCTTTGTTTTTCTGCAGGATGCGTGCTTTATCTAAATCATAGTTTTTTTGCGCTTCCATCCAATAGTCTGCATCAATTTGTAATGTTTTTTCAAGGAGCAATGCTAAATCAGCACTTATGTTTCTTTTTCCTTTTATGATTTCATTTAATTGACTTCTGCTGTATCCTATCATTTTGGCAAAATCAATTTGAGAAAAATCGTTTTCTTCCATCTCATCTTTTAGGATAGTACCCGGATGAGTTGCAATCGCTGGAATTGTGTTTTTAATGGTTGTCATCTTTTCTAATTTTTAGTTTTCGTAATGTTTACTTAACTCTTCGATTTCAAAAATATCGATTGTAAGTTCATCAGAAGAGGAAGCTACTTCTGTAAAGATTATTCTGTACTGCATGTTTACTGCTACAGCACTATATCCTTTTAGATCACCTGTAAGTTTTTCATAGCGTAATGACTTGATTTGGTATAGTTGTTCTTTTTTAGTGATTGATTTTAGTTTATCAATCACTTTTATGTATTGAACGACCAGTGGTTTATTTGATTTGTACTCTTTGTATTTTTTAATAGTACCTTGATAAATGTCTGCTAGGTACTCTTTTTGAAATTTAATTTCCATGTTCGATTTGGAATTCGTTGCAAATATATATAATTGTTCACGATTTTGTGAACAATTATATGTTAATTTTTATTTTTTTAAAATAGGGGATGTATTTATTAAGCTAAATCGTTGAGCAACTTATTAGTTTGTCTACACTAGTTGTAGTCTACGTGTTCATAGGGAGTATTTATTTAAGTTTGTAGCGTGTACTTATTAATACAGCTCTAAAGTCAGGAGACTTTGGAGAGCGGGGGACTTCGGAGAGCCTGGTATTAATTCAGACTTGGTTTTATTTTTATTGTGAATCAAATTGATTAACCATACAATAAACACGATACCTACACCTGAAAAAGCCACTCTTTGTTTTCTAATATTAATTTAATGATGTCCATTTCTATTTTTTTAGATGTTATTTTTTTGTTTGTTGAAATGCGTTTTCTATCGCAGTTAACTGTTGAAATAAGTAGTCTGAACCTGTTTGGTCTTTTTCTTCTTGTGCTTTTATGTAAACTAAGTCTTTAATTTTTCCCTTTAGTTTTTCATTTATAGAAGGAATTATAAAAGGTTGTTCGTGAGAAGCAAATGTAAATGCTCCCAATGATGAAGCTCCAACTAAAAAGCCGTGTGTATATTCTTCAGTCAAAAGATTTGATTGACTTTCTAAATCTTCTAAATTGAATTTAAGTGCACTTAAATTGGATAGATAAACAGCGTATAATGCATATAATCCCTTTACTGAGCCAAATTTAAGCAAGGTGTCGATTGCGTCATCATTTGCTTTTACAGGCTTAAAATTAATAGGAGTTTGTTGTCCTTTTTCAAATCCACGAAAAAAGTTTCTTTCATCCTTAAAGTCAGCAGGTGCGTATAGTTTGTTGTGATGCTTAACAACCAAATAGACAAATGATAGCAGTATTAGCAAAGGAAACCCTATTAAAAAATATACAAGTGGAGACCTGTCGTCTGGTGATAAATTTTGTCCTGATAGACTAAGAACTAAACAGGCAAAACCGTAAATTAGCGAGATAAATATTGCAATAATTCCTAAAGGATTTCTCGTCAGTGTTTTTGTATCTTTTATTTCTGGTAACATATTTTCTATTTAATTGTCATTGTTAATGTTGTACGTCTAAAGTTGCAGTTAACTAGTAAATATCACAAATTAAAAATAACTTTTATAGTCTAAAGTTTCTATTTTTTTGGTGTTGATTTCGATGGTTTTAAAGATGGTGTATTGCCTGGCGTTCCTTTGTTATCACGTTGACGTTGGTCTGGTTTTCCTGTTGAAGTTGCTATTCTTTTTGGTCCTGGTTTTATTGCTTGTGTGGTCATAATTTATATTTTTTAGGTTAATTAATGAATTAATTCAGTTCTAAAGTCTAATGAGATTTGGGAGTTAGTTATTCCAAAAACAGGATGATTAGATCAATCAACATTGATGGTAATATAGTTGAAATTAATAAGATGATCGAGATTGTCTGATACTTTATTATCAGCATTTGACCTTAGAAATTTGCCGTTAGCTCCATCTACTACATGAACACTTTCCCCAATATTCCAAACATTAGTTCTATAATTCCAAAGATAGGTAGTCACTATATTTTTATTGTTCTCTACAATAGTAACGGCTTGATCTTTTGTTGTTTTTTTAACTCTAGAGATCATGCCTTCATTTACTATATGTATTGCATAATGAGTTATTACATTACTAGTATTTTTCCAAACACCTGAAATTCTATAAGTTGCCATTTTGTATTTTTTTAATTTTGCTTACTCTATACAGTTTTCGGCTTCCCTGTGAATTGTTAAACAGCTCTCGATTACCTTCTTTTTAATGTTCACAAAGGAGGTGGGTGGTTTTGTGTTTCTTTATGTTGTTATTGAAAAATAGTTTAGTTCTTTCATTTTATTGAATATTAATCTTGTGCAGGATTGTCCGGATTTGGAGTCGTCCCAGTAGGATTGGTGCATGGTGATGTGTTTTAGGGTTAGGAAGCTGAAGAGGTTGTATTTTTCTCTTCGGGCTATTTCGTAGTTGAGGTTGATTGGGACTTCTTTTCTACCCATGATGCCGTATTTGGCTTCTCCGACTTTGTTGTCATTTCGGAAGTTGCTGGCGAAGGCATCCATAGTGGAATACACGTTTATCCATTCTATCTTTTCAGACATTTTATTGATTCTTTTTTTGTAGAATTTCGGATAATAATTGTTTATAAATTCATAGGGAGCACCGACGGTTATCAATAGATTAATGTTGTTTTGTATGTTGGCACTAGGTTCATTACCTATAGGAAATAAGGCATCTAATGCTATTACACTTCCGAAGCTGTAGGTGTGTAGGTGTATGGTTGGGTTTTCTTCGTTTTCTACAATATATTCTATTAATGCATCGAGATTGCCTTGTATGATTTGTGCTTGTTCACCGTATTGAATGTAGTTGTCTATAGTACTGAACTCAGCTGCTACTTTGGTGAGTAAGGTGCTGGATTCGGGAATGAATATAATTAATAGTGAAGTAATTGGAAGCATTTTAAGGCTAAAGTCTCTCAAATATCTTAGCATGTCTACTAGATTAGTATTTAAATTATTTTTAATATAAGATAAATTGGTTCCACCAACAAAACCTAATAAAGAAGGAATAACTAAAACTATGGCCAAAGCCATAATTAAAAATAATATAAACATATAGAAGGTTTGACTTCCTTTTGTGTAGGCTGTTTTATTACTCAAACTCATTATTACTCTTGGGAGTTTTCTTATAACAAGAAGAAGTAATGCTATGTTTTTAAGGAATAGGTTTTTGTTTTGGAATTTTTGGTTTAGGAGTTCATTGTATTCGAAATCATAAAAGGTGTAGAGTAGGGTGTCTTTATCTGATTTTTGTTCTCCTTTTGGGTGTTGGTATATTTTAACGGCAAGACTGCTTTGGTCGTCGTTGTAATAGATTTTTTCGACTTTGGTATAGTAGTTTATCCCGGATGTACTGTACTCCAATTCTTTACTATAGCGTGCTGCATATTTCTCTACCGACTCTTTGTTGGTTGATTGACCTAGACCTGCTATGTAGATTGCTGTTGGCATTTATTTCTTTTATACCTCTGCAATTTTAGAATAGTTTTTTAAGGTGCTTTACGGTGTTTTGGTGTTTTTTTTACGGTTTTTTGAAGTGACATCAAAAAAAATGATCTTTGCAACATCGATTAAGGCAATCTGTTATTTTCTGATTCCCAACAGTTACTTGCAAATCTTGTACTTGTGTTGCTTTTATCTATAGAGAAGAATAAAAAACCAAAAACCACTCCGTAATGAAGTGGTTTTACCGTTTGCTTTATAAACACAACAATTTACTGTTAATTAATGTAAGTAAATGATGCTTCGAGTATTTCTTGTTTTTTTTTAAAGAATTAGGTGTAAATATGTAAACTTATTTTGGGACGAGACATTAACGTACCACACGAAAGGATTCGTGCGGTAGCGGGGGAACGCGAAGGGATTCGCGCACGAGCGGTGCGGATTAAGGAAGCCTAAACTTTCGGTTAAACACTGACTTTGAAAGTACAAAACCGACTTTAGATTAAGCCCGAAACCCGCCATTTCTGCAAACTCCTGTTGTGCGATTGTGCTTTATTTTATTTTTATTACTGAATAATTTAAGTTCTTATCCATTTCTAAAAAGTTAAAATCTTTATCAAATTCAACAAACATTTCAGACAAATCTAAAGCGCCAAAACCATTTTTAATTCTAAATTTATGAGTTGCAACATATCCAACAACATTTTTATCTTTAAAATCTTTTTTGTTTGCTTCAAGTTCTTTTGTAAGAGTTGCAATTTGAGTTTCACTATCTTTTATTTTGGCTTTTTGTTCAGTACTAGGTAAGCTTGGATAATCGGTGATTAATTTATTTTGAAATACAATATCTTTTTTTGCACTCTCAATATCATAAGTCAAATCGTCAACTATTCTTTTGTTAACTTCTCCAACAGTTACAGTATCTAAAATTTTCAATTCTACAAATTCATAACTTTTTGGATCTTTTGCATTTTTATCCAAATAATCTTTAATTCCACTTTTCATTTTACTTTCGTTGCTATTGCAAGAAACCATTAGTAATGTTAATCCTAAAATTGTAATTGTTTTTTTCATCTTGTTTGGTTTTAATATTTGTTTTTTATATTGTTTATTTTCGTTTTTTCGAGTAGCATATCGCACAACTATTATATTTGTGTTAAACTAGTAGTATACATCCATAATTGGGTTGATTATCGCTATTTTATGCAGTTATTATATTTATCAAATATATAGATTTTATCTAATAAATTAGAATTGATTTATTTTGTGGGCACGGATTGCAAATCCGCGCGGTCGGGGAAAAAATTGTTGCTATTGTTTCGAAGTCAGGAGACTTCGAAAAGCGGGGGTATTTTTTCGAAGTCAGGAGACTTCGAAGAGCGTGGGCTATTTTAGTCGTCTAGAATTGATAATGTTAAATCTACATCACTAAAGTTTTTGATTACTTTATAGCCTTTAAAAATGTCTTTTTTTGCTTCACTTGTCTTTTTTATATAGTTGTCGAGTCCTATTTCCCAGTTTCGCGAAGTTACTATTCCAAACACATGTCCCAAAAGTTCAAATTCAAAGAAGAAAGGTTCATTTAATAAGTATTTAAATTTTATGTTGTCTTCTAAAAATAATTCTGGTTCTTTTGCCCAGTTTTTAGTCATCAATATTATTCCATGATTACGCTCAAAATAAAAAATAGGATAATCTCCTAGATCATAACGACTAAATTCCCTGATAAAATCGTATTTACCAATATGTCCATCTTTTTTTTGTCTTTCGGTTTCTTCTAAAAATATTTTATATATGCCCTTTTTAAATTGTCTTGAAATTTTCTCTTGGAAATGTAAATTGTATTTATAACTTGGTTTTAATTTAAATTTATTTTTCACAAAGTCTACATTAAAATAAATTGATGAAAATCGTGGCATTGCTTTATTTTTTCCTATTTCATTATCAATCTGTAAAAATTTTGCCCTTGATATATTAAAAGTTTCTTTTATTATAGTTTCTATTGGTGGAAGTTTATTATTGTAACTTCCAAAATATAAGTTACATATATCGCACACATTTTCACAAATGTTTTTTCCGCCAAGTGTTTGAGGAATAGTGTGAGCTAATTTTTTAAACTCTACATTATGTTCGGTTTTAGAACACCAAATACATTTTTTCACTCATTTTCTTTTTAGGTTACTGCTAACTTGCCCATACTTTACGGGTGTTGCGGAGTCAGGAGACTTCGAAGAGCGGGGGGACTTCGAAGAGCGGGCACTATTGATAAATTTACTAAAAATTATTCACGAACGCGAAGGGATTCGCGCACGAGCGGTGTGCTATTGTTTCGAAGTCAGGAGACTTCGAAGAGCAGGGTATTTTTTCGAAGTCAGGAGACTTCGAAGAGCGTGGGTATTTAAATTTTTGTTTTCGTACTTATTTCTTTCCGTTTTTAATGAAACTAACCAATTGAGATACATATCTTCTGGCATATTTCGATAACCTAATTCGTGAATGTGTGCATATTCTTTTTCTAAATCAAGAAGCATTTGTTTTGCTTTATCTTGATTTTGTTCTTTCTTCATTTGTTTTTTGTGCGTTTCGGCTTTAAGAATTAAAGCAGTTGCAAAGTGTGGATATTCTTTTATTGCAGTTTGGCAACATTTTAAAACAAATGTTCCGTCATTATTTGGGAATTTTGCATTGTAATTGTCTGCTAAATCAATCAAAACTAGTGCGATACTTTCTTTATTATTTAACGCCTTCATATAAACACCGTTTCTAATAGCGTCAATATGAACAAAACCCGATGCCATAATCCACGCGTCTATTGGAAAAATTCCGCTTGTAAGCTCTGTGTTATACATTCCGTCTTTTACACTTCGATGTTTTATGTAAACGTGATTTGGTGCAAGTGCTAAATTAGCTGTTGTTCCTAATTCTTCGCAAAGTATTTTATATAGATAGGGTAGTGAATGGCAATTTCCTTTTCGAGTTTTAAGAAGTTTTGAAACAAAAAGATTTTCTTTGGTATTGTGTCCAAAAACATCGTTAAAATCATAACCAAAAGGAATATATCTATAAATCGTATCGTTTATGTTTACAGGAATTGTGTCGTGCATTACTTCAAAAACTGATGCCCATTTGTTTACTGTAGCTTTGTCTTTTTCGTAATACTTCAATTCTCGTTCATTAATGATTGAATTGCATAAACTATTTAATGATTTGATTTGCTTGTTAAATGATAGTGTATCAAGTTGATTATCTAAATAAGCATTTTCAACAGATAAAACAGCTTTTTTGAAACTATACTTATTTTCATCAACAAGCATGCTATTGAGCAAAGCGAAGCTTTGCTCAAAGTTTTTTTCTTGTGTTTCTAAATTTTGTGCGGTAGCACAAAATTTAGAAAAGAAAAATAGTATTAGTAGGAATTTATATTTTGTCATTATTGTTTGTTTTTTTAATCCATTTTTCTTTTTGCCTCATTAAGTGTTTTAGTTAGGCGTTGCAAAGCTTCTTTTTCTTTTTCGTTGTCTTGTTTATTTTTTGTAGTTTGTAACGAACCTAACCATTTTTCGTATGCTTCAGCTGGCATTTGCTGAAAACCTAAATTCTCTATTACAGCATATTGGTTGTGCATATTTTTTAAAATTTCAACTGCTTGCGGATAGTTTAAAATTTCTTCTCTGCTTTGTTGATTAGTTGGGTCAATTCTTAATAACTTGACAACATATTTTAAATGTTCCGAATTAAGATTAGCTTTATTCATATTTGCAGTTATACTATTTGGATTTAATTCTAATGCTTTATTGGTTACTTTTTCTACAAATTCATCGTAACCATATTTATGAATATAACCCGATGCTAAATCGGTAAAGAATTGCGAAAGCAATTCTTTTTTAGTCATATTCTGCATATAAATATTGTTTTGAATTGCTTCTGAACGAATAAAACCATTATTTAAAATGAATGATGAAACCGTAAACATTCCGTTAGTTAATTCAAGATTGTACCATTTTCCTTTTTCGTCTTGAAATTTTATATAGGAGTGATTTGGTGATTGCGACAAATAGGCGACTGCTCCAATTTGTTCTGCAAGTGTTAAATAGAGTAGTGGCATTGAATGACATTGCCCTGTGTTTGTTTTTAAAAGTTTGGTTACAAACATTTTGCTCCAATTAATTTGTCCCCAATAATCTTCAAAATCATATTTTATTGGAAAATGTTTTTCCTTAAATCCTTTTACTTGTGTGGTTTCTGTGAAGTATTTAAAAAGCATAAAGTTTTTTGCGGAATTACTTTCTGTGTCAAAATTTAACTCTTTCATCTTGGCAAGAATAAATTCAGCAATTTGTTTTATGGTCTTGTCGAATTCTTCTTTTTGTAATTTATTTTCAAAATATGCGTTTTCAATTTTGAAATTTACATCTTTTACGGAAAAGTTTTCTACATTAAGAGTTAACATTTCGTCAAAAACTTGTCGGTAATATTCTGTTCCTCTGGAATCAGATAAAGAAGGTAAATTGTAGTTTATGTTTAAACCATCAGCAACAATATCTTTATCTATTTGTGTTTTTATTACTTCTTCTTGTTCAACTTTTTTTCTATCTTGTTCATACATTTCCATTTGTTTGACATACTGTGGATTTGTATTTTGAGGAACATTTGGAGTATATATTTGTTGATTTTTATTTGAATAGTTTTTATTTGAATAATTTGGAACTTTTGCAGGTTGCGGAGCAATAGGCAAATTTACTTGTGAGAAAGCAAATAGTGGAATTAAAAGTAAAAATAGTGTCTTCATATTCGGTTTTTTCAACGTTCTGTGTAGCTCAAAGGTATCATATAACTAGTAAATAACATCATCTACATACAACTTATTACTAATCCCATCCGTATTTACTAATTCTCCTACAAATTTACTTAGTTTATTTCAATCGATTTTACGGAAAACCGTAATTGGGTGTTTTTTAAAGATTTTGTGCTATTAGGTAATTATTACTGGTGTATCGAAGTTAGGAGACTTCGAAGAGTGGGCGGTTCAAAATTTATTGCTTCGAAGTCAGAGACTTCGAAGAGCTGGGTGTTGCATCAGTAGTTTGCAAAGCATTGACTAAACGAGTAGAAAATGATTTTAAACCGCTGAAAGCAGTTATGCGTTTATTTACTTTGTTGTTGTAATTTGTGTTTTTTGAAATTACATCTGCTAAATTGCCTTCGGCAGATGCTTTTAATGAAATAAGTTGTGACAGTTTTAAACTGTTTTTTGATGGGTTGTAAGTTGCTCCATACCCTGTAACGAACTCAATTAAATCCTGAAAGTTAGCTACGTTTTTTGCGTGTCCTGTTTCTGATGTTGATGCCATAATTAAATAGTTTTTATATAGTTAACTAAAACAAAATAAGTAAAATTTATTAAGAAAAAAAATTATTTAAATTCTTCAAATTTATTACTATAGTGCTTGTAATTATTGAAACCAACATACTTGATACCGATGCAAGGACTGATATCTCCATCAAGAACATTTGTATTAACAAAAGATATAAATTTTAAGTTTAATAGCTTTTTTACCCAACCTAATGATTTCATTGTCCCGCAATTTGTAATTATTATCTTTTCAAGTTTTTTACAACCTTCTAATTTTTTAAATTCAATTATTTTTTTGCAATTTTCAAGAGTTAAGACTTGAAGATTTAAGTTTATACCTTCTAGACTTTCAAGAGAACTGCAATAGTATGCCTCAAAATTATTAATATTAATTAAATTTATACCTTCTAAACTAATTATATTTGATTGAACTATTTCTAACTTCTTTAAACTTTTTGGAAGTTTTAACTCTAATAATGTTTTAGATTTAGGTTTGAATTTGCAAATAGTTAACTCTTCTAATTTTTCATTTTTAGATAAATCAGAAAAAGAAGAATACCAATCAGTTGATAAATATTCTAAATTTTTAAATTTTGAATAATCTATATATTGTTTTTTATTTTTAACACTAATTATTGCAGATTTTAAGTTGTGTAAATTATAAATACCAAAATAATCAATATCTAAGCCATTTAAATTTATTTTTTCAATAAAGTTAATTTCCTTTAAAAAATCTAAATTTATAATATTTTCGGAGTCAAAATCGTTTAAATAAATAGAGGTAATTCTATTATCTAAAATATATTTTAACTCTGCATTCAATCTATCTCCTTTTAATACAAATGATTCTGGGTTACCATTAATATCACATAGAAAATCATAACCATCTTTATTTATATATGCCATAATATTTATTATTTTTCTCCGTCTTGTTTTCTGTATTTTGTACCTGGGGAATCTCTTTTGTTATAATTTGTTTTACTTTTTGCACCTCCATCATTTTGTAATCTTCTAGATTCTTGTTTGAATGCTTCTCTACTATTTTTTGCAGGTGTATAATCTTGAGATTTAACAGGGTCATTATTTGCTTTTGCTTTTTCAGAAGCAGATTTATTCATTCTCGATTTATCCCCTTTACCATGATAATTTGTACCGCTTTCGTGGGTATTAGTATATGAACCGGTCTCTTTACTAGAATCTTTAGACATGTTGTTAACTGCATTATTAGTAATATTTGCACCAACATAAGTTTCAGCAGCACCTACTAATATTAAACCACCACTAACAACAGCTGTTGGACCTGTTACCTCAATAGACGCTCCGCCTGTTCCAGCTGTAACAGACAATGAAGTACCTAAACCTGCTGTACCCGTACCAATATCCATAATGCCTTTAGCAGTAGTAAAAGTTCCTGCTGTTATTAAAACTACATCTGCTGATCTTACTCCACTGTTAAAAGCTGGAGTTTTATTAAAATTATCACGATAACGAGTACCAGCAATATTATCAATTGTTCCAACAATAAATCCTTTTAAGCCATCACAACAATCTTCAGGAGCCATTCCATCAGGGTCGATATATCTAACTGGATTATTGTATGTCATGTTATAAGGCGACCATTCAGGAAATTCTTCACTTAATGGGTCAGGCGACATCCAACGACCTGGTGCATCGCCGATTGGTTGTATATCTACATTTAAACTATCAAAAACAATATCACCAACAATTTTTTTGTATTCAACGTGCCAACGACTTGTTCCAATAGTAACAATACTATCGAGGTCGTGAACTTCAAGATATTTTCCTTTGCTTAATGTGGCAACAGGAGCTTTGCAACCATACTTTGCAAAAGGATTTCCTGCTTGAATATTTTTTTCTCGTCTTTCTTTTTCTTCTTTAGATAATTTTTCTTGTGCTGAAAGCACAGAAAAACCAAAAAGTAAGATTAGTAAATAATAAATCTTTCTCATAAATAATTTATTTTTTGTTAAAAGTATTCAAATTTTTGTTCTCGTATTTATCTCTTTCTGTTTTTAATGAAACTAACCAATTAAGGTACATATCTTCGGGCATATTTCTGTACCCAATTTCGTGAATGTGTGCATATTCTTTCTCTAAATCAAAGAGCATTTGTTTTGATTTTTCTTGATTTTGTTCTTTCTTCATTTGTTTTTTGTGCGTTTCGGCTTGAAGAATTAAAGCCGTTACAAAATTGGGATATTCTTTGATGGCAGTTTCGCAACATTTTAACATAAATGTTCCGTCATTGTTTGGAAATTTCACGTTGTAATTGTCCGCTAAATCAATTAAAACAAGTGCAATACTTTCACGATTGTTTAATGCTTTCATATAAACGCCGTTTCTAATGGCATCAATGTGAACAAACCCCGATGCCATAATCCACGCATCAATTGGAAAAATTCCGCTTGTTAGTTCTGTGTTATACATTCCGTCTTTTATACTTCGATGTTTTATATAAACGTGATTTGGTGCAAGTGCTAAACTTGCTGTTGTTCCTAATTCTTCGCAAAGTATTTTATATAAATAAGGTAGCGAATGGCAATTTCCTTTTCGAGTTTTAAGAAGTTTTGAAACAAAAAGATTTTCTTTGGTATTGTGTCCAAAAACATC
The DNA here is from genome assembly GCF_044357305.1 of Flavobacterium sp. Taxonomy (GTDB): domain Bacteria; phylum Bacteroidota; class Bacteroidia; order Flavobacteriales; family Flavobacteriaceae; genus Flavobacterium. Next base: position 21,581 of record NZ_JBIKPS010000030.1, read on the forward strand.
GTTAAAATCATAACCAAAAGGAATATATCTATAAATTGTATCGTTTATGTTTACAGGAATAGTGTCGTGCATTACTTCAAAAACTGATGCCCATTTGTTTACTGTGGCTTTGTCTTTTTCGTAATACTTCAATTCTCGTTCATTAATGATTGAATTACATAAACTATTTAAAGACTTGATTTGTTTGTTTAAATAGATAGTGTCTAATTCATTATCTAAATATGCATTTTAAACAGATAAAACAGCTTTTTTGAAACTATACTTATTTTCATCGACAAGCATGCTATTGAGCAAAGCGAAGCTTTGTTCAAAGTTTTTTTCTGGTGTTTCTAAATTTTGTGCTAGCGCACAAAATTTAGAAAAGAAAAATAGTATTAGAAGGAATTTATATTTTGTCATTATTGTTTGTTTTTTAAATCAATTTTTCTTTTGCCTTCGTTTAATACTTTGGTTAAACGTTGTAACGCTTCTTTTTCTTTTTCATTGTCTTGTTTGTTTTTTGTGGTTTGCAACGAACCTAACCATTTTTCGTATGCTTCGGCTGGCATCTGTTGAAAACCTAAATCATCTATTACTGCATATTGTTCGTGCATATTTCTTAAAATCTCAGCCGCTTCTGGAAAGTTTAAAATTTCTTCTCGGCTTTGTTGATTTGTTGGGTCAATTCCTAATAGTTTGACAGCGTATTTTAAGTGTTCCGTATTTAGATTTGCTTTATTCATATTTGCAGTAATACTTTTTGGGTTTAATTCGAGTGCTTTATTTGTTACTTTTTCTACAAATTCATCATAACCAAATTTATGAATATAACCCGATGCTAAATCGGTAAAGAATTGCGAAAGCAATTCTTTTTTAGTCATATTCTGCATATAAATATTATTTTGAATTGCTTCTGAACGAATAAAACCAATGTTTAAAATGAATGACGAAACTGTAAACATTCCGTTAGTTAATTCAAGATTGTACCATTTTCCTTTTTCGTCTTGAAACTTAATGTAAGAATGATTTGGCGATTGCGATAAGTAGGCAACTGCTCCAATTTGTTCTGCGAGTGTTAGATAGAGTAATGGCATAGAATGACATTGCCCTGTGTTAGTTTTTAAAAGTTTGGTTACAAACATTTTGCTCCAATTTATTAGTCCCCAATAATCTTCAAAGTCATATTTTATTGGAAAGTGTTTTTCTTTAAAACCTGTTGCTTGTGTTGTTTCGGTAAAGTATTTAAAAAGCATAAAGTTTTTGGCGGAATTACTTTCTGTATCAAAATTTAACTCTTTCATTTTTGCAAGAATAAATTCAGCAATTTGTTTTATGGTTTTGTCAAACTCTTCTTTTTGTAGTTTGTTTTCAAAATAAGCGTTTTCAATTTTAAAGTTTACATCTTTTATAGTATAGTTTTCTATGTTTAGCGTTAGCATTTCGTCAAAAACTTGTCGGTAACATTCTGTTCCTACTTTATTTGATAAACTTGGTAAGTCAAAGTTCATTAAATTATTTGAGTTTAATTCATTGATGTCTTTTCTTAATTGGTTTTGTGCTTCAAGTCTTTGTTGTTGATTACGTTCAACTTCTTGAATAATTTGTTGGTTTTGTTGTTGTATTCTTTTTTGTTCGTCAGTTCCGTTAATAATATTCATTGGATTTGGCGGTTGCATATTTGTTGGCGTTCCAAAGTTTTGATTTCCGTAATGTTGAAATTGTGTAGGTTGTGGAGCAGTAGGAAGTTTTACTTGTGAGAAAGTAAATATTGGAATTAAAAGAAATAATAGTGTCTTCATATTCGGTTTTTTTCAACGTTCTGTGTAGCTCTAGTGTTGCCACCAGCTTATACATATCTATAACTTTATGTAGCATTAATAGTTTGAAATTTATCTTCTTCTTTTTGTAGTGTAGGTAGTACTTGGGTTGGTTTTAGTTTCTTTTTTTGTAACGTATCGACCTGTTTCTGCACTACGGGATTGGTTGTAGGTTTTTGATTTTTTTTCTTGTGCATTTGCTGTTGTTGTTAGTAATGCGATGGCAATGATTGTGATGATTTTGTTCATTATTTTTGTTTTTTTGAATTTAATATGTTCTTTTATTGTTAGTTATATAATTTTTTTGAATTTAAATTTACTTTCTCCCCAATTATTTTTAATCCATTTTTTTATGTTTTCTTGACTGTGTAGATTAGTAGGAACTTCGTTTCTTATCATTTTCTCAATTTTTATTGCTGATGATTTTACTTTTAATATGTCAAATTTTTGTTCCATAGTTGTCTTTAAAACACACATTAACTTATTGATGCTATGTTTAGTTCTGGGTTTGTAGCCCGATATTGTTTGCTAAATCCTCAGATAATTGTTGTAAAATGTGAAAAATCTCTAAATTTGCCAGCATTAGGCAAAAAAGTGTTTTGCATAGGTTTTAATCAAGCGGCTTCTTTAATCCCTGTGATGTTCCATTTGACCATCTTGCTATTTCCATTTCACAAAAGCTCTGCATAGATGAGGCAATCTGATCAGGGTACTTTTCATATAATTCAAATACACTTTTAGCTTCAGCTATTAAATCATCTTGGGAAAACTGCACGCCATGAAATAGTTTATCTCTTATCCTTCCAGCAATCTCTATTACATCGTATCTGTATTTTACTTCGTTGATGTGCACTTCTGAAACTGCTCCATCTTCTAAGCCTAATAAATATTTAACTGCTTTTCGAGATGGTCTTTTCTTACTTTTTATTTTATAGGCAAAGCACTCTAAACAACTAAAAAATCTTGCAATTTTAAATTTAGGATTTACTTCTCTTAAAGCGTCTTGGAAAATAGATATACCAAAATTAAAATATTCATCTTCCTCAATAGCCTTTATTAAATTTGATATCTGGTTTTGAAAATCTTGTTCGGTATTGCCGAAGCCTAATCTTACTTTGTAATTGGAGTGAGGAATGACCAAACGAAAGAAGCTTTCATTCAATCTTAGAGTTAATATTCCAAATGGTGTTATATTATCACCTGATGCCCAACTAAGAATTCTATTTGCTTGATTAAGCTTTTCTCTTGAATTAGCTTCTAATTCTTCAGGTGGTGCATCAATATCTAATAAATACACAATTGCAACTACTGGTAAAGCATTTGAGCCTTGGGCAATTAAATTATTTAATCCATCTACATCCAAAGGAGCATCTGCAATTTCTAAAGCATACTGTCCTAAATAATTAGATTGAGAGTTAAATCCGATTGGCTTAAGCGGAATTGCAAATAAATTCTTACTTAATAAAATTGGCTCTTGAATAAAAGAACCGTAGTACAATTCATGTACTGATGGTCTCCTTTTAGTAATTTCCAATATTTCAGCCTGTGTCATCATAAAATTGGTGTTAACTTGTTCATAATATCAATGATTTATAATTTTTTTAATTAATGGATGTAGTTTATTATTCTATTTTCTTGGTTTAAATTTCGATGGTTTTAACGATTGTGTATTCCAGGGGTTCCATTATTGTCACGTTGACGTTTGTCGAGTTTTCCTGTTGAAGTTGCTATTCTTTTTGGTCCTGTTTTGATTGCTTTTGTGGTCATATATTTTATTATTTGATTATTTGATTATAGTTTTTAGTTTGGTTGCCACGCGATGGGAATCCTGCTTTAGCTTTGATATCTAGTGTCGTTAAAGTTATAACTTAATCTTTTTTTGATTTTATATAGTTATTAGTTCTGTTAGTTTTTTAGCAATATTTTCCATTGTATCTTCACAAGTGTCTAAACCATTCCTTGAACCTAATAATGGACTTACATCACGTAATTCTTCATATGTTATATTGTGAATAATTGGTACAAGTTGGTCTCTTGCTAGCAAAGCAGATAATTCTTTGTCAGCAACACCTTCATTTTGAATTCTTTTTAAAAAATCAGGAGTGACCAAAACGATTCCGATTTTTGACTTTACTAATCCTTTGTCAATTTCTCGAAGAAAAGATGTTCCTAGAGGTATATCTTTTTCACTAAACCAAACTGAAACTCCGTTTGATTCAAGTAAATCATGTAATTCTTTAGCTGATTCTTTCCTATCATCCCATGCATGACAAAGAAAAATATCTCTAAGGTCATGTTTTTCAGCTTTTTGTTCAACAATTTTCCTTATAGGAGTTAATGCCTTAATTTCTATGGGAGTGTAATAGATTGTTGAACCTGACTTTGACCAATTTGCTTTTTGGGTTCTTCCTTTGATGACGTTGTAGTTTCCAGAAGATGATGAACTTTTTGATGAAGAATATGAGTCATAGTGTGAAGGAGAATAAGAGTAAGAACCATATCCTCGAGATTTGTATCTGCAAACAGGACAATTTGCTGCACCACTGGCAGTTTTATGTCCATTTACTGGAGCTGTACATCTTGACATATTTTTATGTTTTAATTGGATTTTTTTAATTTTTCAATTTGTTGAGTTTATTTTTTCTTTTGTTACAAAAGTTAACTTTGATCTTTCAATATTGGTTCTTTTATCCTTAAAGCAAATTTTAAATCCTACACAATCATCTTCCGTTACATTTACAAAGTTATTAGTGATATTTGCAATCTCAAATATAAATTTGACATTATCATTTCTATTAAAATTTTTAATTGTTATTGAATATTCATTTTCCTTTAAAAGTTTTTTCTTAAATTTGTTTACTCCAGTTTTCGAAATATCGCTGTGTTTTAAAATTTTAGCAGTTACATCAAATTCAAAAATTACTGTAAATTCTTTATGATCAATATTTGTAGTATTGATAATTGCAAACTGTTTTGTGTAGATATTGTTATGAATAACACCCTCTTGAATGCTAATAGGTAATTTGGACATTATGTCCTCATCAATATAATGACAATCCATTTTTTGAATTCTACCTTTATTATGATTATAAAATACAGTTAAAGTTGCTCCTCCAAAACCACCAAGTAAATAGGGAATAATTTTCAAAAATAGTTCTCCCATTTTAATCAAAAATTATATTAATTATATTTCCAAAAGCATCTTGTTGATATGTACCCATTCTAGCACTAATTCCTATTCGTCTGCACAAATTAGAAGCAATGTTTTTAAAATTATAGGGAACCAGTAAGTAAAAGGTAGCTCTTATTTCAGTTGAATACTTTTTCCATTGGTTTATAGCTTCATTAAGATTAATACTATCAGATGTTTCAACTTCAATTATGAATTCAACAGTTGTTGTCCCCTTTAAAGTCAAAATAATATCAGGGTAATTATCATTAATACCTGCATTTTTATATCCTCCAGGATTTTCATAAATATCATAATCATTTTGATTAATGAAATTTTTAGTCTTAGAAATTACTTTATCATGAACTGATTGAGAATTGTATTGTCGGTCTGCCATTTTTATTTTTTTAGCTAACAAAATTTATGTCCTTTATATTAGTATTATCTTAAAAATCTATTTATTTCATTTGGCCAATTAATTCTATGTTCTATTCTAGCTAAATGTAAATCATTTCTTAAAATCTCGGATTTTGACAATCTACTAATCGCTTCCCAATCATTTGCTAAAATATAAGTAGCATTGTTAGGGTAAACACTTTCTAAAACATATGTATTGATATTAGGGAATCCAAAAATCCAATATCCTGTAAATCCTGCATTACCAAAAGCTATGAAATTTGGATTAGCATCATTTATTTGTTGGACTCGATGATTTATGACTTTTCGATTACGATTTTGGACGATTCCTAAATCAGTATTTACCCGTTCTATTAATTTCTCAAAAGGGTATTTTCCTGGTGGTAAAATTGACCAATTTTTTCTTTGTATTTCTGGTATTTTTACAATACTTAGGTTATTATTAAGCATCATACATTCTCCAAATATTTCAAAAAACAGATTAAAAATATCTCTAGCGTTAATTGAATTTTCTTCAGATTTCAATATTCTTGATGAAATAATTACTTTTTGATTTTCCACTTCTGCAATTGTTAATTCATGACTTCGAGGTGCTATGAATTTAATAGGATAACATTGATATGGAACATCTCTAATTCCTTCTTCTTCTTCAACTTCACCTCCACCAATAAATTTTTTCCATTTCCATATAGTTTGTCTGTATGCTGTTTCCATAGGGAGATGTTTTTGCCTTTCATTTCTACCTTCAGCATTAAATCGAGAAACGGGTCCTATAACTTTGGGTAGAATAGTTTCTCCTAATTCTAAATCTTGAGAAAAACCAATATCAATTAGTTTTTCTCTGTATCTTTCTAATTCATTTACAGCGATACAAAACTCACTATTATCTTCTATTAGATGCCAGTACAGTTCTAAATTACGTATTCTCTTTTTGCCTATTATCATACTGATTATATTTTAATTAATATAGTTTAGTTCCTTCATTTTGTTGCATATTAATCTTGTGCAGGATTGTCCGAATTTGGAGTCGTCCCAGTAGGATTGGTGCATTTCGTTGTAATAAATTTTTTCGACTTTGGACGAATTCAATAACTTAATGCAACAAATGATAAATTTTATCTTTGTTGAATTATGGAAAAATTACGCAGACGATTAACCTTAAATGAACGGATTATTATTCAAACTTTACTGGGTGAGAATAGATC
>NZ_JBIKPS010000031.1:0-27972 GCF_044357305.1 Flavobacterium sp.
TTGTTTCAGCAGTTGCACAAACTGGAGTAAAATCGGAAGAAGAACCGAAAATTGCACCTGAAGAAAAAGTAGAATAATAAAAAAGAATTGCTTCAGTAACTAAATTAAGCTCCGTTTTACGGAGCTTAATTAGTTTATAACCTTGCTTAACTATGCTTTGCTTCGTTTTTATCCGATTAATTTAAGTGGTGCGTTTATATCGCCTTTATGTTGCACTCAAATAGCTTATAAAGTGCAAAAAAGTAGTTTCAATTCTTTTCAAAATCAAATCATCGGTTGCAGTAGCGGTATAAAATTACTCTTCGCATATCGTTAATAAGATTTAGATTTTCATGGAAACGTTTTTCGCTTTGTTCTAAAAGCTTTAGCGTTTCCATGTTTTTAAGGTGCTCCTGGTGGTCCTTAATTTCTTGATTCACTTTGGTAGAAAATTCTTTTCTTAAATCGTGGAGCCGCAGAAAAGGAATAACGGAACCGCACAGGAACGGATGCCAAAATTTTGTTTTCCAAAGGGCAAAAGCGGTAAGATTTATTAAATCAAAATCGGATTCGTTTTCAAATAGGATAACGAAACTATTTGTAAAAGGTTCTTTTTGTGGCTTTCCGCTGTTCATCCCTTTGTTAAGTAGGAATAAATGCGGTTTTGAATAAATTGTTCCAACTCGGTGTGTTTTGATGATGAAATTCTGCATAACATTCGGCTTTAAAAATTGATTAGATTTTCAATTTTTCGCAGATTTTTTGTTGAATTACTGGAGTGCCTCGCGATGCTCGACTCATAAAACATTTCAAAAGAAAAAAAAGAAAAAAAGAAAGCCATTTGTTCAAGTGGAAGGTTTCAATAAAGCAAGTTTTTCAGATAAAATACTACCCGATAGGGTGGAGATTTTATCTGAAACCCGAAGGGCTTGAACTTGCTTTATTGTAAACCTGGAACTTATCTTTGCTTCCTTTTTTTTTATTTTTTTGTTTTGTTTCCGAAATTGTAAATGTGATTTTTAGAATTAGTGTAGAAACGGAGTGGGATTGTGTTTTTGGGAGTTGAATTGAAAGATAAACGTCTTGGGAAAGGGTGTGAAATTTTGGTGGAGGGATGAAAAAACCAACTACTAAATAACACTGTTTTTCAACCCGTAACGAAATTTCACACTCTTTCCTTTCGTTTGTTTTTTTGAGGATGCCTAAAGTTAATTATGAATTGAGAATTATGAATTACTAAAATAGTTGTTCAGAAAAGGAAAGGCATCTTCAAAAAACAATGCAAACACTTGCCGAGTGCGACGGGGCAGAAGCGCGGGCAAGGGTATCGTTTTTTTATTTGCTTATTGATAATTTCTGATTGCTTTTAGGTTTAGCGGATGCCCTGAGTGTTGTTCTGAAATTTAGGGTTCCATTTTGCGATAGATTGGAATTGGAAATTTAAGGGCTTTCGCTAAGGTGAAAGCAATTACTACTGAAGTTGTAGCAAATAAAAAAAGATACTCTTGCTGGGAATTTTGGTTTTGTGGGTGCCTGATACGTGTTTAGAATCGAAAGTTGAATGTATTGAAATATGGCAATTGGAATGGTTAAGGCACGCGCAGAAGCAATGAAATTATAAATCCAATTTATGGATAAAGTTGCTAAAAATAGTTAACGAAAAAGTTCTTGAAATAACTGGTAACCGTAAAGTTTCCTATGAAATACTGAACGTTGTTGAAGGCAGTGGCGAAGGGTGGTTTTTTGAGTAGCCGGCTGGTGCGATGGAAGCTGCTCAAAAAGTTGCCCTGGAGCCACTGCCAAGCGCGTTGGCCGAGGGGCTTTTTTACATAATGTTATTATGGCTTCGCAGAACCATAATGCCACATTATGTAAAGAAGCTTGGGAAAAAAAATTTACTGGCGCAAGTCACGCAGTGAACGTGTTATTGCACCAATAACCATGACAGTAATTTTTTTTTGAGCGTTGGGAAGGGATGCCAACTGGAAACTAAAACATCAATTCTACTACTAACTTTTTCTGCACGTCTTTATCACTACAGAAGTATCTTCAATTTTGCTTCGTCGTGTTCTTTGAAAGCGTTGCTTTGGGTTAAGTGATTTTCTAATGCTTCCATGTCGTTTGCTATTAATGTTGCGCTGAATTCTTGTGCTCTTTGTAACATTCTTATGTAAACTGCTGGATCATCATTTCTTGTCAGTCTTCTTAATGCTCCCAAATAATCATCGCGGTAAACCGTTGGAATTATGATTCTTGTTTGGTTTGCTTTTACTAATTCGGCATTCATCATTACTCTTGCTATTCTTCCGTTTCCGTCAAGGAATGGGTGAATTTCGCTTATCATAAACATGATGTAAGCTGCTTTGGCAAATGGTTCTTGCAAAGCTTGATAATAGTCAAATCCTTTTATTAAAGTTCCTCTTACTAAAGTATGGTCTACAAAATGAGTTTCTCCTGCACGGTTATTTTTATCTTTGAATTGTCCGGGCTTTTTTGAGGTTCTAGCTGCTAAAAGTATTTGATGTCTGTATTGTAGTATGTTTAGCAGTTCATCAGGATTTGTTGGTGTTGTACTCATTTCCTTTTGATTGCTTACTAATTTGTATGTTCCTAAAATGTCGTGTGAATCTTCATCACGATTTGGAATTGGTATTTCGGTTTGAATGATGCTTTTGGCTTCTTCTATTTCAAAAATAGTTCCTTCGATATAGTTTGAAAAATAAGCCTCAAAGAAAGCAAAGTTTCTAAAAGCATTAGTTTCTGTATTTACATCTTGCCGGTCTTTGTATGGCTGTTGCTGTAATTCTATAAACAGTTTTTCAAATAATTCTAAACGCTGTTTATCATACGGATTTCCCAAAGCTCTTGCCACTGCCATTGGTGAAGTTAGTATCTTGGACGGTTTTGTTGTTAGTAAAGCACTTATTAGTTTGTTTAGTTTTTCAAACTCCGATTGCATTCCTAGTTTTTCTGCTATTTCTCTTGCTTTGTCTCTGAACTGGTTTAGCCCTTCTTCTCCTTTTACTTGTACTATTTGTTCTAATTTGTTTTCAATTTCTGGTAACGTAATTGTTTTGGAAGTGGGTCCTACTTGACGTGATGTTTGTAAGTTTTCTAAAAATGCTCTTTCCTGTTGTGATACAAATAATTCTCCAGAAAATGGGTTATCTCCTTCAATTGCAGGCAATCCTTCCATGAAACGAATTGTTATGCCTGGCAACTCAATTTTCTTGGTATAGGTATAGGTTACAAATATTTGATTCGCTGCTGTAGGTTTGAATTCTAAAGCGGAACGATGGCTTACTACTGCTCCTGGATATAGTTTACCTAAAATTGTAAATATGTTTCTTCTAATTATTACCTCAGCCGTTTCATTGAAATTAGAGGTATAAATTCGTGGTGCAATTTTTTTTATTTGCCCCGATTCTTCTAGCTTTCCTAATTGTCTGCTTATGGCTGTATCGCTTGAAGCAAATAGTACTTCTTGCAAGTGGATTGGTATGTTATTTTCCATTAGAATTGCTTTTACAACTCAAAAGTAGCTATTAATTTCCAGTAAAACACTTTTAATTGCAAATATTTTCCATTATAAAGATTTTTGGTATGTTTTTTACTTTCCAGTAAACCCAGATTTTTGGCATGAAAAGTGGTTTGTTTTCCAGTAATGCAAGATTTTAAACAAAATTTTTCCAGTAAAGTAATATTTGTATGACCTAATTTAAAATAAATACTATTGCAAAAATATTGAGAACTAAGATAAAATTAGTGAAATGAAGCAAACGGCAGCATTGAGCTAGGAATACTTGAGATTGTTTCGTCGTTTCCTCCTCACAATGACAGTTATTGGATAGTTGAATGAGATAATGAAATTTCTCTACTTTATATTAAAAAAAAGACCAGTAAGCTGTTCTAATGGGAAGCATTACTGGTACAATCATTAATTAAAATAATTTAAAAACTATTTTTCAATATTAAATGCCTTAGGATCTATTACAGGTAAAAAGGCATTGTGTAAATACGTTCCTTTAAATGTAGAAAACATTATGCCACGAATTGTTGAAATTGAAATAGAGTTCATTGCAATAATTATGTCTGAAGGTAATTTCACTTCTTTTTCTACAACATAACTAGCTAAATTTTCAAATTCAAAAATTAAACTTGATGAAAGTTTACCTAAAATGACATCACTTTCTTCTGTAAATATTTCAATATTTGGTTTTATAGCAATCCAATTTTCATCGATGTTTACTAAATGCTCTATGTTAATATTGAATTTGAAAATTGTATCAGTACTTATTGTGTAATCAATGCCTACTATACTTGATTCCGAAAATTCTATATTCTTTAACCTAAAGCTACTATTTTTTTCTTGTTCCATAATTAAATTGTAGAAAGTGAATATGTATTTACATAAACATTTTTTTTGAAATTAAATATTCTAGATAAATTAAAATTATTGTTTGAGCTATTTGAACTTTGAGCTACTATATGTATGTTTTTAATTTCTATCTTTTCATTTATCACAGAATTAACTAAATTAACATCTAGTTCTTTTTGTAAAAGAATTAGTGTGTCGTGTGTGAAATTGTGAGTACCACTTAACCATTTGCTTATTTCGGAATTGTTTTTCTTAATTTTTTTTGCAAATTCAGTTTTTCCATACCCTTTAGCTTTAATTGCATCAGCAATTTTTACAGCAAGACGCATTTTGCTTTCTGTTTTCTCCAGTTCTTCTTGAGAAATATTTTCAATAAGTTCTGAAAGTATAGGGCTTTTGTATGTTCTAGGTTTGTTATTCATCATCATTAAAATTAAAGTTAATATCTCCTTCAAAATCTAAATAATTAGTAGTAAATTTTAATTCTTTATCTAACATTCTTTGTTTGATTTCTTTAGAAAGTTGCTTAAGAAAATCATTTTCTTCATTGAGTTTTTCATCCTCTTGTAAAGCTCTTATCGTTTTTGGTTTATAGCCACCACCTCCAATTAAAACAATACTTGTAGCATATCTTATGCAATACAGTCGTAAATTTGAATTTGGGTTATCATATAAAGCACATACTCCATCACCTGGGTTACCTTCATTAATTTTAAAGAAATTTTCTCGCGCACCAATTTTGCCAATATTGATAAGTCTTTTATTAATATCTGTTATCTCAGTTAAAAATTGCGCTTTATTTTCAATAATAAATCTGTCGTATAAAGTCATCTTCTCTTCCTCAATATAAATTGAATATACTGAAGCTTCATTACCACTAAACTCTTCTAATTTTACTATCTCGCAATTCATTTCTTTAAAAAGGTGTACAAAGGTAAATAAATATTTCACTTATAAGTGAAATTTAGTGATAATTAACAAAAATATACTAATTTTTAAAAAAAAATAAAAAAAAAGACCAGAAGGCTGTTCTTATGGGAAGCGCTACTGGTACTATTGATGTAAATATAAATACATATGAATAATTTACCAAAATTTTTAACAATTAATCTTTGTTCACAACAAAAAACACCTTTGTTTATTGGGCTTTATTAGTTTTAACGGCCTTCATAAATTATAGTGAAAAACGAAGAAATGGTTTTACATTGTATCTTTTTGAAACACTTACACAAACTTTGTTACTGATATTTTCTGTTGTTAATCTTAAGTATTTAACAATATCTTTAGTAGAATATAATTCTTCTAATTTTTGAATATCTGTTTCAAATGTTTCTGGAGTTGTTGCAAACAAAGCTCTTGGGATAATAATAGCTTTATCTTTAGAAAGATTAAGTTTACTATAATCCATATCCCAAAATAAGTGTTTGGGAAAAATTGTTGCTATGTTTACTGATTTGTTCACTATGCAAAAATAATCAATTTAGAGTTATATGGTGCACTATTATAAAAAAGTTTAACTTCTTTGATTTTAGCGACTTACTGTAAATCTAAAAGAAAACCAATAATAGCTATGAAAATAGTCATTATTGAAATGAAGCAAACGGCAGCTGTGAGTTTAGGTAATATATAACTAAATTTTGATTAATTATTAATTGAAATGAACTCCCCAACAACTCTCATTTCCTTACCATTTTCTTCATTAATTAGGATGTTTTTATAAGATGCATCAAATGAATTTGGTCTTAATACAATTGAAGTGTGTTCCCAACCTTCTTCAGATATTACTTTTTCACTGGAATACGTCTTAATTGTAAAAGCAGAATTGAAGTCTTGGTCTTGAATATCAATGTTTTCAACTAAAACTATTTTTCCGTTTCTGCTGCCACCGGTATAAGGTTTAAATAAACAAATTGAACCATTAGGAATTACTCTATTCATTGATTCACCAACTATTTTACAAGCAAAATAATCTCCTTTAGTGCTGTTTTCAGGGCCTTCAATTAATGTGAAATCTTTTTCAGATTGAATCTCACTAAAGGTTCCTGCTGCTGCATAGAAGTCATAAAGTGGTATTGGATTTTTTAATCTTGGTTCAAAATTTATAATGTCTTGTTCTTGAGCACTAACATTTTTCTTATTAGGATTATTAGCTTTTACAACTATATTTTCTTCTAAATAATTATACATTGAAATAGAAACAGGGCTTGCCAAATTGAAACGAATTTTTACAACTGAAACTTGTTTTCCACTATCATTACTCATAGTGGTTTGTTCAATCTGATTCAGTTCAGGACTTACTTCTCCCATATAATAAAAGTCCATTCCTTCGTCATTATTTTTTTTAATGAAAAGTGGAAGTCTAATGGCGCCATTTTTACCTAAAATAGATTGAACATCATTACTGTTTATTTTTCTATTAGATTTTGACATCCAATCAAATTCTTTAGTATTTACAAATTTGTCTTCATATTTTGTAGATTCAGAAATACCTTCTTCTTTATGATAGTTAACAAATATAGGGCAATGAGTATTATCGGGACTTACTAAATAACCTCCAACGTTTTGAGCGACAGGATTTTCTTCAACATTTAATATTCTAAATACATCTTTACGCGAATACTTTCTATAAAGTACAAATCCATTTTGCCAATTATTCGAATCAAATTGTTTATCATATTCATGAATAGAATATTCGGTAGTGTCCAATAAATATTTTTTAAAAGTATCTTGATTTAAGAACGATAAAAATGGGTTAGAAAAGACAATATTTCCATTTTCCATTTTTAAAATATCCAAAGCATAAATTTCTTTTGCGGAAAGTAATTTATTATCTTTTTTTTCTCTAATAAACTCAAAATTTAAATTAGAAATGCAAGAATTAATGGTTTCGTCGGAAATGGAATACTTATATTTTTTTAAAACCATTTCTTTTAAATACTTTTCGGATAGTTTACCTGATTCAATTAATAATTTGATGATTAAACTTTCTTCAACTCTTTTTGAATTATTTATTTCTTTTGAAAACAATTCTAAAAGTTTAATTTGCTTTATGGATAAATCAGATTTGTATTCTTTCTCAACTTTCAAGATGAAATTATAATACGAATTTGCATAATTTACATACAAATAGGGATCTCTTGAACCATGTTCAATAAAATCCATCATCATAGGAATTCTACCAAGTTTATATTTTAAAAGGTTATAATCTTTTTTCAAATCAGACAACAATTGCATGTTGGCAGAATCAATAGATTGAAATATTTTCTCTTTGGTAATTTCATCAAAGTTTATCGTCGAGGCACCAGGAATCATCCTGCTTCCCTCTGTAATTAACTTCCTTAAAGAATCTTTGTTATAAGAAGTATCGCCATATAATGCAATAGGAATTAGATAATTATTTTCGTAATTCCCAATAAAATCGATAACAGTCACATAGCTTTTCCCATCAACTTTTCTTAACCCTCTCCCCAATTGCTGAATGAAAATAATTGCTGATTCTGTAGGTCGAAGCATTATGATTTGATTAATTTTAGGAATATCAATCCCTTCATTAAAAATGTCAACTGTAAAAATATAATCTAACTTTTCATTTAAATTATCGGATTCTAATTTTTCAATAGCATTAGCTCGTTCTTCTTCAGAACTATCTCCAGTTAATGCAACAGTTTTAAATCCATTTAAATTAAATAAAGTAGAAAGCTCAATTGCTTCTTTTTTTCTTGAACAAAATATTAAGCCTCGTGTTATACCATTATCACTTCCATAAAAATTGGCTTGTTCAATTACTCTGTTAACCCTTTCATTAGATATTAATAAATTAAAATCCGATTTATTATCAATCTCATTATCATCAATTAATAAATCCGTTACACCATAATAATGAAATGTACTTAGCATTTCTTCCTCCATTGCTCTGTTTAATCTAATTTCATAAGCAATGTTGTGGTCAAATAATTGAAAAATATCATTACCATCGGTTCTTTCAGGAGTTGCGGTCATTCCTAATAGAAACTTAGGTTCAAAGTAATCTATTAGTCTCAAATAGGAATCAGCGCCAGACCTATGAGTTTCATCAATGATTATATAATCAAAATGATCTTTAGCAAAGTTTTCAAGGTGAGTTAATTTTGAAATTGTTTGTATCGTAGAAAACACAAAATCACAATCTAAATCTCTTTTTTCACCCGAATACAATCCCATTTTTTTAGTTTCTCCAAAAACTTTTTGAAATGTTTTTAATGAATCTTTTGCAATGGTTAATCTATGAACTACAAATAATAATTTCTTAGGTTTAAAGGCTTTTGCATCAAAAGCTGATAAATAGGTTTTTCCTGTTCCAGTAGCAGAAATAATTAAAGCTTTTTTCTTTTTCTCTTCTCGTAAATTTTTTAAATTTTCCAATGCTTCGATTTGCATTGAATTTGGAGTTATAATTATTTGGGATTCAATAAAATTTTCACTTGAATTTTTCTTATTGAGTAGAAATTGATTTTGATAAATTTCTTCGTAATACGATATAAATTCTTTCGTTACTTGTGTAGCTTTTTGAAAATCAGATTGAAATTCATTAATTACTTTTTCAACAATACCACTCTCATCTAAAGCAGAGACTTTAATATTCCATTCTTTATTGGTTGACAGGGCTTGGGCAGTTAAATTACTGCTGCCAACAATCAAATTATAATGTTCGTTATTTTTAAATATATAACCTTTTGAATGAGCGTTTCCTAAAGTAGCAATCCTTAAATCAATATTTTTGAATTGTAATAATCTTTTTAATGCTTCTGGTTGCGTAAAATTTAAGTATTGAGAGACTAAAATTTCCCCTTTTATTTCACGATTTTCTAATTGTTTTAGTTTGTTGATTATTGTAGCAACTCCACTAGTCGTAACAAATGCCACTGAGATATAAAACTGATTACAATTTTCAAGCTCGTGAAGTATTGTAGACAGAACTTTTTTTGGCGGATTTTTTTGATTGACAAGTAGCTCAGGTTGATAAGTAACGTCAGATATAATATTTTTATCAATATAACCAGTTTGCATACTGGAATTGAAAATTTGAATTAACTTATCCATTCATTACTAATTTATTTACTATTGGAATATCTGCAGCAGCCCAATCAAGTTTACTAAGCTCATTTATACTTAACCAATCTAATGCAATGTGCTCATTAAGTTCGACTTCTTTTGTTTTAACTTCACAAATAAAACCGTGCATAGTCAATTCAAAATCTGGATATTGATGAACTACAGTAATAAAGTGAGATTTGATATCAGTTATAATATTTAATTCTTCCAATAATTCACGCTGTAAGGCTTCTTTTTGTGTTTCGCCTTGTTCAATTTTCCCGCCAGGAAATTCAAATTTTTCAGATATATATGACAACTTGTTTTTAGGTCTTTGAACACATAAAATTTTATCGTTAAAATATATAATTGCTGCTACTACTTCAATTTTTTTCATTCTTTAGTTTGATTCAATTATTCAATATTTTTCCGTTCATAAATTTTAAAATCAAACCCTAAAAACCATGAAAATTTAGATAGGTAATCTATACTGCAATTGAATTTTCCACTTTCAATTTTAGATATTGTTGTCCTACTTACTTTCATAATTTCAGCTAATTGTTCTTGATTATACCCTTTTTTTTCTCGAATTTCCCGAATGGATTCTCCCATCTTTAAGCGACAGTCGTGAAGGTAACTTTCTATTGAATTGGCTGCTATTTGAGTGTCACTGTTTGTCATTTTTTACGCTTCTGTTATTTGTCTGGTAATAATTTATTCCTACGTTTTTATTTTAATTTTGGAAGTCATGAACCCAACTTTTATATTCATTTGTAAAAAAAATATTTCTGTTAAGTTGGGTTTCAATAGCTTCTTCTTTACATACCGTATTGCCAAATTCTTGTAATGATTCTTCGTCTTTGTAAACACCGTTACGGTCATTTAACATAACCATCCTATTAATTCTAATCTAGACCAAGAATTTAATTCTGTTTCCAAAGCTTCTCCTTTCAATTCCATCAATTTATAATATGGATGCTTTAATTTATCTTCTTCGCTTATGTATGTGCTCATGATTATTTTAATTAAAATTAATCCTATAATTTATCTTACAAACAAAAATACTAAAACTAGCGCAATTTAGTGCAATATATTGAACAAATTGTTAGCAAATTATTTTATTCTATTAACAATTTGAAGAAGGGTAAGGTGGGTAAGCAATTTTTGAATGAAAGAAATATTATTTATTTTATTTTCTAACTAATGGATTTATTGGCTAAAAACAATGCAAACCAAAACTAACGTTTTACTAATTTGCTTTACTTTCAACTAATGTTGCCTAATTTTTGCATACTATCTGATGAGCTTCTTTTGGTTAACTCGTAAGCAAAGTATTTGGCGTGGAAATCGGTAAACTTCATTTTCTATTAGCTTTATTTAATTTCTACAACAATTTTTTTCTTTCTATTCTCTCTCTTGCTTCGGTTAAAAGCAAGTGTATTTTTTCTTCGAACTGCTTTTTTGGAGGTAAGTCTGTCCAATATTCGGCAACCATTATTCCGTCTTTGTGCATTTCGAGTAGTTCAATTTGTTCTCGGCTGCTTTCGGCACAAAGGATTAATCCGATAGGTGTGTTTTCTCCTTCTTGCTTTTCGTATTTATCTAACCATTTGAGGTATAACTCCATTTGTCCTTTGTGTTTGGCTTGGAATTTTCCTAATTTTAATTCTATGGCAACCAATCGTTTTAGTTTTCTGTGGTAGAAAAGCAAATCTAAATTGAAATCTTCTCCATCTATAATCATCCGTTTTTGGCGTTCTACAAAAGTAAAACCTTTGCCCAATTCGAGAATGAAAGTTTCTAAATCGTGTAGAATAGCATCCTCTAAATCTTTTTCTAAAAATGTGTTTTGTAAACCCAATAAATCTAAAATGTAAGGATCTTTGAATGTATTGAATGGAATAGGTGTTGGTTCGATGATTTGTGCGTCGGCAATATTTGTTCTTTCAAAAGCTTTTAAGGCAATTTGTCTTCTTAATTCTCTTTTTCCATATAAATTATTTGAAGCATTTTGCGCATAAAATAGTTTTGCTTCCATTGTTTTTAATGGTAATAGCTCTACAAAATGCGACCAGGACAATTGTCGTGCCAGTGGCACGACAATTTGAAAATCTGTAAACTGATTTGCAAATTGAATCATTCGACGTAGATTTTTCACTTCAAAATTATTCCCGTATCGTTCTCTCAATTGTGTCGACAGTGTCGACACAATTTGTTTTGCGTATTCTGCCCGTTTGTTTTGTAAGATTTCTTGATTGATGCGATTACCAACTTGCCAAAACAAAATGGTAACAGCACTATTAGCTTGTGCCGCTACTTGTTGTTTGCTTTGCTCAATAAGTTGTGATAACTCATTGAATAACTCATTTTCTGAAATTGAAAGGCTGTTGGTATTGTCTGCCATATAATTACATTTTCAACTGTTGTTTTAAAAAAAATATTCTTTTTTTGAATAAAGCCTACAGTGTATGCACAATTCAAAATTGTTATTAAAATAAACTCTACCATTACACTATGATAATAAGTGAAGTGTACAATCTACAAACATACAAAAAAACAAACGAAAGATAAATGAGGAAAACCGTAAACGTAGGAAAATAGCGAAAAATAATGCAAAATAATTTAGGGTGTAGGGTGTAAGGGAAAAACGCGTAAAAGATTTTATTTTTTTAAGGATTTAAATAAAACGGATTTATTGGGAAGATAGGGTGCAAACTGGGTTTTGTGGTTTATTAATTTGCATTAGTAAGTACCTATGTTACCCGATTTATTTTTTGAAAAAAAATTGCAACTATTTCTGCTGAAAAGTGGTTACACCACCTTACACCCTAAAATAAAAGTAAATAGGTGCAAAATAGTGTGCAGTGTGCAGTTTGTAGTATTCAGTTAATTATGATAGAAAATAAAAAAAGTGGAACATTTTTGTTCCACTTTTTGGTTGTTTTTTATTCTTCGACTTCTTTGTTTTTTGCATCGACTTCTTCATAACTGTATTCTTTAACTGCGTAAACTGGTTTCCCTTGCCTCATTAATCTAGTAAAATTGTGTTTTTTTAATGCTTTACCCAATTTGTTTATTGTGCCATCCTTTAGATTTAATTTTGTTCTGTCGGCAAGTTTGGCAGCTATTTGCGACGCGTTTAAAAATAGAGTTGCTTCTTCTTTTGGACAAGGCTCGAACCAAGTTAAAAGCAATTCTTCCTCTGGGCTGTGGAGTTGGTATTGTTCGTTATTTTCGGTGATTGATTTAATTTCTTCCTGGTCGAACCAAAACCTAAAACCACTTTTGAATAGAAACAAAGCTTGCGAAAAAGCCACATTAATATTGACATCGTGTTGGTATTTGATGCCTTCCAATTCAAAACAAAGAAATCTTCTGCTTCCTGTACTATCGTTTAAGAACTGCGCGGTGTTGACACTTCCTGCGAATGATGCGCGTCTTGGCATTGTTTCGTTGTTGTGTCCGTAGGCTTTTCTCATTCTGATTTGAGTTTTTGTGATAATTTCTTTGAGTGATCCAATTTCAGAACGGTTTAGGTTTTCGAGCTCGTCCAAATTGATTAACATACATTCAGCCAGTTGTACTAAAGTATCTTTATTGTTTGGGTTTATGGTTCCAGAAAATAGATATTCTTTCAATTGTTTGGGAACGAGCTTCTCCACCCACGTTGTTTTTCCTAATCCTTGTTTGCCACTAAATACAATAACCGTGTGATTGATTACTTTTTCATCTAATACACATCCTACCATTGCGACCAACCATTTTTTAAAACATTGCTGCCAAAGTTCTTGTTTTGTAGTCGTTATTGTGTTGGCTAGTTCTAAAATGTAATCTGTTTTTTCGTCATACGTTGGTAAATTATAAAAGTAATCTTCAAAAGGATTAAATAATTGGCAGAAATCAGAATAAAGTAAATTTCTTAATGAAGATAAATTTGTTTTGATTCTTCCTTTTAAACACTCACGTAACATTGAGTTTTCAATAAAATCATTCATTACTCCCCACCCCAGCCCTCCCCGAAGGGGAGGGAGTTGCGACTTGCTTGAAGATATCGTTTTGAATTCTAATTTACCCGATACAATGTTGTGCCGAAAAACGTATTTGCTTGATAAAAACAACTCTAAACGGTCTATTTGGGTTGGTTTTGGTTTGTCTTCATCGTCATCCTCACCCCAGCCCTCTCCAAAGGAGAGGGAGCCAGAAGGTGGAATTTCCTTTTTTGTTTTTGCCACCCCGTCCTTCGGCCACCCCTCCAAGGGAGGGGAATTTTTGGCGAATTCGTGCACATTTCCGTAGGCGCTATTCACTGTTTGTGTTACTTCCTTTTCATCATAACCGAAATCGGTTAGAATATATCCCAAAGCATCGTTTAATGTAACTCCTTTTCGATTTAGGTTACAGGCTAGTTGGTGTACGAATACGTTGCGACTACCATTCGCAAATTGCACTTTTTTTTCGGTGAATTTTATGCAGTGGTTGTATATAGCTTCGCTGTTGTCGGTTGTGGGTTGTGGGTTGTCAGTTTTTGGTTTGCTTTCTAGCGAAAGAGGTTCCTCGACTGCGCTCGGAATGACAAATGTAGAAGCATTTTCATTTATGAAAAGATTTTCATCCCAGGAGTAAAAACACAATCGGGTTATATCCTTGCCGGATTTATCGATTTTGAGATTTAATGCTTTTTCATAATGATCCTGGATAGCTAAAAAGGTTTCTTTGTGTTCGGCTTTTGTGCTGCTAACTTTTACTAAAATCTTTAATCCGTTCCCTGAAGGACTAATGAAACATGCATAAGTGAACTCGCATTGTCTTGCTGAATGATTGACTTTTGCTAATTCTTCTGGTTGTAATTTGTCGATGTCTAAAATGATGCAATTGGAATATTCATCTAAAAACTCCATTTTTCTTCCACCAATAAATTTTCCTGAAGGTGTGAAAGCTGGAAGTGATTTCTTTGCTTTTTCGTAGGCTTCTAATTTGTTTTCAGATAATGATTTACGCAAGTAAATTATCGCGTGTTTGTATTTTCCGGTGCGGATTTCATCCAAGATTACCGGTATTGATTTATGTTCAACGACTTCGTTGAAATTCTTGAAGACTGTTATCATTTTTAAAAGTTGATATGGTTGAACAAGTTCAAGCAATTGAAAATTATTCATCAAATAGCTTGCTCAAAAATATTGAAGATTCCGACAAAGTAATTCTTAATTTAAAACTAAAAAAGAATAAAACAGATTTTTCAAGTTCAATATGTTTACTAAATGGCTTCGAGAAAAAACTTTTAGCATCAAACGACATTACAATATTAGGTATTAATAAAAGAATAAAACTCTTTGGTCTACTCGCACATTCAAATTTCGGAATCAATACAAATAACTTTGAACCTGTTTTTGAAGAAGCTAGTGAACATTCATTCAATGTCGATTATTTTTCGAAAAAAAAATATTCCTGAAAATATTTCTAGTGGCTTTTTACCTTCTTACAGAACTATTTTTAATGATTACTTGTTCACCAATAATAATTTAATGTACAAAATATCTCCAAAAATAAAAGTTAGAAACAACATATACTTTTATAAAGATAATAGCACAATAGTTGATTTCAACAATACTACATACACTGATAATACAGAAACAATTGTTGAAAATAATTATCTTCGAAAACCAAAATATTTCAGAGTTGATACCAAATTAACATATAACACCTCTAAAAAATCACTTTTAGAAAGTGATTTAATTTTTAAATCCCAATCAACAAATTCGCAATATTCTACAATTCAAAATTTTTCAAACGAGTTTAATTCAAAGTTAAAAACAACAGATATTTTTTTAAAATCAAAAGTTGAGTTTACATTAAAGTTATCTGATCTAAAAGCTTTACAATTAAAATCAGTATTTTCAAATAATACAATTCCTCAAATTTTTACATCATCACCAGCTAATAGTTTTATTACACAATCAAACTCAAATTCAAATGAGCAGAGAAGTAAATTTAGTAGTCAAATTTTTGAAAATACTATAACTTATTTAAGTAGCTTAAAGAAACTGAAAAATACTTATTCACTAACATTTTTAAATGAAAACAAACCATTTGCTTCTCAATTGTATGAAAACAATATTATTTTTAATAGTTTTGTAAATGATTTAACTTACAATAAATCAATAGTTTCAGGCAATTATTTTATATCATTTAAAATAAGTAAAATTAAATTTCAGCCTTATGCTTCTGTAAATTACATTGAACAGAAAATTGAAGATATAAAAAAGGATGATTTAATGGCATTGTACGCAATAAGTGCAACGTATACTAAAAAAAAGCACACATTTTATATAAACAACAGATTAGACTATAAAACTCCATCCGAGGATTTTCTCTTTTTAAACAATGTGGTTTTAAATAATAATTCAGTAAAAAATAATATTGTCTCATTTGATTTAATCAAAACTAATAATGCTTCAATATTATATAAATATGACAACCTAATAAAATTATCATTATTAAAATTATCCCTTAGCTATACAAAAACTGATAACTCTTATACTTTTAATTTAAACATTAATCCAAATTTTTTAACATACACCTATTTTCAAAACCCAACAGATATTATTTCAAAAAGTCTTATGTTTGATTTTGATAAATCGTTAAAAAAAATACCTCTTTCAATTAAGCACAGCTCTATATACTCCATCAATAATTATCAAAACTCTATTAATAGTCTTGAATTACGTAATAATACTGAAAAAACTTATACTGCAAATCTGTTTCTTTTTTCATTATTTAATTTTCCATTAAACTTTGAAAGCAAATTAAGTTTTTCAAACTCTACGTATTTGCTTAATAATTTAGACAAAACTAATATTAAATCAATTAATTCGATTTTTAAAATCATAATGAAGCCTTTTTCAAATACGGTCTTTTCTGTCACAAATGAATATTACAAAACTGATTTAAGTTCAAATTATTCTTTATCCTTATTTGATTTTAATTTTCAATATAAATCAAAAAAATATAACTGGTTAAATTTTAGCTTGCAAGGAAAAAACCTGTTTGATGTAAAAAATTACTCCCAAACCACGACAAATGATTATTCAACTACTATTTATCAAACACAACTTATAAATCGAAATTTTTTACTGTCTACAAAAATAGATTTATAACCCAGATAGCGCATTCTATGATAAAAAACAAATAAAAAATAAAAAAATTAACCCGTAAATTTATATGTGTTTATATATGGAGTTTGTCTGTTAATTACAGAAAAACTATGCTTACAATTTTACATTGTTTAAAACCAGCATAGCATTCTTAGCTTCCTCTTTTTTTCTTACATAATATTCTTTAAGTTGTGGATCGTGTTTTACAGCTGAAGCTATTAAATAAACAAAAAAATTGTTTATTCTATAAAAATATCTATATTTGGGTTTAATTAACATAAATTTTTATGAAAAAAACTATACTTCTTCTACTATTATTGGGTACAATTTCTAGTCAAGCCCAATTAATTGTTAACAATACCAATACCCCTACTGAATTAGTTCAAAATGTATTATTGGGTAATAATGTTTATATTTCTAATGTAAAATTTAATGGTTCTCTGTCAATTGCAACTATGCTTAAAGATCAAGTAAATGCTTTTTCAAATGGAACAACTACCAATATTGGAATTAATCAAGGATTACTTTTAAGTACTGGAAAAGGTCAAGTTGCCATTGGTCCTAATAATAGTGGAGGTGCGTCTCAATCATCAAGTAATATTAGTCCCGGAGATAACGATTTAGCATTAATAACAACAGGAACCATAAACAATAAAGCAATTATTGAATTTGATTTTGTAGCTCAAGGAGACAATATTAGTTTCAATTTTGTTTTTGCATCCGAAGAATACTTAGAGTTTGTTAATACTACCTATAA
This sequence comes from Flavobacterium sp., assembly GCF_044357305.1. GTDB lineage: Bacteria > Bacteroidota > Bacteroidia > Flavobacteriales > Flavobacteriaceae > Flavobacterium. The sequence continues at coordinate 17,336 of NZ_JBIKPS010000031.1, forward strand.
TGATGTTTTTGGTTTTTTTATTAGCGGACCAGGTATTTCTGGACCTTTTGAAGGAAATGCTAAAAATATTGCTTTAATACCAAACACCTCCATTCCAATTTCAATTGACACCGTTAATTCTAATGCCAATGCCGCCTATTATGTTAATAATGGAACTGGAGCCACACCTCTTCTAAACACGTCTATTCAATACGATGGATTTACTACAGTGCTTTCTGCTGCTTCAAATATTCAATGTGGAGAAACCTATCACATAAAATTAGCAATTGCCAATGTTGGCGATAATCTTTTTGATTCAGCTGTTTTCTTACAAGCAGGAAGTTTTTCTTCTACACTTTGCTCAGAAACAAAATTAGTTGCCTTCGTAGATTCCAATAACAATGGCATCAAAGACACTAATGAAATTAATTTCCCAAATGGAACTTTCTTAATTGAAAAAAACAATTCGGCAACTATAAATTCCATAACTGTTCCTAGCGGAAGCTACTCTGTTTATGATACAACTGGAACCAATAGTTATAATTTTAATTATGCAATTAACTCAGAATATGCAGCTTACTATTCTTTAGCACCAACTAACTATAGCAACATTAGTATTCCAGTTGGCAGTTCCAATCAAACTTATTATTTTCCTATTCAAGCAACACAACCTTTTGAGGATGTGAGTGTGAATATTGTTCCATTAACTAACCCAAGAGCTGGTTTTGATTACATCAATAGAATTGTATATCAAAATAACAGCTTGACAACTACTTCTGGAATTGTAAGTTTTAACAACCCTATTGAGATAACCAATTCAACAATCAGTCAAGCCGGAACCATTGCAAATGCAACTGGATTCACTTTTAATTATGATAATCTTACTCCATTTGAAACTAGAACCATTGATGTAAGCATGAATGTTCCCGTAATTCCAATAGTTAATATCAATGATTTATTAACTTCTAATGCTTCAATAAATGGCCCACTAGAAGATGTAAATTTCACTAACAATAGTTCTTCCAACACACAAACAATTGTAGCGGCTTATGATCCTAACACGGTAGAGGAAACTCATGGAGGTAAAATTATTTACAACCAATTTACACCAAATGATTATCTATTTTATACCATACGATTTGAAAACACAGGAAACGCAAATGCTCTAAATATTAAAATCAATGATGTATTAGATTCAAAAATTGATGAAACCTCAATTAGAATGATAAATGCAAGCCATGATTATATATTAGAAAGAAATGGTGCTAATTTAAAATGGAGTTTTAACAACATTTTTCTTCCCCCCTCAGTTGCAAATACTCAAATAGGAAAAGGATATGCAACTTTTAAAGTTAAACTTAAACCAGGATTTTCTATTGGAGATATTATCCCAAATACAGCTTCAATAGTTTTTGACAACAATCCCCCAATTATTACCAACACTTTCAATACCGAATTTATAGCGGCCCTAAGTAGCGCTACTTTTGCAAGCCAAGGATTTACATTGTACCCTAACCCGGCACAAAAACACTTACAAATAAATTCCGATTCTGATAGTCCAATAGATCAAATAACCATCAGCGATTTATCAGGTAAAATAATACTTGTACAAACACAAAACACAAATGCTTTAAATATAGAACCACTCTCTAACGGAATGTACTTCTTAGAAATCCTATCCGGAGACAAAAAAGTTACCAAAAAATTCATTAAAGAATAATTAAAATAACCACTATTTACACAACAAACCACCAAAAATCTTGGTGGTTTGTTGTTTAAATACTTTTTAATAAAAGTATTTTCAGTAGCGAATGGCTTGCGCATTTTAGTAAAGCCTATTCCCGCTTTCGCCTTTATCTTGCTCCGTAAACTACGCAAGGATATCGGCTCAATCGGGGCTATGCAGTTGGCATTGTTCCTAAAAATAAAATTTTCTAAAACAACCTAAAATCCACAACCCACAACTCTTTGCACCTTTAAATTTTTTCTCTATATTTACATCCCATTCTTATGGGCATGGTACAAACAAGTCGCGACTTGTCTCTACAAAATAAAAAAAACAAAAAAAATGACTTTTCAAAATACGCGCGAATACGCACAAAGTCTTGATGCACAAGACGAATTAAAATCCTACAGAGAGGAATTTATTTTCCCACAACACAACGGAAAAAATGTAATTTACTTCACCGGAAATTCTTTAGGTTTACAGCCTAAAAGAACCAAGTCCTATGTAGACGAAATAATGAACGACTGGGCCAATCTTGCCGTAGAAGGACATTTTTATGCTGAAAAACCTTGGTGGGACTACCAAGAACGATTCGCAAACCCGTTAAGTAAAATAGTAGGCGCAAAGCCTTCCGAAGTTGCAGTGATGAATACCTTAACCGTTAACTTACATTTGTTAATGGTTTCGTTCTATCGTCCAACTACAACACGATTCAAAATCATTTGCGAAGAAAAAGCCTTTCCTTCCGACCAATACATGTTCCAATCGCAAGTCAACCACCACGGTTTAGATCCTAGCGATGCCATAGTAGAAATAAAACGTCGCCAAGGCGAACACAACATTCGTTTAGAAGACATTCTTGCTAAAATTGAAGAAGTAGGTGACGAATTAGCTTTAGTCTTATTTGGCGGTGTAAACTATTATACCGGGCAAGTTTTCGATATGAAAACCATAACAGAAGCAGGTCATAAAGTTGGAGCCAACGTTGGTTTCGATCTAGCCCATGCTGCAGGAAATATAAAATTAGAACTCCACGATTGGAATGTAGATTTTGCTGCTTGGTGTTCGTATAAATACATGAACTCCGGGCCTGGAAATGCTTCGGGCTGTTTCGTACACGAAAAACACCACCATACCAATTTGCCACGTTTTGCAGGTTGGTGGGGACATAATAAAGAACGTCGATTTAAGATGGAACCCAACTTCGATCCAGTTCATGGAGCTGACGGATGGCAAATTAGCAATCTTCCAATATTGTCTTTAGCACCTTATTTGGCATCCGTAGATATGTTTGCCGAAATAGGCATGGAAAAATTAATCCAAAAAAGAAACCAAATCACTTCCTATCTAGAATTCATTTTGCATGAAATAGACAAAGAAGTCGAGAGCACTTTCGAAATAATCACACCTTCCAATCCAGAAGAAAGAGCCTGTCAATTATCCGTTTTCCTTCACGGAGAAGGCCGAAGCCTTTTCGATTATTTAATGAAAAACGGCGTAATAACGGATTGGCGGGAGCCCAATGTTATTCGTTTAGCACCCGTACCATTGTACACTTCCTATGAAGATATGTACGACTTTGGACAGATGTTAAAAAAAGGGATTCAAAGTCTGCATTAAAATAAATTTCAGAAATTCAATAAATTTGATTTTATTTGTAAACAATTGATTTTTAAAAATTAATAAAAACTAACTAACCAATACCTATATGAGATTAAAATTACAAGCGGTACTATTGTTTTTTGTAGCAATAGTATTTACCACTAATGCACAAGTTTCCGATAAAGAAACTGCAGCAAGAAGTTGGATAAACGAACACAACAAAGAAATAAATATACAACCATATCATACTTTGAAATTAGGTTTTGTTAGAAAAACGCAAAGTGGTGAAACACTTCGATTTTATCAATACTTAAATGACATTCAAGTTGTTGATGCAGAAATATTAGTACATTTCTCCCCTTCAAATGAAATCACAAGCACAGCTAGTACTTATAATAGTGCTATTACTAATATTAGTACCATTTCATCCATAACAAAAGAAGATGCAATTGCTATTTCAGATGCTAATTTAAAAATTGAAGGAGGTTTTAATTTCCAAGAAGCCAAACTTTTTGTTGCTTTTATTTCAAATCAAACAAAATTAGTTTATAAAGTAACTACTAACCCAAATTCCGGTAGCGCTAGTTGGGAATCCTTTATCGATGCACAAACAGGAAACCTAATAAGCGTTAAGGATGTGGCAATTTATGAACACAGTAAAAAAGTAAAAAAAAATCAAAAAGAAAACACAAAAAGAATAGAAAGAAATAATGCAAAACAACCATTGGCTTTTGTAACAGGAACAGCTATGATATATTTATCAGATCCGTTATCTTATGCTCAAGTTGCATACGGAGCTCCCGGTTATGTAGACGGTAATGATGCAAATACTGCTCAATTAGCTGCAGCAAGAACAGCAGTTACATTGCCAGAAATTTCTTTAACTACAGGTGTTTATAAATTAAAAAGCTCATTTGCTGAAATTGTAGATATTGAAGCTCCTACAACAGGATTATATACACAAGCTACAAGTGCCTTCAATTTTACAAGAGATAATAATGCGTTTGAAGCGGTAAATGTTTTTTATCATATTGATAAAAGTATGCGTTATATTAATCAAACTTTAGGAATTCCTTGTGTTGCTCAATTAAATGCTGGAGTTGTAAAATTTGATCCATCAGGATTAAGTGGAGCAGATAATTCACATTACCTTCCTTCAACAGATCAATTAGCTTTTGGTGAAGGTTGTGTTGATGATGCTGAAGATGCTGATGTTATTTGGCACGAATTAGGTCACGGAATTCACGATTGGATTACTAATGGTAGTACTGCTAGTCAAATAGGTGAAGGTAATGGCGATTATTGGGCTGTTTCATATAGTAGAAGTTTAAATCAATGGCAACCTACAGATGATGCCTATCAATTTGTGTTTAGTTGGGACGGACAAAATACATGCTGGAATGGAAGAAGAACAGATACAACAAAACTTTATCCAGGCGGACTTGTAAATCAAGTGCATGCTGATGGTGAAATATGGGCAGCAGCTTTAATGCAAATTTGGGATGTTTTAGGTAGAGAAAAAACTGACAAAATGTTTTTAAATGGTTTAGATTTAACTACGAGTTCAATGAATCAACAAAGCGCTGCAATTGCGTTAAGAACTGCTGCAATTGACATGAATTATTCTTGTGATGACATAACTACAATAACTGAAAAATTTACCGATAGAGGATATGTTTTACCAACATTACCTTTAACAATGGCAATAATGGCAAACCAAACAGTTGCTGCCGATGCAACTAATACTTACACATTACCAAGTTATGCTACTTTAGCAAATCCTATTTCTGTTGCTTGCGCCGCAACTTTAGCGCAATCACCAGTAGAAGGTACTCTACTTGCTCCAGGTGTATATACAATTACAATGACTGCTACTTTGGGAACTTCAGTTGTTGTAAGAACTTTTACACTTACAGTAACTCAATATTTACATAATGATAATTTTGTAAAAGAAAGCATAGTGATTTATCCTAATCCAGCTAAGAACCAAATCACCATAAAAGGAGAATTTGATGCTACTGAAAATATTATTATCTACAACATGCTAGGACAAAAAATAATGGAGAAATCTTCAATATCTAACGAAGAAAAAGTAGATGTTTCTAAACTTTCTAATGGAGTATATACAATTTACTTCAATACTTCTAAAGCAAGTTACAAGTTTCTAAAAGAATAAAAAGTTTTTCAAACTCATTAAATAACCACAATGGATGTAAATTTCATTGTGGTTATTTAATTTTGTAAAGACTTTAAAACCTTAGTACATTTGCAAAAACTAAATCAAGAATAAAGCAATTGCTTTGTTCCTCAAATTATATGACTAAAGAACAAATTATAAAAGACTTTGATCCTTCGCAACCAGGATTAGCTGATGCAACTATTTTCGGATTGCCATTTTCGGCAGAACAATCAGAAATTATAATCATTCCAGTGCCTTGGGAAGTAACTGTTAGTTATGGAGCAGGAGCATCTGATGGTCCTGAAGCAATATTAGAAGCGTCCTTTCAAGTAGATCTTAACCATCAAGATTTTCCAGAACTATGGAAATTAGGCATGTATTATGCCGAAATTCCAGATGCTTGGAAATCAAAATCCGATAAATATAAAGCACTTGCTCAACCCATCATTGAAGCTTTGGAAGACGGTCAAGAAGTTTCAAAGATTCCGGTTCTTCAATCCGATTTAGATAAAATAAATTTAGTTTGCCGCGACTTGCACACCGAGGTTAAAGAGTCCGTTTTGTATTGGATGAATAAAGGCAAAAAAGTAGTTTTATTAGGTGGTGATCACTCTACACCTCTTGGCTATTATGAAGCTTTAGCTACCCAACATGATAATTTTGGAATCTTGCATCTAGATGCTCATATGGATTTGCGAATAGCATACGAAGGATTTACTTTTTCTCACGCCTCCATAATGTACAATGCTTTAAAAATCCCTCAAATTTCAAAAATAGTTCAAGTTGGAATCCGAGATTTTTGCGAACAAGAAGTAGATGTAGTTCAACAATCAAAAGGAAGGGTTTTAGTAAATAGTGATGCTGATTTAAAAAGAGAAAACTTTGAAGGTAAAACATGGCAACAACAATGTGAAGCAATAATGGCATCTTTGCCACAAAAGGTATGCATCAGTTTTGATATTGACGGAATGTATCCATGGTATTGCCCAAATACAGGAACACCAGTTCCAGGAGGATTTTCTTTTGAACAAGCTACTTATTTGTTTAACAAATTAGCGGAAAGCGGAAAAGAAATTATAGGTTTCGATTTAGTTGAAGTTGCTCCTGGGGAAAACGACGATTGGGATGGAAATGTTGGTGCTAGAATGTTATTTCATCTATGTGGCGTTTTGGCAAAAAACAACGGAATGAATACTGGAAAAGTAATTGAATTTCCTAGAAAATAAGATCCTTTTTTTTAAAACCAATAAGAAAAAAAGAAAAGTTAAGACAATAGCTAAATGAAACTTGATTTCTTATTGGTTTATTTTTTACATTTGATATACTATATATTTTCTAATGAAAACACTTAAAAAAGTTCTTCTAATTCTTATTTCTGTAATAGTACTATTGTCGGTAACACTTTATGTTTATTTACAGACTACCAAACCAAAATACGAAGGAGAAATTTATTTAAAAAACATTAAAAAAGAAACTACCGTTTACTTTGACGATTATGGTGTACCACATATTTATGCCACATCCCAAAAAGACGCCATGACTGCTTTAGGATACGTTCATGCACAAGATCGATTGTGGCAAATGGAACTACTAAGAAGAATTGCACCTGGAAGATTATCCGAATTATTTGGAAACAAAGCACTAAAGAACGATCTGTTCTTTGCTGGAATAGGCATCGAAGAAAACTCCGAGAAAGCATTAGCACAACTCGATAAAAACTCCGAAACGTATATCTTAGCAATGGCCTATCTAGATGGAATAAACCAATACATACAACAGGGGAAAACACCAATTGAATTTCAATTACTGGGTGTTAAAAAAGAAAAATTCACATTAATAGACGTTTATAATATTTTTGGTTACATGTCTTTTAGTTTTGCTATGGCACAAAAAACAGATCCATTACTCACGGATATTCGTGATAAATTCGGAATGGAATATCTAAAAGACTTCGGAATAGATGGGTCATTTGGAACCACCCAATTAAAAAGTTATAAAGGAAAGTGTAATGACTATGCTGAAATCTCAAAATCTATTGCAAGTTTATTAGATAATTCCCCAATACCATCCTTCATTGGAAGCAACAGTTGGGTAATTGGTGCGCAAAAAACCAAGAATGGTAAAGTTATTTTTGCAAATGATCCGCACATTATGTTTTCGCAACCCTGTACTTGGTATGAGGCCCATATAACCACCCCCGATTATGAAATGTACGGCTACTATCTTGCGGGAACCCCTTTTCCGTTATTAGGACACAACCACAACTATGCTTATGGATTGACCATGTTTGAAAACGACGATTTAGATTTGTTTCAAGAAGAAGAAAATCCTGCAAATAACAACCAATATAAAACAGTTGATGGCTATGAAAACTATAGCCTTCGTCAGAAAATAATCAAAGTTAAAGACAGTACTTCGGTAACACTAAATAGTAAAGAATCCATTCATGGACCAATAATGAACGGACTATTAAATACTCTAAATACAAAAAAACCGGTAGCAATGTCTTGGATTTACACCCAACAAAAAAACCAAATTCTTGAAGCAGTTCATGCGCTTTCGCATTCTAAGAGTTTAGAAAATTTTCCTAAGGCAATTTCGTTAATCGCTGCACCTGGACTGAATATTATGTATGGTGATGCCAAGAACAATATTGCTTGGATAACTTCTGGTAAATTGTACAAATTAGACAAATCGGTCAATGGTAATTTTATTATGAACGGAGCCAATGGCATCGATGATAAAAAAGAATTTCTTAATTTTTCTAAGAATCCATCGGCTATTAATCCAAATTGGAATTATGTATATTCGGCTAACAACCAACCAGAACCTATTGAGGGGTATTTGTATCCAGGGTATTATTTACCAAAAGATCGCGCCAATAGAATTAGCGGTTTGTTAAAGCCAAAAAACAATTGGACTAGTGCTGATGTGCAAAATATGACTAACGATAATACTTCTGCAACAGCTACCTCTTTGATTGCTAATTGGACACAGTCAATTGCAAATACCAGTTGGAATGCCAATGAAAAAAAAGCATTAGAAACACTAAAAAAATGGTCGGGATCAAATAATCTTCAAGATGTTGCTCCAACCATTTACAGTAAATGGATATCGTGTTATTTAAAAAACACCTTCCAAGACGAATTGGGAGAAGAAAACTTCAAATCCTTTTTGGGAACCCATATTATGAAACAAGTAATTGAGGGACAAAGCAAAAATGAAAATTCTCTGTGGTGGGATAATATAGCAACCAAAAACAAAAAAGAAACAAAAAAAGACGTTCTCACCCAATCCTTTAAAGAAGCCATCACGGCACTCGAAAAACAATTAGGCACCACAGAAACCTTATGGACTTGGAACAAAGTTCATACTTTGGAGCACCAACATCCTATTGGGAAAATCGCAGCCTTGAGAAATTTTTTCAACGTAGGCCCATTTGAAGCAAAAGGTTCCAACGAAGTCATTAACAACCTAATGTTTTTCTATAACGACACCGGAATGTATGATGTAAAAGCAGGTCCATCCACCAGAAGAGTGATTGATTTTTCAGATATTGAAAACAGCATGAGCATACTCCCAACAGGGCAATCTGGAAACCCAATGAGCTCTCATTATAGCGATCAAGCCGCAATGTACAACAAAGGACAATTTCGAAAAATGAAATTAAATAAAAAGGAAATTATAGCTTCTTCAACAAAATTGGTCCTTAAACCTAAATAGTAACTACTTTTTAATTTTATGGCGTGTCCCTTCGGGTCGGGCTGTCCGCTATATCTTTGCTTTTTATTGCTCGTGACCTCGCAATAAAAGCAAAGGATACCGCTTCCATCCCTCACGCATCCGTTTAGAATTCACCAGAAATAAATAGTATATCTCTTACAATATTCCATACTCAAGAATGAATTTAGTAATAAGTAAATAAATCTAATTTTAACTTTTTCAACACGAACTCAAGGGGTCTGTTTCAATTTTAAAAGGAAACTATTTATTTAAAAATAGTTTTATATCTTCTAATTTAAATGTATTTTCATTCCAAAAAATACCCCAAATAGTTTCAAACTATTTGGGGTATTTTTAAAATATGTGTATTTTTATTATTCGTTCCAATCACCATGGGTTCCTTCAGACCCTAGCGAATAAGTTAATCCTATTGAAACAGAAACAAATTTTCCAGATAAATTATTATTTTCAGGACTCATAGCTCCATCCCAAGTAAAATGCTGTTTTAAACTATTTACAAAAGAGATATCACTAATCAATGCAAACTTATCGGTTAATCTATATTGAGGAGAAATACCATAAATTATCCCAATATTATTTTCTTTTCTACCAGTGTTGTGAGAACGAAAAACAAGTGTTGGGTCAACTGCATTCATTTCATCTTGAGTTTTTGGGTATAATTGAGAAATTTGCAAACCTGCATGAAGCAACAATCCAAATCTACCTATAGATTCATCAATTTTAAATAACCTTGAGGCATTTACTACACCTTGAACACCAAAAGTAGGAAGTTGAACTTCATAATCCTTACTGTCTGCTTTATTTTTACTATTCAAATTCATATAGCCCACATCAGCTCTTAATCCAAATCTTGGATTAAACATATAACGAGCTCCAACATTAAAAGTGTTTAGAGTAATATCATTATTTTTTGAATATCCTGGAGTATAATGATTAATACCAATGGAATTTGCAGTACTTACTTCAATAGTTAATTTGTTAATTTCTACATTTGAATAATTACTGTTTCTTTGGGAATTAACAGCAAGTGAAATAAAAAATAAAAATACTGTAATTAAAATTTTTTTCATAGTTAAAAAGGGTTTAGATGGGGTTTAAATATATAAATCATGCAAATATAAATAAAAAAAGGAAAAATCTTACATTTTTTTTTAACATATTTCAAACTACTTAATTAATAACTTTTTTGTATATAAATTATTTGGAATATTTGGAGAACCGAGCTTGCGAACACACCGTACCCATATAAAAAAAACTCCAATCTGTAAAGATTGGAGTTCTATAAAAAAAGGCGGCGAACCGAGCTTGCGAACACACCGCACCAAAACAAAAAAACTCCAATCTGTAAGATTGGAGTTTAATAAAAAAGGAGGCGTCATACTCTCCCACAAATTGCAGTATCCTCTA
>NZ_JBIKPS010000004.1:0-174553 GCF_044357305.1 Flavobacterium sp.
CAGTAGCACCACTAATATTTGCGAAATCTGTAGCCGTAGCCGATGTAGTTGAAGATTGCCATTGGATAGAACCAACAGAACCTGTTGCTAAAGTAAGGGTTTTACTTGCTCCATTACAAATAGCTCCGGCACCTGAAATTGTTTTCACGGTAGAAACAGGATTTACAGTTATTGTTATTGGATCGGAAGTAGATGTAGGACAAGCTCCACTAGAAACAACCACTCTATAAGCAGTAGTAGCAGTTAGATTTCCAGTAGCTAATGTAGTAGTTACATTTCCTGCAACTGCAGCAAATGTTCCTGTTACTCCACTAGTAACTGTAGCTTTTTGCCATGCAATAGTTCCGGTAGCACTAGACAAACTAAGTGTAGTTCCTGTAGCAGTACAAAGTGTTGAAGCAAGAGCTGAAAGTGTTCCAACAGCGGTTGGTTGACTTACAGTTACTGCAACTGCTGCACTAGCAATAGAAGAGCACGCACCACTTTTAGCCACCACTCTATACCAAGTAGTCACTGATGGACTTACAGTTAAAGACACTGGATCAGTAGCGCCACTGATGTTTGCAAAATCTGTAGCCGTAGCCGATGTAGTAGAAGATTGCCATTGGATAGAGCCAACAGAACCTGTTGCCAAAGTAAGGGTTTTACTTGCTCCGTTACAAATAGCTCCAGCACCTGAAATTGTTTTCACAACAGATAACGGATTTACAGTTAAAGTAGCCACATTTGAAGTTACAGTTCCACAGGATCCATTCGTTAAAATAACTCGGTATTTAGTACCTGTTAACAAAGTAGCCGATTTCTTAATATTTAAAGTAGCCGAAGTATAAGTTGTATAAACATTACTTGCATTTGCAGCTGTAATAGTAATCCAAGTGGTTGGAAGTAATGCAGTAGCATATTGCCATGCATAAGTTGGAGTTCCACCAGAAGAAACTACAGAAATGCTTGCTGTAGAAGTCGTTGCTGTAGAACAAATATTGGCATCCATTGGTTGAACAGCAATTCCATTAGTAATAGTTACAGCAACTGCAGTTCTTGCACTTTCACATGAATTTAAAGTTTGAGAAACATAGTAGTTTCCTGAAACTAAAGCGACATCTGAAGCTAAAGCGCTTCCGCCGGTTGCAGTTGCATACCATATTAATGCAGTTCCTGTTGCAACTAAATCAGCAACAGTTCCTGAATTACAGAATGTTTGCGCAGTTGCCGTTGGAACAGCAGTTACATTTACAGTTATTGAAACAGAAATTCTTGCGCTTTCAATACCGTTAGCAGTTTGAGTAGCATAATAAGTACCTGTTGTTAGAGCAGTAGCAGAGGATAATGGTGATGAACTTACGTCACTACTATACCAATTAATTGAAGTCCCTTGTGCAATTAAATTAGCGACAGTTGCTGAGTTACAAAAAACTTGTGCTTCTGCAGAAGGAGATGGTGTAATATTGGATTTTCCAATTACAAAATTTCCAAAACCTGCAATACCTGAAGCTGTTGCAGATGAAGTGGATGGTGTTCCTAAAATTGTTGTTGAATTCCAAGTAAAATTATCGTATCTAAGAACTATATAACTTGATGCGCTAGTGGTATCGTCATTTTCAGAAACATCATAGTTGAAAGTTGCTTGGTAATTTCCAAAACCAGCCAAATTACTATTAGTTAAAGACCAATATCTATTTACTTTTTTAGTAGTATCGATACCTGAATCAGCAATGTTTGAAGCTGCTCCTGAATTAGTTCTAGCAGTTAAACCACCATCAACAGAGGTATTCCCCGTAAAAGTTAATCCTAAAGGATAATAATTAGTAGCATCTCCAATAGTATAGTTGAAAGAAGGACTATTACCTGAAGTAGTAAGTTTGTTTAAATTACCAATAATCCAACCTGTCCCTGAACTTGCTCCTGTAATACTACCTGAAGGACCTACATTCAATTTTAAAGCACTAGTATTTCCGGGTGTAATTGCTAAAGAAACAATTGGATAATAAGAAACTGAATTTATAACAACAGGTGGAACAGAGTTGGTAGCAACCGTTACATAATCTCCCGTATATAATTTACCAGAAACAAAATTTAATGTTCCATTTACAGTAATGTCATTTCCTCCTGTATACGTAATTGTAGTTACAAATCCTGAAGCATTTGTATTGGCAGTTCCTGCATATGTAGATGCAAAATAAACACCATTAGGGCAATCAATTGTCATATTCTTAATACCTGTTGCAGGATTAATATCACCATTATTATAAAAAGAAGTTCCCATACTAATTGCGTTAAATCCATCATTTTTAGCGAAAACAAAGTTGATTCCTGAGCCAAAAGTACGAGCAGTAGATGTTCTAATATTTCCATCGGTTAATCCTGAAATACCTTTACTAGAGGTAATAACAAGAGTACAATCAGATTGTGCAACAAATGAACCCGTACCTGTTAAATTATAAGTGCCTGAATTATAAGTGCCAGCAGCTATTGTACCTGAAGCCTCATTTCCATCTCCAAACAAAAACTTCCCAGTGCTTGTAACTGTTAAAATACCTGGTGTATTTAATTTAATAGTTTGATTCATGGTTACACCTAGAGGATTAGAAACAGTAATGTTTCCTGTAAGTGTAGTGGTGTAGTTCTGACTACCATTAGCATTTGAAGTAGTTATAGAAGAACCTGGCAACCCACCTGTATGTTGAGCAACACTTGTACCATTGAAATCAAAATTAGTCGCTGTACTTAATGAAACTGTAGCAGTAGTTATACCAGTAGCCAAAGAAACATTATTCCCTAAAATTACTTTAGAACCAGAATTTGAAGTAACAGTGGCACCAGCACCAGAAACATTAAATCCAGCTAAATCTAAAGTACCAGAAATGGTTAAAGATTTTCCTGTATTGAATACAAAGTTAGCATCCAATGTAATAGTATGCCCTGCTTGAATAGTTATACTATTAGCACTTGTAGGTGCTTCAGTTGCTGTTTGCCATGTTGTTGCATCAAAATATTCCCAAATAGAAGTACTAGAAATAGGACCACTTGCAGTAGATCTATAATTTGCCACATTTTGAGGAGTGGTAACCGCAACTGAAATTAAGTTAGAATTTGGCGATGCAGCATAGGTAGTTACAAGACCAGTAGCAACATCAGTAGTGCTGTTTTTAGAAGCCACTACATCATAATAATAACTTCCAGTTGTTAAACCAGTAACTGGAATAGAAGTATTGGTAGTACTTGTAGAAGCCGTTGTGTTAGCAACTGTAAGTTTAAAACCTTTAACTAAGATGTTATCAATACGACTTGATCCTCCTGTAGATGGAGTAGTCATCTCAACACCAGCTGTATTTGTAAACGAAGTTTGTACCCAACGCAATACTACATTTGGATTGTTTTGACAAGAAACTGGTAAAGCCACATTAGCTACCGCTGTGGTATTCCAAGTACTCAACACTGTAATGGTAGAAACTAAATCTGTAAAAGGACCCGAGATACCGTTACTGCTATACTGCAATTTAAAATCTCTTGGTCCTGTGTTAGTAGAAAGTTGATGAGACGATATTGTCGGATTAATGTATCCTACTGTATTCACCTTAACTTGCCAGTATTTGTCTGGGGTAGCTTTAGGAGTAGCATAAACAGCATCTACACCTTCTGTACCAGAAATAATAAATGTAGAATACCAGCTAGTACCTCTAGCAGCAAAACCAGGATTACCGGTCACTGAAGTATTTATAGTGTTACCTCCACCTCCTTCTACTGTCAACGCTGATGTGGTATTATTAGCAGTGGTAACATCTGCAATCAATGAGTCAGTATCTGCAACTGTAGTAGGAATTGTCCATCCTACAAATGTAGATGCCGTTGAAGCAACAGTATACGTATTAACAGTATATATAGCTGCAGTAGGTGTTAAAGAATTGTCTAACAAATTCCAATTTGCCGTAAAACCATCTGCTGCTGGAACAGTTGCAGCCAAAGCTGTAGGAGTTACAAACTGATACGATGTTTTTCCTTTTACAAAAGAGGCATCTGAATAGTTTTTAGCAGCATCAAAAGTATACACCTTATAATAGGTATAGTCCGAAGGCGTTAAACCTGAAGATAAACAAGTTAAATCTGTTCCTACATAAATAACTCTTGCGGTTTTAGGAGCAGTAACCCCATCAGGGTTAGTCCCTGTAGCATAGGTATTACCAACTACATATGTTGCTTTCTGTACCGGATTAGCACCTGTTTCTGGTGATGGGTCACCAGAATAGCGCACCACCATATACCCACCACCGTCTACACCACCTGAAGCCGCTATCCAGTTAACAACCATAGATGTTGTTGTTTGATTCGATATAGAGGCAGTGCCTGGCGCATTTGGAGGAGTGTTATCTTCAGCTGCAGTGGTTGTACCAGAACCTGATGATTCTCCAGAATAATTTTTCGCTTGATCAAAAGTGTAAACTTTATAATAATAAGTAGCATCTGTTGTCAAACCAGTATCAGTAGTTAATAATCCCGTTCCTACATAAACAACAGTACCAGTTAAACCATCCGTTCCGTTAGTATAGGTATTTCCAACTCCATAAGTTGAATTTTGAGTTGGATCATTATCGGCATTAGGGCTTGTTGTATAGCGCACCACTAAATAACCACCACCGTCAATGCTTGAGGCTGCATCCCAACTTATTGCTAAAGTTGTAGCCGTTGCTCCAGACACCGTAACAGCACCTGGATTTCCTGGAGGGGTAGTATCAACAACAGTAGTAAGATTTAATGGAGCAGAATAATTGAAGGCTTTATCAACCGTAAAAATTCTGTAATAGTATTGTACATTAGTATTAGCTACTGTGTCTGTAAAACTAGTTGCACTAGTAGCACCTATATAGGCAACAGTACCTGTTCCTATGGAATTACCCACGCCATAAATACCATTTGTATTTGGAAGAGGCTGACCAGTTGGGTCAGCGGCATAACGCACCACCATATACCCTGTTTTGTCTGCATCAGCAGAGGCAGTCCAACCCACATTGAATGTCGTTGCTGAGGTAATAGAAACCGTTGAAACCGTTGCAGCTGTTGGAGGTGTAGTATCAACAGCGCCAGCATACACCACAAAATCATCAATAAGCACATTGGATGATGTTATTGCAGCATGTCTAACACCTGCAAAATTTGCGCTAGCTACTACAGCTGCAACATTTGTCGTCGCAGTATAGGTTGCTTTAACCCAAACCCCTGACAAATAAGTAGACGTTACAAGTCCAGATTTACTGTCTGTAGCAGCATTATAAATAGCACCTTGCAAACTAGTCGTTTGATCTGTTGTTGTATTATAATAGTATTGTACAGTATAAGTAGCGTTAGGAGCAGGTGCATTTGCCGCAGTAGCCGTGGTAGGCGATTGTAACCTTATATTGGTTGCAACTTGTGTAGTGTGACTTGCATACTTACTTCCTGTTCTCGCTACTGCAGCATTATTTAAAATTGCTTTTGTAGTAGAATTAGTATTACTACTTACAGACCATACTGCCGTTGACAAAGTACCATTTAATGTACTTGCGGCATAGTTTTCAAATCCTCCCTCCATATAAGGAAAGGATCCGATGGTTTGGGTTTGCCCCCAACTTACATTAAATCCTAACAGCAATAAAAACATGCTGAAAATAAGATTTGTAAATCTTTTTTTGTTTGTTAATAATTTGTTCATGATAAATTTGGTTAAATTAATGGTTAATTTTAAACCGAAAAAAACTATTTCGATATAGTTAGCAAATTAAATAAATGCTAAAATATGCATAGTCCTAAAATGGAGTAAAATTGTACAATACTTTATTTTACTGGTGTTACAAGCAGAATAAAAAAGATAGTTGTTTAATATTAATTTTAATTTTTTAATCAAAATAAGACTTTTTTGTTGTAATTAATTTCCTACACATTAATAAGTATTAATAAAATATAGTTACAATTTATGGAATAATTATAAGTAGATAATTGCTTTATTAAGTACAATTCATATGTTTTAATTTTGCTACCAATCCTACTTTATTACTTTATTGTAAATTTACTCAAATTATAAATTACGTAATCTAGAAAAGTAATTTTCTATGTAAAAAAGCAAATTGCGCATTGAAAATCAAAACGTTTTAATCTTTCAATTAATAAAAGTATATTTGCACACTTTTAAAAATCACAGTCACAATGAAAGCAGGAATTGTAGGATTACCAAACGTAGGAAAATCAACTTTATTTAATTGTTTATCTAATGCAAAAGCGCAAAGTGCCAACTTTCCGTTCTGTACTATCGAACCTAATATTGGGGTGGTAAACGTACCCGATCCAAGAATGATTCGTTTAGAAGAATTGGTAAATCCAGAGCGCGTTCAAATGGCAACTGTAGATATCGTAGATATTGCAGGTTTAGTTAAAGGAGCTAGTAAAGGTGAAGGTTTAGGAAATCAATTTCTTGGAAATATTAGAGAATGTAATGCTATCATTCACGTTTTACGTTGTTTTGATAACGATAATATTGTCCACGTAGATGGCAATGTAAATCCAATTCGCGATAAAGAAACTATCGATATCGAATTGCAATTAAAAGATTTAGAAACTGTTGAAAAACGTTTAGAAAAAGTAAATCGTGCCGCCAAAACAGGTAACAAAGAAGCCCAAGTAGAGAAAGCATTTTTAGATAGAATTCGCGAGAATTTACTGCAAGCAAAATCTGCTAGAACCGTCCTTCCTCAAAACCAAGACGAAATAGATTTATTAGAAGATTTTCAATTAATCACAGCCAAACCAGTATTGTACGTTTGTAACGTAGATGAAGAATCTGCAGTAAATGGCAATAAATATGTAGATCAAGTTCGCGAATTAGTGAAAGACGAAGATGCCGAAGTAATTATCCTTTCGGTAGGCGCTGAGGCCGATATAACCGAATTAGAAAGTTACGAAGAGCGTCAAGTTTTTCTTGAAGATATGGGATTATCCGAGCCGGGTTCAGCCGTTTTAATTCGTGCTGCTTACCGACTTTTAAAACTTCAAACCTACTTCACAGCAGGTGTAAAAGAAGTTCGTGCTTGGACTATTAATATTGGCGATACCGCACCCAAAGCGGCTGGAGTAATCCACACCGATTTCGAAAAAGGATTCATCCGTGCTGAGGTAATTGCCTATGAAGATTTCTCTAATTTCGGTTCCGAAGCCAAAGTAAAAGAAGCCGGAAAACTTCGTGTAGAAGGAAAAGAATACATCGTTAAAGATGGTGATGTGATGCATTTCCGTTTCAACGTGTAAATTAGAAAATAGATAAAAGATTATAGAATATAGACCAACCGCAAGAGAAATTTTGCGGTTTTTTTGGTGCCTACTCCAGCTTTCCATTCCAAGATTTTTTGTAAAACACTTTTTTTGTAAGTCCTAAAAAGAGCTTCCGTTGGTCGCTTTTTTAGGACAACAAAAAACAGTGTTTTCCTGCAAAATGCTTTCCATTACAATCTGGGGCAGAACATGAGTAGATAAATTCAACCTAATTTTTGGCATAACATTTGAATTGAATTTAAAAAAAAGTTCGCAATGAAAAAAATAGTTTTATTATTTGGTGTAATTTTGCTTTTAGTTTCATGCAAACAAAGCGAATGTCCTGCCGGGAATATGTTCTTTTTTGAAGCTCCTCAACCAATTAATGATTCAGAATTGACTTCTATCCCAAATAAATTTCAAGGAATTTATAGGAATTCAGATTCTGTTTATTTGAATATTAAAAAAAATATAATTTATACTGAAAGTGAATTCAAATTTAGAATTCATAAAAATCAAACAGATTCTTTAAAGCAAGATTTTTATATTGAAAACGGAAAGTATATATCAAAAAATAAAAAAGAAGTTTTCAATTCAAAAGTCATTGGTGATTCAATTGAATTAGCATACAAAGATGTCGACACTTTTTTTTCATTTTCAGATATTCAAAAAGCAAAACGAATTAATGGGCGTTTAGTTTTAAATCAAAAAGATTCTATTTATTGGAAAGTGAAATTAATGAGTTTGAATAAAAACACTATAACAATCAAACAATTGTATTCAGATAATGATTTAAAACGAATGGATTCAATTACAAAAAATCATTCAAAAAGGATTGATTCTACACGTTTTATTATTAGTCCTTCAAGAAAAGAATTCAGTAAGTTTTTGGAGTTAAAAAACTTTGGTTTTGATCAAAACTACAAAAAAATCTCCCACTAATTAACTGTTAATCTTTCGTCTAATATCTATTCTCTATTTTCTATATTCTTTTCTCCCATCTCCTTAAATTGTCAAAAACATTCTTAATAACTTCTCTAAATCAACATTAAAATTCTTTCGAAATTCACTACATTAGCACAAATTCGATTTATTTTAAAATGGCAGACGAAACTAAATACGACGAAGACAATATTCGTTCACTCGATTGGAAAGAACACATCCGAATGCGTCCTGGAATGTATATTGGGAAACTCGGAGACGGTTCGTCACCCGATGATGGAATCTATATTCTTCTAAAAGAAGTCATCGATAATTGCATCGATGAATTTGTTATGGGGGCCGGAAAAGTTATTGAAGTTACCATCAAAGATAAACTCGTTACCGTTCGTGATTATGGTCGTGGAATTCCGTTAGGAAAAGTAGTGGATGTTGTTTCCAAAATGAATACCGGTGGAAAATACGATTCCAAAGCCTTTAAAAAATCAGTTGGTTTAAATGGAGTTGGTACCAAAGCCGTGAATGCTTTGTCCAATTATTTCCGTGTAGAATCCGTTCGAGATAACCAACAAAAAGCAGCCGAATTCTCGGAAGGGAATCTAACTCTAGAAGAAGATGTTGCAGAATCTACCAAACGAAAAGGTACCAAAGTAGCTTTCATTGCTGACGAAGCCATTTTCAAAAATTATAAATACCGAAATGAGTATATTATCAAAATGCTCAAAAATTACTGTTATTTAAATCGTGGATTATCGATTTATTATAATGGTGAAAAATACATTTCAGAATTCGGTTTAAAAGATTTACTAGAAGAAACCATCACTGAAGAAGACATGCAATATCCTATCATTCACCTAGAAGGCGAAGATATTGAAATAGCATTAACCCACAGTAAATCACAATATTCCGAAGAATACCATTCGTTTGTAAACGGACAAAATACTACCCAAGGAGGAACGCATTTAAATGCTTTTCGGGAGGCAATCGTTAAAACTATCCGAGATTATTATAATAAAGGATTTGAAGCTTCGGATATTCGTAAATCCATTGTTTCGGCCGTTTCTATTAAAGTGGAAGAACCCGTTTTTGAAAGTCAAACCAAAACCAAATTAGGTTCCAATGATATTGGTCCGAATGGGCCTACAGTTCGTACTTTCATCCACGATTTTATCACAACTAAACTAGATAATTTTCTACATAAAAATCCGGAAGTTGCCGATTTGCTTTTGCGCAAGATTCTACAAGCCGAACGCGAACGAAAAGAACTTTCTGGAATTCGAAAATTAGCCAAAGACCGTGCTAAAAAATCGAATTTACACAATAAAAAATTGCGGGATTGTCGTGTGCATTTAACCGATGCTAAAAACCCACGAAGTCTAGAAAGTACGCTTTTTATTACCGAGGGAGATTCCGCTTCGGGTTCCATCACTAAAAGTCGGGATGTAAATACACAAGCCGTATTTAGTTTGCGTGGTAAGCCCTTGAATTCCTATGGAATGTCCAAGAAAATTGTATACGAAAACGAAGAATTTAATTTGCTTCAAGCAGCTTTAAATATTGAAGAAGGGATTGAAGATTTGCGTTACAACAACATCGTAATTGCCACCGATGCCGATGTCGATGGAATGCACATTCGATTGCTGTTGATTACCTTTTTCTTGCAATTTTTTCCAGAAATGATCAAGGAAGGGCATTTGTATATTTTGCAAACGCCATTATTTCGGGTTCGAAACAAAAAAGAAACCATCTATTGTTATTCGGATGAAGAACGAAGAGATGCCATTGAAAAACTAAAACCAAAACCAGAAATTACCCGATTTAAAGGATTGGGAGAAATTTCTCCAGATGAGTTCAAAAATTTTATTGGTGAAAGCATCCGATTAGATCCTGTAATGTTAGATAAAGCTACACCAATAGAAACTCTTTTAGAATTTTATATGGGTAAAAATACACCAGACAGACAGATTTTCATTATCAATAATCTGAAAGTGGATTTAGATGTTATAGAGGCAAGTTAAATTTTTTAATGAGTAATAATCTTCCAAATAAAGAATTATTCCAACAGGTGGTTGCGTTATTGCAAGATGCGCGACAACAGGTTTTACGTACGGTAAATTCAACAATGACCTACACTTATTTTGAAATTGGAAGAAGAATTGTTCAAGAAGAACAAAACGGAAAAGAAAGAGCCGAATATGGAAAAAAAATTCTAAAAGGACTTTCAGAGCAATTGACAAATGAGTTTGGTAAAGGATTTTCGTTGAGGAATTTAGAACAAATTCGACAATTTTATTTTACCTATTCAAAATCCGAGACACTGTCTAGTATTTTACAATTGCAAAATACGCAATCACTGACTGCGGAATTGGAATTACAAAAAACGCAGTCAGTGACTGGGAAATTTGAAACGCAAAAAACGCAGTCACTGATTTCATTTTTTAAACTTACTTGGACACATTATACTTTTCTAATGCGAATTGATGATGAAAAAGAACGAAGTTTCTATGAAATTGAATCAGAAAAACACAATTGGAGTGTAAGAGAGCTAAAACGGCAGTACGATTCGGCATTATATACAAGATTGGCTTTAAGTAGAGATAAAGAAGGTATATTAAAATTAGCAGAAGAAGGTCAGATTATTGAAAAACCAAAAGATATTATTAAGGATCCTTATATTTTAGAATTTCTTGGTTTGCCGGAATTACATAATTATTCTGAATCAGAATTAGAACAAGAAATAATCAATAAATTAGAGCATTTTCTTTTGGAATTAGGAGAAGGTTTTGCATTTGTAGCACGTCAGAAAAGGATAACTTTTGATGATAAACATTTCTATATTGATTTAGTATTTTACAATCGAGTTTTAAGGAGTTTTGTACTAATAGATCTAAAAATAGGTGAAGTAAAACATCAAGATTTAGGTCAAATGCAAATGTATGTGAACTATTATGATAGAGAAATTCGCTTGGAAGAGGAAAATAAAACCATCGGGATTGTGCTTTGCCAAAATAAAAGCGATTTAGTGGTAGAATATACATTGCCAGATAATAACGAACAAATTTTTGCTAGTAAGTACAAAACTATTTTACCAAGCAAAGAAGATTTAATAAAATTAATTTCGGAATCAAGATAAATGAAAGACGAAGAAGAAGATAACATAATCCCAAACGAAGACGAAACTAACGACGAGTTAAACGAGTCTGTGAACGAGGAAAGTACTGACGAAGGCTTTGAAGATTTAGTTTCTAAAAGCGGGAATCATTTTTATGAAAACGACGAAAATCCAGAAGATACCATTACCAAAGTTACAGGAATGTACAAAGATTGGTTTTTGGATTACGCTTCCTATGTAATTTTGGAGCGTGCCGTTCCTGCTATTGAAGATGGTTTTAAACCCGTGCAACGCCGTATTATGCACTCGCTTAAAGAGTTGGATGATGGTCGTTACAATAAAGTAGCGAATGTTGTTGGACACACGATGCAGTACCACCCCCACGGTGATGCTAGTATTGGAGATGCAATGGTGCAAATAGGTCAAAAAGAATTACTTATTGACTGTCAAGGAAACTGGGGAAATATCCTTACTGGCGATAGCGCAGCGGCTTCGAGATATATTGAAGCACGATTGTCCAAATTTGCTTTGGAGGTTTTATATTCTCCTAAAATCACTGATTGGGGAATGTCCTACGATGGTCGTCGTGCGGAACCAAACAATCTTCCGGTTAAATTTCCGTTGCTTTTGGCTTCTGGTGCCGAGGGTATTGCTGTTGGACTTTCTACCAAAGTATTGCCGCATAATTTTAACGAATTGATTGATGCTTCCATAAAAATTTTAAAAGGAAAACCTTTTACCATATATCCCGATTTTCAAACGGCTGGAATTGCTGATGTTTCCAATTATAACGATGGTTTGCGTGGTGGACGTGTTCGTGTTCGAGCCAAAATTGCGCAGTTGGATAAACAAACTTTGGTGATTACTCAAATTCCGTTTTCAACCAATACATCAACTTTGATTGATAGTATTTTGAAAGCCAATGAAAAAGGGAAGATCAAAATCAAGAAAATTGAAGACAATACGGCTGCCGAAGTTGAGATATTAATTCATCTTTTTCCAGGAGTTTCACCCGATAAATCTATTGATGCATTGTACGCTTTTACAGCTTGTGAAACATCTGTTGCACCTTTAGGTTGCGTGATTGAAGACAATAAACCTTTGTTCATTGGAGTTTCTGCAATGCTAAAAATCTCCACTGAAAGAACGGTGGAATTGTTGAAAGCAGAATTAGAAATTCAACTGGAAGAACTTAAAAATAAATGGCATTTTTCTACTTTGGAAAAAATATTCATTCGAGAAGAAATGTACATTGATTTCAAATTATATTCTGATAGAGAATCGCTTTATGCTTATATGTACAAGGCTTTTGAACCTTTCAAAAAATCTTTTGTACGTGAAATTGTAGATGATGATTTACAAAAATTGACTCAAATTCCGATGATTCGTATTACCCGTTTTGACTCGGATAAAGCGGATGATTTTATTTCTAAATTGGAAGACGAAATGAAAGAAGTGCAGCATCATTTAGACAATCTAATTGATTTTGCTATTGATTATTTCACCCGATTAAAAGAAAAATACGGAAAAGGTCGTGAACGTCAAACCGAGTTGCGAAGTTTTGAAAATATTGAAGCCACAAAAGTAGTTTTGAGAAATACCAAACTCTATGTAAACAAGGAAGAAGGTTTCTTTGGAACGGGTTTGAAAAAAGACGAATACGTTGCCGATTGTTCGGATATTGATGATGTAATTGTTTTTTTGCGAGATGGAAAAATGATGATTGCCAAAGTCGACGATAAGAAATTCGTAGGTAAAGACATTATCCATATTGCAGTATTTGATAAAAATGACAAACGAACAATTTACAACATGATTTATCGTGATGGGAAAAATGGTTCTACTTTTATAAAACGATTTAATGTTTCGGGAGTTACTCGTGATAAATTTTATGATTTAACGCAAGAAAATGCAGGATCACAAGTTTCGTATTTTTCCGCCAATCCTAATGGGGAAGCGGAGGTTGTTACTATTTTATTACGCCAAGTAGGAAGTGTCAAGAAATTAAAATGGGATGTCGATTTTACTGATATTGCTATAAAAGGTCGTGCTTCACGCGGTAATACGGTTACCAAATACCCAATTAAGAAAATTGAATTGAAGGAGAAAGGAATTTCTACTTTACGTCCGAGAAAAGTTTGGTTTGACGATACGGTTCAGCGTTTGAATGTAGATGGAAGAGGCGAATTACTAGGCGAATTCAGACCAAATGACCGTTTGCTTATCATCAATCAATCGGGGAAATTGAAAACAATTATTCCAGAGTTGACTACGCATTTTGAAGAAGACATGATTGTGATGGAAAAATGGAATCCAAAGAAACCAATTTCTACCATTTATTATGATGGAGAAAAAGAGCGTTATTTTATTAAACGTTTCTTGGTAGAAAATGAAAATAAGGAAGAACTATTCATCACGGAACACGAAAAATCGCAATTAGAAATTGTTTCTACCGATTGGCGTCCAGTTGCAGAAATTATTTTTGCAAAAGTAAAAGGCGTTCAAAAAGAAAATCAAACTATCGATTTGGAACAATTTATTGCCGTAAAAGGGATCAAAGCAATAGGAAACCAATTGACAGCAGATAAATTAAAACAAGTCAATTTGTTAGAATCATTGCCATTTGAAGAGCCAATTGAAGAAATCCCTGAAGAAATCGAAGTTTCTGGAGATGAGACAGTTTCCGGGGATATTCAAACAGAATTAGACGACGACGGACAAATAACGTTAAGTTTGGAGTAGAAAGTTGAAAGATAGAGGTTGAATTTTTTCAACCTCTTTTGTTTTTATTTTATAATTCCTTTTAAGTACATTACATTATAAACAGTTTTAGTATTTGATTCTATCACTATCGATTTACTAATTTTACCAATATCATCTTTTTTTGGAATGTAAGTAGCCACGATATTAGTAGACTCATTTTTTTCAATTATTGAATCCTTTAATTTCACTAAAGTACATCCGCAACTAGCTTTTACGTTTTTAATTATTAAAGGTATTGATGAGGTATTTTTAATTATAAAAGATTTTGTGATAGTATCTTTTGCGTTTATAGTTCAAAAATTAATTTCTTTTTGATATTCAATTTCTGCAAAATTATTTTTGTTGGTTTTATTACAGGAAAATGTGAGAATTATTATAAAGGTAAAGTAAAAGAAGCTATTTTTCATTTTCTATGAGTTTGTAAATATTATTATATGTTTCATATGTCTCCATGTTGAGATTACCAAAGTATTTTATCTTACCATCTTTTCCAACTAACATATAATTTGGTATTGAATTGAAATCTAATTTTTTATAAACAGAACGGTCTGTGAAATATTTTTTAAATGTATATTTTTTCAAGTATTTTTCACTTTCAGTAATATCTGATTTTTTATTATAAATGTTTATTGATATAAAATCTACCAAACTATCATTTGCAAAATCATTTTTTAGCTTCTCAAATTTTGGAAAATCTTTTATACAGTTACCACAAGTGTTTGACCATAAATCAACAACTAAAATTTTACCATTATTGTTTAATATTTGTAATTCATTTTTACTATTTAAAATCTCGATTTCAGGCAAGTTCTTACCTATGCTCGTATTTTGATCAACAATTGAATAATAGTAGTTAATAAAATTATTATAGTTTAAAATCGATAATGATAACAAAATAAAGTAAATGAATATTACAACTCTTTTTTTTCTTGAAAGAAACAAAATAAGTCCTGATGTGCTAGAAAACAGATACATAAAATATCCAATTATACCAGGCATACGTTCTGAATTTATTAAACCATAAATTACTGTTGAGGTTAATAGAAGAAATGGAAGAAAAATTAAAAATAAACCCAATTTTTTATATGGGTTTATTTTTAGTAAATAAAAGGTAAATAGAAAGTTTATTATACCCGTTACAATAAAATTAAAGAACATTCCATAAGTTCTGCCGACAAAATTAAAGAAGTATACTATTAGTAACAAGAAAAAAAACAAACTAATTTTTTTTATTCTATTCATTATATTTTAGTTATTAAAGCAATTACCATTACATTCAAACATTGTTGCGAAGCCACATCCATCAGAATCTTTTCTACATTTATCAGTTTCTCTACAAGTACTTGTTGCCATACCACAAGACCACATTGATCCTTGATTACATGAGCAAATAGGTTTTGAATCATATAATTTTGAAGAACTATTATTTCCACTTATTGTAAAAAAATTGTTATATACATAATCTTCTGAAAACAAGCTTTTCGCTTTATTTAAAAAGTCTTTTACATAAATCGTTTTAAATACTTCTCTTTCATCATTATTTGATTTAGTATCAAAAAGAGTAACATTTAAATGATTCTTCAAGTCCTTTAATAAAGAAACTTGTTGGCCACTAAGACTTGAATCTGAAATTAATACATCAATTTTGTCTACCCAGATTTCTTGTTTTTCTTCTTTGGACAACATTCGATACATTAATTTTTGCGTGTCATAGTTTTTCTCTTTTAAAACTGACGTGATTTTTGAATTTTCTTGATTTGTTACAGTATCATCAGTTGTACATGAACTCAATAAAGATAATACAATACCCAAAGTTAAAATTAATTTTTTCATAAGAAATGGTTTTAATAAATTTTTAATAATTATTTTTAACAAATAGAACATAATATTTTTGATTCTATTATTTGAATTTTAAATAAATTATTCTATTTTGATTAAAATTATGCGCTATATGAATATAATAGGCAATAAAATTAGTATCTTTAGAGAAACAAAAGGTTTGTCTCAAGATAATATTGCAACAGAATTAGGTATTACACAACCATCTTATGCAAGACTTGAAAAAGCAGATGAAAGGATTAGCATAACAAGATTAATGCATATTGCCCAAATACTAAAATGCACAGTTTCAGAATTAATAGATGAGAAACTCAAAAAGTAATAAATCAGCAAAACAGTGAAAATGCAAGTGCTTATGTTGATTCAGTAATTAATTCAGATAAAGAACATATTCAGTCATTAAAAGAAGAAATAAGTTTTTTAAAAAGTTTACTAAAAAAACAATAATAATGTCAATATTTCATTTTGATATTGGAATATGCCAAAATACAATTTTCTAATGTATAAGAAAATCAGTAATACAGGTAAATTTATTAGAATCATTACCTTACGAAGAACCTTAAGAGCCAATTGCAGAAGAAATAGAAGTTTCTGGAGATGAGACAGTTTCCGGGGATATTCAAACAGAATTAGATGATGATGGTCAAATAACGTTAAGTTTGGAATAATATAAAAAGTTGTTAAAAATTTTGAAAACTAAATAAAATAGTATAATTTTGTATTGTAATTATTTAAAAACTATACTATGAAGAAAGTTTCCAAAAAATATGTAATTCAAGATAAAGTTCAAAATGTTGTAAGTGAGCCAATAGCACCTTTGTATTTAACTAATCCTGCTTATAATTTTTGGAATTCAATTGTTTCAGGAATTGCAACTCCAATCAATAAAATGACTTCATTTGAAAAAATGACATTACTTGATAAGGGGATAAATAAAAATGATTTAGAGCAATTCAAGTTAAAAGCTCAGTTAGATTACGATAAATTAGCTCAAGCTTTGGCCGTAACAAGAGCCACGCTTATCAGTAAGAAAAAAAATGAAGCCTACAGCGACAGTGTTTCAGAAAAAATCCTAGCATTAACTGATTTATATTCCTATGGTTATGAAGTGTTTGAAGATGTTACTAATTTTAATTCTTGGATGTTTGTTTCTAATAAAGCATTAGCAGGTAAAACACCTTTCGATATTATTGATAATCAATTTGGTAGAGAAGAAGTAAAAAACATAATTGGTCGTATAGAATATGGTATTTATTCTTAGGTTATGCTAGTTTACAGGATTGGTAAAGAGCAATACTGCAATGATTTATCTGGTTTAGGCGCAAAATTATTTGGTGGTAGATGGAATAGAATGGGTACGCCTTGTGTTTACACTTCGCAAAGTAGAGCCTTGGCTTTGCTGGAATATTCTGTAAATATTGGCTTGGATTTTATTATTCCAAAACTGAGTTTTACTGTGATTGAAATTCAGGATGATTTGATTGAAGTAATTCCAATGGAAAGTTTACCAAGCAATTGGAAAGCGATTCCTGCAAGTTCGTCTACTAAAACATTTGGTTCGGATAAATTAATTCAGTCTTCGTTTCCTATAATTAGAGTTCCTTCGGTAATTATCCCGGATGAATTTAATTTTATAATAAACCCAACTAATATAGACCCTAGTGCAATTAAAATTGTTGCTGTAGAAGAGTACCAATACGATTATAGAATTAAGAGTTGATACTTTTTAATTCTATTTATTTCAAAATTTATTCCAATTTTTAATACAAAATAATGGCCCATTTTCCTTCTGATATCGAAATTGCTCAAATCGCAACCTTGCAACACATTCGTGTAATTGCAGAAAAAATAAACATCACAGAAGACGATTTAGAATACTACGGAAAGTATAAGGCTAAATTACCTTTAAACCTACAAGATGAAAACCCAAAAGGGAAATTAATCTTGGTTTCAGCCATGTCACCAACTAAATATGGTGAAGGCAAAACTACGATGTCTATTGGTTTAACGGATGGTTTGAACTTTATTGGAAAGAAAGCTATTGCCGCTTTACGCGAACCTTCTCTTGGACCAGTTTTTGGTTTGAAAGGTGGTGCTGCCGGTGGAGGATATGCTCAAGTAGTTCCGATGGAGGATATAAATTTGCATTTTACAGGCGATTTTTCGGCTATTGAAAAAGCAAATAATTTATTGTCGGCTGTGATTGATAATAATCTGCAAAACCCAAAATATTCTTTGAATTTAGATCCGAAATCTATTGCTTGGAAACGAGTGATGGACATGAACGATCGTTCGTTACGCCAAATCATAATTGGAGTAGGAGCAAAAGCCAACGGAACGATGCGCGAAGATGGTTTTAATATTACTCCGGCTTCCGAAGTGATGGCAATCTTGTGCCTTTCTAAAGATTTACAAGATTTAAAATTCCGTTTAGGAAATATATTTGTGGGTAAAACTCTAGATGGAAAAGCAGTTTTCGCTCGCGATTTAAAGGTAGTAGGAGCAATGGCAGTTTTGCTTAAAGATGCTTTGAAACCTAATTTAGTGCAAACCTTAGAAGGAAATCCTGCCATTTTACATGGTGGACCATTTGCAAGTATTGCTCAAGGAACAAATACTGTTATTGCAACCAAAATGGGACTTTCGCTTGGTGATTATGTTGTTACCGAAGCTGGTTTTGGTGCCGATTTAGGTGCCGAAAAGTTTCTGCACATCAAATGTGGGCAATCGGGGTTGAAGCCGGATGCGGTGGTTTTAGTGGCGACAATAAGAGCGATAAAACACCACGCTGGTTTGAGTGCTGAGGAGTTTAAAACAGAAAATGTTCCTGCTATTGCAAAAGGATTTTGCAACTTAGAAAAACATATTGAAAATATTCAGAAGTTTGGATTGAATCCTGTGGTTTGTATTAATGCATTTCCAGACGATACCGAGGCAGAATACGAGGCCTTGAAAGCCTTGTGTTTGACTAAAGGTGTTACTGCAATTGTGAGTACGGCATTTGTAGTTGGCGGAAAAGGTTCGGCTGCATTGGCAGAAAAAGTTATTGCCGAAATTGAAAGTGGTACAGCCAATTACAAACCATTATACCAAAAAGAGGATTCTATTGAACACAAAATAAATACAATTGCTTCTGAAATTTATGGCGCAAAAGCAGTAGAATTTTCTCCCAAATCGAGAACGCAATTGAAGATGATTAACGATTTAGGTTTTAATGATTTTTCGGTTTGTATGGCAAAAACACCAGCCAGTTTTTCGGATAATGAAAAGTTAATTGGTCGCCCAACCGATTTTGTAATTACGGTTCGGGAATTTGAAATTGCTAGTGGTGCTGGGTTTATTGTGCCTTTGCTTGGCGATGTAATGCGAATGCCTGGTTTACCTGCAGTACCCAATGCAGAACGTATTGATATTGATGATGAAGGCAGGATAATTGGGTTGTCTTAGAAATTGTAAACAAGTAAGACAATCACTTTGTGCTTATCATTAATAGTAATAAGATATTTAACTCGACAAATACATTTTTCTCTTGAATTACCTAAAAAAGTAGTAACTGTTTTAGTTTTTTTTTAGGATTAAGAAATAATAATTGTAAATCTATCTAGTTTTATTTTGATTAATAAATTGTTTATTTTAAAAACTTTAAATGTAAAAAGTTTATTACCAAAACCCATTGATAACAAGCTGTAAGATTAATAGTACACGCTCGTAAAACTTCTCCTACAAAGCACCTATTTATCGTTAATAATATGTTAAATAGATAATAAAAACAACCCTATTCATTTTTTTTTTTTTTCAATTTTACAATGGTTAACCAAAAAAATATTTATAAATTTAAAATTATTTATTATGAAAAAATTAATGTTTACAGCTATCGCATTGATAGCTTTTAGTGGGGTTTCTCTTGCTAACACAATAGATTTAGAGGAGAAAGAAGAGGTGGGTAGATTTCCTTGCACAGAACAGTGGAAAGAAGATATTGGCGTTTTACAGAATGCATATGGAGCAACATTTGAAGAAGCTTGTATTATAGCAGACAGATGCTTTGAAGAATGTTTGGATGCACTTTACGGAAATTAATTCTAAAATTATATAGTTATGAAAAAAGCATTTTTGATTTGTTCAATATTATTTTCATGTTTTACTGCATCTGCTAATAATGATTTAGTAACAGAAAACGAAGAAGAAGTAGTGAGAGGATTCCCATGCACAGAACAATGGGTAAGTGATGTGGAAAATCTTATGGATATGTGCGCCACTTTTGAAGAAGCCTGCGTAATAGCTGATAGGGCTTTTGATAAATGTCTTGACGAAACATATTGTAATTAATAATTTTTTTGACCTAATAGATTAATATCTATTAGGTCATTAATAAATAATCTAGTTTTATGAATAAATTAAAAGTATTTTTTTTTCTTCTAATATTTAATTTTGCAAGTATTAATGCACAAATAAAAAGTGGAGAAATAGTATATAAAGTTGTTTTTCAAGTTGATTCTGTATTGATAAAAAAATCAGATAGATTATCTCAAATGTATGATCTAGCAATAAAATCTTCTGATAGAATATCTCAAAAGTTAATATTTAATCAAAAAATATCCAGATTTGAATTAGTTGATTTGATTGAAGATGAGGGTGTTAAAATGGCTATTGCTTGGTGCAATTGTAATAAAGTATTTTACGAAGATCTAGATAAAAAAACAAAATTTTTTAATAACGCAAATGATAATAATGGTATTTTTAAAGCAAATGAATTTGTTGTTATTGATAGTTTAAATCTAAATTGGAATATTACTAAAGAATCTAAAAATATTGAAAATTTAAAATGCTATAAAGCAACTCAAATAATAAAATATAAAAATTCGAAGGGAATATTTAATAAAACTGTTGTTGCATGGTTTACTCCAGAAATACCATTTTCATTTGGTCCAAAAGGATATGGAGGTTTACCAGGATTAATTTTAGAGTTGCATGATAAAAATATAATTTATGGTGTTCATAAAATTAAATTATCGGAGGATGCAATTACTATTTCTTTACCAATTAATGGTGAAATTGTTACAAATGATGAGTATGAGAATATATTGAAAGAGCGATATCAAAAAAGAACTGAAACAATAGAAAACAATAAAAATTAACATTTTTCAGAAAATAAACAGAAATAAATGAATAGATTATTGATATTAATATGTTTATTTTTTTATAATGATTTTTACTCCCAAATCCATACTATAACAGGTGTGGTTTTTGATGATAAAGAAATACCTCTTGAATCCGCCAACATAATTGCAAAACCTTTACAAGAAAAAGCATCTTTAAAATTTGCTATTGCAGATAATAAAGGACGTTATAAACTTGAATTAGAAGCCAATGTAAAATATGAGATAACCGTTTCTTATATCGGTTATAGTGAAGAAGTGCTTATTATTGAGCCTAACTCAACCATAACAACCCATGATTTCAAACTAAAATCTACTGGGCAAGTTTTAAAAGAAATCGTAATAAAACACGAGTATAAACCCATTGAAATAAAAAAAGATACCCTAACTTTTGATGTTAAAGCTTTTGCTAATGGCAATGAACGAAAGATGAAAGAACTTCTTGAAAAGTTGCCTGGTGTTGAGGTAGATAAAAAAGGTAATGTTACCGTGCAAGGCAAAAAAGTTACTAAAATGTTGGTAGAAGGAAAATCTTTTTTTGGTGGTGGTTCTAAACTTGCTGTCGAAAACATTCCTGCTGATGCACTAGATAAAATTGAAGTTATAGACCACTTTAATGAGGTGGGGTTTATGAAGCAAGTCTCCGACAGTGAAGATTTGGCAATGAACGTAAAACTAAAGGCAAACAAAAAGAAATTTGTATTTGGTGATTTAGAAGCCGGTGCTGAAATTGCCAACGATAATGGTTTTTATTTGGCTCATACCGGCTTGTTTTATTATGCTCCAAAAACTAATATAAGTTTTATTGGGGATATGAATAATATAGGAAAAAGCACCTTTACTTTTGAAGATTTAATGCGTTTTCAAGGCGGTATGAGCAGTTTTTTATCGGATAGAAAATCATTAACTAATTTGTATTCATTTACAAATGAAAATACCGATGTAGTTAAGAATAAATCCCAATTTGGTGCTTTGAATTTTAGTTTGGATACTTCTTCAAAACTATCCGTTTCTGGCTTTGGAATTTTTTCAAAATTATTGATGACTTCTTTAACTGAAAACAGAAATGAGTATTTGCAAAACAATACCATCAGTTTTGAAAATAAAACACAAGAAAATAAAAATAAATCCCTACTGGGCATTGGGAACTTAAAGTTGGATTATAATCCAAAAAAAAACACAAAAGTTTTTTATAATTTACAATACCAATTAAGTAATAATAATGATGAAAATATATTAAATTCAATTACTAATATAAATAATAGCACTTTTGAAACTGTAAAAAAATCAGATAATATTTCGGTCAAACAGTTTATAGAATGTCATAGTTATTTTAGCAATAAACATACAATGACATTTGTAGTAAATCATGCTTACGAAAAAACTACTCCAGAAATAAATTGGAAAACGGATGGATTGTTTTTGACAGGATTAATTCCATTACAAAACGATAACAGCTATTTTATAAATCAAATAAAAAAGATTGAAAACAATAATATCGATGCGTTGTTAAAACATTATTGGACAATAAATAATTTCAATCATTTATATACTATCCTTGGTAACAACTTTATTAATTCTAATTTTGAAACTTCAGAAAAGCAACTACTAACCAATGGATCAGTAAATGATTTTGCTAATACAGGTTTTGGAAATAATGTAAAATACCAATTGAACGACGCTTATTTTGGTTTAGAGTATAAATTCAAGATTGGTAAATGGACAAATAAAGTAGGAATTTTTTTGCATTGGTATCATTTGAATACCAATCAAAACCTAACAGATTATACTATTTCTAAAACTTTATTTCAGCCACAATTTAATAGTGATTATGAGTTTAATAAATCGGAAACGATAACTTTTAATTATAAATTATCTAATACTTTTCCCGAAGTGAGCCAAATGGCAAATCAATTTACATTGCAAAGTTATAACTCTGTTTTTAAAGGAAATTCGTTGTTGGAAAATGAACAATTTCATACTGCAAATTTGAGATATTCTAAAATGAATATGTATCGTGGCATTATTTGGAATGCTATGGCAAGTTACAACAAGAAAGTAAAAACCACTAGAAATGATATTCAAATAAATGGTATTGATCAATATACAACCCCAATTTTAACTGATAATCCAGAAACAAATTGGCGTTTTAATGGTTCTTTTAGCAAAAAGATATATCGTTTTAATTTGAAGATAAATTCTAATTTAAGTTGGTTTAATTATTTGCAAACATTAAATAACATTTCCACAACCAATGATAGGAACAATCAAAATATTGGGATTGTATTTAAAACAGCCTACAAAAAATGGCCCGATTTAAGCATTGGTTATACCAAAGGTTATAGCCAATTTAATGGAATAACAAAAAGTAAGTACCAATCGGATGAGATTACAACCGAACTAGAACTGACTTTTTGTGAATTTTTTGTTTTAAAAATTGATTATGATAATTTAAAGAATACTAATAATTTAAATCAAACCAATTTTTATGATATTGCGAATATTTCGTTGCATTATCAGAAAAAAAATAGTCCATTTGGATTTGAATTGTTTGCAAATAATGTATTCAATAATAAAATTAAAAACGATTATTCTTTTTCGGATTATGTAATTACGGAACGGAAAACTTATGTATTGCCAAGAGTATTTATGTTTTCTATAAATTATAAATTGTAACAATAATTTCACAAAAGGCATAATCTATATAGCCCCGATAGAAATGAAAACAAAAAATGTCCCGATTGTTTCGGGACATTTTTTTGTTGTAATGGATAGCGGGAATTACCATTATTAAAACGCCAAATGTTTTGCTCCTACTATTATTGGGTTGTCTTAAAATGAAAAGTGCAGAATCAATATAATTACTCTGCTATAAAAGCTTCTAATAAATCCAACTTTCTTAATATCAGGACAAAAAATTAATATAATAATTGTTTTTTAGAATTATTCAACCATCCGACTTGATTGGCATATTTAACAAAATAAATTTTTAAATCTGCTTGATTAGCATATTTGACAAAGTAGATTTTTTTATCCGCCTGATTAGCATAGTCTACAAAAAACCATTTACCTTCATTTTGATCTGCTTGATTACTGTAAGCTACTTTAAATACTTTTAAATCGGCCTGATTTTCATATTGAACAACAAAAACTTTTATATGTGCTTGATTTTCATAATCCACAGAAAATATTTTTTGGCTATACGATTTTACACAAAAAAAAATTACCACTAGTTGAAATGAGATCGTTTTCATAATATTTCTATTTAGATTATTTTTTATTTTCGGCAATAAACAAATCCCAAAATTAAACTATTAAATTAAAAAGTGACTTTATAAAAAAGGAGTAATGTAAAACTATTTAAAGCTTTAGCATTACTCCTTCAATATAAATCTAATAAAGGATTATTCATCCTCCTCAGCCTCATCAAAATTATCAGAGGTATTGAAATCATCTTCGTCCTCGTCATCCTCGTCAGAACCTCCTTTATCTTTTAACAAATCAATTTCTTCTTCCTCCTCTTCATCATTAGGTATATCATCATCTAAATCAAGGTCCTTTATAGGAGCAATAGGTTCAATAACATCAACTAAATCATCCTCGTCAAATTTTTCCATTCGATTAGCTAATTTTGTACTAACCTTTACAAGGTAAATAGTGTCTTCAGTCCTAACTTCTACAGCCTCAATAAGTTCATCTTTAGCATTTCTAAAACGGATAATATTACTATCATCATATCCATCGGGGAATTTATCCACTAATAAGTTTAAAATATCGCCTGTTAGCTTCGCATAATCAACAATAACTCTTTTCATAAAACGGGTATTATAAATCTAATAAATAAGCAAAAATTAATGGTGCAACAATTGTTGCGTCGGATTCGATAATGAATTTTGGTGTGTGAACATCTAATTTTCCCCAAGTAATTTTTTCGTTAGGAACTGCTCCAGAATACGATCCGTAACTGGTTGTAGAATCCGATATTTGACAGAAATAACTCCAAAACGGAATGTCGTGCATTTCCATATCTTGGTACAACATTGGTACCACACATATTGGAAAATCTCCTGCAATTCCACCACCAACTTGAAAGAAACCTAATCCTTTTCCGGTTGAGTTTTTAGGATACCAATCGGCCAACCACATCATGTATTCAATTCCACTTTTCATGGTAGTAGGTTTGAATTCTCCTTTAATACAATAGGAAGCAAAAATGTTTCCCATGGTGCTATCTTCCCATCCTGGAACTACAATAGGCAGGTTTTTTTCGGCAGCTGCAATCATCCAAGAATCTTTCGGATCAATTTCGTAATATTGTTCTAAAACACCTGAATTTAGCATTTGATACATAAATTCATGCGGAAAATAACGTTCTCCTTTAGAATCGGCATTGTTCCAAATATCAAATAAATGTTTTTGTAATCTTCTAAAAGCTTCTTCTTCTGGAATACAAGTATCGGTAACTCTATTGTAATGATTTTCTAATAAATCCCATTCGTCTTGCGGACTTAAATCTCTATAATTTGGAACTCTTTTGTAGGAATTGTGTGCCACTAAATTCATAATGTCTTCCTCTAAATTAGCTCCTGTACAAGAAATAATGTGTACTTTATCTTGACGGATCATTTCGGCTAATGATTTACCTAACTCCGCAGTACTCATCGCTCCAGCAAGCGTAATCATCATTTTTCCATTTTCAAGAAGATGTTGCTCATATCCTTTAGCAGCATCAACTAAAGCAGCTGCATTAAAATGAAGATAATTTTTTTCTATAAACTGACTTATTGGTCCTTTACTCATTATTATTGTTTGATTTGTTTGATATTCTCAGAGTTCAAAGAAAAACTTTTTTTTTTAAAATTTCAAATTTTTTACTACTAATTTCGACAAAATGCTCTTTGTTTTAGCGAAACAAATTTTGCTAATTTTCAAGAACAGTACTGCTTTAGTGTAATTAATTGATAATAAATTGGTTTAGTTTATTTTTCTTATTTATTTGATATTTTTTTTTCGACAAAATACAGGTTTTCATTCCATTATTTCTTGGTATAGCCTAATATCTTCAAGACATCATCGGAAGTTTGTTGCTCTGAAAATACTTCCGTTGCTAAAATTCCGTTTTCGTCTCTATCGATCAATATGTGTTTTGGCTGCGGAATTAAACAGTGATGCAATCCACCAAATCCACCTATGGTTTCTTGGTAGGCACCCGTATTAAAAAATCCAATATATAATGGTTTTTCTTTATTGTATTTTGGTAAATAAATGGCATTCATGTTTTGTTCCGAGTTGTAATAATCATCGCTATCGCAAGTCATTCCTCCTAAAAGAACTCTTTCATAGGTGTCATTCCATCGGTTTACAGCTAACATAATAAAACGTTTGTTAATTGCCCAAGTATCCGGTAAAGTAGTGATAAAAGAACTATCTATCATATTCCATGCTTCTCTATCGTTTTGTTGTTTTTGATACAAAACTTTGTAAATAGCACCTCCAGATTCTCCAACGGTAAACGAACCAAATTCAGTAAAGATATTAGGAACATCTACTTCTGCCTCATCACAAGCAATTTTTATTTGATTGATAATTTCGTCAATCATGTATTGGTAAT
Organism: Flavobacterium sp.; assembly: GCF_044357305.1. GTDB lineage: Bacteria > Bacteroidota > Bacteroidia > Flavobacteriales > Flavobacteriaceae > Flavobacterium. Next base: position 26,696 of record NZ_JBIKPS010000004.1, read on the forward strand.
CGTATTCAAATGCTAGAGAATTTTTAATAGGAAATCCACCACCAATATTTAATCCATCAAGGGTTGGACATTCTTTTTTTAGTGCAATATATACTTTGATACATTTTACTAATTCGTTCCAATAATACGCATTGTCATTAATTCCGGTATTGATAAAAAAGTGAAGCATTTTCAACTCCAATTTATCATTTTCTTGAATTTGTTTTTTGTAAAACTGCACAATATTTTTATACCCAATTCCCAAACGAGAAGTATAAAACTCAAATTTTGGTTCTTCTTCGGCAGCAATTCGAATTCCGATTTTAAATTTTCCTTTTATTTCTGCTTGCAATAAATCTAATTCCTCATAATTGTCAATAATCGGAATGGTATTTTTATGTCCATTATTAATCAATCGAGCAATATTTGAAATGTATTGGTCTCTTTTAAAACCATTACAAATAATATAAGTGCTTTTGTTTATTTTGTTGTTTTCCAATAAATTTTCAACAATGTTAATATCAAAAGCAGAAGAAGTTTCAATGTGAATATTGTTTTTAAAAGCTTCATTCATAATATATTCAAAATGAGAACTTTTAGTGCAATAACAATAGTAATATTTACCTTCGTATTTGTTTTTTTCCATCGCTTTACGAAACCAATTTTTGGCTTTGTTGATGTTGTTGGAAATTTGCGGTAAATAAGTAAATTTTAAAGGTGTACCATACTGTTCGACCAATTTCATCAAATCGATATTATGAAATTGAAGTGCATTTTCTTTATTTAAAGTAAATTCTTCTTGAGGGAAATAGTAGGTTTGGTTTATTAAGTCGAAATATTTAGTGTTCATTTTTTGGTAGATTTTTAAATTAAAAAGTGTAATTAAACAAAAGTTAATCTAAAATTCAAACTCTAATATTTGCGTAAGCAATAGGTAAATCAAGGGTTATTGATTCGATAATGTTAAAAAAGGAAACCACCGTAGTTTTTTTATTATTAAAAAAACTTAGGTTATTTGCTTGAAAACTAATAAGGTTTTCGTGCAAAAAAAATGGAGATTTTTTGGGGTTTTTATTTTTTATCATCTCAGCAAATGTAAAAATAAAATTAGTGAATTGTAAAATTTTTCGTAAAAAATATTTTAACTTTCATAATCATCAAAACTTCTCATTATCAATTCATTACTTGCTTCTTGATTTAACATAATAGTACCAATACTATTTATCAATGCAAATTGAACCTTTCCGTATTCATTTTTCTTGTCGTGTATGAGTAAACTTTGAATAGCTTTTTTATCATTTAACGAAAAAGAATGCTTTCCAAATAGGGCTAAAAGAGTCTTTTTTATTTCTTCAAATTCTACTTTCGGAAGCATGTTTTGTTCTTTAGAAATATAACTTTCCAAAATCATTCCAATTGCTATGGCTTCTCCGTGGAGCAATGGGGTGGCACTTTCTAGAAATTGGCTTTCAATGGCATGACCTAAAGTATGACCAAAATTCAACGCTTTCCTAATTCCGTTTTCCGTTGGATCTTGCATTACAATTTCGTTTTTAATTTCTATGGAACGATAAATTAAAGCATCTAAATCGTCAAAATTTAAATTACTCAAATCTAAAAATTGGTTCCAATAGTTTTTATCAAAAATTAAACCGTGTTTGAGCATTTCGGCAAGTCCCGAACGCATTTGTATTTGCGGAAGCGTTTCTAGAAAATCGGTATCCAACAAAACCATTTGAGGAACAGAAATTACTCCAATTTGGTTTTTTAAAGTACCTAAATCTACACCATTTTTTCCGCCAATAGAAGCATCCACCATTCCTAATAAAGTAGTAGGAACATTAATAAAATCTATTCCTCTTTTAAAGGTAGAAGCAATAAATCCGCCAAGATCCGTAATAACTCCACCACCAAGATTAATAAGTAAACTTTTTCTATCGGCACCTAAATCGGAAAGTATAGACCAAATTTCAACGCAAGTCGAGATGTTTTTCATTCCTTCACCTGCTTCAATTTCAATTATTTCAATAGGAATTTCGGTTGCTAATTGGGGTAAAAATTTTGGCAAACAAAACTCATTAGTATTTTCATCCACAAGAATAAAGATGGAGGAATAATTTCTTTCAAGTAGTATTTCATGAATTGCCACGTAACCGCTTTCGTTAAAATGGATAGAATATCCGTTGGCTTGTATTGACTGCATAGTGCCTTTATAATTTTAACAAAAATAGACATATTATTTTATTCTTCTTAAAGGATTTTTCACTTATTTTTTATAATAAATAGAGCTAGTTTCTAAATAAATGTCTAATTTTGTTTACTATTTTTAAATAAAGATTAAACAATATATTTTGAAAACAATAATTGCTCCTTTAGAAACATCTGATTTTTCGGAAATTCAAATAGATAGAATAATAGAAATGGCTTGGGAAGACCGAACTCCTTTTGACGCTATTAAGTTTCAATTTGGTTTAACCGAAGACAATGTCAAGGCTTTGATGAAAAAAGAATTGAAATTTAGAAGTTATAAATTATGGCGCGAACGAGTGGAGAATTGCAAAACCAAACACTTAGCAAAAAGAGTGGAAGGAATGGATCGATTTAAATGTACTCGCCAAAGAGCAATTTCAAATAACAAAATCACGAAACGTTAATACGTATTTAAGATACAATAATGGAAAACAAGAAGCCCGATAATGTAGTTTTTTCTGACGATAAAGGATATAATGCTAGCGTATTGCCTTATGCTACCAATGTTGGAGCACCAGCAATTAGAATGGATGATGTTGTTTCTTGGAAGAATAGAAATATTAGTACTGTAAATAAGGAGTTTGAAAATAAGTTTAAGGAACTTAAAAGTCAATATGAAAATTTGATGCAAGAATTCGAATTTAACGAATTGGTGTATAGCGCAAAATTTTCATTTGAACCAATTATGGGCGAAATATACCATTTGTATACTGGTGAGGATGGAGTGAATTTTCTATCGTTGATCTCCCCACAAGAATGGAATAAAGAACATTTGGGTACTTTCAAATTGAATAGTGATAAAAAGTGGGTCATTCTTAATGAAAAAGTGACAAATTTCTATTAGAAAACCGAATTCCATTAATTTGCTTACAACCAAATAATTCATTTCAATAAATCTAAATTGAATAAAAAGGCTATCAATATTGTTTGGTTTAAGCGTGATTTACGTTTTACAGATCACGAACCACTTTATTTAGCGCAACAAAGTGAAATCCCTATTCTGTTAGTTTATTTTTTTGAAGCCTCCCTTATGGCTCATGACGATTCGGATGTTCGTCATTGGCGATTTGTATACGAATCGGTGCAAGAAATGCAATCCAAACTAGCAAAAAATTCAGCGACAATCTATTTTTTCCATAACGAGGTACAATCTGTTTTTGAGGAATTACTAAACGAATATGACATCCAATCCGTTTTTTCGCATCAAGAAATTGGTAATAAAGTCAGTTATGACAGAGATATTTCCATGCTATCTTTTTTTGATGCAAATAAAATATCTTGGAAACAATCCCAAATGCACGGCGTTATCCGAAAATTAAAATCCAGAAGCGATTGGGATAAACGTTGGGAAAATGTAATGCGAGATAACCCAAAAGTAGTAGATGTTTCCACTTTAAAGATTGCAAATTTACCTCCTGATTTATATTCTAAATTAAAAGGAAAAGAATTGCCTAAAGAAATTACCACTCGCAATAAAAATTTCCAACAAGGGGGCGAATATTGGGCTTGGAGGTATTTGGATAGTTTTGTAAAAGAACGCTATGTAAATTACAGCAAGCACATTTCAAAACCCAGTTTAAGCCGAAAAGGCTGCAGCCGATTGTCGCCTTATTTGACTTACGGAAATATTAGTATGCGCATGATTTACCAATACACCAACCAACATTATGAGACGTCCAAAAATAAACGAGCCATTCTAAATTTTGTTTCTCGATTGCATTGGCATTGCCATTTTATGCAAAAATTTGAAGACGAATGCCGCATGGAATTTGAAAATGTAAATCGCGCTTATGACACTTTAGTTAAACCTAAAAACGAAACCTTTATTAAGGCTTGGCAAGAGGGTAAAACGGGTATTCCCATTGTGGATGCCTGCATGCGATGTGTGGTAGCAACGGGCTATCTAAATTTTCGAATGCGCGCTATGGTAGTTTCGTTTTTCACCTTTAATTTGTGGCAAGATTGGCGCGAATTGCACTTTTTAGCACGGCAATTTTTAGATTACGAACCCGGAATTCATTATCCGCAATTGCAAATGCAATCGGGTACCACCGGCATTAATACTATTCGAATTTATAATCCGATTAAAAACTCCGAAGAACACGATTCGGAAGGTACTTTTATCCAACAATGGTTGCCTGAATTGGCAGAAATTCCAATAGAATTAATTCACGAGCCTTGGAAATTAAATGCTATTGAGCAACAATTTTATAATTGTCAAATAGGAAAAGATTATCCAGAACCAATTGTAGATATTGACGCAACTCGAAAGTATGCCAGCGACATTGTTTGGAGTTTTAGAAAGAAAGACGAGGTAAAAGAAGAAGGAAATAGAATATTGAAAAAGCACGTGTCCAATCCAAATAAACCCAAAAATGCGAGGAGTAAAAAAACAAAACCTGCCCAATAAAATTTGTGTCGTTTGCCAAAAACCATTTGCATGGCGAAAGAAATGGGAAAAAGTTTGGGACGAAGTAAAATATTGTAGTGATAAATGCAGAAGCAATAAATAATAATAATTCCTGCAAGGTTTCAAAAAACCTTGTAGGTATATTTATAAAACCTACAAGGTCCAAAAAAGACCTTGCAGGAAAAAAAATAAAAAAATGAACAAAACCTTACGATTAATTCTAGGCGATCAACTAAACAGCAAGCATTCCTGGTATAATACTGTGGATGATTCGGTTGTTTATGTTTTGATGGAAATCCGAACAGAAACCGATTATGCCCAACACCACATTCAAAAAGTAATTGGAATTTTTGCAGCCATGCAATCTTTTGCTACAGCATTAAAATCTAAAAAGCATCAAGTTGAATACATTCACTTGAATGATGCAAATAACCTTCAATCCTTTGAAAAAAATATTGAAAATTTAGTTTCAAAGTATAATTTCACTCATTTGGAATACCAATTACCAGATGAATATCGTGTAGATGTAATCTTGAAAAATCTCTGTAATTCTATTTCTATTTCCAGTACTGCGGTAGATTCGGAACATTTTTTTACTTCTCGAAATGAATTGGGCAATTTTTTTGAAGGAAAAAAAACTTTTTTGATGGAAAGTTTTTATCGGGCTATGCGAAAAAAACACAATGTCCTTATGGAAGGTGATAAGCCATTAACCGGACAATGGAATTATGATGGCGATAACAGGAAAAAACTTCCGAAAAATCACAAACCAATTCTGCCTTTGGTTTTTGATAATGATGTTTCTAAGATTCTGAAGGAAATCCATAAAAGTACCATAAAAACCATTGGATCTATAGATGCTAAAAATTTCGTTTGGCCTATAAATAGAGAACAATCCTTGCAATTATTAGATTTTTTTGCCACCGAATGTCTGCAACTTTTTGGAAGTTATCAAGATGCCATGACGCCAAATGAATGGTCTTTGTACCATTCTCGGATTTCTTTTTCTATGAATATCAAACTGATTTCGCCACAGGAAGTAATTGCACGTGCCATTGAAGAATGGGAAAAACGTCCAGATGAAATTGAATACCATCAATTGGAAGGTTTTGTTCGTCAAATAATTGGTTGGCGCGAATACATGCGAGGTATTTATTGGTTAAAAATGCCCGAATATGCAACACTGAATTATTTCAACAATCAAGAAAAATTACCCGATTGGTTTTGGACAGGCAAAACTAAAATGAATTGCATGAAGGACGCCATCACGCAATCGCTGAATTATGCCTATGCGCACCACATTCAGCGGTTGATGATTACGGGGAATTTTGCTCTTTTGGCTGGTGTGCATCCCGACGAAATGGATGCTTGGTACCTCGGAATTTATATTGATGCTTTCGAGTGGGTTGAAATCACCAATACTCGCGGCATGAGCCAATTTGCCGATGGCGGAATTGTGGGCACCAAACCCTATGTGAGTTCGGCTACTTATATTGACAAAATGAGCCATTATTGTGGCAGTTGTTATTATAAAAAAGCACTTAAAGTGGGCGAAAAATCGTGTCCTTTTAATAGCATGTATTGGAATTTTTACGACAAAAATGAAGATAAATTGGCTAAAAATCCGCGTATTGGAATGATGTATAAAGTGTGGCAAAAAATGAAACCCGAAGATAAAACGGCATTATTAGAACAAGCCGCGTATTATTTGAAAAATATAAATGAATTATGAAAACCTCATTAGTTTGGTTTAAAACCGATTTAAGATTGCAGGACAATGAAACGCTTATCAAAGCCATTGCACAAAGTGATGAAATTATTCCAGTGTATTGTTTTGACGAATCCCAATTTGAAATAACCGATTTTGGATTTAAAAAAACAGGAAGTTATAGAGCGCAGTTTTTATTAGAATCCTTACTCGATTTAGATAAAAATTTAAGAGCTTTAGGTTCGGGATTGCTTGTTGTTAAAGGGACGCCTGATGTTGAAATCCCTAAAATTGTTAAGCATTATAAAGCAACGAAAGTTTATGCCAAAAGAGAAGTTTCATATGAAGAAAAACAAACTGAAGCATTAGTGCAATCCGAACTTTTTAAAATAAAATGTGAGTTGGAAACCTTCAGTACCAGTACACTATATCACGCCGAAGATTTGCCTTTTTCTATAAAAGATATTCCGGATGTTTTTTCCAATTTCAGAAAAAAAACCGAAAAAGAATCTCCAATAAGAAGTGCTTTTGAAAAACCATCCCAAATAAATTCTCCCGAATTAGATGTATTAGATTTACCATCATTGGAAGATTTAGGTTTAATATTTACTCCAATTGATCCAAGAGCAGCAATTCAATTTAAAGGTGGAGAAACCCAAGCAATTACTCGTTTAAATCATTATTTTTTTGAATCCAAATGTATTTCCGAATACAAAGAAACTAGAAACGGATTAGTTGGTGCCGATTATTCCTCTAAATTTTCGGCCTGGTTGGCTTTGGGTTGTATTTCTCCAAGGTTTATTTATGAAGAACTGAAAAAATACGAGCAGCAATTTGGCGCCAATGAATCTACTTATTGGTTGGTTTTTGAATTATTATGGCGCGATTATTTTAGATTTATGATGAAAAAATACAATGTCAAATTGTTTCAACAAGCCGGAATTCAAAATAAAGAAATTTCAAGTAACCAACACAATACAGACCAATTACAAAATTGGATCGATGGAAAAACCGGAGTGGATTTTGTAGATGCTAATATGATTGAATTGAAGTTAACCGGATTTATGAGCAATCGTGGTCGTCAGAATGTTGCAAGTTATTTGTGTAACGATTTAAAACTTGATTGGCGATTTGGTGCGGCCTATTTTGAACAACAACTTATTGATTATGATGTTTGTAGCAATTGGGGGAATTGGGCATATCTAGCAGGAGTTGGTAACGACCCTAGAGGGAATCGTTATTTTAATATTGAAAAACAAGCTGTTGATTATGATAAAAATAGAACCTTTAGGGATTTATGGTTAAATTCCTAAAAATTATTGTATAACTCTAATTATATTTGCATAATTAATAAAATTTCGATGGATAAAATTTTCAATAATACTCAAATTGCCTTTAGCCTTAAAAGTGATACCGAATTAGATAGAGCCTATTTTCTTTTCAAGTTAATTGCCAACGAACCTTTGGTAAGAATAGGAACCGCAGTTACTAATTTTGCTTTAAAAGCCCATTTACCTGTTGAAGGTTTGATTCGCGCTACGGTTTTCGACCATTTTTGTGGTGGAATCAATGAGATGGATTGTTTGTCTGTGGTAGATAAAATGTATACCAAAGGAGTTTCTTCGGTATTGGATTATTCTGTAGAAGGTAAAGAAGAAGAAGCGCAGTTTGATTTGGCTTTGAACATGACTTTAAAAACTATCGAATTTGCCAAAGAACGAAAAGCAATTCCGTTTGCTGTTTTTAAACCAACTGGTTTAGGAAGATTGGATTTATATACTAAAGTTGGCGAAAAACAATCCCTTTCTGCCGAAGAACAAACCGAATGGAATAAAGTAAAAGAGCGTTTTGAATTAGTTTGCAAAACCGCCCACGATAACGATGTTGCCTTATTAATTGATGCCGAAGAAAGTTGGATGCAGGATGCTGCGGATGATTTGGTAGAAGAAATGATGCGCAAATACAATAAAGAAAAAGTGATTGTTTTTAGTACGTTGCAAATGTACCGTTGGGATCGATTGGATTATTTGAAACAATTACACGAAAAAGCGAAAACCGAAGGGTTTTATATAGGAATGAAGTTAGTTCGTGGTGCCTACATGGAAAAAGAGCACGAAAGAGCCAAAGAAAAAGGCTATCCAACTCCAATTTGCGCTTCCAAACAAGCAACCGATGACAATTATAATGCCGCTGTAGATTATATGATGCATCACATAGAGAAAATGGCAATCTTCGCGGGAACGCACAACGAGGAGAGTTCGTATAAATTATTAGAAATGCTTGCTACTAACGGAATTGACAAAAGTGACACTCGTGTTTGGTTCGGTCAATTGTATGGAATGAGCGACAATATCAGTTATAATCTGGCTGCCAATGGTTACAATGTTGCAAAATATTTACCTTTCGGACCCGTTCGTGACGTGATGCCTTACTTGATCCGTCGTGCCGAAGAAAACACTTCGGTTGCAGGTCAAACCAGTAGAGAATTGAATCTGATTAAAACCGAAAGAGACCGTAGAAAGTTGAAATAAAATAATAATTATAGGAATTAATAGAGATGTTTATTTATTATCATTCCAATACATTATTGTCCGATTAAAATATTTATTGCTAAATACATTATATGTTTTTTCTCGCAGAGGCGCGAAGTCGCAGTTTATATCTGAGTTCTTTGCGAATTTGTGTCTTAGCGAGAATATATTAAAAATTAAGTTGAGTCTAAAATTTCATAATATTTGTAAGACTTAACAAAGCAAATAGTTAGTTTTATCGGACAACAATGATTACAATAATAAATTTTCAGTTATTAAAATAATTTGTTTATTTTTGAAAATAATTTACGCATTCTAATTTCATTCAACTTATGAAAAATTTTCTGTTTTTAACTTTTTTCTCGGTGTTCTTATTTAGCTGTAGCAATAGCGATTCTATATCGGGAACAAACAATCCAATTGGGGTTTTAAAAGTGCAAACCTATAGCGTGGGGAATATTAATTTCACAAATGCTAAATGTGTTGGTATTGTAACATTAGGAGAAAGTGCTATTCAATCAACAGGGATTTGTTGGAGTACATCGCCAAATCCTACAATTTCAGGTTTGCATACTACCGAAACACTTAGTTCTGGATCAACTAGTTTTATTAGCACACTTAGTCCATTGACAGCAAATACAACGTATTATGTTAGAGCATATGCAAAAGATAACAGCGGGACAGTTTATGGTGCGCAACTCTCCTTTAAAACATTAAATATTTTGTTTACTAGTGGTGGTGGTGTAAGTGATATTGATGGTGCAACTTATGGTTCTGTGGTATTAAACGGAAAAGAATGGATGAAGAAGAATTTAGATGTTAGTAAATATAAAAATGGAGATGCAATTCCGCAAGTAACAGATGTAACGCAATGGGAAGCCTTAACAACAGGCGCATGGTGTTACTATGAAAATGATACTGCAAATGGTCCTATATATGGAAAATTATATAATTGGTATGCAATTACAGATCCAAGAGGGTTAGCTCCTGCTGGATGGCGTATTCCAACGGATACCGAATGGTCTGATTTAGCAACGTTTTTAGGAGGCGACGCTGTTGCAGGAATTAAACTTAAAGAAGACACGGCTACGCCTACTTGGGATGTGACTACAAATTATGCTACTAACCAATCTGGATTTACTGCAGTTCCTGCAGGAACCGGTTATTTAAATTATCATTTACCTCCCCCTGTAGTTCCAGCTGCTCCTGCTCCTACCCTTGCAGATCTTTTTAAAGGAAAAACAAAAGTTACTTATTGGTGGAGTGCTACTACAACAGGAAGTACCGCTGCTGATTTGGTATGGAGTAGAAATGTAAACAGTTCTTCAGACCAATTGGTAAGAAGTGGCGTAATTAAAAGCAGTGCATTATCTGTTAGATGTGTTAAAAATTAATAAACTAATAGCTTTTTATTAGTTGTTTCACACAGCTTTTAAATCAAAAATATATAAAAAAACTACAACGATAAAAAGTTGTAGTTTTTTGTTTTGAGTCGATTGTGGTTGCAAGGTTGAGAGCCTCGCAGAACATTACGGTGCTATGGAACACTTCGTAAAGAGGAGACTTTGCGGAGCGGGTAAAGTTTCCTGCAACGTCCCGGCGATTGGCGAGGTTGGGGACTAAATAAGCCTTTAACTTTCGGTTTAGCACTGACCTCAAAGATATGCCAAAACTTTAAATTAATCACTGACCCCGCAATCTTGCAAAACGCTTGTTGCAAGATGCCTTTTTTTTCGGTTCTACTTGGTTTAATATTTGTCTTTATGCTTTTATCTTTCATTATTATTAATTTATGATTGTTTATTAGAATTTTACTATTCTTTATTATTAAAAACAGAAAGAGCTAAAACAAAAGGGCGGAAGCCCCTTGTTTTAGCTCTTTTTTAATTATAAAAATATCTAAAGATGAAAAATGAGAAAATTAAAGGTAAAGTAGAATATATTACATTTATAGTTTTTACTTTAGCATCTAATTTAATAAAGTGATATAAATAAACAAAACTTCCAATAATTATGAATGCAATATCACTATATTCAAGTAATTCTGACCATAAGGCATTTTGTTTAATTGTGTTATTAAAATCTTGAACACTATGTATTGTATTAGATTTAAAACTAAAGATAGTGATAAATAGTTTTGATATTTCATTAAAAAACAGAAAATAAACAAAATAATTCATTGATTTATAAAAGTTAGAAACATTTAATCCTTTACCCATTTCAAAAAATTCTATAATTGTATAAGAAAAAAATAAAGAAATAATTATGAAGAAATAAAAAAAAACAGAGCCAATAATTAAGGTAATGTAACTCATTACTCTTGCGTTTGAAATTAAATCATTATCTAAATAGCTTAAAAAGTATTCAACTTTTGCTATACCAATAATAAATGAAAAAAGAATAGTATATAAAATGTTTTTGAGTAAAATAGATTTCATGTTTTTTTTTAAAAATTAGATATTAGAAAGCATTCTATCGTTGCTGCTATTATTAATATTATAGTTGGTTTTATAAATGAATTTAATTCAATATTTATTTTAATTTCATTTTCTAAAAAGATATCACGGTAAAATTTATAACCATTATATCCAATTATAGAAAATAAAAAGAATGAGTAAAATTCTAATATTCCATGAAAAATGAAATAATAGGAAAATTCTAGCAATGAAATATTGCAATAATGATATGAAGTAAAATAATTACCTAGATTGAAACCATTAGTAAGTAGCACAGCAATGGTTAATATTCCGCCAGAAAAATAACCACCTATTGATAAAAAAAATGCAACAATAATATTTTTTAAAAATATTTTTCTGAAAATAATTAAATCAAATTTTAAAGAATACAAACTAAAATCTTCATTAAATGACAAGTCTATAAAATTATCACTTAAAAACTTGATATTAACAAAATAACCAATTGCTATGCCTGTAAATAATGTAATAAATGAAATAAAATTATACTTTGCTAATTTCATTTATTGCTTTTTGAATTTCCATAGAATATACAAGACTATTTTTCTCGCTATCTAATAGCTGTTTAAATTTTTTAAGTGACGGACTTAAAAATTCTTTATTATTATCATCACTTAATTTTTGTATTTTAAAAATACTTAAAAAATATTTATTATAAACCTGTAAAAGAGAAATGCTTATACCTCCTAATATGAAAAAATAATTTTTATAATCGTTATCTAAAGTACCAAGGTAGAAAAGACAAAATGGAATTATTGAAAAAGACAAATATTTAATAGATTTTTTTGGCTGAACTATTTTAAAAAAATGTATCAAATTTGATAAAGTTTTGCTATCTAAACTTAATAGCTTTTCATTTATATAAATATTATCTTCTAAAATAAAATATTCATATTTTCTGCAAATACTACTCGTAAAAATGTTTACTTTTTCATTGAAGTTATCATTGTAATCTTTTTCAATATTTAATTGTTTATTATTTTTAGAAAAAATTAAAAAAAGTTTTATTCTAAAGAAATGTAAATACAATGTAAGAAATACAAATAGTATTAATAATACAAGGATGTTTTCTTTAAAATACTCTAAAGAGAAAAATATTATAGATGATAAAAGAAGAATGTCTAAAAAATGTGAGATTAATGTGTTTTTAAAATCTATTCTATTCCAGTAGCTTGCTGAAATTGAAATTAGAAAACCTAAAATTAATGAATGAATTAGCATAATAATAATAATTTAAAATTAATAAAATATAGCCTAGGATAGCCAATGGCTATCCTAGGCTAAAATAGTTTAAGCTCCACCAACGACACTACCTATAGCGCCACCTGCTACTATGCCCAAATAAGTCCCTGCTGGTCCACCAAATGAACCGATTGCACCACCAATCCATTGACCAGCCCAAGAGCCAGCAGCTGCTCCCATGTGACCACCCGCATATCCCATAAAAATGGTTTGAGCAGTTCCATGTCCTTGATTACCAGCCCACCAACCTCCAATTTCGGCTGTTGCAACTTTGTTTGTTTCTACCATTGCAGATTTTAATGCAAAAATTAAAGTTAAACAAACAAACATTTTTCCAAAAAAAACGATACTACGTTTCATAGTTTAAAATTATTATTCTACATTATGTGGGCAGACATTACACATAATTTCGATGTTATTAAAAAAAAATAAAAAAGTCTGCCGTTGCTTAAAACATTTTACTTCACAAATTGTTCAATTTCTTCTAAATTACTCTTTCAAAAGTTAGTCGTTTCTATTTGTTTTGCTCTTTGGCTTGCCTATACGCTGGCTGTACTTAAACGCTAATCTAATGATTTTCTTTCTTTTAACTTACTTTTTTCACGTTTCGTTTTTCAAAGGTTTCCTGCAACTTGTATATTTACGTATTAATAATTCGACAAAATGCAATTTACTATCGATAAAAATAGTTTTTATTTTCAAATAAAAAAAATGTTTTTTACGAATGAAATAAATTGCAGTGAATTAATTATATAAAAAAATATTTCGTAGATGCTTCTTTAGACATGAAGATAAAGGGATGAGAGTTATTTTTTAGTTCTAGCGAATTTTAAAATAAAAAATTTCTTTTAAAATTCTACTTTCACAAAAGATCTAATCTTACTTAGCTCCGATTGAAGCAACCCTCCCGCTGCGCAAAGTCCTCCCGACTTTGCGGAATATTTTAAACTTTTTATTTTCATATATTTTCATTTTACATCTTTCTTCTTATTCTTTATTTTACCTCAAAGTCATGAGACTTTGCGGAGCGGGTTCCGTTTAGTACTATAAAGCTTCCGCTTGTCATGGTAAAACTTCTCTGTATCAAAGTAAAACAACTCTCATTCACTATTAAGCTTCCGCCTATCATTATTTTATTTCCGTTGTTTACTTTAAATCTTCCGCCTTTCAATATAAATCTTCCGCCTTTCACTATTAAACTTCCGTAGGTTACTGTTAAGTTTCCGTGGGATTTTATGACTTGTTTTTTTTTTTTTGTAAAGTTATTGATGACATATTATGATACAAAAAAAGCAGTTTTGACGAAGCCAAAAACTGCTTTAAAAATATTAAAGAACAATAAAATTTACTTAAATTAAAAATCTATTTTTTTTGTTTTTTTGAAAATTTTAGATATTCTATAAAATATATAAATAGGAAGTCCTATAATAAAAATTAATTGTAATATTCTTATTATAATAAAAATAATATCATTTTCTACATTAAAAGTTTTCATATTTTAAAATTTCACGCATTGTCATCAATAAATGTTTACTGTTGTTACATTAATTTTTAATGTTATTTTTTTTCTTTTTATAGTATTTGACTATTAAATAAATTATTATAGATAATAAAACTAGAAGCGAAAATTGCCAAACAAAAATGCCAAAACTAAAACTATTTGCTATGTGTATCATATTTAAAAATTAAATTGTTATGGTAATCCAATTATTTCAATTGAAATTGGTTCTCCTGTTAACTTATTAACTTTCAATACATATTTAATCTTGAAAGTATGTATTGTTCCAATTCCTTGTGTAAAAAGAACAAAATCTAAATTACCCGAAACAGTAATAGTCACTACATTGCCAGAAGTTGAAACCTGTGAAGCACTTGATGTTGTTGTTTGGGTATAAACTAAACCTAATGTGTTTCCAGAAATACTTGTAGTTACGTCATTAACTGAATATGGATTCAAGGTTTGATTTACTTCTGCATCAAAATGTGTAAATAGATTTACTGTTTTACTGAAGCTAGCAGTTTTTGTATCTCCTTCAATAATAGATGACATAATATCTCCATTTTGGATATTAGAATAATTATTAAAATAATTATTTAATTCATCAATACTATTAAACGTCAAAGCATTTTGAGAATTTATTGTACTATCTAATGCAAAAGTAGAATTATTAATAGCACTTAAATTAATCATTTGTCTTACAAAAGTGGTTAAATTTTGATTCCAATTATTTGCAATTAAATTGTTAATTAGTGCATTATATTCATCGGGATGTTCTATAGTCCATTGCTGTTGTTCAGGCGATAAATTATTTAAAAATTGATTTGTTAAGAATTGATTTGATGTTGATGCTAAACCTGTTGTGTCAGTTAGACCTTCTGTTGATAGATTTGGTGAAATTGTAATATCATCTGATGTTGTAGATGAATCTCCTCCAGGACCACCACCACTACTTGGGCCTACATCAATATGCTCAGGTTCTGGATGCGTTTCAATAGTACCACACAGAGTATAGCTATCATTACTTACACATTGATTGCATTGATCACAAGTACCACTTTTGCATGGACCAGTACCTGTACAATGCCAAAAGTCAACAAAAATAGTTGTGCATGGTGAAGAAGAAGAACGGTTGGATTGATAAAGGTTAGTAATTGTTCCCTCAAATTTTTCAGTCAATTCACCCTTTAATAAAATTAAATTTTCTTGTGTGGGTTTCAATTCTAATATTAATGATTGCCAACCATCTTTATAAAACATTATTAAATTAAAAAGACTTTCATTCGTTCTTTCTAAAGGTTCAATTCTAAAAGTATAAGTTGTTTTTTGATTAATAACAAGCCTTTTGATAAAATTGGTGTCAATATTAAAATCACTTATCTCATAGCTTCCATCAGAATTTCTTGAAGCCAATGTGTTTTCATTTTTTGGTATTGCAATTTTTGTTTTAAAATCGTTCAGACCAGTTTCTTTTTTAAATTGCTCGAAAGAAATTTCTCTTTTGTTGTTAGAGTTTTGAATTTGATTTTCGTATAGATCCTTCTCACAACTCGACAAAACAATTAATGCTAGAAGCAAAAGGAATTTTGAAAATAATTTGTTTTTTGTTTTCATAATATATTATTTTGGTTTTGTTTTTTTCATTTTGCAAAACGCACGGCTGAAAATTTTTCCGTTAAGATAAACTTTATTCTTAAATTATGCGGGTTAATATATTCTTTTTTTATGCGTAATTTTGGGATAAGGTTTCCTGCAACTTGTATATTTACGTATTAATAATTCGACAATATGTAATTTACTATCGTTAAAAGTAGTTTTTATTTTCAAATAAAAAAAATGTTTTTTACGAATGAAATAAATTGCAGTGCATTAATTATATAAAAAAAAATAGTAGATGCTTCTTTAGACATGAAGATAAAGGGATGAGAGTTATTTTTTAGTTCTAGCGAATTTTATAATAAAAAATTTCTTTTAAAATTCTACTTTCACAAAAGACATAACCTATTTAGCCCCGATTGAAGAGAAAATCCTGGCATTGCGATAAGGATATGTTGTTATTGGACTCCTTCGTGCCTCGCAATGACAGATTGCAACGAAAAGCGGGAACGACGATTACCAAAATGCGCAAACCATTCGCTCCTGAAAATTCAAGGTGTAAATCATAAAAATCTAAGTTGGGATATCTTATATCTAATATCAAAAATGTATATTTGCGTTTATTTTAATTAGAGAATGGATAAAAAGACCGAAGAATTTTACATTCGCCTAAAGGAAGAATTGAATAACACTTCCAGTTGGCCATCAGAATACCTTTATAAATTTATTGTTCCTACCGATGCCAAGAAAATAGAAGCGGTGGAAAATGCTTTTGATAATATGGGGGCAGTGATTAAAACCCATCCGTCTAAAGCAGGGAAATACACTAGTATTTCGGTTAATTTAACGATGAATTCTCCCGCGGATGTGGTGGAAAAATACATTGAAGTTTCTACAATAGAAGGAATAATTTCATTTTAATATGGTACCAAAATATATCAAAGAAAATGCGAATGACGTGGTATTTAATTTAGAATACAACGCCGAAAGACCGCATTTAATCATCCCAGAATATGGTCGTCATTTGCAAAAATTGATTGATCAGGCTAAGGTTATTGCCGATAGGGAAGAACGCAACAAGGCGGCTCGTTACATCATTCAGGTAATGGGGAGTTTGAATCCGCATCTGCGCGATGTACCCGATTTTCAGCATAAATTGTGGGACCAGATTTTTATTATGGCCGATTTTATGTTGGATGTAGATTCGCCCTATCCTATACCAACTCGGGAGGTGATTAACTTGAAGCCAGAGCGATTGGCATATCCGCAGAAAAATCCGAAATACCGTTTTTATGGAAACAATATCAAATACATGATAGAAGTTGCCAACAAATGGGAGGAAGGCGAAATGAAAAGTGCGTTGGTAAAAGTTATTGCCAACCACATGAAAAAATCGTATTTGAGTTGGAATAAAGACACGGTTACCGATACGGTTATTTTCGAACATTTGTATGAACTATCCGAAGGTACTATCAATCTTTTGGGCAGTGAAGAAGAATTATCTACTACTAATGATTTAATTCGTACCAACAAAAAAGTGTCTAACAAAACGTTGGCACCGGCTCAAAAAAACATGAAAATTCAAGGTTTTAAAAAACCAGCTTTAGGCAAAAAGCCTTTTGTGAAAAATAATAATAATCCAAAATAGTTGCGAGTTACGTGTTGCGAGTTGCGAGTTCTTGAACCCAAAACCCAAAACCCAAAACCCAAAACCCAAAACCCCAAACCAAAAATAAACATGGGAACTTTTAAAATTGAAGGAGGCATTAGACTAAAAGGGGATGTTACACCACAAGGCGCTAAAAACGAGGCTTTACAAATATTGTGTGCCGTGCTTTTAACACCAGAAAAAGTAACAATTAGTAATATTCCAGATATTATTGATGTCAATAAATTGATAACGCTTTTAGGAAACTTGGGCGTTAAATTGCAAAAAAACGGACCAGGATCTATTACTTTTCAAGCCGATGAGGTGAATGTAGCGTATCTTGAAACGGAAGCATTTAAAAAAGAAGGTGGTTCTCTTAGAGGGTCTATCATGATTGTTGGGCCATTGTTGACTCGATTTGGAAAAGGATATATTCCGAAACCAGGTGGCGATAAAATTGGAAGACGAAGATTGGATACCCATTTTGAAGGATTTATTAATCTTGGTGCTAAATTTAGATACGAAAGAGAAGACCATTTTTATGGTGTAGAAAATGAAGGAAGATTAAAAGGTGCCTATATGTTGTTGGACGAAGCTTCGGTAACGGGGACTGCCAATATTGTTATGGCTGCTGTTTTAGCCGAAGGAATAACTACTATTTACAATGCAGCTTGCGAGCCTTATTTGCAACAACTGTGTAAAATGTTGAACTCTATGGGTGCCAACATTAAAGGAGTTGGATCGAATATGTTAATCATTGAAGGCGTTGAAAGTCTTGGTGGATGTGATCATAGAATTCTACCCGACATGATTGAAATTGGTTCTTGGATTGGTCTTGCGGCCATGACTAGAAGTGAAATCACGATTAAAAATGTAAGTTGGGATAACCTAGGAGTTATTCCGAGTGTGTTTAGAAAACTTGGAATTACTCTAGAACGAAGAGGCGATGATATTTATATTCCTACGCATGAAGGATATGAAGTAAAAACCGATATTGATGGGTCTATTTTAACTATTGCCGATGCGCCATGGCCAGGATTTACTCCCGATTTATTAAGTATTATTTTAGTGGTTGCAACGCAAGCCAATGGCGATGTATTGATTCACCAAAAAATGTTTGAAAGCCGTTTGTTTTTTGTGGACAAACTGATTGATATGGGTGCTAAGATTATGTTATGCGATCCGCACCGTGCGGTGGTTATGGGACATAATTTTAAATCAGAATTGAAAGCAACCGTAATGAGTTCGCCAGATATTAGAGCGGGAATCTCGTTATTAATTGCTGCGCTTTCTGCTAAAGGGACTTCTACCATTCAAAACATTGAACAAATTGATAGAGGGTACGAACGAATAGACGAACGCTTGCGTGCACTTGGTGCGAATATCGTGAGGGTATAAATAAAATTCCAATATTTTAAAATTCCAAATTCCAAATTTATCTTTGATACCTTGGAATTTGGATTTTTTTTTAATTTAATAAGATTGATGAAAACAAATATTTCAACTTTACTTTAAGGAATTGGAATTTAATTATTGGAATTTAATGAGATTGATGAAAACAAATATTTCAACTTTACTTTAATGAATTGGAATTTGGAATTTAATTATTGGAATTTAAAATATTTATGGAAACCTATATAATTGTACTTCTTTGTTTAGCAGCCTTTTTTGCAGGATTTGTAGATGCTATTGTAGGTGGTGGTGGTTTGATTCAAACTCCGGTTGCTTTGGTATTGTTGCCAAATTTGGCGGTTTCTTCGGTAATTGGATCGTTGAAAATTCCTGCTTTTAGCGGTACTTCTTTTGCTGCCAATCAGTATTTGAAGAAAGTACAAATGAATTGGAAATTACTTTCCATAATGGCTGTTATAGCTTTTAGTTCGGCATTTTTAGGGTCCAATTTATTGACTTTGGTGAGCAATGATTTTATGAAACCATTGCTGTTAGTTGTATTGACTTTGATTGCAATTTATACCTTTGCCAAAAAGAATTTCGGAACCCACCAAGAGAAGAATTTATCTCCAAAAAAGCAATTGCTTCTAGCCGTTGTAATGAGTATTTGTATAGGATTTTACGACGGATTTATTGGACCGGGAACGGGAAGTTTTTTGGTTTTAGGATTTGTTACAATCTTGGGTTTTGATTTTTTACATGCTTCCGCAAATGCTAAAATGGTAAACCTAGCAACGAATTTCGGTTCGATTTGTTTGTTTATTTTGAAAGGGAAAATTATTTGGGCAATTGCAATTCCGATGGCGGTATGTAATGCTTTTGGTGGATGGATGGGAGCCAAGTTGGCTATTAAAAAAGGAAACTCTTTTATTCGAATTTTCTTTTTAATAGTGGTGGTTGGCACTTTAATCCGATTTGGATATGATGTGTTTTTTAAATGATATTTTTTTTGCCACGAATGACACTAATTTTCACTATTTGTTTTTACCACAGATTACACGGATTACACAGATTTTTTAAATCCTATTAATCTTTTTAATCTGTGGCAAAAAAAACTATTTTATTCTAATATATTCAAGAATTTCAATCCGAAGATAACGGTATTTCCTTGGTAGCCATTTTGGTAAGAACGAACATAATCTACTCTGAAAAGTTTTGCTTTTCCAACCCCTAAATTGTCCAATCCCACCGAAAATTCTTGGTACGGATTTCTTCCAGGGATTGCCAAATTGTGGAATCCTAAAACCAATTGCGATTGCAGTTTGTTCAATAACGGAATTTTATTCATCAAAAATCCTTTGTCGTTATGCTCGATATGGGTTTCAAAATAACTATTGTTGGTACTTGCTGAATAATAGGGTAAGTTGTTGAACTGATTGGTATAACTTTCGCCACCTGTAATATGGGTTTGGTTGCCGTTAAAGTGTTTGTAATCTACAAAAGATATGTTATCGGCAGTAAAGAATTTGCCTCCTCTAAGGTTGATTTTCATATCGCCTTTGTTTCCGAGAGTAAAATCTTGCTGAACTCTTGCAGATAGCAAGGTGTATTCGTATTTTTTGTCGTTTGCTGCAAAGGTTTTTTCTAGACCTACCGAAATAGTTGGGTAAGCATCATTCCCAATGTTGTATTTTCCATCGGGTCTGGTCCAATAGTGCTGCCCAAATTTGATTACTGCAACTACATTGGCTTTCATTAAATTGTGTTTTTCAAATGCTGGAGTTACAAAGTCATTTGGTAGGATTGGGTTGTTATACGAATAGATGTCATCGGTTTTGGTAGTGCTTTGGTCAGAGGTATTCCATAAGGATTTTCTTTCCGAATATTCTAAATTGAAATTCATATTTAAACCATTTACAATCTCCCTTCCAAAATTGGCAGCAACAAAATTTTTCTCGTACAACTTCATAAAATTGTTTTTAAACAACAAACTGCTGAAGGTATTTACCATATTTGAGATAGGATTGTTTCCGTTGAATTGGTTCACGCTGCTTCCTCCATTTACATAAAGCATGGCATTATTGATATTGTTGAATTTACGAACATAACTTCCTGTAGCACGTAGTTTATTTTCTGAAAATCCATAATCAAAATTAGAACCAACTCTGGTGAAAGTTCTTTTTTCTTGATCTCGTTTGATGTACGATAAACCTGATTGTGTTTTCCAACCCTGCACGGTGTTGAAGGAGGTTTTCATCAAAGGCCCATCGTAATTGATAGACCATTTTTTAAAGGAATTAGAATAATTATATCCCATAAGCAAACTTGAAACTCTAAATTTATTTCGTTTGTTGTCAATAGAATCTAAATAGGTTTTAGATTTTTTCTTGGTTTGAATAGCATCTTTCTTTAAATAATCGGTGCTTTCTTCTAAAGTTAAAGGAACTGGACGAATGGTGTTCCAAAAGGAGTCTTCTTTTTTATTGGCATTTGCTTCAAATTTTAAAACTTCGTTAGTAAACGTTTTCTTTTCTAATTTTTCTGGAAAATCAAAATTAGAAAATACATAGGTAAATTTCCCATTGATATTGATGCCAAACATTCCAGCTTCAAAATCTATCGTTTGGGTATTCTTAGCCCAAATTTTATTGGTGTTATTATAACTAAAATTCTGCTTTAATGTTAAAGTATTCAGTGCCGGATTTTGCATTTGACTTCCCTTAATGGATAAATCTACAGCATAGATTGCCCAAGAATCGTCTACAATGTAAATGTAGCCGACCATTGCTGGTTCATTTTCTCGTTTTGGGGTTACTTTTATTTTATCTATAATTTTATTGTTATCATCTACAAAAGAACCATCAAATTTGTATTTATAATAATTAAAAGCATTGTCTGCAATAGGAGAAACTACTTTTACATTAAAATCTAAATAGTTTTCGTAAAAGTCAAAATTTACATCGGCAGCATTATTAAAACTGAAACCATTATCGTTGCCACTAACTTTAGAAGCAATGATAGTTTCCTTCATTTTATCGGGCTTTTGGAATGTTATTTTAGAAACTGTTTCCGAAAGATATAAAATACCGCTTCGGGTGGAATCTATCACTTCATCAAAGAAATCTAGCTTTTGACCTAATATTGCTTTCGGAAGGTTTTTAACCCGAAAGATTCCTCTGGAATAAAAATCGGCATTGTATTTAGCTGTTTTGGCAGAATTTTCTTTTCTGCTAGCAATGGCATTTTTTATAATTTCAATAGCAGGATTTACTTTAGTACTAATTGACACCTCATTCAATTGGATTTCTTCCTCTTGTAAGGTAGCGTCTACTGTAAGAGTAACTTTATTAAATTCTACAATTTTCTTTTCGGTTTTATACCCTAAATATTTATAAATAATTGTGTACGTTCCAGAAATTTTTATATTTAGTTCGTATTTGCCTTGGTCATTAGTAGTGGTGCTAATATAGGTGTCTTTTACATATACATTGGCAAAGGCAATTGGTTTTCCTTGCAAGTCATTAACTACTCCTTTTACTTGTCCGAAAGAAATTACTGAGAAAATTAGAAATAAAAGGGTACTGATTTTTTTCATAAAAAATGTTTTATAGAAAATTATTAATAAAATAAATGCTAACTATTATAACAAAAAGGATTGCAAAGCGAGTTCGTAACTTTTCAAACCAAACCCAAGAATTACTCCTTTGGCACTAGAGGAAATATAGGACTGGTGACGAAATTCTTCTCTTGCAAACGTATTAGAAATATGCACTTCAATTACCGGGGTAGTAATTGCTTTAACGGCATCTCCAATTCCTATAGAAGTATGAGTGTAGGCAGCAGCATTTAGAATGATTCCGTTGTAAGAAAATCCAACATTTTGTAATTTATTTATCAATTCACCTTCAACATTACTTTGGTAATATTCTAATTCTACTACAGGAAATTTCTCTTTTAAAAAATTAAAATAATCTTCAAAATTTTGGTGCCCATAAATTTCAGGCTCTCTTTTTCCTAGTAAATTCAAGTTGGGACCGTTGATAATAATAATTTTCATGTAAAAGGTTTCGGTAAAATTAAATAAACTTTGTTACAAATAAGTTGTTTTAAGATTTTTTTAGAACTATTCTAAATATTAAAAGTAGACATTTTTTTTTGCACAGATTATTTTATTTTTTTAACTTTAAGTATAACTTTAATTAATAAATAAGATGAAAAAAATCATTTTAACTGTTGTTGCACTTAGTGCTATTGGTTTTGCTAACGCGCAAAACAAAAAAGAATCTAATTTAGGATTTGCTAAAGGAGATGTTTTTGTATCTGGAGCTCTACTATTTGGTTCCGATTCAAAGATTTCTTATTACAAAGAAGACCGTTTTGTTTTTGCACCTTCTGTAGGCTATTTTGTTTCGGATAATATAGCTTTAGGTGTAAACCTAAATATTGGATCAGGAAGTGTTCAAGCAACTTCTGCTTCGGGTAAAAGCAAAACTAGTACTTTTGCAGCTGGATTGGCTGGTAGATATTATTTTAATCCAGCTTCTCAATTTTCCTTATTTGGAGAACTTGGTGCCGCTTTTGGTACAGATAAATCTACTCCTGTAATTGGAAATGTTACTAAAGTGAACAGTTTTGCAGTTGCTTTGGCTCCAGGATTAAATTATTTTGTTTCAAAAAATTTCTCTTTAGAAACTAAAATTGCAGTTTTAAGTTATGCTTCTCAAAAAGGTGACCAGCCTGGTGATGAAAATGCTTCTAGCATTAGACTTGGAGGAGACTGGTCTGCAGTTTCATTTGGAGTTAACTACAAATTCTAATCTAAATTAACTAGTCCTAAAAATCGACAAAGATATTTTAGGACTAGTTTTTAATATATTATGCTAACATCGTTACTGGATTTTCAATAAACAATTTTAATGTTTGTAAAAATTGTGCGCCTGTAGCTCCATCGATAGTTCGATGGTCGCAAGCTAAGGATAACATCATGGTGTTTCCAACTACAATTTGACCTTTTTTAACCACTGGTTTTTCAACGATTGCTCCTACGGAAAGGATAGCTGAATTGGGTTGGTTGATGATGGAATTAAATTCTACTATTCCGAACATTCCAAGGTTAGAAACAGTGAAAGTACTTCCTTCCATTTCGGTTGGTAGTAATTTTTTAGTTTTTGCTCTTCCTGCTAAATCACGAACACCTGCTCCAATTTGAGACAAACTCATGGCATCGGTAAAACGTAAAACTGGAACTACTAATCCGTCTTCAACAGCTACTGCAACGCCAATATTCACGTGGTGATTGATGGTAATTGCCTCTTCTTTCCACTGCGAATTGATTTTTGGATGTTTTTTCAATGCCATTGCACAGGCTTTGATTACCATATCGTTAAACGAAACTTTGGTATCTGGCACTGCGTTAATAATGGCTCTTGATTGCATTGCGTCGTCCATGCTCACTTCAATTGTAAGGTTGTAGTGCGGTGCGGTGAATAAAGATTCTGCCAAACGTTTGGCAATTATTTTTCGCATTTGCGAATTTTTGATTTCTTCGGTAACCACTTCTCCTGCTGGAACGAATGGTTTGGTTGCAGCTGCAGTTGCTGGCTGAGAAGTTGTAGGTTGACTTTCGACTTTCGACTGTTGACTTTCGACTTTATAGTTTTCTACATCACTTTTTGTAATTCTTCCGTTTTCACCAGAACCTTGCACTAGAGAAAGGTTAATCCCTTTATCTTTAGCTATTTGTTTTGCTAATGGAGAAGCGAAAATGCGATCATTGGAGTTGGAAGTTGGGACTTGGGTGTTAGAAGTTGCAGCTGCTTGTGCTTCTACTTTTTCTACACTTTTAGCAACTGTTGCTGCTTCGCCATTTCCGTAATTCTCTGCTACTCCTGTTATGTCTGTTCCTGCAGGCCCGATGATAGCTAATACGCTATCTACTGGTGCAGATTCACCTTCGTTAATTCCTATGAATAATAAAGTACCTGAATTGAAAGATTCAAATTCCATGGTTGCTTTGTCGGTTTCGATTTCCGCAAGAATATCTCCTTCTTTCACTTCATCTCCAACTTTTTTTAACCAAGTAGCAACGGTTCCAGTAGTCATAGTATCACTTAAACGTGGCATAGTGATTACTTTTACATTAGCTGGAAGTTGGAAGTTAGAAGTTGGAAGTTGCTCTTCTTTAAGTTCAACTTTTTCTTCTTGGGATTTGGGATTTGAAGTATTAGAAATTAATGAACTAATATCTTCTCCTTCTGTTCCTATAATTGCAAGAAGTGAATCTACTGGTGCCGATTCTCCTTCAGGAATTCCGATGTATAATAAAACACCCGAATTGAAAGATTCAAATTCCATTGTAGCTTTATCGGTTTCGATTTCGGCTAAGATGTCACCTTCTTTTATGGTATCGCCCACTTTTTTTAGCCAAGTAGCAACAGTTCCTTCGGTCATTGTGTCGCTCAAACGAGGCATGTTTATTACTGTAGCCATAATTATAATCTATGAGAAATGAAAGGATAATTTTCTTGTTCGTAAACCACATCATACAATTGTTGTACTTCTGGAAACGGTGATTCTTCAGCAAATTTTTCGCATTCGTCAACCAAGTCTTTTACTCTTTGATCAATTGCTTCAATTTCTGCTTCAGTTGCGTAGTTATTTTCTTTGATTACATCCAAAACTTGCGTAATTGGATCTATTTTTCGGTATTCTTCAACTTCGTCTTTGGTTCTGTATAATTGTGCATCCGACATAGAGTGACCTCTATAACGGTACGTTTTCATTTCTAAAAATGTTGGTCCGTCACCACGACGTGCTCTGTCAATTGCTTCGGTCATTGCTTCTGCAACTTTCACAGGATTCATTCCATCAACTGGTCCGCAAGGCATTTCATATCCTAAACCAAGTTTCCACACGTCGGTATGATTTGCGGTTCTTTCAACAGAAGTTCCCATTGCATATCCGTTGTTTTCACAAATAAATACTACAGGAAGTTTCCATAACATAGCCATATTAAACGCTTCGTGAAGCGATCCTTGGCGCGCGGCACCATCCCCAAAATAGGTTAAAGTTACGCCACCAGTTTCGAAATATTTATCGGCGAAAGCCATACCAGCTCCTACCGGAATTTGAGCACCCACGATTCCGTGACCACCAAAAAAACCTTTTTCTTTAGAGAAAATGTGCATAGATCCACCCATTCCTTTAGAAGTTCCAGTTACTTTTCCGTAAAGTTCTGCCATAACTCTTTTTGGATCCACACCCATTCCGATTGGTTGCACGTGATTACGGTAAGCAGTAATCATCTTGTCTTTAGAAAGATCCATAGCGTGAAGTGCACCCGCTAAAACTGCTTCTTGACCATTATATAAATGTAAAAATCCTCTGACTTTTTGTTGGATGTAAACTGCAGCTAATTTATCTTCAAATTTTCTCCAGAACTGCATATCTTCATACCAGTTTAAGTATACTTCTTTAGTAATCTCTTTCATTTTTAATGAATTACGGATGTTGTTTTTTGTTTTTATTTAGCAAATATATAGAATATCAAAAATTCGCGAATTGCAAAAGTAGGATATTGCTATTAGATGTAAAAATTATTACCGACGAAAATGGTATTTTTTAATAATTGTTCCATCAAAAATATTAACTATAACGATATAGCCTATAAGGATGTTTTATTAAAAGATAAAGGCAATAAATTATTAATGGAATTTGACTTGTAAACCTCACCCGATTCCCCCATAAAGTATATTTCTATCGGAGTATCCTGTTTGAATTCATATTCTGCAATAGATTGACGACAAGAACCACAAGGAGGAATTGGCGACAAGGTGGGATTAGAATCGGAAGCCGCTGTAATTGCGATGGTTAAAATCTTGACATCGGGATAAACTGCTCCTGCTTGATATATCGCTACCCTTTCGGCACAAAGCCCCGATGGATAGGCCGCATTTTCTTGATTAGACCCCAAAACAATTTTACCATTATCTAATAAGATTGCAGCACCTACTCTAAAATGAGAATAAGGAGCATAGGCCTTTTTCCTTATTTCGATAGCTTGTTGCATTAACGTCTGAATATTTTCAGACAAATCAGAAATGCTGTGAAAAACTTCAAAGGTTGTGGTAATGTGTATTTCTTTCATTGGATTATTGCGGAAAAAAAATCCAAATTTCAAAACTGAAATTTGGATTTTTAATTAAATTATAAAATTCTAATATTCATCGTATTTATCACCAAAGTTAAAGGTTAAAGAAAAACGAAGTGTATTCTCTAAAGGACTCTTAATTCTAGATGCATTGAATAAATAAGAAACGTCTACTTTAACTACGTTGTATTTAAAACCTGCTCCAAGAGAGAAAAATTTCCTTGCTCCTTTCATAGGACTTTCATGAAAATAACCCATTCGAAATGCGAAAGAATCTTGATAAGAATATTCCGTACCAACTGAATAGGTAAATTCTTTAAGTTCTTCTGACATTCCTCCTGGAGCATCTCCAAAAGATTTAAACATTCCAGAAACCCAGTTTATTTTTTTGTAATCGGTGTTGATTATGGATTGGTCGGTGTTATCAATTACTCCATCAGCATTAACATCGGTAAGTGCTTGCGGAGTTGGCACCATCAGTTTAGCAAATTCCACGTTTAGAGCTACTTTACTATATTCGTCTAAAATAAAATCAAAACCTCCACCAATACGCATGTTCGCAGGTAAATAATTAGAAGTAATATCATTTTTAGTAGCGTCATAACTTATTTTTGGACCCATATTTTGGAAGTTAAATCCAAAACGGTATCTTCCGTTAAAATCACTAAAAGCAACTTCTTCCGATTGAAAAAATCCAGCCACATCTACCGCAAAAGACTTTCCAGCTACTGCATCGGTATTTATATCTGCAATTTTCAAATTGGATCTAATGTATCTTCCACCAACAGCCATACTGAAATGATCACTTAATTTCAAGGAATAGGAACCATCCAATGCCAATTCATTTGGTTTTACAACATTGGCTGGGTCGTCAAAATTTTGTCTTAATTCTATTTCACCTAAACTAAAATAACGCAAACTTGTTGCAAATGCACTTCTTTCAGATAGTCGGTTGTAGTAATTTACTTGTCCTAAAGAAATATCGTTTACTAATTGGGTTAAGTAGGGCGTATAACTAATAGAAAACCCTTGTTTATCAAGTGCAAAAGCATATTTAGCTGGATTCCATTGTTGGGAATAGGCATCTGCAGATGTTGCAACACCTTGATCTGCCATACCTGCAGCGCGTGCATCGGCAGCTACCATTAAGAATGGAACCCCAGTTGTAATAACGCGTTCTTGCGCAGTAACAAACTGATTTGTAAATATTACTAAAGCCAACAATAGTATAGTTTTACTACTGCTAATTTGCTTATTTATTTTAAATTGTTGAAGCTTCGATTTCATTTTTATTGTATTATTATTTAACAAATATAACATTTTCTTATAGGATAACAAGTTTTTCAAATTTTTCCGCCTTATTATTAGAAACTGTTGACTTGACGGTTAGTTTATAAATATAGACACCCTTTCCTATTTTATCTCCAAAATCATCTTTGCCATCCCAATTAATTTCTCTGGATAAAAACCCTTCTGTAGTAATGATTTGATTGATAGTTTTTACAATTTTACCGGTAATGGTCATGACCTGCACTTGCACTTCTAAAGGCTCATAAGGCTTGTTATGATTGAACCAAAATTGCGTATAATTTACAAATGGATTTGGATAATTTAACACATTTGTTAAGGTAACATCTTGACTATTAGCAACTACAAATTGAATTTCACTGGACACATAATTATTGTAAACATCCCAGGCTTTAAAAATAATAGTATGCAATCCTGCAGCTAAATTCCGGAACGGAAATCTGATTTTACCTTTGGTATAATTGTTAAGTTCGGTTTCGTAATAATCATTCAATACATAAGGTTTGGTTTCGTCGCCATCTAATATTGCCACAATATCATGCCCTATTCCACTTGCGGTGTTGATACCATGTTCGTCTTCTAAAAAAGCAAGGAAATAGGGAGATTCATTAGTGATTCCACCATTTACAAAAGTTTCATCATTCATATAAAGCCGCACTCTAGGCGGGATGACATCTGCTACAGCATTGGTGTTTACCCCTCCTACTTTTATATTCAAATTATACCCGGTTTTATCTAAAAATACTTGATTTCTTTTAGCATAAAAACTTACTCTACCATTTCCAAGTGGAATTTTGATGTCTTTAGGAACAACGAAACCAAGTTCGAATACACCATTATTTACTGAAGCGTTTCCTCTAAATATAGTTTCTCCTATATTGTCGAACGAAATTGGCACACTAAATCCATCGTTATTTAGTGTCATTTTGGAATAATTTTTATCAAACACATTTACAGAAAGCTCTCCATTATAGGAAGTTAACAAAGTTCCATTTTCATCTTGCACTTCTCCAGTAAGTTTAACATAACCTAATGCTTTCAAGTCATCTACAGGCTGTGACATAGGCACGTCGTTGACCTTAGTTAGAACAACAGTTGGCTTTGGAATTGCCAACATTAGGGCAGGATCTCCTATATAGGATGTAACTCTGACTGCAGATCCATCGGCATTGCTAGCACTTTTTGCCTGGCGCAATGCCTCGGCAATAGAAATGATTGGTGAAGTACCAAAAGAAAAAAGTTTTTCAGAAAGTGATTTATTAAAACCGAAGGCATAACTTATTTCACGTGTTGTTGAAACCAAAGAAATGGCACCTCCAGATGGATTCCAAAAAGTATATTCTCCAGCGGTAGGCCGAAATGGATTGTCAAAACGGGTAAATTGACAAGTGATTGTAATTACCAAGGGGTATTTATATTGGTTATGAAAATTAGCGCCATCCAATTTATCCCAAAGTCGCTCTCCTGTTAAACCATCTTCTCCTCCATGACCCAGATAATTAAAAACTAATGCTCCATTTTCAAAATAATTGGTTAAATCCTCTTTGGCTTTTGGATATCTTGCCCCACCTGCTGAAGTTTCTTGTTGATAGGAATCTAAAAGAATTTTCTTGAAATTAATAAAGGGTTTATTAGTATAAATAAGATCTGTTAGTTCATTTTGAGCAACTTGCAAAACTTGATCTCCATCTTTATCGGTATCATCCGATATTGATACATATATATTTCTCCAACTTCCATAAGATTTAATATCGTGGTATTCTATGACCTTAGTAACCATTTCTTCTGCTTGTTGTACTGATGACACCAACATTCTACCCACAGCAATGTCTGGCGCACCATAATTATTGTCGAGATTTCCTTCTGTAGCATCCATCTCTACAAAATAATCATCTGAAGAAAAAGAGGTTGCAAATTCTGTATAACTATTCACTGCATGGTAAATAGGGACTATATTGGTATTATTTCGAATTCTATCTTTAAAATCATACGAAGCATCGCCAAAAAGATTTACATATTTTACTTTATTAGCTGGTGTAGATGCGTTTTGGTATACATATTTAATAAAATTTCTAATGGCGCCAATATCTTGTTTTCCGCCACCAAATTCTGGATAAATTAAATCTAGATTAACTACTTTCACATTCAATCCCGAATAATTTCTATGGAAATTAGCCAACTTTTCGGCTTGTGAATTTAAAAAACTAGGAGTAATAATTAAATAATCTATATCTTGAAAAATACCTTGTGTATTTTTAAAAATAGTACCTTTTAAATCTTGGTTAGCTACTGAAACATTAGAATCTTTAGAAGGTGCATATAAATCCGATAAATCTATTGCAATGTATTTTGTATCTTGTCCTAATAAAGAAGTAAATGAAAAACTACTTTGCCCTGCATTAGAAATAGTTCCAACATTATAAATATCTGAAATATCCCAAACTTGAGAAATTCCAACAGCATTGGCAATTTGATATTGAGCAATTCCGGAAAGAGTACTTGCAGCATTATAAGTAAATCGAAATTGTTTTCCATAACCTATTAAATTACTTTTTGCTTTTAAATTAATATAATCTAAATAGCCTTTGGAAGTAGGAACCCCATTATTATTATAAGTAAGTTTTATACTGATATTTGCAACGGCAGGAAAAGTAGTTGTTGACGATAAATTAGCTTCTGCCGCAACTTTACCGGAATTCAAGGCTACGTCAACCATAGATAAAGTACCTAAATTTAAACCATTTGCTGTTGCAACAAAAGAAGTTGAAACTATTGAAAGGGCTCCAGTATGCAATGCAATACTGACTGGCACTGTGGTATCAATATTTGGGAAAGAAAAATCAAAAGTTTGTTCGTTTTTTAAACTAAAATCCTCACCAAACCAGGTTCTACCCAACTTTCCAATATTAGTTAGATCAACTTCATGAAATTGATAATCGTCAAAAGTTGTTATATTTAATGTTGGAGTTCCTGCAGGTTGTGTAATGGTATTAATTCTTTTTCCATTGGTAGCACCAATCGTGATATAATAATAGGACTTATCTGCATATAAATTCAAATTGGTTTTGTTTTCCGAACTCCAATTATCCATTCCTTCCCCATAAAATAATATATAATCGTCGTCATTAAAAATGCCATCCGATTCTCCAACAACTTGAACAGCATTTTCTGTTAAATCATAAGGAAATGTGCTGCTATTTGCTAATGGCACCATTCTTCCTCCTAATCCATAAATTTGAATTTTTTGTGGATTTATAGCGTTTACATTAAACCCTAAATCGGATAAAAAACTTTTAGATATTCTATAAACTCCAGATTTTTGTATGTAAATACGTTTCCAAGTACCTGTAGCTAAAACCGAATTAGAAATTGTTGTAATAGAATTGTTAGTAGCGATTTTAAAAGAATTAGTTTCTCTTGTGAAAGAATAAGTCAAAGATTTCACTCTCTTAAAACCAGAATCATCTTTGATTATAGGCGAAAAAGATAAATAACCAAAATACTGGTCTCTAGAAATAGAAGTCTTAACAGAAGCATTAATAGTGTTGTTTATTGAGGACTGAGACAAATCTCCTAACTGTGCAGTTGAAATAGATTCAAATTCTATATTATTAATTTGCAAAGAGGATTCATTAACAAAAAAATCCGTAGGAATTTTTTTTATAAATTGTATAGATTTATTTTGCAAATCAAAATTATAACTATCAGAAGAAAATTGAGGAACGTTTAATTTAATATCACCAATAGAATAGATAGTTTTAGCAACCCAATCTAAAGTAATAGTGGCACTTTGTTGCGCATTAACAAAGCCACATAATAAAACTATAAAACAAGTAACAATCTTTTTCATTAAATAGAGAAACGTGAATTTGATGTAAATATTACAATTTGTAAAAATAAAATTAATAATTAGTTTATACAATAAAAAATATGAGATAACGTTATATATTTGTATTGAAAATAATTTTATCTATTTTTTTAAAAAGGTGTTGCAATTTCAAGGTTAATTCTTATATTGCGGCTCGAAATTTATTACCTCCTTAAGTATGAAAGTAAACAAGTTTATGGCAATTAGAGTATTACTAGCAGTAGTAATCACATTAAGTTTTACAAGTTGTAGCAAAAAATCTAGTTCTAATGCTGGATCTAAAGGTACAGGCTGGAAAATTAATGACAAAAAAGGCGGATTTCAGTATGCTTCTAAGTTTAAGAAGCAAGAGACTGGACCAGGATTAGTATTAGTTGAAGGCGGAACCTTTACAATGGGTAAAGTTCAAGACGACCCTATGCACGATTGGAACAACACGCCAAACCAACAACATGTCATGTCCTTTTATATGGACGAAACAGAAGTAACTAACCTAATGTACATGGAATACTTAGATTGGTTAAAAAGAGTTTTTCCTCCCGAGGAAGACAATTACAAAAACATCTATGAAGGTGCTTCTCCTGATACTTTAGTATGGAGAAACCGTTTAGGGTATAATGAAACCATGACCGAACATTATTTAAGACATCCTGCTTATGCAGAATATCCTGTAGTTGGTGTGAATTGGATTCAAGCAACTGAATTTAGTAAATGGAGAACGGATCGTGTAAACGAATCTGTTTTAGAAAGAGAAGGCTTTTTGAAAAAAGATGCTAAAGTAGTAGATGTAAAATCAGAAGCAACTTTTAGCACTACTACCTACTTAGCTGCTCCTACCAAAACTTTTGGCGGAGATGATAAAATTGTTTTAAAAGGACCAAGAAACTCCAAAGCAGCAGGTAAAGGGGGAACTAAAGGTGCTGACGGAACAAATAAAGAAGCTAAAAACGTTTATGCTCAAAGAACTTCTGGAATAATATTGCCAGAATATCGTTTACCAACTGAAGCAGAATGGGAATATGCTGCTGCATCAGATGTAGGTCAAAGAGAATACAATACATATAAAGGACAGAAAAAATACCCTTGGTCTGGAAGTTATACTCGTACAAGTAAAAGACAAATTAAAGGAGATCAATTAGCCAACTTTAAACAAGGTAAAGGAGATTATGGTGGAATTGCAGGATGGTCTGATGACAATGCTGATATCACAAACAAAGTAAAATCATACCCTCCAAATGATTTTGGACTGTACGACATGGCTGGAAATGTTGCCGAATGGGTAGCAGATGTTTATCGTCCAATAGTTGATGATGAAGCGAATGACTTTAACTACTTTAGAGGAAATGAGTATTTTAAAAACAAATTAGGCGAAGATGGAAAAGTTGAATTAGTGACTCAAGAAACTCAAAAATTTGATACTATGAGAAACGGTAAACTTATTGCTAGAAACTTTGCTGGACAAATCGCTCAAGTACCTGTAGATGATAAAGAAACTTACCTAAGACAAAATTTTGATAAAAGTTTTGAAGTAGATTATAGAGATGGTGATAAACAATCTTCAAGAAATTTCAAATTAGGTAGTGGCTCTGAAGAAGGAGATGGAAAACTAAAAGACAACCAAAGAATGTACGATTCACCAATTCACAATGTATCTACAGATAGTATTGGAAACATGATTCGTAAATATGACCACTCTAGCAAAAGAACAACTTTAGTAGATGATATATCTAGAGTTTACAAAGGTGGTTCTTGGAGAGACAGAGCTTATTGGTTAGACCCAGCCCAAAGAAGATATTTCCCACAAGATATGGCAACAGACTATATCGGATTTAGATGTGCTATGTCAAGAGTAGGACCAAAATCAGATTTCAAAAAATCTGCAAGAAATAAAAAAAGATAATTTTTTTAATCTAATATAGCAAAAGCCCTTTTATTAGGGCTTTTTGTTTTTTAAAGTATTTTAAAAATGACAACAAACGAAATTCACAAACTATTCCTTGGTTGTTCTTCAGTAGTAATAGATACAAGAAAAATTCAAAACAACTCTTTTTTTGTTGCCTTAAAAGGAGAACGATTTGATGCTAATACTTTTGCAAAAGAAGCTATAGAAAAAGGTGCATCTTATGTATTGATTGACAATAAGGACTACTACATAGACTCCAGGACTATTCTTGTTGTAAACTGCTTGACTACTTTACAAGAATTAGCAAAGTTTCATAGGGAATTTTTAAAAATTCCTATCATTGCATTAACTGGAAGCAATGGAAAAACAACAACCAAAGAATTAATTTTGGTAGTTTTATCAAAAAAATACCGAACTACAGCAACGATTGGAAATTTGAATAACCACATTGGTGTTCCGCTTACTTTACTATCTTTCACATCAGACACCCAAATTGGAATAGTAGAAATGGGTGCCAACCATTTAAAAGAAATAGAATTCCTTTGCGATATTGCCCAACCCAATTATGGTTATATAACTAATTTTGGGAAAGCCCATCTTGAAGGTTTTGGCGGAGTGCAGGGTGTAATTCAAGGCAAAAGTGAAATGTACCATTATTTAAAATCCAACAACAAGAAAGTATTTGTAAATCTAGACGATCCAATTCAAGTTGATAGAACAAACGAAATTCAACGAATTACTTTTAGTCAAACTACTAAATTAGCAAACGTTGTTATTGAAAATGTAGTTGCCAATCCGTTGGTGCAATTGCAATTTCATGGATTAGAAGTGCATTCACAATTAATAGGCTTGTACAATGCCAACAATATTAGTGCAGCGATTACTGTAGGAACTTATTTTGAAGTGCCCGATTTAGATATTAAAGTAGCAATTGAAAGTTATATTCCTGAAAATAATCGATCGCAATTACTCATCAAAAACTCTAATGGAATCATCCTGGACGCTTATAATGCAAACCCAAGCAGTATGCTAGTAGCCTTGGAGAATTTTTTACAGTTGGATAAAACCAACAAAGCAATTGTTATTGGAGATATGTTTGAACTTGGTGAGGAAAGCCTAGCAGAACATAAATCCATCATTACTTATTTAAAATCAAACTCCAATGCAGAATGTTATTTTATTGGAAATGACTTTTATAGTAACAAAATAGAAAATCCAAATTTTCATTTTTACAAAGACTTTGACTCCTTTACAGAATTTCTAAAAGAAAATCCTTTTCAGAACAAAACCTTATTAATAAAGGGTTCTCGAGGTATGGCTTTGGAACGAACCTTAGAATATATATAAAAAATGCCCCAATTCGGAGCATTTTTCATTTATGTTTAAAATGTTTTAGAGACTTTATCTACTGCATTAATAGTGAAATCTAAATCTTCATAGGTTAAAGCATCGGTTATAAACCAAGTCTCGTAAGCAGAAGGTGCTATATAAACCCCTTCGTTTAACAAACCGTGGAAGAACTTTTTGAAAGTTTCATTATCGCCATTCTTGGCAGTTAGAAAATCGATTACTGGATTTTTATCAAAATGAACCGAAATCATAGAACCCACTCTATTAACAGTAAATTCAATTCCATTTTGCGTAAGCACTTTAGCAATTCCGGTTTCTAAATAAGCAGTTTTATCGGCTAGTCTTTGAAAAAGTTCTGCATCACTGTTTATAGATTGCAACATCGATAAACCAGCAGCCATTGCCAAAGGATTACCAGAAAGCGTTCCCGCTTGATATACCGGACCTAAAGGCGCTAAGTGATTCATTATTTCTTCTCTTGCTGCAAAGGCACCAACAGGTAATCCACCACCTATAACTTTTCCGAAGCAAACGATATCTGCCTTAATGTTGTACAATTCTTGAACACCACCTTTGGCCAAACGAAATCCGGTCATTACTTCATCAAAAAGTAATAATGTATAATTGTCGGAACAAATCTGTCGCAACCCTTCTAAGAACCCAGGTTGTGGCGGAATACATCCCATATTTCCAGCAACTGGCTCTACAATTAAAGCAGCAATTTCATTTTTATTTGCTTCAAATAATACTCGGACGCTTTCTAAATCATTATAATTAGCAAGCAAAGTATCTTTAGCAGTCCCTTGAGTAACTCCGGGACTATTTGGAGTTCCAAAAGTACTCGCACCACTACCCGCTTGTATTAAAAAAGAATCGGAATGGCCGTGGTAACAACCTGCAAATTTTATTATTTTATCTCGTTTTGTAAATCCGCGCGCTAAACGAATGGCACTCATACAAGCCTCAGTACCAGAATTTACAAATCGAATTTTATCAATATTTGGAACCAGGGAAACTGCTAATTCTGCAATTTGGGTTTCTAGTTCGGTTGGCATCCCGAAAGAAGTACCAAGTTTTGCTCTTTCGATAATGGCATCAATAACTGGTTGGTACGCGTGTCCTAAAATCATAGGACCCCAAGAATTTATATAATCTATTAGTTTATTGCCATCTTCGTCATAAAGATAAGCACCTTTAGCGCTTTTAACGAAAATTGGTGTACCTCCTACTCCTTTAAATGCTCGTACAGGAGAGTTTACACCACCAGGAATTACTTTTTCTGCTTCAGCAAATAACTGACTACTTCTTTGATATTGCATTAATTATATTGTATTGCTGTGAAATACTATTTCACAATTAAATTTTGACCAATAGCTATTCCAGTATCTGGAATATTATTCTTACGTTTTATATCCTCAATTGAAATATTATATCTTTTAGAAATAGAATACAAGGTATCCCCTTTAATTACTTGATGTAAATCGGAATTTGTAACACTGGCGATAGTGGTTTTATCGATAGAATTTAAAGAAGTCGCTATATATTCTCTTCCTAGAACTTCGGCATCCAATTTTTGCAATTGGTAACGTTCAATCAAACTTATTAATTTAGTAGAATACGCTGCATCTGTAGCATAACCTGCATCTTTTAATCCTTTAGCCCACAGTTTATAATCACCTTTATCTAACTTAAACAAACTGGAATACCGTTCTCTAGAGGTTAAAAACAAAGAATGATCTCTATACGATTCTTTAGGTTCGGTGTATTGTCGGAAACATTCTTGTGCAGCATCATCATCGTACTTAATACTTGGACCAGTCCATTCTTTATGACATTTAATCCCAAAATGATTGTTGGCCTGAATGCTCAAAGGACCTGTTCCTGCTCCAGATTCCAAAATTCCTTGCCCTAAAGTAATACTTGCAGGAATTCCATATTGCAACATGTCTTGCTTGGCGATTTCTTTGTATTTATCAATATATTCCAAAACCAAAGCCGTGGTGACTTTTACTCTAGTGGTAGCCGCTAAAATCTCGGTAGAATTATTCGACTTCGTTGTTTCTGAAGCAGTAGATCCAGTACTTTTAGATCCTTGCGTTTTATTTTCTAGACTTGATGGCGTATGTTTTTTTATCGTTCTAACAACAGGTTTTTTAGAACTTTTAGAGTACGCAACTGCAGGATGACTAGTACCACAAGCGGTAGCCAAAATAATGCTGCATCCAAAAACTATTTTCTTAATCATTAAATTGTATTGTTTGTAATTTTTTATTCTTCAATTTCAAATTCATTCCTGCTACCCCTTGAATTCCTCCTGTATGTATTAACAGAATTTTAGAATTTTCTGGAAAATAATTATTCTTTATTAAGTCTATAACGCCAAAAACCATCTTTCCAGTATAAATTGGGTCTAAAGGAATTTTATTTTCTTTATAAAATGAATTAATAAATGCGATTAACTCCTCGTTGAGTTTTCCGTAACCTCCAAAGTGATAATTAGAAATTAATTTGAAATTATCCTTTGTTGCAAAATTACAAATATCTTTTTGTAAAAAGTCGCCTTTTAAGGAAGGAAATCCTAAAACTTTTTGAGTTTCCGAGGCACTATTATTTATTCCCGCAATAGTTCCTCCCGTTCCAACAGCACAACAGATGTAATCATAAACAGCATCTTCTTTTGTAAGAATCTCCTCACAGCCCGAAATGGCATAGGTATTCGTTCCTCCTTCCGGAACTAAATAAAACGAACCGTATTTTTCTTTTAAATTAGCTATAAAATCAGCCGTGTCCTTTAATCGATATTCATCTCTTGAAACAAACTCAAATTTCATACCACATCCTTGAGCAAATTTCAATGTTGGATTTTCTTCAATTTTGGAAGCCAACTCATCACCTCTTATAATTCCTATTGTTTGGAATCCATTTTCTTTTCCTGCATAAGCAGTAGCTGCAATATGATTGGAATACGCTCCACCAAAAGTCAAAAGAGTTTTTTGATTCTCTTTAGTTGCTTGCAATAAATTATATTTGAGTTTTCGGAATTTATTTCCAGAAACAAACGGATGGATTAAATCTTCCCGTCGAATAAACACTTTCACGGTAGAATTACTAATTTTAATTTCTTGAGTTAAAACTTCCAATTTGTTTTTTATACAAAGTTAACAATCTTAAAGCCTATCTTAAATTTATTGAACAAATATCTTTCCATATTTTCGCTTTTTAAATACTGGAAAACCTATCTATAAATTAAAAATTTCCAAAAAGACCTTTCCTTTAAATAGTTAAGGTCTTTTTCATTTGAATAAGCTTCTCTCTCAAATGAAATAGCAAAATATGCTTTTTTTCGATTTTTAAATTGAATCCATCGAAACATAAATTCTAAAATATACCAAACATAAAAAGGAAACACCAACAACTCCAATTGTTGCCTAATATGGATTTTTTCATGATTAAGAAAGACCTTATCGTTTCTATCCTTCGCATTAGAAATTAAAACAAAAGGATACAAAGTTAACCCTCGAAAACCTTTTGGCGTTAAATATTTAAAAACTACTACTATCATATAGTACAAAGTTGCTAAATTTGTAGTTATGTTTGAAGATAAAAAGGAAAATAAATTAATTGAAGGCGAAGATTATTACATCACTCCCGAAGGTTACCGCTGTTTCACCGAAAAATACCATTTAAAACGAGGACACTGTTGCCGAAGTGGCTGCCGCCATTGCCCGTATGGTTTTGATAAAAAAACGGGAACTATTAAAAAAAAGTAATTGTTACTAAACAACAAACCATAAACAACAAACTATAAACTTATAATGACTTTTCAAGAACAAATACTACAAGGGATTCCATCGGTACTACCGAATGTAAAACCTTATGAAATCGAAATAAATCACGCGCCTAAACGCAAGGAAATTCTTTCATCCGAAGAAAAAAAATTAGCGCTAAAGAATGCCTTACGTTATTTTGAAGCAGAACATCATGCAACACTACTTCCCGAATTTAAAGCGGAATTAGAAACGTATGGTCGTATTTATATGTACCGTTTTCGACCAGATTACAAAATATACGCCCGACCAATTCAGGAATATCCCGGAAAATGCGAACAAGCGAAAGCCATCATGCTGATGATTCAAAATAATTTGGATCATGCCGTAGCACAACATCCACACGAATTGATTACCTATGGCGGAAATGGTGCCGTATTTCAAAATTGGGCGCAATACCGCTTGACCATGAAATACTTGGCAGAAATGACCGAAGAACAAACTTTGGCCATGTATTCTGGACACCCGATGGGGTTATTTCCCTCCCACAAAGAGGCGCCAAGAGTAGTTGTCACCAACGGAATGGTTATTCCAAATTATTCCAAACCCGACGATTGGGAAAAAATGAATGCCTTAGGTGTTTCGCAATACGGACAAATGACAGCTGGAAGTTATATGTATATTGGTCCGCAAGGAATTGTTCACGGCACCACCATAACGGTTTTGAATGGTTTCCGAAAAATAAAAAAATCCCCAACTGGAGGTCTATTTGTAACCTCAGGACTTGGCGGAATGTCGGGAGCACAACCAAAAGCAGGAAATATTGCAGGCTGTGTAACGGTTTGTGCCGAAGTAAATCCGAAAATAACCCACATTCGCCATTCGCAAGGATGGATAAATGAAGTGGTAGAACATATTGAAGACTTAGTGCCTCGAGTAAAAAAAGCACTAGAAAATAAAGAAGTAGTTTCCATCGCTTACCTAGGAAATGTAGTAGATATTTGGGAGCGTTTCGACCAAGAAAACCTGCATATCGATTTAGGTTCCGATCAAACATCACTGCACAATCCATGGGCTGGAGGGTACTACCCTATTGGATACAGCTTTGAAGAATCGAATGAATTGATGGCCAATAATCCGGATAAATTCAAAGAAGAAGTCCAAAAAACACTTCGCCGTCATGCCGCTGCAATTAATAAACATACGGAAAAAGGAACCTATTTTTTCGACTATGGAAATGCTTTTTTATTAGAAGCATCCCGTGCAGGCGCTGATGTTTTTGCCGAAAACCACATCGATTTTAAATACAATAGTTACGTTCAAGACATCATGGGACCTATGTGTTTTGATTATGGATTTGGTCCCTTCCGTTGGGTTTGCGCTTCTGGTAATCCAGAAGATTTAGCCAAAACCGACAAAATTGCTTGTGATGTTCTAGAAGAAATGATGCAGAATTCACCCGAAGAAATCCAGCAACAAATGGCCGATAATATCCAATGGATTAAAGGTGCCCAAGAAAATAAATTAGTAGTAGGGTCGCAAGCAAGAATTCTTTATGCCGATGCCGAAGGACGTGTTAAAATAGCCGAAGCCTTTAACCAAGCTATAGCGCGTGGCGAAATTGGCTACATTATTTTAGGGCGCGATCACCACGATGTTTCTGGAACCGATTCTCCTTACAGAGAAACTTCCAATATTTATGATGGCTCCCGTTTTACTGCCGATATGGCAATACAAAATGTCATTGGCGATAGCTTCCGAGGAGCAACTTGGGTGTCTATTCACAATGGTGGCGGCGTTGGTTGGGGCGAAGTAATTAATGGTGGTTTTGGTATGGTTCTTGATGGTTCTAAAGAATCATCTAAACGTTTGGAATCGATGCTGTTCTGGGATGTAAACAACGGAATTTCAAGAAGAAGTTGGGCGCGAAACGAAGGAGCAATTTTTGCAATAAAAAGAGCCATGGCCACGCAACCTTTATTAAAAATTACCATCCCTAATTTAGTAGATGATAATTTATTTTAGTTTAAAATTGTTTTAGGTTTAAGGGTTTAAAAAAAAACTCACAACAAGTCCAACAATTTTAAACAACTTTAAACTTATTAAACAAAAAATTATAAAGCTATGAAAAAACTAAAATTTATCCCCGTACTTCTGCTCTTCGTTTTGGCATCGTGCAATTCGGTTAGAGTAAATGCCGATTACGACAAAAAGGCTAATTTTTCAAGTTACAAAACCTATGCCTACTTAAAAAGTGCCATCGACAAAGTAGAAATTTCTGACTTAGACAAGAAGCGAATTTTGCATTCTATAGACGATGCTCTAGCAACCAAAGGATTCACCAAAAGCGAAACTCCCGATTTACTAATTAGCATTTTCACCAAAGAAAACCAACGAGTAGACATCTACAACAATGCCGGTTTTGGTTGGGGATTTGGTTGGGGATGGAGCCCTTATATGGGTATGGGATACAACTCCACTTACGTCACTCCCGAAGGCACTTTATACATTGATTTAGTCGATGCTAAAACCAAAGAACTAGTGTGGCAAGGCGAAGGAAGCGGTTATCTAACCAAAGATACCGAACAAAAAGACGCGCGTATTAAAGAATTTGTAGATAGAATATTATCACAATATCCACCAGTTAAAAAATAGGCAGTGTTCCGTTTTCAGTTGGCAGTTTACACTATTGTAAATACAAAGCCAAATAATCTCTCAAACCGTAGCAGTAATGTTGCGGTTTTTTGTTTTTTTTGAAGCGAAAGGTTTGGGCATTTTAGTAAATGTCATTCCTGCTGCTGGAACTCGCTTTGGCATTTTTTAAAGAAAAAAACGCCAAGAGCTCAAACAATTCCAGCATCAGGGCTACCTAGTAATGGTATTGAATATATGCAAAATTACTAAACAATTCAGCACAAAGTTGTCATTCCGTAGGAATCTCCTAAAAATGTTAACTTATTTAAAGATAAGACAGAGGTAACTTTAATACAAATTACATAAAGGTGTTCAAGTGCTGCTATTGGTATTTGCTTAAAGTTTGAATTCTAATCAAATTTAGCGATGATTATTTTTATTTATTAGCCCTTATATATTTCGAAAAAGTTGAGATATTTCTACATTTAAGGCTATGCTAATACGAACAAGTTTATCAATTCCCATAATTTGTTTGCCAAGCATATAACGTCTTAATGCCTCAATATCTAAATCTGAATCATGAGCAACATGTCTTACTTTAAGATTTTTTTCTTTAATAATCAACTTTATATTAATTCCGATAATCTTAACCGATTCGGGTATTTCTGTTTTTCTCATTACTCATAATTAAAACACGAAAATTATAAGTAAGTAGCCATAAAAACAGGAACGTA
Organism: Flavobacterium sp.; assembly: GCF_044357305.1. Lineage (GTDB taxonomy): Bacteria > Bacteroidota > Bacteroidia > Flavobacteriales > Flavobacteriaceae > Flavobacterium. The sequence continues at coordinate 69,137 of NZ_JBIKPS010000004.1, forward strand.
TATTTCAAGTCAAATATGACTGTTTTTAAGATTTAATTTATACATTTGTTAAAAAATTACATTATGGATATATTAGATGAATTATTAACGCCTATTAATTTTGAATTGCATTTCAATGAAATTTTTCAAGTAAAATTCCATTATATAATTCCTATAAAAGAAGTAAGAATAAATAATATTCACTATAATCCACATGACCAATTTACTGGTCTTCCATTGATTTGTAATGTAAATCTTTTAGAATTACAAAATAAAATTATTACTGGTACGGTAATTAATAATGTTTATACCATTTTAAATTTCAAATAAATCTTTATCATGAAAAAAATTATCTTAATATTAAGCATATTATTTGCTATTACGTTAAATGCTCAATGTGTTTCCACTTTAGCAGGTTCTACACAAGGTTATGCCGATGGCACGGGAACTGCTGCAAAGTTTTATAGTCCTTACAGTATAGCCGTTGACGGTTTAGGTAATATATATGTTGCTGATAGATTAAACCATAAAATAAGAAAAATTACCCCGCCAGGAGTTGTAACAACCCTTGCTGGTTCTACACAAGGTTATGCCGATGGCACGGGAACTTCAGCTCAGTTTAATTCACCGTATGCTATTGAGGCAGATAATTTTGGTAATGTATACGTGGCAGATACAAGTAATTCCGTGATAAGAAAAATTACACCATCAGGTGTAGTAACCACTTTTGCTTCTATTTTTTATCCTACGGGGATTGCAGTTGATGTTTCTGGAAATGTTTATGTTACTTCAAATGGTTCACAAATTATGAAAATCAATCCGTCAGGTGTGGCAGCCAATTTTGCTGGTTCTTCACAAACAGGATATTTAGATGGAACGGGCACTTCAGCTCAGTTTAATAGTCCTAGAGGCATTACGGTTGATGCTTTAGGTAATGTGTATGTTGCTGACCAACTTAATCATAGAATAAGAAAAATTACTTCTTCTGGTGTGGTTACTACCCTTGCTGGCAGTGGGACTATTGGTTCAGCTAACGGAACAGGGACTGCAGCCCAGTTTGCTAACCCTCAAGATGTTGCAGTCGATACTTCGGGTAATGTATATGTAGCAGGTGGTAATAATAACAAAATTAGAGCAATCACTTCGTCAGGCTTAGTGTCAACGCTTGCGGGAATTGGTGTTGTAGGAACTGCCGATGGTAACGGAACTAATGCCACATTTAATTTTCCTAGTGGAGTTGCAATTGACGCAACAGGTAATTTATATGTTGCAGATGTTACAAATAATTTAGTTAGAAAAGTATATACCAATTTAACTGCAAGCATAAGTTATTTGGGTAGCCCATATTTTTGTAGTTCATTGACAACTCCACAGCCTGTTACATTAACTGGAACTGGAACATATATTGGCGGTACTTATAGTTCAACAACTGGATTATCTTTAAACACTTCAACGGGTGCTATTACACCTAGTACCTCTACAGCGGGTACTTATTCAATTACTTATACAACTTCTACAAGTAGTGGCTGTGCATATACTACAACAACACAAGTAACTATAACAGCATTACCAACAGTTACAATTAACTATTCAGGTAGTCCATTTTGTAAATCTTTGGTTTCAGCACAAACAGTTACAATAAATGGCACTGGTGCTTATTCAGGTGGTACTTTCAGTTCATCAACTGGATTATTAATAAACGCTACAACAGGTGCAATCACACCTAGTACATCAACCCCAGGAACATATACTGTTTCTTATTCAACTCCTGCAAGTGGTGGATGTTCTGCTGTTATTGCATCAACTCAAATTATAATTACTGCTTTATCTACAGCAACTATTAATTATATTGGCAGTCCTTTTTGCAAAACATTGACAACAGCACAGCCGGTTTCATTGACAGCTACTGGACCTTATGGTTTAGCTGGTGTATATAGCTCAACAACTGGTTTAATAATAAATACTACAACTGGTGCTATAACTCCCAGCACTTCTAATTCGGGTAACTACACGGTTACTTATACTATTCCAGCAAATGGTGGATGCTCTAGTTTTTTGGCTACCTCTCAGATTGTTATTCTTTCTGTGCCAACAGTTAGTATCTCTGCTGATGGAACAATAGCAACAAGTATTTCTATAAATAATGGTAATGCTGTTCAATTACAACTAAATGGTTCTTTAAGTGCTAACCCAAATATTCAATGGACTCCTTCTACTTCACTAAGTTCTTCTTCGATTTCAAATCCAATTGTATATCCTAATGCAACAACTACATATACTGCAAGTTTTACAAATAGTAATGGATGTCAACAAAGTACGTCTATTATTGTGAATATTAACCCTATTCCTACAATTGGTAATATAAGTCTAACATCTACTAATACTACATTTGGTCTATTTGACACCAATTTAACTGTTGATGTTCAATTGTCAAATGTTACAAACCTATATAGCTTATACATGAAGTTAAAAGGTAACGCTGCGGTAAATCAATATTTAGATTATGACAGTTATACTGCAGGTACTCTTTTAGGTTCAGGTGGCAGTGTAATTTCTACTCCACCAACAGTAACGAGTGGCGTTCCAGATTTTGGGATTTCAAAAGTAGGTGCGGCTACAGGTTACAGTGGTAATGGTTTATTTTATACATTACGTTTTAAACCTAAAAACATAACAATTCCAAATGGAACTGTTTTTTGTTTTTATTTAGATGATATTAGTGCCTATAACGCATCTGGTGTAACTTGTGGTTTGAATAATCAAGGTACTATTTGTTATACTTTTACATATCAAGTAGATGTATGGCCTGGTGATTTGAATAAATCAAATTCCGTTTCTACAGCTGATTTACTACCTATTGGATACTTTTATAATTCAACTGGTCCTGCAAGGCCAAACGCAACTATTCAATGGTATGCTCAACCAGCTACACTGTGGGGTTATAATCATAGTACCCAAAATGGTGATGCTTACAAAGTATTTGCAGATTCAAATGGTGACGGTGTAATCAACAATGCTGACCAAGCAGCCATTGGTTTTAATATGAGTCAAGTTCATGCCAGACACGCAAATACTAAGCCTTTTACCATTAGCCCAAAAGTCCAACAAAATACACTTGCAGGTGGTACACTTGTTGTTACACCCAATACCACTATAATTAACGCAGCAACATTGCCACAAACAGTAACTTTTAATGTTAGTTTAAATAATACAGGTGGTTTAAATGCACTTTATGGTATATCAGTTAATCTTATTTTTGATAACACTATATTTGATTTAAGTACTGCTGCAATAGATTATACTAGCTCCATATTTGGTATTACAGGTTCTGATTGCTTGATTATGAACTATAATTCTTCAACTGGTGTAAGTGTTGGTTTAACAAGATATGCTAATGCAGCTATAAATGGTCAAGGGTTATTATTTAAGGTGATAGTACAAACTAAATCGCCTCTAGGTTCATCATTGACTCTAACGCCTATTAATACTTATGCTGATGCCGCTAACAATCAGGCTGGTGACACTATAACAATTCAAGATGCTCCTATAACAAACTTAACTATTATCAATAATTTAGGAATAAATAATATTAAATCTGATGAGTTTGTAATATATCCTAATCCTGTTAAAGACTATTTAACCATAAAAGGTAATACTGTTGTAAATAAAGTAACTGTTTTCAATTCTTTAGGTCAAATATTGTTTGAGAAAAATCAAAACAATAGTGAATTTAGTATTGACTTGTCAAATTTATCATCGGGAAATTATTACGTTAAAGTTGAATCAGATGATAAAAAACAAATTCTTAAAGTAATCAAAGAATAATGTAAACCATGAAAAAAATTCAGATTGAATACGATAGTAAAAATTATCAAATAGAAGTTTATTTTGAAATTTCTTTTCCAATTGGTTATTATAAAATTGGTTGGTACAATGAAGATTTATTGAAAATAATCCCTTCCCCAGTATTTTTATCTTGCAATAAAGAAGGCGGAATATCTATTCCCCATGTTAACAATATTGAACAATTGACCCTTTTAACAAGTATTGTAAGTGGAATATTATTAAATGAAATGTTAACTGCTAAGTTTTAATAACAATAAAAAAACATGCTAAAAGATTTTAAGTTCACTGTAAATAGGGATGTAACTCTTGAGGATTAGAATAATCTTTCATAGTTACTTTACAAATACCAAAAGCATTAATTTTAAGAGAACTTTTATTAGAATTTATAAATCCCCCAGCTCCCAGAAGTGTTCTATAGTGCCGTGATTCTCTGCGATGGTCCTGACCTCGCAGCCATAAAAGCATTTACACATTATCTGGGATAAGTAAAAAAATGGCATTAACAGATAAAAATTACCTAGAAACTTAATAACTATTCAACTTATCTGGATTTTGTCTTGCATCGAAAATATCTAATATTATGACATTCTCAAAACTTCGTTCCTAGATGATTTTATAACTCCAAATACTTTTATGACGAAATTTTTGTTTATTTATTATTGGATCCATAGAATATTCAAAACGTTCGTCTTTTAAATCCTCTGCAAGTTCGATGATTTTATTAATGACCATTTCTGCATTTTTCGGGCTATCTTGAAGAACGTAAAAGTAAATTCTTGCTAATGAATTACTCGCTTCAACCGACCAAACAAGATTCATTATTTTATAGAGAAAATTTGTTTTTTAACCTCTTCTGTAGTAAAATTTTTGGCACCTTTTGCAATAGATTCACAGATTGATTCTATGTGACTAACGTATTGATTTTTAGTTAAAGGCTCATCGTCAATTGTGTAAGCCACAACATAATCACCATTTAAAACAGTATCCATTTGATCCAAAAGATTGTCATCTTGAATGTTTTTTACTTTTTGAATGATTTTGGTTTTATGTTGTTCTAAATTCATATTTAAAATTTTAATAAAGTAAAGATACTAAAAAAAAAATCTGAATTATACATTTCATCTTGCAAGATTTCTCCTTTCTAAAGAATTTTTAGAAAAAAATGTTCCTTTGAAACCAACTGCCCTAGCCCAGATTGTAATGGAAAGCTTTTTGTGAAAGAATGCTATTTTTTGTTGCCATAAAAAAGCGACCAACGGAAGCTCTTTTTATGGCTTACAAAAAAAGCATTGTTCACAAAAACTTGTAATGGAAAGCTGGAAATTGCTTCTAATAATTTAAAAGTTCCTCCATTTTCAATCGTACCTTATCCACATTCGGAATCATAGTAAACTCTAAAACGCTGTTAAGCGGTATGGCTGGCATGTTCTCGGAGCCAATCACCATTACTGGCGCATCCAAATGTTTAAAACACTTTTCTTGAATTAATCCTGCCAAACTTCTGGCGAAAGAATTATTAGTTGGTTCTTCGGTTACAACCAAACATTTTTTTGCTTTCTTAACCGATTTAAAAATCGCTTCTTCATCCAGCGGATACAACGTTCGCAAATCGATAATTTCCACTTGGTTTTTCATCGTTGCCGAAGCATTTAATGCCCAATGCACTCCCATTCCGTAGGTGATAACGGTTATAGTTTCATCGGTTTCTTGCTCCCATATTTCTTGAACAATATTCGCTTTTCCGAATGGCAATACATAATCTTCACTCGGCTCGTTAACCCTTGCGGCATCGGTACCTTTCACTTTACTCCAATACAAACCTTTATGCTCCAAAATCACCACCGGATTTGGGTCGTAATATGCGGCTTTTAAAAGTCCTTTTAAGTCGGCACCATTACTTGGATAGGCAATTTTTATCCCACGAATATTGGTCAGAACACTTTCCACAGAAGACGAATGGTAAGGCCCGCCACTTCCGTAAGCGCCAATCGGTACGCGCAAAATCATGCTCACCGGCCATTTCCCGTTAGATAAATAACACGAGCGACTGACTTCGGTAAACAACTGGTTCAATCCTGGCCAAATATAATCGGCAAATTGTACCTCAACAATTGGTTTCAACCCAACCGCCGACATCCCAACCGTAGAACCCACAATAAAGGCTTCTTGAATGGGCGTATTGAAAACACGTTCGTCGCCAAATTTTTGTGCCAAAGTAGCCGCTTCTCTAAAAACGCCACCCAATCGACCGCCTACGTCTTGTCCGTACAACAAACATTCGGGGTGCTTTTTCATTAATTCTTCCACAGCAAAAAGTGCACAATCAACCATCACTACTTTGTCTTCTCGTGGTGGATTTCGTTCGCCAACTTCTTCTGTAATGGGTGTTGGAGCAAAATCATGTGTGAATAAATCTTCTGGAGAAGGATCTTCCGCCAATTGTGCTCTATCAAAATCCTTTTGAACCAAAGTGGCAACTTCCGATTCAATTTTATTTATTTCTTCTTGTTTAAAACCAGCATCCAACATTTGTTGCATCAAAACTGGATACGGATCCCGCGATTGTGCTTCTTCCAAATCATCACGATACCATTCCATGCGAACCCCCGAAGTATGGTGGTTCAACAACGGAACTTTGGCATGAACCAAAAACGGTCTTCGTTCTTCCCGAATGGTTTTTACCACTTTTTGAAGTGCTAAATAACTCTCCGTAAAATTAGCGCCATCAATAGAAATCGCTTCAATTCCGTGAAATCCTTTAGCATATTCAAACGCATTTTGTGCACGAGTTTCGGCAGCATTAGCCGAAATATCCCAACCGTTATCTTGTACCAAATACAAAATAGGAAGTTGTTTTAAGGCTGCCATTTGCAAGGCTTCTGCAATTTCTCCTTCGGTTACGGATGCATCGCCTAATGAGCAAACTACAAGCCCCCTAGCCCCCGAAGGGGGAATAGCAAATCCTTCTCCCTCTCCTTTGGAGAGGGCTGGGGTGAGGTTCTCTTTATACCAAAAACCCATTGCTGCTCCAGTTGCAGGAATCGCTTGCATTCCTGTTGCAGAAGATTGGTGCGGAATTTTAGGTTTATCGGCATCTTTCAAACTCGGATGGCAATAATAGGTTCGTCCACCCGAAAATGGATCGTCTTTTTTGGCCATCAATTGCAACATCAAATCATACGGTCGCATTCCAATTCCCAGCAACATCGCATCATCCCGATAGTATGGAAACGCATAATCTTGCGGTAACAATTGCATCGCCATGGCAATTTGAATCGCTTCATGACCACGCGAAGTGGCATGCACGTACTTGGAAACAATCTTAAAATTATCTTCATACAAATTCGACATTGCCTTAGCAGTTGCCATTGTTGAAAATGCTTTTTCTAATATTTTTTTGTCTAACATTTATTTGAACTATTTTTTTTTGAACCATTAAGGTATTAAGAAAGATTAAGGAAAAACTTAATGAAACTTAATACCTTAATGGTTCAATTTTTTTACTTTGCCTCTACAATCCAACCAAATGCATCTTCTTCGTTTTGCAGTTTTATAGCATTCAACGTATCGTTTACCATAACAGAAACTGGATTTTCAACTGGAAATTGAATCAATAAATCATTATTTCCAATTTCTTCTATCATCGCAATTCCTACAGCAGTTCCGGTTCCGAATGCTTCTTCCAAAATTCCGTTTTTAGAGGCTTCCATAATTTCAGAAATCGTAATCGGTCTTTCAGTAACTTCAAAACCTTTGCTTCGCAATAAATCAATCACACTCATTCGGGTAATTCCGGATAAAATCGAACCACTTAAATCGGGCGTTATGAATTTTCCATCTATTTTAAAGAAAATATTCATCGTTCCCACTTCTTGAATGTATTCAAAATCTTGAGCATCCAACCACAATACTTGGTCGTAACCTTTTGCTTTTGCATATTCCGTTGGGCGAATAGCTGCGGCATAGTTTCCGGCTGCTTTTGCTTCACCTGTTCCACCATTTACGGCACGAACGTATTTTTTCTCAGCGTATAATTTGATTTTTCTATTAAAAAATGGTCCCGCTGGAGATGCCATCACAATGAATTTAAAACTCGTTGCGGCACGCATTCCAATAAATGCTTCATCCGCATACATAAACGGGCGTAAATACAACGCACTTCCTTCTTTGGTTGGAATCCAATTTTTTTCTAAAGCGGTAAATTGCTTTAAGGCTTCCACAAACAAATCTTCTGGAAACGAAGGCATTCCCATTCGATCCGCACTATGATTAAATCGTTTTGCATTTTCATCTGGACGGAATAATAAAGCAGTTCCGTCTTTCCCTAAAGTTGCTTTCATGCCTTCAAAAATCGCTTGCCCATAATGCAACGCCATGGCTGCAGGATGGGTAGGAATTAAGGCTAAAGGCTCTATCCTTGGGTTACTCCATGCGCCATTTTCATAATCACAAATAAACATGTGATCGGTGAAATTGGTTCCCATAGTAATGTTATTTAAATCTACTTCGTTGACTTTCGACGCAGAAACTCTAGTTATTTTAATGGATGGTGTCATTATATCTTGCATAATAAAATAGTTTTGGGTTAAATTCCCCCTTCGGGGGTTAGGGGGCTAAATTGTTCTAAATAATCGCCTATTTTTCTTAAGAATGATCCTCCTAAAAATCCATCCACTACACGGTGGTCAAAGGATAAAGAAAGGTACATCATGCTTCTAATGGCAATTTCGTCGCCCATTTCAGTAGTAATCACTTCGGGACGTTTCTTAATAATTCCGAGTGCTAAAATGGCTACTTCGGGTTGGTTGATAATTGGGGTTCCCATCAAACTTCCAAAGGTTCCCACATTGGAAATCGTAAAAGTACTTCCTTGAATTTCTTCAGGTTTTAATTTGTTATTTCGAGAAGCATTTGCCAAATAATTAACATCTTTTGCTAGTGCTGCTAAATTTTTATTGTTTGCATTTCGAACCACCGGAACGATTAGATTTCCATTAGGTAAAGCCGTTGCCATTCCGATATGAATGTCATTGTGTACGATAATATTCTTCTCATCGACAGAAACATTAATCAACGGAAAATCTACAATTGCTTTCGCTACAGCCTGAACAAAAACAGGTGTAAACGTAAGTTTCTCGTTATATTTCGCTTGAAAATTATCTTTATTTTCGTTTCTCCAATTCACCAAATTCGTAACATCCACTTCAATATACGAAGTTACGTGTGGCGCTGTTTGTTTGGAATACACCATGTGATCCGCAATCATTTTGCGCATGCGATCCATTTCTACAATTCGATCTTTGCCTTCTACAAAATTGATTTTCGGTTTCGGATAAGAAGTTGTAGGTTGTAGGTTTTGGGTTGTAGGTTTTGATTGTATTGGGTATTTTCTATCCTTCAAATAATTGAAAACATCACTTTTTTGCAAACGCCCCTCTGCTCCCGAACCTGGAATAGTATGTAATTCCTCAATAGAAAGATTTTCTTTTTGAGCAATGGAAATGATTAATGGAGAAATAAATGCGTCAGAGTTGCGAGTTGCAAGTTGCGAGTTGCGAGTTTGTGGAACCTCAACAATATTCGATTTAGCAACTTCTTCTGTTTTTCTACTTCCAACTTCCAACTTCTGGCTTCCTGCTTTTTCTTCGATCAACGCCAAAACAGTTCCTACTTCAACGATAGCATCTTTATGAAAACGGATTTCTGTGATTATTCCAGAAACTGGCGCAGGCACTTCACTATCGACTTTATCGGTAGCAACTTCTAAAATAGTTTCTTCGGCTTCCACATAATCACCAACGTTTTTCAACCAACTGATTATTGTTGCTTCGGAAATACTTTCACCCATTTTGGGCATTTTGAATTCTATTATACTCATAAAAATAGTGTTCAGTGTTCGGTGTTCAGTGTTCAGTTGCTAACTGATTACTGAACACTGATTACTTTTTCTTAAATTCTTCTAATGTTTTGTAAAACGCTTCTTGCGTTGGACGATCCGCTGGAATTTCCCGCAATGGCTCGACTGCTTTTAATGTTTCATAACATTCTTTCGGCAATTGTTGGTACAAGGCGGTTCCTTTGGTTTTCCAATCGATCATGTCGTCAGAAACGTCTTTTATGATTGTTGCTGGATTTCCAACGACCATTTTTCGGTTTGGAATTTGCATTCCGGCTTTGATAAAACTTAACGCTCCAACAATACATTCATCGCCAACAGTTACATCGTCCATAATTACGGCATTCATTCCGATAAGGGAATTGGCGCCAATATTGGCTCCGTGAATAATCGCTCCGTGACCAATATGTGCTCTGGCTTTTAAAACCATTGTCTTCCCAGGAAACATGTGAATGGTGCAATTCTCTTGTACGTTGCAACCATCTTCAATGATGATTTCGCCCCAATCGCCACGAATAGCAGCCCCAGGACCAACATATACATTTTTTCCAATAATCACATTACCCGTAACCGCGGCTTGCGGATGGATGAAACTACTTTCGTGTATGACAGGGATGAACCCTTTGAATTCGTATACCATTTTTTTAGGTTGTAGGTTGTAGGTTGTAGGTTGTAGGTTTTAAAACCTAGAACTTACAACCTACAACTTTTTTAAACTTTAAATTTTTTCAACATTTCTTTTGTAAAATCAGAAAGCACTAATCTTCCGCTGATAGCGGCTCTTTCGGCTAATAAATTATCCCAATCTTCGGTGCCTCTCCAAAATACTTTTTTCATTTCGAGCATGGCTTCTGGATTGTAAGTACATAAATGTTCCGCAAATTGTTGTACTGCTTCATCCAATTCTTCGATGCTTTCATATACATTGGCATACAAACCTTTTTCTTTTGCCCAATTTGCTTCATAAAATGTGTTGGCATCTATTGCAATTTGCGACACGGCAGAAACTCCAATTTTTCTTTCGATAGCAGGTGAAACTACAAATGGTCCAATTCCGACGTTTAGTTCCGATAATTTTATGGCTGCAAATTTGGTAGCCATACAATAATCGGTTGCTGCGGCGATTCCTACTCCGCCTCCAACGGTTTTTCCTTGAATTCTTCCTAAGATGAATTTCGGACATTTTCGCATGGCGTTGATAACGTTTGCAAATCCAGAGAAAAATACTTTCCCAGTTTCGGCATCGTTAATTGCTATCAATTCTTGAAAACTGGCTCCTGCGCAAAACGTTCTTTCACCACCGCTTTTTAGGAGGATGACTTTCACTTCGGGATTATTCCCCGCTTCGGTAATGGTATTGGCTAGTTGTGCCAAAATACTACTAGGCAAAGAGTTTTGTTCTGGATGAAAAAACTCGATGGTGGCGATGTTATTCTCTATATTTTGTTTTACGTATGCGTTCATTTTTTTAATTTGTTTATTTCTTTGTCAAAATCTGAAATTATTTTTTGTGTTTTATTAAATATCTCATATTCAATAATGGCTTTTTTATCAGCAGATAATTTTGAAATTATTCCGTTTCCTATTAGAATTTTATAATCATTGAAAGTTAAAAATTTAGTTACACTTTCTGCTAATTGCTCCATTGTGAAGGTATTTTGTCTTTCAATTAATCCTTCTATATAATCGAAATAACCAGTAACAGTTCTTTCTAATTGTTTTATTTCTTTTTCTTGCAAATAGTTTTTTGCTACAATTACATCTTGCTTTAAAACCCTACCATCTGGTGCATTTTTCCAAGTGGTTAATCCCATATTTTCTTTTTGATTATTGGCTTTTTTATAAATAATTTCAGCAGCAGTGTTTCCCGTAATTGCATAATGAAATTTGTTTTGAACCGTTGCAAAAAACAATTTTGTGATTTCTGAATTTTTATCATAATCGATACTACATTCAGCAAAAATATCGGTTATTTGTTGATAAATTCGTCGTTCGCTAGTTCTAATAGAACGAACTCTTTGCAATAATTCTCTAAAATAATCTTTTCCAAAAAGGGTTTGTCCTTGCTTTAATCTCTTATCATCTAGAACAAAACCTTTAACAATATATTCTTTTAATGTTTGTGTTGCCCAAATTCTGAATTGTGTTGCTTTTGATGAATTTACACGATAGCCAACTGAAATTATGGCATCGAGATTATAGAATTTTGTTTGATACTTTTTTCCGTCAGAAGCAGTTGTCGAGATTTCCTCGGTAACTGACTTTAGTTCGAGTTCTCCTGATTTGCCAATGTTTTTTAAATGCAATGAAATATTATCGACACTACAATCAAATAGTAATGCCATCGCTTTTTGTGTAAGCCAAACAGTTTCATTTTCCAATAGAACATCTACACGAACTTCACCTGATGGTGTTGTGTATAGAATAAAATTATTTAATTGGTTCTCCATTTTTTAGTCTTATGTTTCCAAAACAACTCTGAATTTCACTTTAAGCTCTTACGATTACTGGTGGATTAGCCCCGATTGCAACGGAAATCCTTTTCTTTTTTTTCTTTAAAAAAAGAAAAGATTGCAGTGTAAAGCGGGATTAGCTCCTAATAAAACTACACTATTCCAAATTGTTCAAAATGATGATTCAAATGTTTTCGTTCTAAAAGATACGATGCGTATTTATTCATTTCTCCGAAAACCAAATTCTTTAATATGCCTTCTGGATTTTCTTTGAAAAATGCTTTATAGTGTTCTCTGGCTTCGAAAAATTTAGATTTTGCTGTATCAAAATCAGGATGAATTAAATCTTCTAACTCGCCTTTTTTCATTGTTGGAAAATTGGTTCCCATTGGAAATTTATCGTAATTGTATAACGAATTGTGCACTTTATCTAAAATCTTTTCGGGAGTTGCAATTTCGAAATCTTGAATTTCACCAGACATTATTTTGTATCCATGTTCCAAATGTTCCAATAGATGCTGTGGAGTCAATATGCCCCATTTTGGCTTGGAATTTTCAGTCAATTTATGCAAACATTCTTGAATTTTATCTTCGGTCATTTCCACAAAAACTTCTTGTTTTTTCTGAACCATTGTCAAAATTGTAGCCACGGCAACCAATTCGTCTTCAGTATCAAAAACCTCAACAAACCATTTCACGATGCCGCTTGGATGCTCAGCAGAAGCCACATCTCTGTCTACTTTTTGTTTGCACGTTAAGCGCACATAAACCGTGTCGTTATGGTAAATTGGACGCAAGAAACGACATTCTTCCAAACCATAATTGGCAGCAACGGGTCCTTTATTTGGATACACAAACAAACCTGCTGCAGCGGCCAAAATGAAGTAACCGTGAGCCGTTCTTTTCTTGAAAATACTTCCATCAAGCGAAGTAATATCAGTATGCGCATAGAAATGATCCCAAGTGATGTTGGCAAAATTGATGATATCGGTATCGGTAACCGTTCTGTTATGGGTGCGCAATGACATTCCGGGTTGGATGTCTTCCCAATGGTATTGAAACGGATGTTGGGTGATTTCTTTATATTTGGAATTCGGTTGGTAAATACCCGTGATTTCGGTTAATGTGGTTGGCGAACCTTGAATGGCGCAACGTTGCATATAATGTTTGATACCGCGAACACCGCCCATTTCTTCTCCACCTCCAGCACGACCCGGACCACCATGAACCAACAAAGGTAATGGCGAACCGTGACCGGTGCTCTCTTTGGCATTTTCTCTGTTTAACACTAAAATTCTTCCGTGATGGGAAGCAGCATTGACTACATATTCCTTAGCAATTTCGTCAGAATTCGTAACTATAGAAGACACTAACGAACCTTTACCCATTTGGGCTAATTCGATTGCTTCGTCTAAATTTTTATAAGGCATTAGGGTAGAAACGGGTCCAAAGGCTTCGGTTTCATGCACCGCTAAATTGGTAAAAGGATGGTCTTCCCGAAGTAAAACAGGGTTTACAAAAGCACCTTTTGCATCGGCACCAATTAGAGTTACTTTTTCTAAATCGCCATAAACAATTTTGGCCGTTTTAGACAATTCGGCAACTCTACTTTTTAGAACGTTTACTTGGTCTTTGTTTACCAAAGCACCCATTCGAACTTCTTTCAATCGTGGGTCGCCAATAGCAACTTTATCCAATGCTTTACTAAGTGCGGTTTGCACTTCATCTATTAATTTTTCTGGAACAATCATTCGGCGAATAGCAGTACATTTCTGACCAGCTTTAACCGTAATTTCGCTTCGGGCTTGGTTGATGAACAAATCAAATTCTGGTGTTCCAGGAACAGCATCTTCTCCTAAAATGGAAGCGTTTAAAGAGTCGGCTTCCATAGTAAATGGCACCGATTCTTGGATAATTCTTGGATGCGATTTTAACAATCTTCCGGTGGTAGCCGAACCTGTAAACGTAATTACATCTTGGCTTTCCACCGTATCAAAAATATTTTTAGCAGTACCACAAATTAATTGCAAAGCACCTTCCGGCAAAATATTGGACGCAATGATTTCTCTAACCACGTCTTCGGTTAAATAAGCCGTTGTAGGCGCTGGTAAAACTACCGCTGGCATTCCGGCCATCCAGTTTACAGCACATTTTTCAAGCATTCCCCATATTGGAAAATTGAACGCATTGATATGAATCGCAACTCCTTTTTTCGGAACCAAAATATGGTGCGCCATAAATCGACCGCCTTTTGACAAGTCAATTGGGTCGCCTTCTACATGATAGGGTTGGTTTGGAAACAATTTCCGCAACGACGCATTGGCGTATAAATTCCCGAAACCTCCCTCTATATCAATCCAAGAATCGACACGAGTGGCACCTGTTCTGTAACTAAGTTCATAAAAAGTTTCTTTGCGTTTGGTCAAATACATCGCCAAACTTTTAAGCATATTACCTCGTTCTTGAAAGGTCATTTTGCGAATTTTTTCGCCACCTTTGGTTCTTCCATAGTGCAAAATAGCAGGAATATCCAATCCTTCCACCGAGGTTTCGGCAATGAATTCACCTGTTACCGCATCATAAGACGCTTTTCCTTCGCCAGTTGCCGAAGTCCATTTTCCAAGTACGTAATGTTGTGTTTTGTTCATATAGCTGAATTTTATCAGTATTTTATTCCCGCTGATTTCGCAGATTATCGCAGATTTTTTCTAGTTATAATGAGCGAATGGCTTGGGCTTTATTTGTAATCCATTTTTGTTTAAATTTATTTCAGTTTTTCTTCCCGCTGATTTCGCAGATTATCGCAGATTTTTTCTGGTTATAATGAGCGAATGGCTTGGGCTTTATTTATAATCTATTTTCCTGCTGCCTTTCCAAAGCTCGCCAAGATTGCTTCGTGCCTCGCAATGACTGGCGAGGCTTTTCCCTTGCATCAGGGCTAGATAGGTTTCCATTTTTGTATTTGTTATCAATCATAAATCAACTTTTCTAGTTGTTCCTGTAATTGTTCTTTATTAGGAAGATACAATTGGTATTTGCTTTTAATATCTCATAATAATGACTCCAGGTCAATAAGTGGGACAGTGTCCCACTTATTGGAAATGAAAGATATAATTTTCTCATATAAAGCAAGTTAGATCTTCCGAATCCCTTACCATACTGCAATGTCAAATCTTTAGAAAGCCTTTCAAATAATTGAGTTCCATACTCAGCACGTTCATTTCCTTGCTGTTCAAATTCAACAATATAATGTCCTATTTCCCAATAGGTTTGTACCAAAACAGTATTTACAGACTGAATGGCTCTTTGCCTTCCCGACTGAAATAATTCGCCAATCTGGTGAATTAGATTCTGATATTTGTTACTTTCTAAATTCATTGTTAGATTATTATAACACTACAAACCTAATAGGTTTTTTTAAATCCTGTTAGGAGTTAAACTCTTTCAATAATTGCTGCATACCCTTGACCAACTCCTATACACATGGTGATTAATGCATATCGTTTCCCGGTTAATTGCAATTCTAATGCTGCGGAATACATAATTCTTGCTCCAGTAACACCCAGTGGATGGCCTATTGCTATGGCTCCTCCATTTGGGTTGATTCTTGGATCGTTATCTTTCAATCCTAATTCGCGAATGCAAGCAATACTTTGTGCTGCAAAGGCTTCGTTTAATTCGATAATGTCTATTTGGTCTAAGGTTAAACCTGCTTTTGCTAATGCTTTTTTAGTGGCTTCCACAGGTCCTATTCCCATTATTCTTGGCTCTACACCAACTACTGCCGAACTTACTATTCGAGCCAAGGGTTTCAAGTTATATTTTTGTACTGCTTCTGCAGAGGCAATAATTGTTGCGGCTGCACCATCATTTAATCCTGAAGAATTTCCTGCCGTTACGCTTCCGTCTTTTTTGAAGGCAGGTCGTAATTTGGACAAACCCTCCATGGATGAATTTGATTTTACAAATTCATCTTTAGCAAATTGAATGGCATCTCCTTTTCGTTGTGGAATTTCCACAGTTACTATTTCTTTGGTTAGTCTTCCTGAGGCTTGTGCTGCGGTTGCTTTTTGTTGGCTGTGCAAAGCAAACGCATCTTGGTCTTCGCGTGTAATGTTGTATTTTTCTACTAAATTTTCGGCAGTTTCTCCCATGGCATCGGTGCCAAACATGGCGTGCATTTTGGGGTTGGTAAAACGCCATCCAAAACTAGAATCGTACATTTTGCTATCGGTTCCATAAGCCGTTGATGGTTTGGAAACTACTAATGGGCCACGGGTCATGTTTTCTACTCCGCCTGCAATGAAAACATGTCCGTCGCCTGCTTTAATAGCACGACTAGCATGAATAATTGCCGACAATCCCGAACTGCACAAACGGTTTACTGTTTCTCCGGGAACCGTATAAGGCAATCCTGCAAGTAGCAACGACATGCGTGCTACGTTACGGTTATCTTCTCCGGCTTGGTTGGCGCAGCCTAGAATTACGTCATCGTAAGCGTCTTTGGGAATGCTTGGATTATTTTCTACTACGGTTTTGATTACCAATGCTCCTAAATCATCGGCGCGAACCGCTGACAATGTACCTTGATAACTTCCAATTGGAGTTCGAACTCCGTCTATGATGTATGCTTCCATTTTAGGTTGTGGGTTGTAGGTTGTGGGTTGTAGGTGGTACAACTTTGAACCTATTATTTATTTATTATTTTATTTTCTATTCAATACGTTTACTGTTTAGCCCTGATGCAAGGGAAAAGCCTCGCCAGTCATTGCGAGGTACGAAGCAATCTTGGCGAGCTTTGGAAAGGCAGCAGGAATTGCCATTACTGAAAATGCCCGAGCCATTCGCTCCTAATATCGACTTCACTACGGATAAATACTTTGCTTTTTTCATTCGCAATAATAACTTATTCGTTCATATAAATAATTATTAGTGAATGGTTTTGACACTATATCATTCATTCCAGATTCTAAAATTGTTTGATGGTTGGTTTCAAAATCTACCGCTGTTAAAGCAATTATTGGAATATTTTTATTGAATTTTCTAATTTGTCTTGTTGCTTCCAACCCATCTATATTGGGCATGTGCACGTCCATCAAAATCAAATCGAATTGGTTGTTTTTTGTTAAATTAATGGCGTCAAAACCGTTGTTGGTTGTTTGACAAATTGCATTGGCGCTTTCAACTATTTTTTTTGTAATCATTAAATTTAGTTTATTGTCGTCTACCACTAAAATCTTTAATCCATCCAATGGGAATTCTTTTTCTTCTTCTGGTTTTAGGTATTTTTCTAAAATTAATTCGAAACTAAATTCAGAGCCTTTACCTATTTCAGAATGTATTTGAATTTTAGAGTCGTAAAGTTTTAGAATGTTTTTTACAATGTAAAGCCCAAGCCCTGTTCCTGCAACATCTAATGTGTTATCTTCATTTTTATTAAAGGGTTCAAAAATTGCTTTCTGTTTTTCGATTGAAATTCCTTTGCCTGAATCTTTTACGCTAAATTTTAATTGGCAGATGTTTTCGTCTTGAAAAATATTTTTAATTGTTAAATTAATAGGTTCTTTATTTGAAAATTTAATTGCGTTACTGACTAAATTAATTAGTATTTGACTTAATTTAATTTTATCCACAATTACATAATCCCAAACATCTTGATCTATTTCAATTATAATTTCATTTTCGAAAGCGATGGATTGAATAGTTTTATTGATAAATTGTCTCAAAGTAATTTCATTTCGCCTTACATTACTCTCTCCTAAATTAAATTTTGCATATAACAGTAAGTTATTGGTTAATGAGTACAAGAGTTCTCCTAATGAATTTAATGATTTTAGATATCCTTTTACTTTGTTGTCATCACTTTTAGATTCTTCTAATAACAAATGCGTAAGGCCTTTAATGCTATAAATTGGCGTTCGCAATTCGTGTGTTACTACAGAGAAGAAGCGATTTCTTTCTTTATCAATTGATAGTAATTCTTTGTTTTTGTTTTCTAAAATTATGTTGGTTCTTTTTCTAAAGACAAAGGTTCTATATAAAATTAGAATTAAAATTATTAAGATAAAAACACAAAATAAAGTAATAATGGAAATTACCTTTGATTTTTCGGCTATGTCTTTATTCTTTTGATTTTCAATAGAAAGTAATTTTATTTTATTTTGATTTTCTACAAAATTGGTAGTTGTGGTTCTGAACTTATCCTGAAAATTAGTATAAAATAGGTTGTTGTATTTATTGTAATTATTTAAATAATATTTTAAAGAATCAGATTTTGTTTGTTGACTTAAGAAATATTTTGTTTTGTAAAAACAAAATGCACTAATTTCTTTGTCTTGTGCTAATTGATCAACATTACTTTTTCTGTAGAGATAATTCTTAATTTGTGATTGGTTTAATATTTTATTTCCATCTTGAAATTTTTGGGTTTCAATTAGGCCATAGGCCATTAATGCTAAACATGCAGGTTTCACATTATTTATATAATCTTTTTTATACTCTTCTTCATTATCATTAAATTTAAAATTAGTAAAATCTTGAAGCCATTCATTGGCATTTTT
This sequence comes from Flavobacterium sp., assembly GCF_044357305.1. Lineage (GTDB taxonomy): Bacteria > Bacteroidota > Bacteroidia > Flavobacteriales > Flavobacteriaceae > Flavobacterium. The sequence goes on from NZ_JBIKPS010000004.1 coordinate 87,871, forward strand.
AACCAATTCGGGAAATTTTTCATCTTCAAATAAATACTGTAAATACTCTTTTTTTATTTTAAAATATTTATGAGAATGTAAGTTTTTTAGTTTGATTATTATATTACTAATAACCGTATCTTGAACTAATTTTCTGTTTTTATATCTTTTTAATCTATATAAATTGGCCTTAGTAGTTAGAATATTTATAGTATCCTTTGTTTTGCTATACAATTGCAAGGCCTGTTTCATTTTATTCTCAGAAGCACTGAAATTTCCAATTGCTGAGAAGATAATACCGCTAAGAGTATAAGAATCTGCAATTAATGTTGTGTCTTTTTGCTTTACTGCTATAGCCATGAGGCTATCATTTTTCTGATTTGCCTCTAAATAATTATCGGATCTTATTAAATAATAAATATCCACTATTAACTTCTTGGAAGGATTATTTGACTTTTTATCCTGTCCAAAAATTAATATACTATTTATTAATAAGAGTATGAAAAATATTTTTTTGCTTTTCATTTAAATTAACCTTCTATTTTTTAAATTTTATTCCCATTCTTTAGAAGTTCTATAGGCAACTCCTTTGAAAAGTGCTACTAACATATCTCCCTTTTTTACTTCTATAATATAAAATCCAACTTTGTTTTTAAGACTTTCTATACTGGCTTCTGCTACTATGTAATCTCCTTCTTCAAGTGCTTCAATATGGTTGATGGAAGTTTCAATAGAAACGGCAAATCGGCCATTGGTGTTGACTGAAAATCCAAATGCGGTGTCGGCCAACGAGTAGGTGATTCCGCCATGCGCTTTCCCCATACTGTTGAGCATTTCTTTGCGGATGGTCATTGCTACTTTGCAATTTCCGAGTTCGCATTCGAGTATTTCTATGCCAAGCCATTGACTGAAAGGGTCAAGGGAGAGCATTTTATAAGGTATTTTTGTTCCTTCCATTTGTTTGTTTTAACCGCAAAGAGCGCAAGGTATTACGCAAGGTTCGCTAAGTTTATTTAGTAAAAAGATTTATTTTCTATATTCATTCTTCTTAAGATTGGACTACATCTATATCTATCTTCGTGGTATTCATTGTATAATTCGTCTATTTTATTGACACACCATTGAATTCCGAGTTCGTCTGCCCAAGCGAGTAATCCTTTTGGATAATTTACTCCTTTGGTCATGGCGTTATCTATGTCTTTGGCGGATGCTATATTTAAAAAGAAAGTATCTGCTGCTTCGTTGATGAGCATGACGATTACTCTATCGAATATATATTTTGCTACCGCTGAATCTTCTTTTGGGTTTGCTTCGTTCCTAGCAATGACATTATAGGAATAAAATCCTCTTCCTGATTTTCTTCCTAAAAAACCGGCTTCTACCAATCTTTTTTGGGTGAAGGAAGGTTTGAATTTTGGATCAAAATAAAATGCTGTGAAAACAGTTTCAGTGACTGTATAATTTACGTCGTTTCCTATGAAATCCATTAATTCAAAGGGTCCCATTCGGAAACCTCCGATAGTTTTTAGAGCCCAATCGATGGTTGCAAAATCGGCTACACCTTCTTCATAAATGCGTAAACTTTCGCTGTAAAAAGGTCGTGCCACACGATTTACAATAAATCCTGGTGTGTCTTTAGCAACTGCTACCGTTTTTTTCCAATCGGTAATAGTTTTTATGGTTTTTTCTAAAACCTCGGCACTTGTTTGTACTGCTGGAATTACTTCCACCAATTGCATTAATGGGGCTGGATTAAAAAAGTGAATTCCAATGACGCGTTCTGGTTTTTGGCAAGAGGCGGCAATGGAAGCAATGGATAAAGAGGAAGTATTGGAAGCTAAAATGGTTTCTGGCGAGACGTAATTTTCTAATTCAGAAAAAAGTTTTCGCTTGACTTCTAAATTTTCAACAATTGCCTCAATAACCAAATCGGAATCGGATAAATCTTTTATAGTGTAGATGTAAGAAATATTATTTAGGATTCGAGATTTTTCGATGGAATCTATTTTTTCTTTTTCTACTAATTTGGTCAAAGTAGTTTCCAACGCAATTTTGCTTTTGGCTAATGCTTCTTGATTTAAATCGAATAATTTTACTGTACAACCAGCAGTTGCGGCTACTTGCGCAATGCCACTTCCCATGGTTCCGGAACCTATTATTGAAATATTCATGTTATTCATAATCATTTAAAATATGTTGAAAATCTTCTTTACTTGGCAAAATAGTTTGATATTTTGAGGCATAAATTTGGGAGTTATTTTCAGGTAAAGTTATTTCTACTAATGCTTGCTTTTTGTCTTTACAAAGTATAACTCCTATTGTTGGGTTTTCTGTTTCAGACTTAACAAATCTATCGTAATAATTGACATACATTTGCATTTGTCCTAAATCTTGATGGGTTAATTTTCCGATTTTTAAATCTATTAAAACGAAGCATTGCAATAATCTATTATAAAAAACAAGGTCAACTCTAAAATGCTCTTCTTCAAATGTAAACCGAACTTGTCTTCCTCCAAAGAAAAATCCTTTCCCTAGTTCCAACATGAATTTTTCAATATGATTAATTATTGCAGTTTCAAGATCCGTTTCAGAATAACATTCCTTTTCTTCTAACCCTAAAAATTCCAAAATCAAAGGTTCTTTTAAAATATCGTTGAAATTTTCTACAACTTGCCCATTTTTAATAATTTGCAAAACTTCCTCTTTGTTCTTACTTAAACTTATTCTTTCGAATAATCCCGAATTAAATTGTCTTTCTAAATCTTTTAATTTCCAATGATTTAAAAATGATTCCACTTCGTAGAATTGTCTTTCTTTTTCATCCTCAATTCTCATCAAAAACATGTAGTGTGACCAACTTATTGACAAAATTCTAACAACCAAATCATTGTTTTCAGAAATCCTCAAGTGGTTTGAGGAATTTAGAAAAACTTTTGAATTCCTCAAATCATTTGAAGAAATCGAATACATTGCATAAAAATTACGCATGCGTTCCAAATTAGGCACAGAAAATCCTTTTAAATTTTTGCTTGTTAAATCATTTGAAACAATTTTTAAAAGGTTTGCACCGTATTCTGCTCTTTTCTCCCCATTTTGCAATTCCTCAACAATCATTTTGCCAATTTCAAAGTAAGTTATAACCATAGCCGAATTAGCAAAAGAAGCAACTTTACTTCTAGCGTCAATTATAAGCGAAACTATTCTATTACTTAAATCGTTCATTTAAATTTAATTCCCTTTAAACTCTGGTTTTCTTTTTTCTACAAATGCGGTTACGCCTTCGTTGTAATCGTTAGTTGAGCTTGCTTCTATTTGCAAATCGCTTTCTAATGCTAATTGTTGTTCTAGATTATTGTTCATAGATTGGTTTAACAATCTTTTGGTTAAACCTAATGCTTTAGTTGGCATTTTCGCTAAATTTTCAACAAGAATTTTTACTTCTTCTTCAAAAATTGCAGTCGGGTATAATTTGTATATCATTCCTAAAGTCAATGCTTCTGTTGCTGTAACTTTATCTCCTAACATCATTAATGCTGATGCTTTTTGGAATCCGATTAATCTTGGCAGAAAGAAGGTTCCTGCACTATCTGGTATTAATCCGATTTTACTGAATGCTTGGATGAAACTTGCATGTTCATTTGCTACCACAATATCACAAGCCAAAGCAATGTTAGCCCCTGCTCCTGCAGCAACGCCATTAACGGCTGCAACAATAGGTTTTTCAATGGTTCTTATTTTTTGGATTATTGGGTTGTAATGTTCTTCTAGAATTTTTCTGAAACCTGGATTTAGTTCTGGATCAGTGACTTCTTTCAAATCTTGTCCAGCACAGAAAGCTTTTCCGTTTCCAGTGATTACGATGGCACGCACATTAGTATCCGTATTGCAATCGTCTAATGTTTTTTGCAATAGCAATGCCATTTCACGATTGAAACTATTAAATACTTCGGGTCTGTTGAGTGAAATCCACGCAACCTTGTTTTCAATTTTTAACTCAATGGAATTATTGCTCATACCTTATTTTATTTCTCGCAAAGTCGTAGAGTCGCAAAGACTACTTTTGCCAATTTGCTATATTTATTATTTTATAAAACCTACAAGGTTTTGGAAACCTTGCAGGTTATTTTAAACATTTGAAATAATCAAATGGCTCTAAACAATCCTCACATTTAAATAATGCTTTGCATGCTGTTGAACCGAATTGACTAACTAATTTAGTATTTAACGAACCACATTGTGGACATTTAACTAATTTTTTATTTCCAAGAAGTGCTTCTTTATCGGCTGATTCTGATAAAGGGGATGCAATTCCGTATTTTTCTAATGCTGTTCTGCCTTTTGGAGTAATCCAATCGGTGGTCCATGCGGGTGAAAGGATTAATTCAATTTTGGCTACGTAGCCTTCTTTTTTAAATGCTGCTTTAATGTCGTCTCCAATGACATCCATTGCTGGGCAACCGCTATAGGTTGGTGTTATTTGAACCTCAACAATATCGTTTATTGTTTTTGCAGAACGCACTACTCCCATTTCCATTATAGACAAAACTGGAATTTCTGGATCGGAAACCGTATCTAGAATTTCAAATAGTTTTGGGTCGATATTTGGTAATGGTTCTTTCATTTGTTTTAATATGTGCGCTTTGCTTACTTATTTTGGATCGCGGATGATACAGATTTAGCTGATTTTCACGGATTTTTATTTTTTATTTAAAAATTTACTGAATAAAAAATTACCAAGTCATGTTTGGGTAAGTTCGTTGCATGAATTGTAATTCGGTTAGTATGTAACCCATGTGCTCACTATGAATTCCTTGTTTTCCTCCTTTTTGGAAAAATTCAATTGTTGGTGTTTGCAAAGTTGCTTCTTCTAAAATTTCGCTTACTTTTTTGTAGTAATTTATTTTTAAAAGTGTGGTGTCAACTCCGATTCCTTCTGCAACCATAGCTTTATCGGCATCGGTTTGGTGGAATAACTCGTCGGTGAAAATCCACAAATCGTTAATTGCGTTTTGGATTCGGTTGTGACTTTCTTCGGTTCCATCACCTAATCTTTTAATCCAATCGGAAGAAAATCGGGTGTGGTATAAAACTTCTTTGATGCTTTTTTTAGCAATTGCTGCCAACATTTCGTCTTTGCTGTTTTGCAATTCTTCTAATAATGCTAGATGGAAAATATCAAATAGAAATTGTTTGGTTATAGAATAGGCAAAATCGGTATTGGGTTGTTCTACCAACAAAACGTTTTTGTATTCTCTTTCTTTTCTTAGAAATGCGATGGTGTCTTCTGTAGCATCACCTCCTTGTAATTTGGCTGCATATTGGTAATAACTTCGTACTTGCCCAAATAAATCTAGAGAAATATTAGTCATTGCAATATCTGTTTCTAAACTTGGACCATGACCGCATAACTCACCAAGACGTTGCCCGAGAATTAATGCGTTATCGGCTATACCGTAGATGTATTGAATTAAATGTTTAGTCATAAGTTGTTAGTCAATTAGTTGATAGTCATTAATTATTAGTCGTTAGTGATATTGATTTTATTAATCCTCTAATAATTTTTCCTACTTCATTTGATTTATTAATTAATTTTTCTGATTGCTCTTGTGTTAAATAATTTAATTTGTTTGAAAGGTATAACATTGATTTCACTTCACTACAGGAGCCTAAGGCTATGTATAGAAACCTAATAAATTCTTTATCACTCATTCTGTCAAAGCCTTCTGCAATATTATTAGAAATTGATAATGAAGCCCTTTGAATTTGGTTTTTGAATCCAAAATCATTTGAATTTTGAAAGACTAAATAGATTTCAACACACAAATCTTGAGCTTTTTGCCAAGCAATAATATCTTCAAATTTAACAATAGTCATAAGCTAATAATAAATTAGTTGTTAATCTTTAGTTGTTTGCATTATTAGTTAGTATCTTATTGACTAAAGACTTTCGACTAATAATTAAAAACAAAGTGACTTATGTCTAATTACATGTGTTTTAATTCATCTGGAAGTTCATAAAAAGTAGGATGACGATAGGCTTTGTCTTTTGCAGGATCAAAAAGTGCTGCACTATCTTCTGGATTTGATGCTGTGATTTGTGCTGATGGAACTACCCAAATGCTAACGCCTTCCATCCTACGTGTGTAAACATCACGAGCATTTTCTAAAGCCATTGTAGCATCACTTGCATGTAAACTTCCGCAGTGGCGGTGTTCTAATCCGTTTTTACTTCTAATAAATACTTCCCAAAGTGGCCAATTCTTCATTTTCTTATAGTTTTCAGTCGCAGTCGCAGTTAGCAGTCTGAAAACTGAAAACTGAAACTGGGAACTATTTTATATTGCTTGTTTTACTTCTCTATTATCTTGTTTTTCGGCGTAAGCCATGGCTGCATCACGAACCCATTTTCCGTTATTCCAAGCATTTTTACGAGCTGTGATTCGCTCTTTATTGCATGGTCCGTGTCCTTTTACTACTTGCCAAAATTCATCCCAATCTAATTCTCCAAATTCGTAATGTTTGGTTTCTTCATTGAATTTTAAAGTTGGATCTGGAATTGTTAGCCCAATCATATGAGCTTGTGGAACGGTTTGATCTACAAATTGCTGACGCAAATCATCATTAGTTTTACGTTTCAATTTCCATTTCATGGATTGCTCTGTGTGAACGGATGCTGCATCGGTTGGTCCAAGCATCATTAATGCTGGAAACCACCATCTGTTTAAGGCATCTTGTGCCATTTCTTTTTGTTCAGGAGTCCCTTCGGCTAAGGTCATCATGATTTGAAAACCTTGTCGTTGGTGAAAACTTTCTTCCTTACAAACACGCACCATAGCACGAGCATAAGGTCCGAATGAAGTTGTAGTTAATGGCACTTGGTTGATAATTGCCGCGCCGTCAACAAGCCAACCAATTGCTCCCATATCTGCCCAAGTGAGTGTTGGATAATTGAAAATACTAGAATATTTTGCTTTTCCTGAATGGAGTTGGTCGTATAATTCTTCGCGAGATACACCCAAAGTTTCGCAAGCAGAATACAAGTACAAACCATGCCCAGCTTCGTCTTGAATTTTTGCCAATAAGGCTACTTTTCTTTTTAAAGATGGCGCACGTGTAATCCAATTTCCTTCTGGTAACATTCCTACTATTTCGGAATGTGCGTGTTGGGAAATTTGACGGATGTGTGTTTGACGGTATTTTTCGGGCATCCAATCTTTTGGTTCAATTTTTTCGTCACGAGCTATTCTTGCGTCGAAAATTGCTTCTAGGTTCTTTACTTCGTGTTCTGACATATTTTTTTTGTTTCAGGTTTCAAGTTTAATGTTTCAAGTTCTTGGCTTGAATCTTTAAATATGAAATAATTTTATTTACTTTTTTCTTTGATTACAGTTAAAATCAATTTGTTTTTAAACTATTAAGGTATTAAGATTCATTAACTTTTTTCACTTTCTTACTTTCTTTTTGCTCGCAAAGGCGCAAAGGTTTTTTATTGTTGTTTCTACTTTTATTTTCTTGCTATATGTTTACTCTTTAGCCCCGATTGAGCCGATATCCTTGCGTAGTTTACGGAGCAAGATAAAGGCGAAAGCGGGAAAATGGTTTACTAAAATGCGTTAAAGATTCGCTCATTATCCTACTAAATCTAAACTCCAAAATCGACTACTACTTTTTCTGATGTTGGCACGGCTTGACAGCTTAACACCAAACCTTTTGCGACTTCGTTTTCGTCGAGTGCATAATTGATTTTCATTTCGACGGTTCCTGAAATGACTTTACACTTGCAGGTACTGCAAACACCACCTTTGCAGGCGAAGGGTAAATCGGCTCCGGCGGCTAATGCACCGTCTAGAATGTTGTCAAAATCGTCGTCCATGACGAAATGGAATTCTTTTCCTCCGTCGATTATTGTCACATCGGTTCCTTCTACTTTTTTTTCTATTATTTTTGACATTCTGGCTTTGTCTTCATCGGTAATTCCTGATGTAAACAGCTCGTAATGGATTTTATTTTTATCTAAACCTTCGGCAATTAGTTCGTCGCGGATTAAGAAAATCATTTGTTCTGGACCGCAAATGAAACATTCGTCGGTTGTAGGAATATCGATGATATTTTTGGCTAAAACTTGTAATTTTTCTTTGGTGAACCGACCGTTTAATAATTCGATACTTCTATGTTCTTTGGTTAAAAAATGGAAAATTTCGAATCGGTTGAAATAGATATTTTTTAATTGTTCAATTTCTTCTTTAAAGATAATTGATTTTACGGTACGGTTAAGATAAAACAGTTTAAATGTGCTGTTTGGCTCGGATGCTAAATGGGTTTTTATAATGGAAAGTATTGGTGTAATACCACTTCCCGCTGCAAAAACGATATAATTTTTTGCTTTATTTGGATTTATTGCTACATTAAATTCGCCATTTGGAGGCATTACGTCTAGAAAATCGCCTGATTTTAAAGCATCGTTTACAAAAGAAGAGAACAATCCGCCGTTTATTTTTTTAACGGCAACTTGCCATTTATTTTCTATTGGACTTGAACATAAAGAATAAGAACGTCTAACTTCTTGGCCATTTATGGTGGTTCTTAAGGTAAGGTGCTGCCCAGAATTGTAGGAGAAATCGGATTTTAAATTTTCGGGGATATCGAAAGTGATAACCGAACAATCCTTGGTTTCTTTGTAAATATCCGCAACTTGTATGCTATGAAATTTGGACATAAAAATTATTTTTAATCAAACTAACAACTGTTAGTTTACAATGCAAATTTACTGAATTTTTTGATATGTTACGAAAACGTTGTATTTTTTTAATTATCCATTTATTTACTTAAAATTAAAAGTTTATTTTTTTTAAACCATTAAGGAATTAAGGTTCATTAAGTTTTTTGGGTTTTCTCGCAAAGAAATCTTTACATTATTAAGGTTAATCGTTTATCAAACTATTCCGTTTAAAAGCACTTTGGTCATATTGTTTCTAAGGGTTTTTTCACTAAGTTGATTGGTTTTTTTATACCAAATATACATGGTTCGCAAGGTAGAAAGTATGGAGAAAATAATTACATCTTGATTGTGGTTTTGAATTTCTCCGTCTTGGATTCCTTTTTTAACGATAATTCTAAAATTGTCTTCATAGTCGTTTCGCATTTTTATAAAATACTCTAAATCGGAATAGGTAAGATGCATCCAATCGTTATTTAAACAAGCAAGCGCATGAGAATCTCTAAGTGTAATGTCAATATGCAATTGAATAATTCGCTCAATTTTTTTGATGGAGGATTCGTTTGAATGGACCACCTCATTCATGGTATTAGTAAATTCTTCGGCTATTTCGATAATAATTAAAACCAGAATTTCCTGTTTGGATTTGATGTGGTTGTACAAACTTGCAGCTTTAATATCCATTGCTTGAGCGATGTCGCGCATGGTTACAGCGCTATAGCCTTTCTCTTTGAAAAGTTTGGCGGAGATATTTATGATTTCGGTTTTTCTATCGGTAATCTTCATACGATTTCAAATATAAAGAATATTTTGGTTTACGTAACCTTTGTTACAAAATTGTAGTTCAAAATAATTTAATTTTGGCCTCAGATTGTTTTTGCAGTTTGCATTATAGAAGTAAAGAATTTAAAAATTTAAAAAATAATAATATGGGATTATTAAGCATGTTGGGTTTAAGCGGAAAACAAGAAAATGTAGCCGAATTTATGGCTAAAGATGCCGTAATTGTAGATGTAAGGACTCCGGGTGAATTTCAAGGAGGTCATATAAAAGGATCGAAAAATATTCCGTTGAACGTTCTATCGGACAAAATCTCGGAAATAAAAAAATGGAATAAACCAGTTATTGCTTGTTGTGCAAGTGGTATGCGTAGTGCTCAGGCAACATCTATTTTAAAAAGTAATGGTGTGGATGCCATGAATGGTGGTGGATGGAGTAGTTTGCAAAATAAATTGTAAACGCTTTTTATTTAGAAATTCATAAATGGAAATTGCACCATAAGTTGTGCTGCTTTTTCAGAAAGATTTTGAAGAAATTTAGTATGGCTTATCGACTGTGGATGAAATGGACGATGGGCCATTCCTTTTTGGACACTTGCTACTTCTTGCATAATTGGATATGCTACTTCGGCAATAGTGCTTTCGCAAAAGCGTTCCCAGATGTAATCAATAGCAACTTGATTAGGATGTAACATATCTTGGGCATAAAAACGATAATCACGAAGTTCATCCATCATAATTTCGAATGAAGGGAAATACATGGAAGTTGGGAGATGGAAGATGGAAGTGTGCAAAGCAGTTATTAAATGCGCCTTGCTTCGTTGGTTTTCTACAAAGCCATCTTTAAGGTGACGCACTGGGGAAATGGTAAAAATCACGTTGCAATTTGGATTTACTTTTTGAATTACATCTAAAGTATTTTGGAGGCATTTTTCTATTTCTTCAACAGATAAAATTTCTTTATCAAATTGATTTTGGGGTACTTTATGGCAATTGGCAACAACTTCATTGGAAGATTTAAATTTATAAATCCAAGAGGTTCCGTAGGTTATAATTATATGAGTGGCATCCGTTAATTGCTGGTTCGTTTCTTTAAGAATTTGATTCAAATTCAATAAAAAATCTTCTTTATTATCGGAATTTAAATCGGAATGCACTTCATAACAATGCCATAATTCGTTATGAAAAAAAAGGTCGGATTCGGTGAAATAATTTAGGTGGACGGCTCTATCAATAATCTTTTCAATAGAAGCCGGATTGAAAACAATTCCGAAGGGATTAGTGGTGTTTTGGAATTTAAAAAAATCGAATTTTTCTCCTATGTTTTCTGCAAAACAAGAACCCAAAGAAACAATTTTAGACGAATAATCTATTGGTGTATTGAATTTTGCGATTGGAATTTTAGTAGTGAAATTCATATTTCTTTTGCTTAAATATTGTGTTCTGCATTGTACCGTGCTTCAATTCGCTTAATGTCCTTAATGGTATTCTTAGCCCATTGCAATCTTTTTTCTAGGATTTCATTTTCAGATAATTGCCAATGGATGTCCGATTTATGCAAACGGCTCATTAAATTCTGAATAATAATCGCAGCAGAAACCGATATATTCAAACTCTCGGTAAATCCAGCCATTGGAATTTTAAGGAAACCATCGGCATTTTGAAGTACTTCTGCAGACAATCCATCCCTTTCGGTTCCGAAGAAAAGGGCGCTTGGTTTTGTAATATCAAAATCATCCAACTCACAATCGTTTTCGTGTGGTGTGGTAGCAATAATCTGATAACCTTTACTTTTCAATTCTGAAATACAGCCCGAAATACTATCAAATCGATTGACGTCTACCCATTTTTGGGCACCCATCGCAATTTCTTTATCGATAGATTTAGTGTAGCGTTCTTCAATTACATTGAGTTGTTGGATACCAAAAACCTCACAACTCCGCATCACCGCACTGGTATTGTGCAACTGGAAAATATCTTCCATGCAAATGGTAAAATGATTGGTTCGTTTTGCCAAAACTTGCTGGAATCGTTCCTTTCGATTATCGGTAAGGATATTTTCTAAAAAAGCGAGGTATTCTAAATCGACCATTTGAGGAATTATTTTTGGCAAAAATAGTAAAATTGTGTAGCTTTAGTTCCAAATTAAAGAAATGAAAAAATTAGTAGTATTAACAGGAGCCGGAATTTCTGCAGAAAGTGGCATCAAAACCTTTCGCGAAAGCGATGGACTTTGGGAAGGTCATAACGTAATGGATGTTGCAACGCCCGAAGGTTGGCGTAAAAATCGAGAATTGGTTTTGGATTTTTACAACCAACGTAGGAAACAATTGCATACGGTGCAACCCAATATTGGCCACCAAATTCTAGCCGAATTAGAACACTATTTTGAGGTGCATATCATCACTCAAAACGTAGATAATTTACACGAACAAGCAGGTAGCACCAATGTTTTACACCTGCATGGCGAATTATTTAAAGTTCGAAGCGTGAAAGACAAAAACTACATTTTAGATTGGAAAACCGATTTAATTTCTGGTGATTTGGATCCTAATGGATTCCAACTTCGACCACATATAGTTTGGTTTGGAGAAGATGTTCCAGCACTAGAAGAAGCATTAGTATTAACCCAACAAGCCGATTATTTTGCAGTAATCGGAACGTCTTTGCAAGTATATCCAGCGGCAGGATTGGTGGAATATACTCCGCCAAACATTCCTATTTATTATATAGATCCAAATCCTGGAACGATGCAAAATGTAAGAAATAAAGTTGAAATAATATCCTTAAAAGCCAGTGAAGGAGTACCAATATTAAAAGACCGATTACTGAATTTAATGTAAAAAAAATGAATGCTGAGCACTGAACACTGAACACTATTGCTTACTTTTGCGTCTTCAAATAACAACACAACAACATGCAACTAACCGAATTAAACGCTATTTCTCCTATTGACGGAAGATATAGAAGCAAAACCGTTTCCTTATCGCAGTTCTTTTCAGAAGAAGCACTAATTAAATATAGAGTTTTAGTAGAAGTAGAATATTTTATTGCGCTTTGCGAAGCCAATCTAACACAACTTAAAGGTGTAAACAAATCTATTTTTGAAGATTTACGCAAAATTTACACTACCTTTTCTACCGAAGATGCTCTTTGGATAAAAGAAACCGAAAAAACCACCAACCACGATGTGAAGGCGGTGGAATATTTTATCAAAACTAAATTTGAAGCCTTAGGGTTAGACCAATATAAAGAATTCATCCACTTTGGGTTGACTTCTCAGGACATCAATAATACAGCCATTCCGCTTTCTACCAAAGAGGCTTTTGAAAAAGTATATTTACCCGGTTTGATTTCGGTAATTGCCAAATTAAAAGAATTAGCCATTGAGTGGAAGAATATTCCGATGCTTGCTAGAACCCACGGACAACCGGCTTCTCCTACCCGATTAGGAAAGGAAATTTTGGTTTTTGTAGAACGTTTGGAAGAACAAATGCGTTTGTTGTTTAACATTCCGTTTGCGGCAAAATTTGGTGGTGCTACTGGAAACTACAATGCCCATCATGTGGCATATCCAACAACCGATTGGAAGAAATTTGGAACCGATTTTGTAGAATCTACTTTAGGATTACACCATTCTTTCCCAACTACTCAAATAGAACATTACGATCATTTTGCTGCCTTTTTTGATGCATTAAAACGAATCAATACCATTGTAATGGATTTGGATCGCGATATTTGGACTTATGTTTCGATGGATTATTTCAAACAAAAAATCAAAGCAGGCGAAATTGGTTCTTCTGCCATGCCACATAAAGTAAACCCAATTGATTTTGAAAATTCGGAAGGAAATTTAGGAATTGCCAATGCTATTTTTGAACACCTTTCGGCAAAATTACCGCTTTCAAGATTACAACGTGATTTAACGGATAGTACCGTTTTACGAAACATCGGAGTTCCAATGGGACATACCTTAATCGCATTTGAAGCCACCTTAAAAGGATTGAATAAATTGGTTTTGAACGAACCAAAATTCGCCGAAGATTTAGAGAAAAATTGGGCCGTGGTTGCCGAAGCGATTCAAACTATATTACGACGTGAAGGTTATCCAAATCCGTATGAAGCCTTGAAAGATTTGACAAGAACCAACACGGTTATCAATAAAGAAGCCATTCAAAATTTTATTCAAACCTTAAAAATTTCTGATGAGATTAAAGTGGAATTGATGCAAATTAGCCCAAGTAATTATTTAGGGATTTAAAATTTAACCGCAAAGAACGCAATGGTTTTACGCAAAGTTCGCAAAGATATAATTTGCGAACCTTGCGTTTTTTCTTTGTGCACCTTGCGGTTAAATAAGAATTATCTCGAATAATTCGGAGCTTCTTTCGTAATCGTCACATTATGCGGATGACTTTCTCCAATTCCACTTGCAGTAATTCTCACAAAACGACCTGTTTCTTGAAGAGTTGGAACGTCTTTAGCACCGCAATATCCCATTCCGGCACGGAGGCCACCAACAAATTGTTGCATACTTTCGTTTAGCTCTCCTTTGTAAGGAACACGACCTACAATTCCTTCGGGAACTAATTTCTTAATATCGTCTTCCACATCTTGAAAATAACGGTCTTTCGATCCATCTTCCATGGCTTCAATAGAACCCATTCCGCGGTAGGACTTAAATTTTCTTCCTTCAAAAATAATAGTTTCTCCGGGAGATTCTTTGGTTCCGGCTAATAACGATCCTAACATGACGCAATCGGCTCCTGCAGCAATCGCTTTCGGAATATCCCCTGTGTAACGAATTCCACCATCGGCAATAACGGGAACTCCGGTTCCTTTTAAGGCTGCTGCAACTTCCAATACAGCAGAAAATTGCGGAAATCCAACACCGGCAACTACTCTCGTAGTACAAATGGATCCTGGTCCAATTCCAACTTTCACTGCATCAGCACCATTGGCAACCAAATATAAAGCCGCTTCTGGTGTAGCAATATTTCCAACTACTACATCCAATTCAGGAAATTTTTCTTTTACTTGTTTCAAAACTGTCACCACACCTTGCGTATGTCCGTGAGCAGTATCAATAATCACAGCATCTACACCAGCATTAACTAAAGCAGTGGCTCTTTCCAGAACATCGGCAGTTACTCCTAAGGCGGCAGCTACACGCAAACGTCCGAATTTATCTTTATTGGCATTTGGTTTCTGAGCCAATTTTGTAATATCTCTAAAAGTAATTAGTCCAACTAATTTATAATTGGCATCTACTACTGGAAGTTTTTCAATTTTATTTTGTTGCAAAATTCCCTCAGCCTCTTGCAAAGTAGTTCCTAAAGCAGCAGTCACTAAATTTTTAGAAGTCATGACTTCAACAATAGAACGGGAGTTTATTTTTTCAAATCGTAAATCGCGGTTGGTTGCAATCCCTTTAAGGATTCCATTTTCATCTACCACAGGAATTCCACCAATTCCAAATTCTTTCATAGCTTGTTTGGCGTCCCCAACAGTTGCTGTTAAAGGCAATGTAACAGGGTCAATAATCATTCCGGCTTCGGCACGTTTTACTTTTCTAACTTTGGCTGCTTGTTGCTCAATAGTCATGTTTTTATGCAAAACACCAATTCCGCCTTCTTGTGCCATAGCAATTGCCATCGAACTTTCGGTAACGGTATCCATAGCTGCAGAAACAATAGGAACGTTTAACGTAATGTTTCTAGAAAACTTCGATTGGGTACTCACTTCGCGTGGTAAAACTTCAGAATAATTTGGGATGAGCAGAACATCGTCGTAAGTAAGACCTTCGCCAACGATTTTAGAAGTGTGTGCTTTCATGCAATTTGTAGTTGTAGTTAAATTGCGAGCAAATATAGTAAAAAGTTGGAAGTTAGAAGATGGAAGTTGGAAGTTTTTTCTAAAGCATCAAAACTACTCTTTAATAATGACTTAAAAAGGGTAAGAATTGAATTAAAATCACTACCTTAGTTAACCTCATTCCTTTTTTATGTTAGATATTAATAAAAAACCTACAGGACTCTCTAATGAAGAAGTAATTTCATCTAGAAACAAAGGCGGAACTAACTCTTTAGAACACCAACAAAAAAATCATTTTCTTATTTCCTTAATAGAAATGGTGAAGGAACCGATGTTCTTACTATTGGTTGCTGCCGCAAGTATTTATTATATTTCTGGCGATTATGGCGATGGAATCTTTATGACGGTTGCAATTGTTTTAGTTTCTGCAATATCCTTATTTCAAGAATCTAGAAGTCGTAATGCGATTGATGCCTTAAAAAAATTATCCCAACCCAACAGTAAAGTGTTTCGAAATGGCATTTTAATTGCAATTCCAAGTGAAGAAATTGTGCTGGGCGATAGTATTCAGATAGAAGAAGGTCACTTTATTCCTGCCGATGCAATCATTGTACAATCGAATGATTTTTCGGTTAATGAAGCTGTTTTAACAGGCGAATCGCTATCGGTATTTAAAGATGAAAATTCCGAAAACAAACAAGTTTTTCAAGGGACTATAGTAGCAACAGGATTGGCAATTTGTAAAGTAACTGCCATTGGAAACCAAACTAGTCTTGGAAAAATAGGCGCTAGTTTAGAAGAAATAATAGAAGACAAAACACCTTTACAAATTCAGATTAACAATTTTGTAAAGAAAATGTCTATCATCGGATTAGTTATTTTTGGTAGCGTTTGGGGAATGCAATTTTACCGCTCCAAACTTATTTTGGATAGTTTACTCAAGGCCTTAACCATTGCAATGAGCGTTATTCCAGAAGAAATTCCGGTGGCGTTTGCCTCTTTTATGGCACTTGGTTCTTGGCGGTTAATGAAAATGGGGGTCATTACCAAACAAACTAAAACGGTAGAAACTCTTGGAAGTGCCACCGTAATTTGCACCGATAAAACGGGAACCATTACCGAAAACAAAATGAGTTTGGCACAATTGTATCTTTTTGATTCTAAAATAATTATTGATACTAAAGAAAAACTAAATCCAGAAGCCGAAGAATTGCTGAGTTACGCCATGTGGTCTAGCGAACCTATTCCGTTTGATGCTATGGAACTTGCCATTCATGATGCTTACGCAAATCTGGAAAGCGTAGACGAAAGACCAAATTATAAATTGGTTCACGAATATCCTTTAGGCGGAAAACCACCTATGATGACGCATGTTTTTGAAAGTGCAAAAGGTAAAATAATTGCGACTAAAGGGGCACCTGAAGCCATTTTGGAAGTTTGTAATTTATCGGAAACCGAAAAGAATACCGTTATAGATGCCATGAATACTATGGCTGCCGAAGGATATAGAGTTCTTGGCGTTGGAGTTGCCGAGTTTTCTGGAACGAATTACCCGAAAACGCAACAAGAGTTTCAATTTGCTTTTAAAGGATTAGTAGCATTTTACGATCCGCCAAAAGAAAATATTCAGAAGGTTTTTGAGGCCTTTTATAAAGCCGGAATTAAAGTGAAAATTGTCACTGGAGATAACGCTGCCACGACCACGACCATTGCTAAACAAATAGGTTTTAAAGATACAGATAAAGTATTAAATGGTGACGAACTGATGGAAATGGACGCAGCAACTTTAAAACAAAAGGTTATGGAAACAGCAATTTTCACAAGGATGTTTCCCGAGGCCAAACTAAAAATCATTCAAGCCTTAAAAGATAACAACCAAATTGTTGCCATGACTGGCGATGGTGTGAACGATGGGCCCGCTTTAAAATCGGCGCATATTGGAATTGCCATGGGTGAAAAAGGGACTGAAATTGCCAAACAGGCCGCCAATTTAATCTTGATAGACGATGATTTTGCCAAGATGATTGATGCCATTGCCATGGGAAGAAAAATATATTTGAATTTGAAAAAAGCCATTCAATACATTATTTCAATTCATATTCCGATTATCTTGATTGTGTTTATTCCATTGGCTTTGGGATGGATGTATCCGAATATTTTTACTCCGGTTCACATTATATTTTTGGAAATTATTATGGGTCCGACTTGTTCTATAATTTATGAAAATGAACCTATGGAACGCAATTTAATGTTGGAGAAACCGAGACAATTAACGACTACTTTTTTCAATTTGAAAGAAATTACGATGAGTATCATTCAAGGTTTAGTAATTACTTTAGGATTGCTTTTTGTGTACCAATATTGCTTAGCAGAAGGATGTACAGAAAACGGAACTAGAACTACAATTTTCTTGACTTTAATTGCTTCCAATATATTTCTAACCTTAGAAAATCGTTCGTTTTACTATTCGATATTTACAACAATTCGCTATAAAAACAATCTAGTGTTGCTGATTATTGGAATTACAATTCTCATTACTTCATTATTATTATTTGTTCCTGTTTTCTCTAAATTCTTCTTATTTGAAAAAGTAGATTATAGTCAAATTGGGTTGAGCGTTTTAGTAGCGTTTGTATCGGTACTATGGATTGAAATTTATAAGATTTTTAAAAGACATTAATTTTTTTTGACACGAATTACACGAATTTGCACAAATTAATGTGGATTGAAATTACACGAATTAATGAATGCGGAATATCGATTACTGAACACTGAGAACGGAGCACTGCCCCTATAGCCCAGATAGAAATGGAAAGCATTTTATTGAAGAATTCTATTTTTTGTTGCGCTAAAAAAGCGACCAACGGAAGCTCTTTTTAGTGCTTACAAAAAAAGAATTCTTGATAAAATCTTGGAATGGATAGCTGGATTGGCTTCTAATGAAACTCTCCAAATAAACGAGAAGCAACGTTGTAAGCGCTTTCAAAACTCATTGGACTGGTGTTGGTATCGGCCTTGTGTTGAGTGAAATAAGACAACATTTTTTCGGTGGGCATGTTGCCGGTTAAGTCGTCTTTTGCCATCGGACAACCACCAAAACCTTGGATAGCGCCATCATAACGACGGCAACCGGCTTGGTATGCGGCATCGATTTTTTCAAACCATTTATCGGGAGTGGTGTGCAAATGGGCACCGAATTCGATGTTTGGGTATTTCGGAATTAAATTGGAAAACAAATAACTAATTACCTCTGGCGTAGAACTTCCGATGGTGTCGGAAAGAGATAAAATTTTCACGCCCATAGTGGCTAATTTTTCGGTCCACTCGCCTACTACATCGACATTCCATGGGTCGCCATAAGGGTTTCCGAAGCCCATAGAAATATAAGTCACGACTTCTTTATTGGTCTTGTCGGCAATTTCTAAAATCTCTTGTAACGTGATTAAACTTTCGGCAATAGTTTTATGGGTATTTCGCATTTGAAAATTCTCGGAAATCGAGAAAGGAAACCCTAAATACTGAATTTCTTTGTGAACGGAAGCCATCGTTGCACCTTGTGTATTGGCGATAATTGCCAATAATTTACTGGTCGTTTGGGATAAGTCTAACTGTGCTAAAACCTCGGCAGTATCTACCATTTGAGGAATGGCTTTGGGTGACACAAAACTTCCAAAATCAATAGTATCAAACCCTACCCGAAGCAAGGATTGAATGTAATCTACCTTCCGCTCGGTGGGAATGAAAGGTTTGATGCCTTGCATGGCATCACGTGGACATTCTATGATTTTGATTTTGTTCATCTGTTGTCAAAGATACTAAAGAAATCGATTTTACGAAATCGATTTTTACAGAAGTGCTAAAATATATTTATTTGGAGATTATTACACTTTTTGGTAATAATGTAAAATATTACACATTTTGGTAATAATTAAAAATATTACGTATTTCGGTAATAATTTGAAATATTACACTTTTTGGTAATACTTTTTGTTTTATTCAAAATAATTAGTACTTTTGATCTATGATTGTGATACTTACAGCAGATATTATTAACTCGAGAAAGGTAGTTTCTAAAAAATGGATGGACGATTTAAAGACGTTATTCCAGCCTTTTGGAAAGTCTCCAAACGATTGGGAGATCTATCGTGGAGATGAATTTCAGATGGAAATTAAAAACCCGGAAGATGCCTTTTTAATAGCGTTTCAGATAAAAGCGTTCTTTAGATCGATCCACTTAGATGTTCGCATCAGTTTGGGTTTTGGAGATAAAACATATAAGGCTAGAAAAATTACAGAAAGTAATGGGAGCGCCTTTATTCGCTCGGGAGAATTATTTGAAACTTTAAAAAAGCAAAAGCTTAATTTAGCAGTTAATTCGGGCAATGAAGCGTTTGACGAAGAGGTAAATTTGATGTTGAAATTAAGTTTGTCTTTTATGGATAATTGGCTACAGCAATCTGCTGAATTTGTTTTGGTTGCCATTCAAAATCCTACGCTTTCACAAGAAGAAATTGGAGTAAAACTTGGCATAAATCAAGCCGCTGTGAGCCGAAGACAGAAACGTTCCAACTATGAATTAGTACAGCAATTAGAAAATTATTTTAGAAAAAAAGTCCAAACACTTGAAGCATGATTGTCTTTGTAAAACTTCTTTTAGCGCACTTATTTGGCGATTTTTTATTGCAACCCACCTCTTGGGTTCTCGATAAAGAAAAGAAAAAGCATCGAAGTGTTTACTTGTACTTACACACCTTTTTGCATTTCATTTTAGCTTGGGTATTGGTAGGAGAAATAGCATTTGGTTGGTACGCATTGGCATTGGCAGTTACGCATGGTTTTATTGATTTTTTGAAATTGCATTTTCAAACTCAAAAAACAAAACGCACTTGGTTTTCTGTAGATCAGATTTTGCATTTAATTGTTATTGTTGCGATTACATTAATTTACAATAACACTCCAATAGATAATACCGCTTTTAATAATTCCTTTTGGATAGTATTTACAGGGATTATTTTATTGACGAAACCAACTTCTATAATCATCAAAAACATCATTTCTATTTGGACTCCAGAGAATAAAACTAAAGATGATTCGCTTCAAAATGCCGGAAATTACATTGGGATTTTGGAACGCCTTTTTGTGTTCTGTTTTATTTTAACAGGCCATTTTGAAGCAATTGGATTTTTATTGGCAGCAAAATCTATTTTTAGATTTGGGGACTTGAAAGAAGCAAAAGACCGAAAACTAACCGAATATGTTTTAATCGGGACTTTACTGAGTTTCGGAATTGCTTTATTAATCGGACTTTTGACGCAAATGTGCTTAGGATTTTCTTCTTAGAATTTCCTTATTAATTTCCTTAACTAATTTTGGCCCTTCATAAATAAACCCAGTATATAATTGAATTAAACTGGCTCCAGCATCCAATTTATCGATGGCATCTTGGGCAGAATGAATTCCACCAACTCCAATAATAGGAAACGATTTATTACTTTTTTCCGACAGAAAACGAATAACTTCAGTAGAACGATTGGTTAGTGGTTTACCCGATAATCCGCCTGTTTCAGCTTTATTTTCGGACTTCAAACCTTCTCTAGACAATGTAGTGTTAGTAGCAATTACACCTGCAATTTTAGTTTCGTTGACAATGTCGATAATGTCCAAAAGTTGGGAATCGGTTAAATCGGGAGCGATTTTTAATAATATAGGTTTATGGTTTGTTGTTTGTAGTTTATTGTTTTCTAAAGTTTGTAACAGCTTTTTTAAAGGCTCTTTTTCTTGAAGTTCGCGAAGATTTGGAGTATTTGGCGAACTTACATTTACCACAAAATAATCAACATAATCAAAAAGCGCTTCAAAGCAAATTTCATAATCTTGTGTCGCGTTTTCGTTTGGAGTAAGTTTATTTTTCCCAATGTTTCCGCCTATTAAAACGTTCTTGTTTTTCTTTAAACGTGTTACGGCTTCTTGAACGCCTCCGTTATTAAATCCCATTCGGTTGATGATTGCTGAATCTTCTTTCAAACGAAACAATCGTTTTTTCGGATTTCCTTCTTGACCTACTGGAGTTAATGTTCCGATTTCTATAAATCCGAAACCAAAATTAGAAAGTTCGCTGTACAACTTGGCATCTTTATCAAAACCCGCAGCGAGTCCGACTGGATTTTTGAATTTTAATCCGAAAACTTCCGTTTCCAATCGTTTGTCATTAACTAAATATAGGGCTCTAAAAAGGGAGGGAACTCCTGGGATTTTAGATAATAATCGAATTAAAGAAAAGGTGAAATAATGTACTTCTTCTGGATCAAATAGAAAAAGTAACGGACGAATTAGTAATTTGTACATAGTGTTGTAGTTGTGTGCTGCAAAAATAGAAAATTGTTTGGAGTTGGAAGTTGGAAGTTGGAATAAAATAGAAATCAATTTGTAGATTTGCGCTTTAATTTGCAATTCAAATGAACATACGTCTTCTGGCCATTGGCAAAACCGACAATAAATCGCTGCAAACTTTGATTGATGATTATACAAAACGGTTGTCGTTTTATATAAAATTTGATTTGGAAGTAATTCCAGATATTAAAAATGTAAAGAATTTATCGGAAGCGCAACAAAAAGAAAAGGAAGGCGAATTGATTTTAGCCAAACTTTCTCCAACCGACCAATTGATTTTATTAGACGAAAACGGAAGCACTTTTTCGAGTGTAGCATTTTCAGACTATTTGCAAAAGAAAATGAACGCAGGAATCAAAACGCTAGTTTTTGTAATTGGCGGCCCTTATGGATTTAGCGATGAAGTCTACAAAAAAGCACAAGGAAAAATATCGCTTTCGGCAATGACTTTTTCGCATCAAATGGTTCGGCTTTTTGTGATTGAGCAGTTGTATCGCGGGTTTACGATTTTAAAGAACGAGCCGTACCATCATCAATAGAGGTACGAAGTTAGAAGTACGAGGTACGAAGTTGGAAGTTAGAAGTTGGAAGTTGGAAGTTGGAAGTTGGAAGTTGGAAGTTGGAAGTACGTTAAAAAATATATTCTAAATTAGAAATTAAAATACCTTTTTTAGTTATTTTAATGCTATTCATAAATATTTTATTTTTAATATACTCATCATAACTTAAATTTTTATCAAAAGAAACGAAGATTTCCGATTCATGCTCAATCATCAAATTATTTATATATCCCTGTAATTCATCTTTTTTAAGCAATTGTGAATTAAATTTTAACAAATCATTTTTACCAAAATAAATACTATTAATCAAAGGTTTGCCAAGAGTATACTTCACTTTCGTAAACGGTAAAAAAGCCATGGTTTTTTTCACATCATTTGCATACGAAAAAAAGTTTTCAGCGGCTTCATTTTTGTGCATGCTTTTGTCTTTTTTTGCTTGTAATTTTATCAATTCCGGAATTACCAAACGCAAAGGCAAACGCTTGTCGATATTGAAAATCCAATTGGTGGAAACTATGGAATTCTTTCTATTTACTTCGGCAATAGTGTCTTTATCTTCCACTTTGAAAAAAATATAGATTGGCGAATGTTCTTGCACGTCGGCAACTATAGTTTTATCGGCTTTTGGAAGAAGAATATCTTTATTGCCTTCACAAGAAAATAAGGCAAAAGCAATTATTAATGCTAAATATTTTTTCATTTTATTTGTTTAATTGTTGGTGTAATTTCACACATTCTACTGCTTCTTTCACATCGTGAACGCGTAAGATTTTGGCTCCTTTAAGCAAAGAAATGGTGTTTAAGGAAGTAGTTCCGTTTAAGGCAAATTCTGCGGTGGTTTCTAAAGTTTTGTATATCATGGATTTTCTAGAAATTCCAACTAACAAAGGTAATTCTGTCATTTGAAACAACTCTAATTTGCTTAAAACTTCAAAATTTTGTTCTAACGTTTTTGCAAACCCAAAACCTGGATCTAGAATTAAATCGTTAATTCCTAAACTTCTGGCTTGTGCTATTTTTTGAGAAAAATAAAACAACATTTCTTTTACAATGTTTTCATATTGCGCTAAAGATTGCATCGTTTGTGGCGTTCCTTTCATGTGCATCATGATGTATGGCACTCGCAATTTGGCAACGGTTTCCAGCATTTTGGCATCTAAATTTCCAGCAGAAATATCGTTAATGATCGACGCCCCATTTTCAACAGATTCTTGTGCAACTTTACTTCGGAAAGTATCTACTGAAAGAATAATTTCTGGAAACTCTTTAACAACATCCTTAATTACTGGAACTAATCGTTGTAATTCTTCCTCTTCTGAAACAAATTCGGCACTGGGTTTACTCGAATATCCACCAATATCAATAAATGTTGCTCCTTCCAAAAGCATTTTTTCAACTTGAATTAAAATCGCCTTTTCGTTGGCATGTTTTCCTCCATCAAAAAAAGAATTGGGCGTTACATTAAGTATTCCCATTACTTTTGGTGAAGTTAAATCGATAAGTTTTCCGTTGCAGTTTATGGTCATCTTTAGTTATTTTCGTAAAATTAAATTAAACCACATAGAAGCATTAGTTTATTTCATTTTAAGTCGCTTTGCTCGGCAATAGAATTCCTAGTTTTTGAACTATGAAATCAAAGATTTTCTAATCAAACCTTTTATTTACAATCAAATCTATGATTCTATGAGGTTTAATAAAAAATCGTTAAACATCATTCTTCAATCCGATAAATATTATTTACTTTTGATGCCAGACTTTTATGTCGCATTGTAATAAATAAAATATTTCATACAAAGATACCATTAATGAAGAATACTTCACAAGAATACGATAAAGTTATTGGCATTTGCCGGGATTTATTTGTAAAAAAAATGACCGATTATGGAAGTGCTTGGCGCATTTTACGTTTACCTTCTTTAACAGATCAAATTTTCATCAAAGCGCAACGCATAAGAAGTTTGCAACAAAATGATATTCGAAAAGTTGATGAAGACGAAACTGGAGAATTCATTGGCATCATCAATTACTGCATAATGGCGTTAATTCAACTGGAATTGGGCGTTGTAGAACAACCCGATTTAGGCGTTGAAAAAGCAGTAGAATTATACGATGTGAAAGTTGCGGTAACCAAGCAATTGATGGAAGATAAAAACCACGATTATGGCGAGGCTTGGCGCGAAATGCGAGTAAGTTCGTTGACGGATTTGATTTTGCAAAAATTACTTCGCGTGAAACAAATTGAAGACAACCAAGGAAAAACAATAGTTTCGGAAGGCATTGATGCCAACTATCAGGATATGATTAATTATTCTGTTTTTGCTTTGATTTTGATGAAATTCGGACAATAACAATTCATTAACAACTTACTATTGAAAGCCTTTTTATCTTTGTAAAAACCTATTTTATGGCAACTAAAAAAACCTACATCGCTTGGAGTCTCCGAATTATTGTTTCGACACTTTTCATTCTTTCGGCATTGGCAAAACTTTCTAAGGGACATTTATTGGATTCTCCTTATTTTGCTATTTCAACATTTGAAGTAAAACAACTTTATACCATTGGATTTTCGGAAGGTTTTGCACCTTATTTTTCACGAACCCTTATCGGAATTGAACTCGCTTTGGGATTATTGCTGTTGCAAAATAATTGGTTACGAAAATTTTTAATTCCGGTTACCATTGCAATGTTATCTGTATTTATAGGACATTTAACATATGTAACTTTTTTAAGCGGTGGAAATTCAGGTAATTGCGGTTGCTTTGGCGAATTATTGCCAATGACTCCAATTGAGGCTATTATTAAAAATATTGTTGCAATTGGAATGCTTGTTTATTTATACAAATTGCTGCCAAAAGTTTCCAATAACGGAAACTTCTGGATTTTAACAACGGTTCTTTTCGCAACTATTTTAGGAATTTATATGTTGGCACCAATTCAGCCACCAGCAACGAATTTTACAGTTTCTCCAATGGTGGAAATGCCACAAGACACTATTTCGGAGGCTGTTGTTTCAGTAGATACAATTAAAACAGAAAATACTATTGCTGAAACAAAAAAAGATACCATCAAGAAGATAGAAGTTGAAAATATAAAGGAACCTAAGAAAGTAAAATCGGGGAATGCCAAGTTTTTTCCAAGCATTGATAAAGGCAAAAAGATACTTTGTTATTTTGTTCCAGGTTGCGATCATTGCCGTACTGCAGCAAAAGAATTAACCGAAATGAGAAAAAAAGACGCTACCCTGCCTCCACTTTCTGTCATTTTCATGAATGAAGAAGCCGATTTGATTCCGGATTTCTTTAAAGAAGCAGGTGCAACCTATCCATATACCATTATTGAAGTTATCCCTTTTTGGAATATTTTAGGAAAAGGAAAAGACACTCCTGGAGTAAAATACCTTTGGAATGGAAACGAGATTAAATACTATTGGGGAATATCGGATGATAAATTTAACGGTGCCGATTTAAATGTGTATCTTCATAAATCATTTGCAGATTTAAAGAAATAATTGATTAATCGATTTAAAATAGTAGTTAAAGGAAAAGCCAAAGCAATTTACAATATAATCATTTGTATTGTATTTATTAAGATTGGCATCTTTTTAATAATTACCAAAAGCAATTTGAAAATACTGGATTTACCATTATATCCAACAATAGGAATTTTGGCGGTGGTAGTAAATTCAGTATTATTAATAAAATGGATTGACCGTTTTCACAAACCAAAAAATAATTAAATCTAACTTTGTTTAAAAAATAATCATGAAAAAAATATTCTTATTATTCGTTATAACTATGGCTTCTATTTCTTGCAGCAATGCACAAAAAAAAGAATTTTCTAAAGATGCTCTTAAAGGAACATTAACAGATTCCGACAATAAAGAAGTTACTTTTAAAGAGGTTTTAAAAAAATACAAAGGCAAAACCGTGGTGGTAGAAGTTTGGGCTTCGTGGTGCGGAGATTGTGTTGGCGCAATGCCTAAAGTAAAAGAATTGCAAGCCAATAATCCTGATGTGGCTTATGTGTTTATTTCTATGGATAAAACATTTGACAAATGGCAAGATGGTATTGAAAAACACCAAATAAAAGGCGATCACTATTGGGTGAATGATGTGGATGGAATGAAAGGCGCATTTGGAAAATCAATTGATTTAGATTGGATTCCGAGATATATGGTTATAAATAAAAATGGATCGATTGCGATTTATCGTGCCATCGAAACCGATTTTGATAAAATAAATACTACTCTAAAAACTTTATAAAAATGAGAACAAAGATTGTTGCTGGGAACTGGAAAATGAATAAAAACAGTGAAGAAACGGAAGATTTATTGAACGAATTAATTGAAAAATTACCGTTGGATAAAGAAGTTCAAATTGTAGTTGCCCCTACATTTGTTAACCTAGCATCTGCTGTAGATCATTTGGAATTTACAAATATCAGCGTTGCTGCACAAAACATGCACCAAGCAGAAAACGGAGCCTATACTGGAGAAATATCTGCAGATATGTTAAAAAGTGTTGGAGTAAACACTGTAATTCTTGGACATTCGGAACGTCGGGCAATTTTTCATGAAACGGATGCAATGATTGCTAACAAAGTAGATACTGCTTTAAAACATGACATGACCGTGATTTTTTGCTTTGGAGAAGAGTTGAAAGACCGTCAAAATAACCAACATTTTAATGTGGTTGAAAACCAATTGCGTGATGGTTTATTCCATTTAGAGAAAGACGCTTGGGAAGATATTATCCTTGCTTACGAACCCGTTTGGGCAATTGGCACAGGAGAAACTGCTAGCCCAGAACAAGCACAAGAAATGCACGCATTTATAAGAGAAACTGTGCGACATACTTACGGAAGTGCTATTGCCGAAGACGTTTCTATTCTTTATGGTGGAAGTGTAAAACCAGACAATGCCAAAGAAATTTTTGGAAAACCAGATGTTGACGGTGGATTAATTGGTGGTGCTGCCTTGAAAGCCGATGATTTTGTGGCAATTGTAAACGCAATTTAAAAACAAAAAAAATATTCTTATTCCTCAATTGTGAAAACAGTTGGGGAATTTTTTTATATTTATAGGAATTTAAATTCTAAAAACTATTCCGGATGGAAAACAAAACTATATACCTTAATTTTTTTGATGCAATTGACCCAATAAAAGTATCTAAGTTTATTCAATTTACTTCGGATGTTATTCAGCAACACAATCCCACAGAACTTTATTTCTTTATTTCTTCCAATGGTGGCGATGTTGATTCGGGATTTGTTTTATACAATTTTTTGGTTTCGCTTCAAGGTAAAATGACCATCACCATGCACAATACAGGCACTATTGATTCTATTGCAAATGTAATTTTTGCTAGTGGTCAAAACCGATATGCTGCGCCAAATGCCGCTTTTTTATTCCACGGTGTTTCTATGAATTTTGGCGGACCACAAACTAGAACTGCAATAAAAGAAGCCCTTAGCCGAATAGAAGGGATGGAAAACCGCATTGCACAAACCGTGAGTGCAAACTCTAAACTAACCGAAAAAGAATTAACCGCTTTATTTCAGCAAGGAGAAGGAAAAGACGTGAATTTTGCCTTGACCAAAGAAATTATTCAAGAAATTAGAGTCCCTTCAGTACCACAAGGTGCAATACATATCGCAATTCCGATAGGATAAAAGAATAAAAATAAATCTCTAGGGTTTCTTAAAAGCAACAAAAGTTAAACACGAATTGCACGAATTTGCACAAATTTTTATAATTCAAAAGAAATTACACGAATTTAATCTACCTAAGGCAGATTCGTGAAATAAATATTTTTTTTGGTTTTCGTGCAAATTTGTGTAATTCGTGTAAAAAAAATCAATAGGTTATCTTAACCATTTCCCTGTGGGGTTACAAATGCAAATCAATTCACTACTTTTGCACTTCTTTAAAAACAAAGGTTCCTATGAAACTTCTCTATTCCTATATAGTTAAACACAAAGTTTTGCTGTTTTTCGCATTACTTATGGCGGCAATCAATATTTGTTTCAGTTTATCTGATTCTATTATAACAGGTAAATTAATGCAGCATTGTGGTGTTGAAATTGGAAAATTTAATGGAGATAAAATAGCATTTATCAAAGTCTTAAGTTTTTGGCTCGGACTTTCTCTTGGCGCAGCAATGATTTCGAGAATTACTAAAAACTTTCAGGATTATTTTACCAATATCGTTATTCAACGAACTGGCGCTCAAATGTATACTGACGGAATCAAAAAATCATTAGACTTACCATTTGAAGATTTTGAAGACCAACGCAGTGGGGAAACTTTAAGCAAATTAACCAAAGTACGTTCGGATTCTGAAAAGTTGATTACATTTTCAATTTCATTGATTTTTCAAACCGTAATAGGATTCATTTTTGTAATCATTTATGTATCCCGAATTGATTATAGAATTTCCTTAATTTTTCTAATTACCGCACCAATTATAGCCTTGGTGAGTTCTTATTTGGGTAAAAAAATAAAAGTAGTTTCTCGAAAAATTGTCAATCAAACCAATGCTTTGGCAGGTTCAACAACGGAAAGTTTGAGAAACATTGAACTAGTTAAAAGTTTAGGTTTAACGTATCAAGAAGAAAAACGTTTGAATTTGAATACCTTTAAAATTCTACAACTAGAATTAGAAAAGATTCGATTTATTAGAAGTTTGAGTTTTATCCAAGGAACAACGGTTCATTTTTTAAGAACTTCGGTAGTTTTTACTTTGTATTACTTCTTATTTGGAGGCAAAATTATTGTTGGTGATTTACTAACAATGGTGTTTTTTACCTTTTATATATTTGGTCCTTTGCAAGAATTAGGCAATTTTATTATCGCTCTTAATGAGACTAAAGTTTCAATGGAAAATTTTAAAACTCTATTGAGTGCTCCTAAAGAATTCCGTCCAAAAAATCCAGAACATGTTGGTGCTATTCATTCCTTACTTTTTTCTAATGTGAGTTTTCAACATAAAACTGCCAATTATAAAGCGGTTGACGGAATTAATTTTGAAATCAAACAAGGAGAAACTGTAGCTTTTGTTGGGCCATCAGGTGCTGGAAAAACAACTTTAGTAAAATTACTTGTTGGATTGTATCCGCCAGAACAAGGAAAAGTTCTTTATAATGGTATCGAATCTACAAAAATTGATTTATTGGATTTGAGAAAACAATTGGGATTTGTAACACAAGATGCACAACTTTTTTCAGGAACGATTAGAGAAAATTTATTGTTTGTTAAATCCACCGCAACCGACGAGGAACTTAATGAAGTATTAAAAAAAGCCAGTTGTGAAAAATTACTAAACCGAGCCGAAGACGGATT
Organism: Flavobacterium sp.; assembly: GCF_044357305.1. GTDB lineage: Bacteria > Bacteroidota > Bacteroidia > Flavobacteriales > Flavobacteriaceae > Flavobacterium. The sequence goes on from NZ_JBIKPS010000004.1 coordinate 117,448, forward strand.
GAACTCCACTATTGGTGAAGGCGGAATGAAAATTTCGGGAGGAGAAAAACAACGTTTGTCTATTGCACGTGCCATTTTGAGAAATCCAAATTTGTTGATTTTTGACGAAGCGACTTCTGCACTAGACTCAATAACCGAAGAAGAAATCAATACTACCATCCGAAATATTTCCGATAGTAATCGAATTACTGTTTTAATTGCCCACCGATTATCCACCATCATGCATGCCGACAAAATATTTGTATTGGAACAGGGAAAAATCATCGAACAAGGAAAACACGAGGATTTATTAGTAGAAAAAGGCTTGTATTATGCCATGTGGAGACAGCAAATTGGGGAACGAAAATAATTTTTAGTTATTCGGATAATCCCGAAATACTAATGTCAGTAAGAAATAATTTGATTTCCTCTTCCGTTGGTGGATTTGGAATTACATAGGTCACAGCCTCCTCATAGGAAATTCCATTAAAATAACTGAGTTGCATCTTGAATAATTTATCGGAAAACATTTCGCCAAATAATTCTTTCGCTTTTTGAGAAATTTCATTAAGTGAATGAAAATCTTTTAAAATAAAATACAAATCTACATAATCTTTCCATTTAGCTCTTCTACCCAAAGCAAAGGCTTTCATCGCTGCAAGCGTTAGCAAATCGGGCATTTTTATAATTCCTTTTATTTCGGAATTTGTAGGCACTTTATGTGGAAACGAAAAAAAGGTAAATTTTACATCTTTAATATTCAAATTCAATTGTTCGTAATTTTCATAACCAAATTTAAAATTTAGCTTGGCTGCAAATATTTTTTTGTAAATGTCATTTTTCCTTAAAACTGAAAGTTTAAATAAATCAAAATCGATAGATTCTCTATGTCCAATATGTAAGGCAATAGCAGTTCCACCAACTAAATAATATTCTCTTTTAAAAAGTGAAATAAAGTTTAGCAGTTCAACTTGATTTTTATTTAAAATATTAAGATGCATATTTACCAACTATTAAACCCATATAATTAAGAATTTCTGGATGGTAGTTCCCAACTTTTCTATCCGTTACATCTTCATAAACTCGTTTTAACTCTTGAAAACCAATGATTTTAATTAGGTCTTTTACATCTTGCCAAGTCCCATAATTAAAAATAAACTCCACTAATACCTCATTACTGATATTAGGAATTGCTTCTTTCTTGATGTACCAAAAAAGATGGGAATTTTTAGTTATGAATTCGTCTCTTGTCATTTTATTGGTTTTGAAAAACTTCGCAAACTAAACAAATGGAACAGTTTAACGAGTATAAATATACGGAATTTACTTCACAAAATCAATTGCTTTAGTCAATGCTTCTGCAATTCCAGCAACATTTTTCCCTTTTCCAGAGGCGAAAAATGGTTGTCCACCACCGTTACCTTCAATGTATTTTCCTAATTCTTTAATGACTGCATTTGCATTTAAACTTTTGGCAGCAACCAATTCTTTAGCAATATAACAATGGATATTTGGCATAGCTTCTTCAATGGATGCTAAAACAACAAATGTATTTGGTTTTGAATTTCCTAAAGCTTGCGCTAAATCTTTGGTAGCACTCATACTTAAATCAACTTGTTTTGATAAAAAGTTGATCCCGTTAATTTCTTGAAATTCAGAAATTAAAGTATTTTTTAATCCTTCTACTTTTTCTTTAAGCAATTGCTCAATTTGTTTTTTCAATTTTGAATTATCGTCTTGTAAAGAAGTAACAGACTTTAAAATATCTTGTGGGTTTTTCAAAGTCTCTTTTATTTCCGACAACGTAAGTTCTTGATTTGTATAAAAATCCTTCACAGCATCGCCAGTTATTGCTTCAATACGACGAATTCCTGCAGCAACGGCGCCTTCAGAAATGATTTTGAAATGCCAAATTTCTGCAGTGTTTTTCACATGAATTCCACCGCATAATTCTTTACTGCTTCCAAATTCAATCATTCGAACATTGTCCCCATATTTTTCACCAAACAATGCCATAGCACCTTGTTCCAAGGCTTGTTGAATAGGAATATTTCTGTGTTCAACTAATTGTAATTGAGCTTCAATTTGCTGATTTACACTTGCTTCTACTTGGCGTAATTCTTCCTCCGAAACTTTAGAAAAATGAGAAAAGTCAAAACGCAAATAATTTGGATTTACCAACGAGCCTTTTTGTTCTACATGAGTTCCTAAAATAGTTCTTAAAGCCAAATGCATCAAATGCGTAGCTGAGTGATTTTTAGAAGTTGCTGTTCTTAAATTGGCGTTTACTTTGGCTACAAAACTAGCAGCAACATTCTCTGGAAGTTGTTTTGCAAAATGCAGAATTAAGTTATTTTCTTTTTTGGTATCGATAATTTCAATGGTTTCGTTAGCGGAAACTAAGGTTCCTTTATCGCCAACTTGCCCACCACCTTCTGGATAAAATGGTGTATTATCTAAAACTATTTGGTATAAAACTCCGTCTTTTTTAGAATCTACTTTTCGGATGCGGGTAATTTTTACCTCACCTTCCGTTTGGTCGTAACCTACAAAAGTTTCTACATTTCCAGGAATTAAAACCGACCAATCTTCGGTAGACACTTCGGATGCTGCGCGAGAACGATTCTTTTGTTCTTGCATAGCAGCAGTAAATCCGGCTTCGTCTAGTTCGAATCCTTTTTCTCTTAAGATTAAAGCGGTTAAATCAATCGGGAAACCGAAAGTATCGTATAATTCGAATGCTTTAACTCCAGAAACAAGCCCCCTAACCCCCGAAGGGGGAACTGACTCGCTTTGTGTTGAAGTTTCTTCAATAACTTTGTCTAGCAATTGCAATCCTTGGTCTAAAGTTCGCAAGAAGGATGCTTCTTCTTCCCGAATTACATTGGTAACCAATTGTTGTTGTGCTTTAATTTCTGGGAAGAATTCTCCCATTTGATTCGCCAAAACTTCCACTAATTTATTAATGAATGGTTCTTTGGTATCCAAAAAGGTAAATCCGTAACGAATAGCACGACGTAAAATTCTACGAATTACATAACCTGCACCCGTATTGGATGGCAATTGACCATCGGCAATAGCAAATGCTACAGCACGAACGTGATCTACAACGACACGAATGGCGATGTTGGTTTTATTTTGTTCTTGAGATTCTTCACTATCGTTCAGAATGACATCATTGGTAGTATATTTTAATTCTGTAATTTGTTCTACTTTTTCAATAAGCGGCGTGAAAACATCGGTATCGTAATTGGATGTTTTATTTTGTAATGCCATACACAAACGCTCAAATCCCATTCCGGTATCTACGTGTTGGGCAGGAAGTTTTTCAAGTGATCCATCCGCTTTTCGGTTGAATTCCATGAACACATTGTTCCAGATTTCAACTACTTGTGGATGGTCATTATTTACTAGACTTTTTCCCGAAACTAAGGCTTTTTCTTCGGCAGAACGAATATCAACATGAATTTCAGAACATGGCCCACACGGACCTTGATCGCCCATTTCCCAGAAATTGTCTTTTTTATTTCCTAAGATGATTCGGTCTTCGTCAATAAGTTCTTTCCAAATATCCCAAGCTTCTTGATCGAAAGGGACGTTTTCTTCTGGGTTTCCTTCAAAAACAGAAACGTATAGATTTTCTTTAGGAATTTTATAGACTTCGGTCAATAATTCCCAAGCCCAGTTGATGGCTTCTTTTTTGAAATAATCGCCAAAAGACCAGTTTCCTAGCATTTCGAACATAGTGTGGTGATAGGTATCGAATCCCACATCTTCTAAATCGTTGTGTTTACCGGAAACGCGAAGGCATTTTTGGGTATCGGCTATTCGCTTGCTTTTAGGGGTTCCGTTTCCTAAAAAGTATTCTTTGAATTGCGCCATTCCTGAGTTGTTGAACATTAGGGTTGGATCGTCTTTTAATACGATTGGTGCAGATGGAACGATTAAATGTCCTTTGGATTCAAAGAATTGAAGAAATTGCTTGCGGATGTCTTTTGATTTCATATGTTATTTTGCCTTGAAGGCGCTAAGTCACAAAGTTATTATTTTTATTTTACGAATAGTTGTTTAAAAATTTTAATTTCATACCAATGGATTGCTTTTTAGCCCCGATTGAACCGATAGCTCTCGTGGAGGAACGGAACGAGACTAAAGGTGAAAGCGGGAATTGCATTAACTAAAATGCCCAATGTTTCGCTCCTAAAAAAACAAAAAATAGATTTAGAAGAAAACATTTCATAAATTTGTTGAAAGAACCATTGTTATTCTTAAAACGAGTACAAAAATAGTATAATTTAAGAAATGTCGAAGAAAGTTAAGTATTATTACGACCCAGAAAGTTTAGCTTATCGAATAATTGGCCCTCAGAAGCGAAAAAAGTTTGGCTATCCTGCGCTTTTCTTGTTGGCGTCGGCATTATTTGGTTTTTTATGCTTTGTGGTTTTGATGAATACCTCGTATTTTGAGACGCCAAAAGACAAGATTCAGGCACGAGAAATTGAAAATTTGAAACTTAGCTATGCTATTTTGAATAAAAAAATAGAAGCGATTGATCAAGTAGCATCGGATTTAGAGGATAGGGACAATAATTTATACCGAGTATATTTTAATTCTTCTCCGATTTCAAATGAAAAAAGGAGAGGTATTATTGATAAAAAAAGATACCAAGAATTGGAAGGTTTCAATAATTCGGAGTTGGTGATTAATACGTCTGAAAAAGTGGATGGCATTTCGAAAGCCTTGGCGGTACAATCGAAATCGTTGGATGAAATTTTGAAATTAGCTAAAGCAAAAGATAAATTATTGAGTGCGATTCCAGCAATTCAGCCTGTTAAAAATGAAGATTTAAAACACATGGCTTCGGGTTTTGGATACCGAAGTGACCCCTTTACAAAAGCACGGAAAATGCACGAAGGGATGGATTTTACCGCAAGAACGGGAACGCCTATTTTTGCAACTGGGGATGGCGTAATAAAAAAAGCAGATAATTCGTTATCGGGATATGGCAATCATGTTGAAATTAATCATGGTTTTGGATACTTGACTTTGTATGCGCATTTAAGCAAATACAAAGCGCGTCCAGGACAGCGTGTAAAACGTGGCGATATTATTGGTTATGTGGGCAGTACTGGAAGAAGTCAAGCGCCACATTGTCATTATGAGGTGCATAAAGATGGAAAAGTTGTGAACCCAATAAATTTTTATTACGGAAATATTTCGGCGGCAGAATATGTGGCTATTTCTAAAATTGCGAATCAGGAGAACCAATCGTTGGATTAATGTAGAGACGCGATTTATCGCGTCTTGATTTATAGAGAGGATAAATAGAGACGCGATAAATAAAGACGCGATAAATCGCGTCTCTACAAATTAAAAAAATAAAAAAATGCAGATAGACTTATCTAAAGACAAATTATATTTTAGCATTGGTGAAGTTGCCGAGGCTTTTGGAGTGAATGCATCCCTTATTCGATTTTGGGATAAGGAATTTGATATTCTGAAACCAAAGAAAAATGCCAAAGGGAATCGAATGTTCACACAAGAAGATGTGAAAAATTTACAGTTGATTTATCATTTAGTGAAAGAACGCGGCTTTACTTTGGAAGGAGCTAAAACCCATTTGAAAGAAGGAAAAAAGAAAACTTTGGATAAATTTGACATCGTTTCGAAGTTGGAGGGCATCAAAGCTGAACTGACAAATATTAAAAATCAACTTTAGGAATGATTTTTGTATATGGAATAGAAACATTAAATAAACTTTAAATAAATTAGAAAATGGATTTTAAAAAATTTTTACCTTGGATTATTGGAATAGGAGCAATTTTAGTAATTGCTTTTTGGGTTATGGGTGTTAAAAATAGCGGCTTGAGATACAGCCAAGCAACAGAAAAAGAATGGGGAAATGTTCAAACTTCTTACCAAAGAAGAAATGATCTTATTGGAAATTTAGTAAACACGGTTAAAGGTGCAGCCGATTTTGAAAAAAGTACATTAACTGCGGTTATTGAAGCTAGAGCAAAAGCAACTGCAATTACTGTTGACCCTACGAATATTTCTGCAGAACAATTAGCACAATTCAATCAAGCACAAAGTGGTGTAAGCAGTTCGTTATCTAGATTATTAGTTTCTGTAGAAAGATATCCAGAACTTAAAGCAAATCAAAATTTCTTGAAATTACAAGACGAATTGGCAAGTACAGAGAATCAAATTCTAACTGCCAGAACTCGTTTTAATGAAAGTGTTCAACAATATAACGGATATGTATTGGCAATGCCGCAAAGTTGGTTTTTAGGAAGTTACAAAGAAAAAGCTTACTTCCAATCGGTTGCTGGAGCAGATAAACCAGTAGAAGTTAAATTTTAACATGTCAAAAGTAGAAGCATTTTTATCGAAAGAGGAAGAGCTAGAAGTTGTAGAAGCCATTCGTTTGGCCGAACAAAATACTTCTGGTGAGATTCGAGTACATATAGAAAAAGAAACTTCCATTGCTCCAATAGAGCGAGCAGTGGAGGTTTTTGATTTACTAAAAATGGGAAATACCCAAGACCGAAATGGCGTTATTATTTATGTAGCTGTGAAAAGCAAACAGTTTGCTATTTATGGTGACCAAGGCATTAATAACAAAGTAACTGATACTTTTTGGGATAGCACTAAAGATATAATGTTGCAGCATTTTAAAAATGGCAATAACAAACAAGCTTTGGTAGATGGAATTCATGATGCTGGAGAACAACTAAAAACACATTTTCCTTATCAAGAGGATGATGTAAACGAACTTTCAAACGAAATATCTAAAGGAGAATTATGAAGATTTTAATTAAATTTCCGAAAAGCCTTTGGATACTTGCAGTTTGTTTCATTTCTCAAGTAGGATTTTCACAGTTTACCATTCCTGAAAAACCAGATTTTCAAACTTCGGTTTACGATTATGCTAAACTACTTAGCGATTCAGAAAAACAGCAATTAGAAGAAAAACTTGTTCGCTATTCTGACTCTACTAGTACTCAAATAGTGATAGTAACTATTGAAAGTTTGAAGAATGAAGATATTGATGTGCTTTCTACCAATTGGGCACAAAAATGGGGAATTGGTCAGGCCAAAGAAGACAATGGCGTAATGATTTTTGTTGCTAAAAATGAACGAAAAGTAAGTATTCGTCCCGGATATGGATTGGAAGATCGTTTGGTAGCAGGAATTTGCGGTGAAATAATTCGCAATGTAATTGTTCCCGAATTTAAAGCCGGCAGTTACTACAATGGTCTTGATAAAGGTGCTGACACTATAATTGATGTTGTAAAAGGAAAATATAAAGGCACTCGAAAACACGAAAGTAAAAATGGTAGTTTGCCATTAGTGATATTCCTGGTGCTTTTTGTAATTGTATTGATTATCATTTCTAAAAATAAAGGAACAGGCACTGGCTCAGGACTCGGCAGTAGTCCTAGTTTATTAGACATCATCATTCTCAGTAGTTTGGGAAGAAGCGGTGGAAGTGGCTTTGGAGGTGGTGGTGGCTTTGGCGGAGGTTCTTCTGGTGGAGGTGGCGGTTTCGGCGGCGGCTTTGGCGGAGGAGGATTTTCTGGCGGAGGTGCAAGCGGTGGCTGGTAATTTACTATTTATTTGAAACCAAAATATAAAAAAACTCGTTTAGAATTTCTAAACGAGTTTTTTAGTTTTACCAATTAAATCTGCCACTTGATTTTTTCTCTTTTCCTGCAAATTTTTCTAATTTATAGGTTAAAGAAAACATTACATATCGTTTTAACACCGTGTTTTCTTCATCTCTAATGGTGGTTGGAGTTATGGTTCTTATGGCACTTTGATTTTGATTTAATAAATCATACACTTTTATCTTAGCCATTAATTTCTTTTCAAAAAAGCCATAAGACAAACTGGTATTCCATAAGAAGAAGTCTTTTTTGAATCCATCGGCAATATTAGAATTATAAGTATAGCCAAAATCGTTTCCGAAAGTCCAATTTTTAGGATAGTAATTGGTTACTTGTAAGTTGAATTTATGGGAATAATTAGAGGCTGAACCAATTACGTAATTGGTAAAATTAGTAGCGTTATACGAATAATTATACGAAGGGTTAATTGTTACTAATTCGCCATAATCATACGTTAAGTTTACTCTTGGAGAAAAACTATAGGTTTTTGCTTGGTACATTTCGCCATCGGTATATCCTTTAGAAAGTCCAAAATTATTATTCATTCGCAATTCAAAACGGTATTTGTTGGCATCTTTTTTAATGGTTTTATTCCAATATACTGTAAACCAAGAGTTGTAAGTTCCAGAAACATTGGCATAAGTAGTGGTTCTTTTTCTATTCTCGTCATAGGTAACCGAAGAAACTATTTGATTATCATATAAATTTCCTCCCAAATACGTTCCATATCCTGATTTGGTTGCATAATCATAATCTCTATAGGACAGATAAACATTATGGTTTTTATTCAAATCCAAATTGGGGTTTCCAATGTAAGTATTCAACGGATTTGCCAAATCCTCAATTGGCAGTATTTGCCTAGCGGAAGGAAGACTATAATTATAGTTGTAATTTACCCATAAATTTTTAGTTTTGGAGAATCGATAGCTCCCATAAGCATTTACATAGGGTAAAATAAATTCTTTATTAAGGGTAGAATTTACATTTAAGTAGTTGGCATCGTTATTGAAATTTATAACATTGGTTCCAAGATTTACAGTAAAATTTATTTTTTTTCTATTAATAATTAACCCCGTATTGGGTGTAAATGTTTTTTCGGTAGAATTAAAAGCATTAGTTAACAAATCATTTGCAACAGAATACGATAGGTTGGCAGGATCGTAATCAAAGGAATCTCTATTATCCTTATTTTTGTCTATTTTATATTCCAACCCAACTTTAATTTGAAGGGAATCGGTAATGGGCTGTGTAAACTCGAACTCCGTTCGGTAATTAGCATTTATAGTTTTCGATTTATTAAACTGGTTTCTGTTGTCTTCCGTTATTGTACCTTGATAGAAAATTGTATTGGATTGAAGATAATCATTTTCATTAGTAGTTCCGTTTTCATTTTCAAAAACTAAACTCAAATATTTATCTTTCTTTTGAAAAGATTTTGTAAACGAAAAGGTGTTGTTAAACGTATTGGTATCGTTCTCATCATTGGTACTTGAAGTACTGGAATTTAGTATAGCATTAGTAGCATCAAAAGACGACTGGGATGCTAGATTTCTGTTTTTAGTATTCGATTTAGTAAAATTAGGTTCGATTACTATAGAAGTTAAGGAATCTAATTTATATTCAAATACCGAACTGACATTGTGCGTATATCGGTCTTCATTGGAACTAGAATTGGAATTGGTAGTGAAATTGCCAGAAGGCAAAAAATTAGTTTGGTTGGTCTTATTATCGTTCTTGGTATTGGCTCCCGAATAGAAATAACTTAAAGACGATTCGCTGTCTTTAGTCCATTCATCCGAATAATTAATACCTACTAAGTTAGATTGTGTAATACCGCTTCCTCCACCATAACGTCGTCCGTTAATACCAAAAGAACCGTTATCGTTCATCCAAACGCTACTGTTTCGACCACCACCCATATTATCAAAAACTTCATCCATTGAAAATCCAATAGAATTGATGTTATTGGAAGAAGCAAGAACACTAATTTTTCTTTTATTTTTAAAATAGTTTATGAGAGCACTGCTTTCATAACGCCCATCGGAGCCTTTTCCACCCATTACTTTTCCGAAAAAACCTTTGTTCTTTTCTTCATCAATAGTTAGGTTTATACTAGCCGAATTGGAACTTGCGGCCGCACCTGTTTTTTCTTCTTTTTTGGTTTTGGTATCGGTTATTTGTACTTTATTTACAATATCCGAAGGAAGGTTTTGTAGGGCTACTTTACCATCTTTATCAAAAAATGGTTTGCCATTTACTAATATTTGGTTGACTTCTTTTCCGTTTACGGTAATTTTCCCATCGGTATCAATTTCTACACCGGGTAATTGTTTTAATAAGGTTTCTACATTGGCATCGGGACGCACTTTGAAAGAGGAAACATTGAATTCCAAAGTGTCTTTTTTAATTCGTATTGGAGGTGCCTGACCTTTAAAAACCACCTCGTTAAGTGATTTTATAGCATTTTTTAATTCTATGGTTTCAAAATCTTTATCGGTTTCAATGCTTATCAAAGGCAATTTAAAATCTTGATAAGATATAAAGGAAACTTTAAGAAATACTGGTTGGTTTATTTTTTTTATTTTGAATTCAAATTTTCCGTTTTTATCGGTAATCGTATAATCTACCACGGAAGAGTCTTTGGCTTTAGAAAGATACACGGTAGCCGATTGAATTGCAGATTTGGTGGTTTCTTCTACTACTTTCCCTTTTAAGGAAACTACATTTTGAGAATAAGATAAAGAGCTAATAAATAGGACTAAAAAACAGGCGTAAACTTTTAACATAAATATTTTTTTTGATTCTATAAAACGCTGCAGTTCTATGATTATTGTTTGTTGATAGGCTTTTCCAAAGAACTTTAACATTTACACCACAAAAAAACTCGTTTAGAAATTTCTAAACGAGTTTTTTTTTGTGGCATTAAAACCTAAATGATTATTAGGATTAATAAATGATTTTCTTAGTAACTACTCTTCCATCTTCTGACGTAACTTTTACAAGTAATACTTGTTGCGAAGAATTGAAATTAGTAACCTCAAATTGTGCAGAATGAATATCTTTTTGTTTGAATAATTCTCTGCCTCTACTATCGAAAATTTCCACGGATTCTAGAATTGTATTGTTGGCATTGATCTTTATGTTTTGATTGTTTTTATAAACAATTACCGATTGCTCTGAAAATATAGATGCATTTGTATTTAAGGCAGAGTTAGTGTATCGCAACACAAAACGATCTTCAAAAGTTCCTGCATTAGAAACAAAGGTATAATTACTTGCTTTTAGATCTTGGATAACGTTCAATAATTTATCTTCCAAAAAGATATCTTGACCTGCAAATAAACCATCAAAATCAACTAAACTGATTGTAAAAATTCCATTAGTATCGGCATGAAAACCTACAGGAACTCTATCCGAAATCTCAAACGGCAATGCTCTCCCTTGAATAGATAATGCAGTAGTTGCAGACAATGTATAAATACAAGCTGGTGTTTTGCTTAAAAGCTCACCATCATATCCTCTATCTAATCCAGAAGTAGCTCCCGAAGCATAACCAACAAGAGTTTGCTTGTAAGCTCCATTCGCATCATTTACTCCAATCCAAATTCTATGTTTTTCTTCTGGACTTGTAGCAGTTGCTGATGAATTATTTTTAAAAAACTGATTGTTATTTCCAGACAAACGCATAGAGTTTAAAAAAGTTGCTGATCCACCAGTATTTATTCCTTTAATAAAAAAGGACTCTCCCGATGCTATTTTGCCATTTGGAATAGACATATTAAAGCCATTGGATGGTGCAGCAGTTCCTGTACCTCCTAAATAATTATAAACTGCATAATCATCAGAAGTGTATTGGAGATTAGTAACCGCAGTATTATGAGTCCATAAATAAATTGTTCCTTCAACTGTAGAAGTATTTAATGCATTAGACAAAAATAAATCAGCACTTATTGCACTAGGATATGGATTTCCTATAAGATTATAAATATTTGAAGCAATTGGAGTCGCTATGGTACCATTATTAGGTACTCCAGTAAATAAGCCAGTAAATGTTTGTCTTAATGTTAAGTCATAGGTTTGTGGCCCTCTTATAATGTATCCTAGTCCTGGCGTCATGTTTGCACTGCCAGATATTGTAGACCAGTTATCTATACTAGTATTATAATAGAAGTATTTATCGGACAATGTTAGTGGAGACAAATCAAATAATGTTTGAGGACTAACAGGAGTTGACCAATAATTGAAATCGTATCTATTTATTGGTTGTGTAATTCTACTATAATTGATATTACCTATATTACCCCCATTATAAGTACCTGGTCCGTTAGACACATCCGTTGGTTGATATAAACTTGAACCATCCTGGAAAGTTAATGTTCCATAAGTCTTCACAACATCCAAAACCTTAAGTGTGAATCCGGAGTTTACAGTTAAAGTTGCAGCTGTATTAATTATTAAATTACGTGAAAAAGCATTTGCGCTAATAATTGGACTAAAGGTTGTTCCTGAAGAAATAGAGACACAATCTGTGTCTGCTGGCACGCCAATAGGATTCCAGTTGGAGGCGTTTGACCAATCAGTGGAGATACTTCCATTCCATGCTTTACCAATACTAACTGTAAAAGTCATTGGAGGACTTTGACATCCCGTATTAGCAACAGTTAATTCGCCAGTATAAGTTCCACCTGGAACACCTGCAGGAACCGAAATTACTAATGGATTTGTAAACGGGGTAGTTAACGGACTTGTAAATGCCACATTAGTAAAGCCTGAACTCAATGCTGCTGCACCCCAGACTATTTTATATTTATCTGGTGTTCCATAAGGATTATTGTAACTAATAGTGGTTGTTTGAGCACTAGCATTGAGACATAAAGTAGCTGCAGCTGCGTCTAAAATTATAGTTGGCTGTTGATTTATTGTAACCGTAAATGGACTTCCTGAACTTTCGCATCCATTATTTTGAACTGTAATAGTTCCTGTATAAGTACCTCCTAATGTACCTCCAGGAACAGTAATAATAATTGGACTTGATACCAAAATTGAATTTATTACAGGTGCAAAACTATTTGCCGGCAATGCATTCCAATTAATACTATAGGTAGTTGGAGACCCTGTAGTTGCGGTATATACTAATGGTCTTGTAGTTTGGACTACGCTACCACATAACGATTGTACTGAAGGAGCTGTAGTTATTGATAATTTTGGCTTTATAATTATTAAATATGTAAATGGTAAACTTTCACAACCATCCGCGTTAGTTACAATTAAATTACCTGTATAAGTACCTCCCACTGTATTTGCAGGAACATTAATTGAAATGGTTGATGGTAACAATTGCTCTCCATCAACTGGATCAAATCCTAGAGATGAATCATTAGAGGTTGTAGAATAAGCTACAGGATCTCCTGTTACTGCACTGTAGGATAATTGCACCGTTTGACTATTTGGACTAAAACATAGCGTTGTAGAAGCAGAAGCAGAAGAAAATGCAATTGTTGGTCTTGGTTTTACAGTAATTGTTACAGGTGCACTTGAAGAAGAACAGCCATTACCATAAGTTGATGTTAATGTATAACTTGTATCTGTTATTGGACTAGCATCTGGATTTAGAATATTTGTTGCGCTTAATCCTGTTGCTGGAGACCAACTAAGTATCGGATTAGTAAATCCTGTAACAATTATGTCATCAACTCCAATATCAGAAGAACCACCTACTACGTCATTGGTTCCCGTGATTTTGATTCTTACTGCACTAAATCCAACCCCAACAAAATTATTTAAACTAATCGTTAATTGAGTCCATGAACCAAAGCTATTGTAAGAAGCAGACCCAATTTGAGAATAGGCTCCTCCATTATTATTAGCATAAACTTTCAGATAATCGGAACCCGTTGAGTTATAAATCCAAAAAGTTAAAGTAGAAGCAGAATAGGTTGTCATATTCATAGATGGGGATATCATATCACCACTCACAGCACTGCCAACTAAGGTAGAGTAAAAATAACTGCAGAAACCTGTATGGCCTGCGCCAGTCCATGTATTTCCACTTGAAGTTGCCTCAAAAGTTGTACGGAAATCTCCAGGACTACGCCCACCGTTAATAGTTCTAGTCCAACCTGCTGGCCAAGGTCCAGCATTAAAATTTTGATCTAAAACTGTAGTAGGGAATCCTAATGCTGATGCGCCTAAAGTAATTGAACTTCCAGAACAAATACTAGGAGAAGGCCCAGGAGGATATGCAATAGGAGTACTTGGAATTGGGTTAACAGTAAATATGGTAGAACTTGTTCCAGTCGCTTGCGCATTTGAAACCGTAATAAAACCAGTTGTTGCTGAAGCAGGTAAAGTAACCGTTATAGAAGTGTCTGAATTTACCGTATAAGTCAATGCACTCACTCCGTTAAACTTAACTGAGGTAGCATTTGTAAAATTACTTCCTGTTAAGGTTACTATTGGGGTTGTCCCTAGACACGTACTTGTAGGTGTAAAGCTTGTAATTTTAGGAACTGTTACACAGCTAATTGTGGCATCCCATCCTGAATAAGTAATTATGAAATCTGAAGTGAATTTAAAGGTTAAAGATCCATCGGTAGCTGAAGAAATTATTGTTCCTGGTGAGTGAGTTCCATAAAAGGATCCTGCAGGACAAGTTGTAGGATTAAATCCTGCTGGGAAACCAGAAGAAATAAGTGGTGCGGCTGTACTATTTCCATTATAAATTGACAATCCATCATAATTATTTTCTGTTACAAAGGAATTAAATACAACTTTCAACTTAGAGGTAGTAGATGAAGGGTAAAAAGTATAAGTATACGTTTCATTATTACTATAAATATTTACTGGTCCTGCACTATCATAAAATACAACATTACATGAAGTAAAACTTCCATTACCCATATTGACAATATCTTGATTAACTGTAATGAAAGTTCCAGGACCTACCCAAGGATTTGGTGTCCCACAATTGGAACGAACCCAAAAATAATAGGTGCCACCTAAAGTTAAACCTGTTAATGCAACTGAATTAACACCCGTTACCGTTCCTGAAGGAGAAGCGCCAATTGTTGGAGGAATTGGTGATGTACTGAAATAATAATTATATACACTATTTGGAGTCAAACCAGCATCAGTCCATGTAATTATTGCAGAAGTACCTGTAATACTTGCTGTAGTTAAAGCCGCAGGTGTACTTGGAGCACATGGTGGAACAGGCACTACGATAAGAGTGTAATCCTCCATCTCGCCTCTTCCTGAACCATTTATAGAACAAGAAGTGTTAGCCCCTACCCAACTGGTGGAAACACGCATACGGTAATTACCTGGTGTTTGCCCATTTGGAATTGCAAACGCTCCTGTAAACGGTCCTAATAGATAAGTAGTTGTAGCTAAAATTGTTTCACCAACATCTGTAAAATCGCCATCTTGATTCCAGTCAATCCATATATAATAGAAAAAAGTTTGATCTGTTGAATCTGTTCTAACACTAGTTATAGAATAATTAACTAAAGAAGAAGGAAATTGCGAACACGATTGAGTAGTATAATTTGCATAACCACCCGTTGAAAATCCAGTAATATTGTTAGTAATATTGGTAATACCTCCATTAGTTGAAAAACTATTTACAAAAGAAGTTACACTTGATGGCGCGGTTGGTATGCAATAAGTAACACCTATAGTAGTTAAAGAGATTGTACTAGAATAGGATGTCCCACAAGAATTGTTGTTGGTACTAACTCTATAATAATAGGTAGTTCCTGCGCTTAATCCACTAATTGGATAGTTTCCCACATTAATATTGCTACTAAGTACAAGTAAGTTATTATAACCCGTTACAAAAGACGTGAACGTACTGCTTGTGGAAACATCAAGATTATATGCGGTGACCCCAGCAATTAAATTCCAGTTTGCAGAAAAAGAGGAAGTAGTTACTAGTGTTGCTATCGTTGCAGAAGGAACGGCTGTTGGTGCAGTAATGTTTACAGCTCCAGAAATAGCTGTGGTAACCGTACAACCTAATGTACTTGTAAGTACACAAAAATAATATAATGTACCTACAGTTGTTGTAAGTGGAGTATAACTCGCATTGTTTGTACCTATTGCTGTCCCCCCAATTGTAGAAGCTATTGTATTGCTATACCATTGGTATACATTAACTATTCCACCCGATGCAGAAGCAGTTAAAGCAGTTGCATTTGTTGCATTTTTACATAAATTCTGGATTGTAGTAGATGGTGATGTATCTAAAGCAAAAGAACAACTAGCTATAATAAAATTTATGGATGGCGACCATGGGCTATAACTGTCAGGTGCAGTACCACACTTAGATCGAACCCAAGCATAATATGTTCCTGTAGTTAAACCTGTAATACTATAGGAATTTGTTGTTAAATTTAACCCTTGAGGAGTTACTGCTCCTGTTGGAGGAGTATTACTTGTACTATAATAAACATCATAATTAGCTGCACTTGTAGTATTCCATGTTAAAGAAGCATTAGATGCGCCAACAACCGTAGTTGCCAAACCTGTTGGGGTAGGACATCGAACACAATCTACCTTTATATTAAAACCTGCAACATTAGTTGTAGCATCGGAAGTAAATTTTATTGTAATAGAACCATCTGTAGAAATTGTAGAGATATAAGTTGAAACAACTGGAATAGTTGTAGCGGTATGCGTTAAAAGATTAGTAGTTGCATTTAAAGCAGTGCCATTATCATCCCAAACTTCAATCTTATCTGTGATAGCACCAGCGTAACTAATAAACTGAATTCTAATTCTATCTCCAGCAGTATAACCAACAATTGTTGGTGTAAAGGTAACTGTATTTAGTTGATTTATGCTACATTTATCCGAAGCGCCTCCATTATCATAAAAATTATACGTATCTGAAGTTCCAACTGTAACTTGTCCACCTGCACAATTTTGAATCAGTGTTCCGTTCCCATTTCTTACTGGAACTATAACATTATTAACGGTAGAATTATAAGTATCCCAAAAGATATCATCTATATGTAATTGTCCGAAAAAGGTAGTTGGAGGAGCTGCTGCTGCTGCATTAGCTGCTCTAGTATTCACATCTTTAATTCTAAATTTCACATCTGCACCCAAATTTGGCAAAGTAACCGAAACTAGATTATAAGTAGAAGTTGCACTTGTAGGCAAAACTACACCTGATACGGTATTTATATTAGTAAAAGTGGCATAACTATCTAAAGATGTAGCATATTCTACAATAAAAGAATTAGGACTGTATGCATTTACAGTAGAAGTTTTAATATAAAATGAAAATGTTTTAGGATTTGTAATTGTAGGAGTCATTAACCAACCTCCATTTGTCAATGTCTGACAGAAAACAGTCCCAGATCTTGCATTAATTACACTCGATCCAAATGCAACTGATGTAGTTGATAAGGTTGTGAAATTAGGAGAAGCTGTTGCAGTGAGAACATTTGTCCCAGGAGCAGCAAAACTCTCAAACCGAGCATACGGCCCAATACACTGTGCGTTTAAATTGGTTTTACTAAATAATGCAAAAAGAAATACAAGTAGAAAACTTGCTTTAGAAGTTATATTAATTGTATTCTTAAATCTAGTAGGTATTAATTGTGTCATAATGATATAATTTGAGGCGGTTAAAAATACAATTTTTTTTTTGTTTTTTTAAAAAAAAATGATTTATCCTTATACATTCGATAAAAAACATAAATTCTCGATAAAAAAACCAAATAACATTTGCATTAAATATTTATTTTTGATATTGTTGACAACATAAACATATTGTATCCCAAATACTTCGAACATTAGTAGTATTAGAAATAAAGTTTAACTTCAGTAAGTATATAAATATAATAGAAATAAAAATTCCTAAAAGATTATTTAAAATCTTTTAGGAATTAAGATAGATAATTATTACTTAAAGTAACTTATCAATAATCATTTCTTCGGTGATTCCTTCGGCATCGGCCTTGTAGTTCTTAATGATTCTGTGGCGAAGTATTCCAACCGCAACTGCTTTTACATCTTCAATATCTGGAGAGAATTTTCCGCTGAAAGCAGCATTAGCTTTAGCAGCCAAAATTAAATTTTGGGAAGCTCTTGGTCCTGCTCCCCAGTCTAAATAATTTTTTACAAACTCATTTGAAAGTGCATTGTCTGGTCGTGTTTTACTAACTAAAGTTACCGCATATTCAATTACATTATCGGCAACTGGAATACGGCGAATTAAATGTTGGAAATCGATAATTTCTTCCGCAGTAAATAATGGATTTATAGTTTGTTTCGCATCGGAAGTAGTACTTTTAACCACTTCTACCTCTTCTGAAAAAGAAGGATAATCTAATTTAATAGCAAACATAAAACGGTCTAACTGGGCTTCTGGCAAAGGATAAGTTCCTTCTTGCTCAATAGGGTTTTGGGTTGCTAATACAAAATAAGGTAAATCTAATTTATAGTTTTGTCCTGCAATAGTTACTGAACGTTCCTGCATCGCTTCTAATAACGCTGCTTGCGTTTTTGGCGGTGTTCTGTTAATCTCATCGGCTAGGATAATATTAGAAAAAATTGGACCTTTAATAAATTTAAACTGACGATTCTCATCTAAAATCTCACTTCCTAAAATATCAGAAGGCATTAAATCGGGAGTAAACTGAATTCGTTTAAAACCCAAACCTAATGCTTGTGAAATTGTATTTACCATTAAGGTTTTAGCTAAACCAGGAACACCAACTAAAAGTGCATGACCTCCAGAAAAGATGCTTAACAAGACTTGGTCAACAACAGCGTCTTGACCAATGATTATTTTAGATATTTCTTTTTTAAGTTCTAATCTTTTTTGAACTAGATTTTGTATTGCTGCTACGTCGGACATACTATTTGAGTTTGAAGTTGGAAGTTGGAAGATGGGGGTTAGCAAAATATGCTTACTAACATCTGCTTACTGCTGACTATTTTTTAAGCCAATTATTAGTGAATTTACAATCTTTATATTCTCCGTTAATCTTGATATAGGTTTCTTTAATTTTATTTTCAGACCATTTTGCGATAGCATTAATTTGCTTTTCTTTTAGTGCTAAATCTTTAATTTTAGTATAATCTTTACTAAAATCGGCTACGTGTTGCTCAATTTTATTGGTAACCATAATGATTTTATACCGTTTTCCAGCCTTAGGGTCTTCTTCTAAAATTACTGAAGAAACTTGACCATTACTCATGTTAGAAACTTGACTGTAAAATTCAGGATCCATTTTAGTTAATTCAAAATGGGTGTCTTGTGTTTTTGGATTTATTAATGTCCCTCCATTAGCACGAGTTTCTTTTTCATCAGACAAAGTTCTAGCAGCATCTGCAAACGTAATTTCTTTATCTTGAATACGTTTTTTAATCAATTCAATTTTATCTTTTGCTTCTTTTAAAGCATCCGATGAAATTTTGGCAGCCATTAAAATATGACGCAACTCTAAATCTTGTCCTTTAATTTTTTCTAAATAGATTATATGAAAACCAAATTCAGTTTCGAAAGGTTCAGAAATCTCGCCTTCTTGTAACGAATAGGCAACATCTTTAAATTCTTTTACAAAAGGAGTTTTTTTGTTTATTTTATAGAATCCACCGCTGGATCTTGAACCTGGATCTTCCGTATATAATACCGCCTTAGTTGTGAAACTTGATCCTGCCATAACTTCTTTTTTAATCTCTATTAATCTATCTATAACTGCTTGCTTTTCTGTAGCAGAAACTTTTGGAGTAATAACAATTTGCGCCATTTCTAATTCAGCACCTAATAAAGGTCTTTCCGATTCTGGAATTTTCTTAAAGAAATTTCTAGTCTCTTCGGGTGTAATTTGAATTGGATCAATAATCTTTTTTTGCATTTCTGCAGCCAATTTTTGTTGCTTTAGAAGTTCAAAAAGTTCCGTTTTAAATTCGTCTTCAGTATTCTTTTTGAAATATTTCACCACATTCTCCATAGACTTAAGTTGTTCTACCATATAGTCTAGTTGTTGGTTCATTTTTTCTTTTACCTCCTCGTCTTTAACTACAATAGAATCCTGAATAGCTTGGTGCGCATACAGTTTGTCTTCAAGTAATTTTCCCAACATTTGACAACGGGTAATATCTTTAATGGAATTTCCAGAACTTTCAATTTCTAAAAATGCTTTATCAATATCAGAATCCAATACAATATAGTCTCCAACAGTGGCAACGATACCATCTACTTTTTGTCTTTTTTGTTGGCTTACGGGCTTTTTCTCTGGTTCTTTATCTTTAATAATCTCTTGCGCGTTTGCATAAAAACCAATTAAAAAAAGGAAAATACCTAGTACTCGTTTACAATTCAATACATTCATCATTACTATGTTTTATTTTTTAATTTGATTTTTTACTTTTTCAAATGTATCTTGATTTACTTTTACAGTAAATTCTTTATTGAGTTCATTAACCCAATTTTGCTCTAAATACTGTTGGTAATCGTTAACTAACTTTCCTCTGCACTCGTCAAGTGTTTTAGGAGCTGCAGGAAGAACTTTTATAACATTTATGACATAATAATAATCGCCCTTTTTAGTAATTTCAGAAAGGCCTAATTCCATTTTAGTTTCTTTCGGCAAAGCATCTGCACCTTCTTCATATACTCCTTGAAAGTACATAATGCTTACATTTTCTTTCGTATTGAATTTTTCTTTTATTTCTTTAGATGTTTGATTTTTTTTCAACATACTCAAAGCTTTCTTCATTTTCTCTAAATCGGTAGAAGAATATATTTCAGCATCTACTCTTGTTTTCCAAAGGTGTTTGTCTTTTTGGGTTTCATAAAAATCTTTTAATCCTAAAGTATCCGTTTTAGAACGTTGCCAAATTTCTTTATCCATTAAATCAAATAATAATAATCCGTCACGATATTCATCCATTACAGCTGAAAATTCAGGAAATTCATTCTCTAAATTATCATTGTAATATTGATTACGTTGTTCATCGACAAAAGTTTCAAATAAATTATCTGTTAATTTCTCAATTGGTTTTAAAGTTGATCCGCTCTTTTGTTTAGAATAAACATAATCTAGAAAATCAGATCCAGTATAGTTTTTGGCTGCAATTGCAAACAAAGCTTTAGAATATTTTTTAGAATCCGTAGGAAGTGTCCATTTATTGTCATAAAAATCGTTGGTCACTAATTTAACTAAAGAGTTGTATAGTTTAACATCTTTTTTTATCGGATACTTTGCTGCAAGTTTTTCAGTTAACGAATTGGTAATTAATCTAGAACGATCGTCTTTACTAATTTTATTTTCTAATTCCACTTTGGAATCGTCATACGATTTCACAGGAAATCTATCTATGAATTTCACAATATGCCAACCAAATTGAGTTTCAAATGGTTTAGAAATTAGATTTTCTTTACTCAAAGAAAATGCTTGAGTTTCAAATTCTTCCGAACTCAATTGACCTGAAGCAAAACGGTTTAAAACACCACCTTTAGAAGCAGAAGATTTATCTTCTGAAAACTGTTTAGCTAATTCTTCAAATTTTTCTCCTTGTTGTAATTTTTGATAAATGTCGTCAATTGTTGTTTTGGCTTTAGCAATATCTTCACCTTCTTTTGGCTTTAATATCATGATATGCGCCACTGCAACTTCTCCTCTATTATCTCTAATGTCGTTCACTTTTATTAAATGATATCCAAATCGTGTTCTTATTGGCTTAGAAACAGAACCTATTGAAGTATTGTAAGCACCATTTTCAAAAGCATATACCATTTTAAAACTAGTGAAATAGCCTAAATTTCCTTTATTTTCTTTAGCCGATGGATCTTGAGATAACTCTTGTGCCAAGGCTCCAAAATCTTCTCCTTTAATCACTCTATCTCTAATTCCAAGAGCTTTATTATAGGCTATTAAAGTGTCTGCAGGAGCAGCATTTTCATCTACTAAAATTAATATATGAGAAGCATTAACTTCTTTCAAAAGTCTTTTATACCCTTCGTCTACAAGTTCTTTAGTAACT
Organism: Flavobacterium sp.; assembly: GCF_044357305.1. GTDB lineage: Bacteria > Bacteroidota > Bacteroidia > Flavobacteriales > Flavobacteriaceae > Flavobacterium. Next base: position 139,101 of record NZ_JBIKPS010000004.1, read on the forward strand.
TTAGAATCAGTCGTGTAGTTTTTAGACAACTGAGTTCTATAACTTTTAAGTTCGGTTTGGTATTGCGTGTTATTTTGCAAACCCAATATATTTGCTTTAGATACTTTAAGTTTGTATCCTACAAATAATTCTAGGTATTGATTTAAATCTTTTTGAGACTCATCTTTAACTAAATCTAAATTTTTATTATAAACTCTAATAAACTCATCCGTATAAAAAGGCTTATCGTTAATAGTAAATAAAACCTCTTTGGAGCTAGTTTGTGCTTTTGTTACCAAAACAAAACCTAATAACAACCCTAAAAAAATATGCTTTAACTTCATTATCTAATCTATTAAATTAAGTTATTTAAATATTACAAGTATTTGCCTACTTGGCAAAACCAAAATTACAATCAACAAAAGTAACAAATCGACTGTATTAAACAAGTATAGCTACTACTATTAACAAAAATTTATTAACAGAAATTTAGGTTATGCCTTTGAAAAGCAAAGTTGCATTAGTTATTTATTTAATAAATAGTATTTTTGCAGACCATTACAAGAATTATGAGTTTTTTAAAAGAAATATTACGACGCAGAACTTTCGGAATCATATCGCATCCCGATGCTGGAAAAACAACATTAACCGAGAAATTATTGCTTTTTGGAGGAGCCATTCAAGAGGCTGGCGCCGTTAAGAACAATAAAATAAAGAAAGGCGCAACCAGTGACTTTATGGAAATTGAACGCCAAAGAGGAATCTCTGTGGCTACTTCGGTTTTGGCTTTCAATTATAAAAATAAAAAGATAAACATCCTAGATACACCAGGTCACAAGGATTTTGCCGAAGATACTTTTAGAACCTTAACGGCTGTTGATAGCGTAATTGTTGTTATTGACGTTGCTAAAGGTGTTGAGGAACAAACTGAAAAATTAGTTTCCGTTTGTAGAATGCGTAAAATTCCGATTATTGTTTTTATCAATAAATTAGATAGAGAAGGAAAGGATGCCTTTGATTTAATGGATGAAGTAGAAAAAAAACTCGGTCTTCATGTAACTCCGTTAAGTTTTCCTATCGGAATGGGATATGATTTTCAAGGAATTTATAATATTTGGGAGAAAAATATCAATCTTTTTAGTGGGGATAGCCGAAAAAACATTGAAGACACTATTGCTATTTCCGATTTATTGAGTCCTGAATTAGGTAAACTTATAGGAGAAAAACCAGCTACTAAACTTCGAGAAGAATTAGAATTAATTGAGGAAGTGTATCCTCCATTTAATAAAGAAGAATATTTAGAAGGAAATTTACAACCTGTATTTTTTGGTTCAGCTTTAAATAATTTTGGAGTTCGCGAACTTTTAGACTGTTTTGTAGAAATCGCTCCGACGCCAAGACCAAAAGAATCGGACACCCGACTAGTAATGCCAGAAGAAGAAAAACTATCCGGATTTGTATTTAAAATCCATGCTAATATGGACCCAAAGCACCGGGACCGTCTTGCTTTTATCAAAATTGTATCGGGAACTTTTGAACGTAACAAACCGTATATGCACGTTCGATTGAATAAGAGTTTGAAATTTTCTAGTCCGAATGCTTTTTTTGCAGAAAAGAAAGAAATTGTAGATATTTCCTACCCTGGAGATATTGTTGGATTGCACGATACGGGTAATTTTAAAATTGGGGATACTTTAACGGAAGGAGAAATAATGAATTTTAGAGGAATTCCTAGTTTCTCTCCAGAGCATTTTAGATACATTAATAATGCCGACCCAATGAAAGCCAAACAATTGGAAAAAGGGGTGGATCAATTAATGGATGAAGGAGTGGCACAGTTATTTACTTTGGAAATGAACAACCGAAAAGTAATTGGAACCGTTGGTGCGCTGCAATATGAAGTTATTCAATACCGTTTAGAACACGAATACGGAGCGAAATGCACCTACGAAAATTTCCCAGTTCATAAAGCGTGTTGGGTGAAGCCTGATGATGCAAAAAATGAAGAGTTTAGAGAATTTAAACGAGTAAAACAAAAATTCTTAGCTCATGATAAATACAACCAATTGGTATTTTTAGCCGATTCGGATTTTACTATTCAAATGACACAAAGCAAATATCCAAGTGTGAAATTATTTTTCACCTCAGAATTTGAATAATATCCTTAAAAAAAGAACATAAAAAAACTCGTTTAGAAATCTAAACGAGTTTTTTATGGGACTATTTTATTTTTTATTTTAATTTTTTTAATGATTCCGTTGCGTAAACATTTGTTGGATCTATAGCTAATGTTTTACCAAAATAATCTTTAGCTTTTGCTTTGTCGGTATTAGCATAAAAAGCAGCAATACTATTATATGCTTCTGTTACTTTGGTTTTGTTTTTATTGATTTCTTCCTCTCCTTTGGCAATTACTATATCCAAATATTTTTGATAAGTGTCTGCCATTACATCATCCTTTTCTAAAGTACTATTAATTCTAGCCTTATATAAATATGCCTCTTGATAGTTGGGTGTTGCAGTGATTACTGTATCCATAGCTCTATCCGCATTTTGAAGCGCAATAACATTTACATCTTTTAGTTCTTTACCTCTATTTTCAGTTAAAACAGAAAGACCATAATACACATTATCCTCTAAATTGTTTCTAGAATTAGGATTGGTGATTGCCAATTCAAACAAAGAACTTGAAATATCATATAACTTTAGAGCGAAATATTTTTTCCCAACTTCATTTAACCCATTAGTCATTACGATATCCATTTCTAATGCTTTTTTCAAATCGGTTATTCCTAATGTTAACATTGCAGGATCAACTGTTTTACCATCTAAAGAAACTGATTTAGTAACTTTTGCCAATCCTAAATTATAATAATCTGCCGCAATAATTTTATTAGTACTTGAAGAGGTAAAGTCAGTTAATGCTTTAATAGCAGCATCAAAATTTCCGTTTTGATAAGCAGAATACCCTAGGTATCTCAAAATACGAGGATTGACTTTATCTAATTTCTGCATTGCATTTGCTTCCAATTCCAAAGCTTTGTAATCTTTTGCTAAGATTAAAAAATCAGCATGGCGCATACGGGAAGGCAAAGAATAATCCGTTAAACTCATGTACTTTTCATAATTGCTTAATGCCTTAGCAATATTTTCGGTGTAAGTTGATGGTTTGTTATTAGCCCATAAATAATAGGTTTCAGCATATTCACGATATAAAGGTCCGTAATTTGGATTCAAAGCCAATACTTCATCATAAGCTTTTATTGCTTCTACATAAGCTTTAGCACCTTTTAACAAAACCCCTAATTGCATTTTGGCTCTTATTAAAGTATTATCAATTGCATAAGCATCTCTATAGGAAACATAAGCATCATTTTGGCTTTTATCTCCATAATAAGCATCCCCTAAAATTAATTTTACATTTGCATCATTAGGATTTGCAAGCTGTGCTTTAGTTAATAAATTAATAGCAGCTTTATAATCTGGTTTAGAATTATTCATATAAGCTTGCGCTATATATAAGTATTCTTCGACATCTCTCTTTTTTAATTGTTTAATAACTTGATCAAACTTAGATTGAGCTGCAACAGCATTTCCGTTTTCCAAATCCATTTGACCTAAACCAATAGTATTGAATCTAGCTCCATCGGTAGCGGTCAATCCTTTCTGAAAATAAATTTTAGCGGAGTCTTCAAGGCTTTGTTTAAGATAAATAGATCCGAGTAAAAAGTCTGCTTTTCCGTTATCTGCTTTAGCTTGAATACTATTTTTAAGCATAGTTTTAGCTTTTTCATATTGTTCTGCATCGATTGCTTTTTTTGCTTGATCTATGTCTTGGGCATTCCCAGTTACAGCAGCTGTTAAAAAAACTAGGCTTAATATCTTATAATTTTTCATCTTATTGCGTATTTCTAATTACTTTCAATTTTATTTCTAATACTTATATTTCGACTTGGTTCTCGCAAGGGTGCAAGACCGGATTTTAATATTATTCTTTGACCAATTTCTCCAGATATAAAAGAAGCAAAGCCAATGCCTAAACCTTCAAATCCTTGACAATTGACAATATACAAAACACGTGCCAAAGGGTATTTTCTAGAAGCTATATTCTCTTGACTGGGATAAACATATCCATTTGTATTCTTATCTTTTATACTTAAAACTGTAATTTTTTCAAGAATTTTTTTTCTAGAGAGTCTAGGTTGAAAAATCCAATTAATACCTACCACCCCAATCATTCCTTCATTTTGTGATACATATTGAATAACTTCTTCATTGGTTTTAAATGAAAAAACCCCCGTATCTGGCATGCTTTTTAATCCTGCCAATTCTAAAAAATAACGAGTTGTGCTAGAGTTAGCATTGTCAAATACCAAACCTTTAATTTTTGTTGGATTTCCTTTTAAAAACGCTACAATTTCAGAAATATCTTGAATGGAATCCTTTGATATTTTATTCTTTATTAATGCTATTGCGTCAATAGCAAAAGGAGTTTCTAAAGGAGTTATTTTTTTGTTTTTGAAAATTGCTTTTTCAACTATATTTAATTTTCGTGATAAAATTATTGTACGTGCTGTATTATTTACAAACGATTGTACGCTTTCTTTTTCCGATTGTGGAAGTAATTTAATAGTAGCATTGTATTGACTTTCAAATACCGCAACTTGATCTTCAATTATTGGTAATATTGATTCATCAACCAAAATAGAAGTACTTCCAGTTAATATAGTTTCTTTATTTTCTTCATCTCCTTTACAGGAATATAACACAATAAGTACTACTCCAAAGCCCAATAAAAAGGACACTATTTTACTTTTGAATTTAATCATCCGAATCCGTTTTTAATAATCGCCAAAATCTAAAAAAGCCATAAACTATTAACAAGGTTCCTAAAGCAATTCGGTATTTGGTTTCCATCCGAATAGGAAATTTGGTCCAAAATATAAGAATTACTCCTAGTGTTAAATATATCATAAGAAACAAAATACCTATAAATAGAAGAAATCGCTCTTTAAGCGATTTCTTCTTGTAGTTTATAACTATTTGCTTAAACATATTATTCTTCAGGATTTTCAATAGAGAAAGTTTGTATAAAAGCACAACGCACTTTTCTACCGTTTTGTTCTGCTGGAGTCCATTTAGGACTTTTACGCAAAACTCTTTCTGCTTCTTTTCCAGAACCATATCCAATATCTTTTAATACTTTAATATCGGTTAAGGAACCATCTTTTTCCACAACAAATGAAACCGTTACTTTACCTTTAAGACCTGGCTCATCTGGAGGAGAGAAATTATTTTTAAGGAAACTAGCCCATTTTCCACCTGGAAATGAAGGTTGCACCTCAATACCTGCTGAGTTATAAATAGTATTATCATCTACCACATCTTGAGGTGGTCCATTACCTGGAGGATCAACAGATAAAGGAGCATCTTTATCCCCTTTAATATCTTCTTTTCCAAGATTTTTATCTTTAAGATCTTCCACCTTTGGCGGTTCTTCTGTTACATCTTCTTTTCTAGCAACAACAGGCTTTACAAACTTTACCACATCCTCTTTTGGTTTAGGAGGTGGTGGTGGTTTTAAATCCTCTTTTGGTTTTTCTTCTTTTGGAGGTAATTTCACAGCAGTTATTCTATCATGCAAGCCTTCATCAGTTGTAGCAGTAACACTACTAATAAACTCGGCAATTTTTGGAGTAGCGACAGCTAACGCAAAAACAACAGCTCCAATAGCTAATGCTTTTAAATTAGTATTGTCATTATTTTTACGCAAGTCATAAGCTCCATAACTCTTGTTTCGTCCTTCAAAAACGATGTCCAACCATTTTTTTCCTAATAGGTCTATTTTCATCTTTTTGTTATTTATAAAATACCCGGAAGCATTATTTATTAATTTCTTCTGCTAATTTATTTTCTTCAGGAGAAAATTCATTAACTATAGCATAAGTAGGCACTTTACAAATTGCCATTTCATCTAAAATATCTACCAAATTTTTATAGGTTGACTTTTTAGTAGGTTTAATGATAACAATCATTCCTTTGTCTTTATCCCCCATAACCTCTGGAATAGATTGTACTCTTTTCAACAATTCTTTACGGATTCCATCTTTAGTATAATCTGTAGTAGTTGGAGCACCTCCAACTTCTGGAGCATCTAAAAGTCCGTGATACCATTTAACTTGGTCTTTAGCGCCTAGAATAATGGTTACCGTTCTTCTTTGATCTGTTTTTAGAGGTTTGATTTTTGTTAAAGTATCATCTTTAGCAGGTAAACCTAGAGGCATCGATTGTGGTTTTGACAACGAGGTTGTCAGCATGAAAAAGGTAATCAACAAGAAAGCCAAATCTACCATTGCGGTAAGATCTACTTTAGAATTTTGTTTTTTACTTCTTACTTTGCCACCTTTTCCACCGCCATCATCGCCAGTATTTAATTCAGCCATTGTATATCTTTTAAATTATTATTAAAATTATTCTGTTTTAGGTTTGGCTCTTAAACCAGTAACTAAAGCAAAATTATTTATTTTTTGATCTTGTAACAAATCCATAATTTTTCTAATTTGAGGATATTGTTGTTTAGCATCGCCTTTTATCGCGAAGTCCAATTCTTTATCTTTAGCTAGATCTACGTTATTAGCTTTTCTGACATACATAACCCAATCCTTTAATTCATTATTTAATGAATCCATAGGAATACCTGGCTGAACACCAGCTGTATTTCTTTTTGCTCCTGGCATTGCAATTAATTGCTTCAACCCAGAAACTGGAACGCCAAAATCTTCGATCAAAGAAAACTGAGCTATTTCGGCAGGAGTAAATTTCACACCATACTTCTCCCCCATTAATTCAAGGGTTTTAGCACGAACGTCTCTATCTTTCATACCGAAGAACACACTTTGCCCGTCCTTAGTTTGACCAACCGTTAAAGTAACTAATCCTGTTTCAGGAAGCTTAGTTAAAACCGTAGAGGCTGGTGTTTGCACTGGCAATGGTTCTGGTTGTTTTGCTGTTGCAGTCAAAATGAAGAACGTAAGCAGAAGAAAGGCTACATCACACATAGCGGTCATATCAATAGACGCTGCCTTTTTGGACATTTTTATTTTAGCCATTTTTATCTTTTTATTATTTCTTTGAAAAAATTAATTTCAAAAAAATTAATTATTATTTAATACTTCCTCTCATTCTTCTGTAAGAATTCACAATTGCAGTACCTGCTTCATCAATAGAATACGTTAAAGTATCAATTTTAGATGTAAAAAGATTGTACATTACAATTGCTAAAGCAGAAGTAGAAATTCCTGTTGCAGTATTAATAAGTGCTTCAGAGATACCGTTTGCAAGCATGGATTGATCAGGAGTTCCTGAAGATGCTAATGCACCAAACGCTTTAATCATACCTGTAACTGTTCCTAATAATCCAGCAAGAGTACCTAAAGATACTAAAGTAGAAAGAATAGTCATGTGTTTTTCTAACATTGGCATTTCAAGAGAAGTAGCTTCTTCGATTTCTTTGTGAATCATTTCTGATGCTTCTTCGCTGTTGAAACCTTCTTTTTTAACTTCTTGGTATTTAATTAACGCTGATTTTATTGCATTTGCAACAGATCCTTTTTGTTTATCACAAGTAGCTATTGCATCTTCAATATTACCTTGAGAAATATTACTTTGAATATTTGACATAAATTTATCTAAATTTCCTGTTCCAGAAGCTTTAGAAATTACAAAAAATCTTTCAAAAGAAAATACGATAACCATTAATAAACAACCTAACAATACTGGAACTATTGCCCCTCCTTTATAAACCATTGCTAGATAATTTCCTGCTTTTGGATGACCTGCTTCAGCTCCTGCATCTAACATTGCTTTTTCGTTTTCGAAATTACTTGCAGATCCCATGATAAATTTCCATACTAAAAATCCTACAAAGATACAAGATGCGATGATAATCCCTGTCATCATTCCGCCACCATTAGCCCCATTTTCTTTTTTTGCGTTTGCCATTTTTTTTTAAATTTAATAGTTTTTAATAATTTATAAGTTTTAGTTGTAATAAACTTGAATAGGAGCAAATTTAATTTTTTAGTTGTAATAAAAAAACTTTTTTTTACTTTTAATTATTGGTCTATTTACGAAAACGTTTTCGGTAACATAAACTTAACATTAGCAGTCCCTAAACTAACAATTATTAATAACTCTAAATACTTATTAATATTGTTTAGAAAAATGATAAAAAAAGGTTAAAATATTATTAATCTTATTTTTATGGATTACTATTTCAAATTATTGAAATAGTAATTAGTCATTTAAAAAGCTAAAAACCAAATTTATTATTTGTTTTTATCCAAAAAAAAATAATATTCGCTTAATATCATTGTTTTTGCAAATGAAACTTAAAATAGAATCCTAATTTTATAGAAATGTGCTTTTTAGTTTTGGTAGAATATAGAAAATTTGTGGTAAATTCACTTCGAAAGCCAAAATAAAATTAACTTTGTAATATAATTGGCAAATTAGCGCCTTTGCGGTAAAATGAAAAAATACTTAATTCAAAAAGCACCTTTTGTAGTTCCTACAACCGACGGCAAACTAATTGAAGAACACCACGGAATACCAACTACTGGAAATCAAGAAATTTCTATTGCACACATGATAGCGCCACCCAAATGGAGTGAGCCTTTTCAAACGCCAGAGTTTGAAGAATACACCTATATCATTTCTGGTAAAAAGCAATTTATTATTGAAGGGGAAACTATAATATTAGAAGCAGGTCAATCTATTAAAATAGATAAAAATACACGAGTGCAATATTCAAATCCGTTTGACGAACCTTGCGAGTATATCGCCATTTGTACTCCGGCATTTGATTTTAACAAAGTACATCGGGAGTGAAATTCCAGTTTTTAAATTCCAAATTCCAGCGATAGTGAAATTTGGAATTTGGAATTTCTTAATTGGAATTTAATAATTTTATAATCAAGTTTTCTACTTCTACTGAATCCCATTTTTCTTCGATGTTTGAAATTTGCATCACTTCGTCCATAATTTTATTTTGGAAATCGCCAATGGCAAGTGCTTCCGAATAGGGTTGCAAACTAAATGTTACTCGGCTGTATAGTGGCATCCATTTATTAGGATGTTTATCGGAGAACCATTTTTCAATTTTCTTTTGTAAAAGGAATTTTTCGTCGGCTGTTTTAGAACTCATTTCTACAAAATTTCTTCTGGAAAGTTCGGTAATAGCATCGGCATTTGGCTTACGTGATTTTTGATATTCTGAAAAAATCATCTTCCAATCATCGCCATACTTAGTAATCAATTCACTTAATACAGTAATATCTTCAAAGCCAGCATTCATTCCGTGACCATAAAAAGGTACAATGGCATGCGCTGAATCGCCAATTAAAGCAACTTTATCTTCATAGGTCCAAGGATAACATTTCATTATTGCCAAATAACTAGTAGGATTTTTAAAGAAATCCTGCACTAAATCGGGAATTACTTCTTTAGTGTCTGGAAAATATTTTGCAAAGAAAGCGACCAAACTTGCTTCATCTTTCAATTGTTCAAAAGAATTTTCTCCTTCAAACGGCATGAACAAAGTACAGGTAAACGTTCCGTCTAGATTAGACAAAGCCATCAACATAAAGTTGCCTCGAGGCCAGATGTGTAGCGAGTTTTTGTCAATTTTATGAGTACCATCTGCATTGGCTGGAATGTGTAATTCCTTATAGCCAATCTTCATGAATTCTTGTGAATAATCAAACATCGATTGCCTTTGCATTCTATGTCTAATCCTAGAAAAAGCCCCATCAGCACCAAAAACCTTATCGTATTTTATATCTTCCCACTCCCCTCTTTCGGATTCGCCAATATGCAAAGTAGCATCGGCTAGAGTGACATCCCATATTTTATGATCAAAAAAGAATTCTACTCCAGCATCTTCTGCCAGATCAATCATTCTACGATTCAATACCCCACGGGATAAGGAAAAAATAGCCTCTCCTTCTTTTCCATAATATTGGTATTGCAAGGTGTCGTCTTGGGTATGGATAGCACGTTTATCTACTGGAATCCCAATTTTTCGGATTTCATTTTCCAAGCCTACGTCTTGCATTGCTTTCCAACCTCGATTGGACATCACAAGGTTGATAGAACGTCCTGAAAATTCTACGGTTCTTATATCCGGACTTCTGTCATAAACATGAACAGTATGTCCTAATTTTTTAAGATATATTGCTAATAAGGTTCCAACTAATCCGGAACCTACGACAGCAATTTTTTGAGGAGTTTGCATTGAATCGAATAAAAAAGTTGAGCAAAATTACAGAATAAATGCATCAATTTACAGGAAACTAATTAAATTCTTGTGTTAAGAATTTATTTTGTTTAGTCTTTTTATATTTTAAATAAACAAAATGTATCTTTGACAAAAATTACAGGATGAGAAATTTCACAAAAGAAGACATTAACGAGATGGATAAAATTAGAAGGTTGAATTTGGTCAATTCTTGTACCGGATATAAATCGGCAAATTTAATTGTAACCAAATCGGCTTCTGGAATTTCTAACGTAGCCGTTTTCAGCAGCGTTACTCACATTGGAAGCAATCCGCCGATGATAAGCTTTATCACTCGCCCACTTTCTGTAAAAAGGGATACCTATACTAACATTAAAGAAGTTGGTTTTTTTACAGTAAATCATATAACCGAAAGCATGATTGTAGCAGCGCACCATACTTCTGCCAATTATGACGAAAACATTTCAGAATTTGATAAAACTAACTTGACTGAAGAGTATAAAGAAGGAATTGCCATTCCTTTTGTAAAGGGAAGTCCTATTCAATTACATTGCAAATACCTCAACGAGTATTATATTAAAGAAAATGATACAGTCCATGTTATAGCCTCTATTGAGAGTTTGTTTTTTGAAGACAATTTACTCCATAAAGATTATTGGCTACAACTAGATAAGGCAAATGTTATTGCAATAAATGGTTTGGATGGATATGCTTTACCCAAACTAATTGACCGATTAGATTACGCTAGACCGGATGTAGAAGCGAAATCAATTTTAGAGAAATAGTGTACTAGTATATTTCATATAGAATTTGAAAAACTGAAAGTTCTAAAGAATTCTAAACGTGTTGCGTGAGGGATGGTAGCGGCATCCTTTGCTTTTTACTGCGAGGTCACGAGCAAAAAAGCAAAGATACAGCGGACAGCCCGACCCGAAGGGGCACGCCATGAAAATTATAATTCAACAATTAAACATAAAAAAACAGCAGTTACCAATTGGAAACTGCTGTTTTTAAGTATAATTAAATAAATTCTTATAAGTTAAAAGCTGCTTTAACTTGGTCTACGAAATCTAATTTTTCCCAAGTAAACAATTCTACGGTTATTGTTTTTTCGTTTCCTCCTGGTGCAGAAAAAGTTTTAGTTACGGTTTCTGGAGTTCTTCCCATGTGTCCGTATGCTGCAGTTTCACTATATATTGGATTTCTTAGTTTTAAACGTTGCTCAATAAAGTACGGACGCATATCAAAGATTCCTTCTACAATAGTGCTAATTGCTCCATCAGTTAAGCCAACTTTAGCAGTTCCGTAGGTATCTACATAAATAGAGGTTGGTTTTGCAACCCCAATTGCATACGAAACTTGAACCAAAACTTGGTCACATAATCCAGCAGCAACTAAGTTTTTAGCAATATGACGTGTTGCATAAGCAGCACTTCTATCTACTTTACTTGGATCTTTTCCTGAGAAAGCACCACCACCGTGAGCACCTTTTCCGCCATAAGTATCTACAATAATTTTTCTACCTGTTAAACCGGTATCGCCGTGAGGTCCACCAATTACAAATTTACCCGTTGGGTTTATATGGTAAGTGATATTGTCGTTAAAAAAATGAGCATATTGCGGATATTTAGCTTTAATTCTAGGAATTAAAATAGAGATTAAATCGCTTTTAATTTTCGCCAACATGATTGCTTCTTCATCAAAATCATCGTGTTGGGTAGAAATTACAATGGCATCAATTCGTTGTGGTTTATTATCGTCCGAATATTCTAAGGTTACTTGTGATTTAGCATCAGGGCGTAGATAGGTAATTTCAGAATTTTCTCTTCTTAAATTAGCCAATTCAATCAATAAAGCATGCGATAAATCTAAAGCCAAAGGCATGTAGTTTTCGGTTTCGTTAGTAGCATAACCAAACATCATCCCTTGGTCACCAGCGCCTTGTTCTTCTTTATTAGCTCTATCCACTCCTTGGTTGATATCGGCAGATTGTTCGTGTATTGCAGAAAGCACGCCACAAGAATTAGCTTCAAACATGTATTCGCTTTTGGTATAACCAATTTTCTTGATTACATCTCTAGCTATCGTTTGCACATCAAGATAAGTGTTCGACTTAACTTCTCCTGCAAGAATAACTTGACCTGTAGTAACTAAGGTTTCGCAAGCTACTTTTGATTCTGGATCAAATGCTAAAAAGTTATCAATTAATGCGTCCGAAATTTGATCCGCAACTTTGTCTGGATGTCCTTCACTCACTGACTCTGACGTAAATAAATATGCCATAATAATTTAGTTTTTATACTGAAAAATCAGTATTAATTAATTTAATTTTTATGAAGAAAAATGAGAATTGCAAAAAAAATACTAAAGAAGAGGTTCTGCTTTAGCATTTTTTAACGAGGTTGCAATCAGTTCAAATTCTTCCTCTTTATTCTGAGTGCAAATGTATGAAATCAAATTGAATTGCAAATTATTATCAAAGTTTTTTTAAAAATTCACTTAAACGTTATAGTTAATTTTTAAAATAAATGTTGTAAATCTAAATTCTATGACCTTACTTTGCACTGTTCTTAAACTTATTGCTTGTTATCACGAAAGCCCGAGGGAATAGACCCGATGAAAGCTTAGCAACCCTACCCTGTAGAAGGTGCTACATTCTAGTTTGAAAATCAAACAAAGATAACCACGAGAAATTCCCTTCTCACTTTCCCCGATAACCTACATAATTGAGTACCGAACTTCCATAAGTCATTTGACTATTGGAATAATTTGGAGCGAATGGCTTGCGCATTTTAGTAAACCATTTTCCCGCTTTTCGTTGCAATCTCGCCAAGAAAAATGGCGAGGATTTCCACTTCAATCGGGGCTAAAGAACCAACCTTTTTTGTAAATATTAAGTTTCCAAAAGAACCATTTCTTAAAAAACTCATATTTCCTAAATGGCTTAAAAAAATAAAGATTTTGCGCCTTTGCGTCTTAGCGAGAATAAAACCTGTTAGCCTTGATAATCCATCGTAAGCTTAGCAGAAAAAAAAATAATCTTTGAGACACTTAGTGAAAACTTAGTGAACCTCTGTGAAATAGAAACTATGACTAAAATAGAACAAGCAATAAAAGAAAGAATCCTAGTGCTCGACGGCGCTATGGGAACCATGTTGCAACGAAACAACTTCTCGGAAGAAGATTTCCGTGGCGAGCGATTTAAAGATTTCCCACATCCCTTAAAAGGCAACAACGACTTACTTTCCATCACCCAACCCGAAGCTGTTAAACAAGTCCACCGTTTGTATTTTCAAGCAGGAGCCGATATTGTAGAAACCAATACCTTCTCAGGAACCACCATCGGAATGGCCGATTACCACCTAGAAGATATCGTCTACGAACTAAATTACCAATCGGCTAAAATTGCCCGAGAAGTAGCCGATGAATTCACCGATAGATCCCGTTTTGTTGCTGGCTCCATAGGACCAACCAACAGAACCGCATCCATGAGTCCAGACGTAAACGATCCAGGATATCGTGCCGTAACTTTTGACGGTTTGCGCATTGCCTACAAACAGCAAGTAGAAGCCTTAATGGATGGTGGTTGCGACGTTTTATTAGTCGAAACAATATTTGATACTTTAAATGCAAAAGCAGCACTTTTTGCCATCGAAGAAGTAAAAGAAGAACGCAATATAAATATTCCCGTAATGGTTTCTGGAACCATCACCGATGCTTCTGGAAGAACCCTTTCAGGTCAAACCGTTGAAGCATTTTTAATCTCCATTGCCCACATTCCGTTGTTAAGCATAGGGTTTAATTGCGCTTTGGGCGCCGACCAATTAAAGCCTTACCTAAAACGTTTGGCAATGAATACCCAATTAAATATATCAGCACATCCCAATGCCGGTTTGCCTAATGCATTTGGTCAATACGATCAAACACCGCTAGAAATGCAAGCCTTAATTAGAGAATATCTAAAAGACAATTTAGTAAACATCATCGGTGGTTGTTGTGGCACAACACCAGAGCACATCAAAGCAATTGCAGACGTTGTCAAAGAATTCCAACCACGCAGCGTAGAGACGCAATTTATTGCGTCTTAAACAATTCATTGCGTCTTAAAACATAATATACATGTCAAAAATAAATTTACAACTTTCCGGTTTAGAGCCACTTTACGTAGATGAAAATTCTATTTTCGTAAATGTTGGTGAACGAACTAATGTAACAGGTTCTCGTAAATTCCTTCGATTAATAAAAGAAGAAAAGTACGAAGAAGCACTTTCAGTAGCAAGAGAACAAGTAGAAGGTGGCGCACAAATCATCGATGTTAATATGGATGAAGGAATGTTAGATGGTGTTTACGCCATGACTAAATTTCTAAATCTAATTGCTGCCGAACCCGATATTGCTCGAGTTCCTGTGATGATTGATAGTTCCAAATGGGAAATCATTGAAGCAGGTTTGAAAGTTATTCAAGGAAAAGGGGTTGTCAATTCTATTTCTTTAAAAGAAGGAGAAGCGCAATTTATCCACCATGCCAAATTAATAAAACGATATGGTGCAGCGGTAATCATAATGGCATTTGACGAAAACGGTCAAGCCGATACTTACGAAAGACGTATAGAAATTTGCAAAAGAAGTTATGATATTCTGGTAAATGAAGTGCATTTTCCAGCGCAAGACATCATTTTTGATCCGAATATTTTTCCGGTTGCAACCGGAATGGACGAACATAAATTAAACGCATTAGATTTCTTCAAAGCCACCAAATGGATTCGTGAAAATCTTCCTTATGCAGGAGTTTCCGGTGGCGTGAGTAATGTTTCCTTTTCGTTTCGTGGTAACGATAAAGTACGTGAGGCCATGCATTCGGCTTTTTTATACCATGCCATCCAAAACGGAATGACCATGGGAATCGTAAACCCAGAAATGCTTGAAATTTACGATCAAATTGACAAAACACTATTAGAACATGTAGAAGATGTACTACTAAATAGAAGAGAAGATGCCACCGAGAGATTATTGGATTTAGCAGAAACTTTTAAAGGTATCCTTTCCCACCCTTCGGGGGGGATTAAGGGGGGGATGGAATGGCGCAATGGTTCTATTCAAGAACGACTAACCCATTCGTTAGTAAAAGGGATTGATGAATTCATTGAAATGGATGTTGAGGAAGCACGATTAGAAGCCAACAAAGCCATTGAAGTTATCGAAGTAAACCTAATGGCAGGAATGAATGTGGTGGGAGATTTATTCGGAAGCGGAAAAATGTTTTTACCACAAGTTGTAAAATCGGCTCGTGTGATGAAAAAAGCAGTGGCGCAGCTTTTGCCCTTCATTGAACTTGAAAAAGATAGTTCTGCTTCGTCAAGTAATGGAAAAATTTTAATGGCAACCGTAAAAGGCGATGTACACGATATTGGAAAAAATATTGTTGCAGTAGTTTTAGGTTGTAATAATTTTGAAATTATTGATTTAGGTGTTATGGTTCCACCAGAAAAAATTATCCAAGCAGCAATGGAACATAATGTAGATATTATTGGACTTAGTGGTTTGATTACACCATCGCTTGACGAAATGGTTTATTTGGCTAAAGAATTAGACAAATTAAATATCAAAATTCCAATTATGATTGGAGGCGCAACTACTTCCCGTGCCCATACGGCTGTGAAAATTGCACCCGAATACAAACAAACGGTGGTTCACGTAAACGATGCTTCAAGAGCGGTAACGGTAGCAAGTAATTTATTGCAAGCCGAAACCAAAGACAGCTATGTGAAAGCCATCCGAGAAGAATATGATGCACTTCGAGAAGGATATTTAAACAGAAGTCGCGATAAAAATTACCTTTCTATAGAAGCCGCACGAAAAAATAAATTGCAATTAAATTGGGACAATTTCAATCCAGTAAAACCAAATTTTTTCGGAACCAAAACTATGGAAGTAGATTTGTCCGAATTAGTTGATTTTATCGATTGGACACCTTTTTTCAGTTCGTGGGAATTATATGGAAAATATCCTGCTATTTTAACAGATGAAGTAGTTGGCGAACAAGCAACCAATTTATTTGCTGATGCACAAGAAATGTTGCAGAAAATTGTATCCGAAAAATGGCTAACCGCGAAAGGAATTCTAGGCATTTTTCCTGCAAATACTATAAACGATGATGACATAGAAGTTAAACTTCCATCTTCCATCTTCCATCTTCTAACTTTAAGACAACAATCCCAAAAAACTGCAGGAGCTCCTAATATTGCTTTGGCCGATTTTGTTGCGCCAAAAGATTCTGGAAAACAAGATTATATAGGATGCTTTTGTGTAACAACAGGTTTTGGCGTTGACGAAAAAGCATCCGAATTTGAAACACAATTAGACGACTATAATTCCATTTTAGTAAAAGCATTAGGCGATAGATTGGCGGAAGCCTTTGCCGAATATTTGCATTTAAAAGTTCGAAAAGAAATTTGGGGTTATGCATCCGATGAAAATTTATCCAATCAAGATTTAATTTCCGAAGAATACAAAGGAATTCGACCTGCACCAGGTTATCCGGCATGTCCAGACCATTTGGAAAAACCAACCATTTGGAAATTACTAAACGTCGAACAAGAAATAGGCGTACGATTAACCGAAAGCATGGCGATGTGGCCAGCATCTTCGGTATCGGGTTACTATTTTGCAAATCCAGAAAGCAAGTATTTCGGACTCGGAAAAATAAAAGAAGATCAAGTAATAGATTACGCCAAACGAAGAGGAATTTCTACCGAAAAAGCAAACAAATGGCTAAGTCCAAATATAGCAGATTAACCAAGGTTGAAGGTAGTAGCGAGTAGGAAGAACCTACAACCTACAACCCACAACCCACAACCTAAAAAATCATGAAAGTAACACAACACATAGAAAACGCACAAGGAAAACCATTATTTTCTTTTGAAATTTTACCACCTTTAAAAGGGCAAAACATCCAATCTATTTTTGATAGTATCGATCCATTAATGGAATTCAACCCTCCGTTTATTGACGTTACCTATCATCGGGAAGAATACGAATTTAAAGAATTGCCAAGCGGTTTATTGCAAAAGAAAATTGTAAAAAAACGTCCGGGAACGGTTGGAATTTGTGCTGGAATTCAAAATAAATATTCGGTGGATGCTATTCCACATATTTTATGTGGTGGCTTTACTAAAGAAGATACCGAAAATTTATTAATCGATTTAGATTTTCTAGGAATTGATAATGTGGTAGCGCTTCGTGGCGATGCTTTAAAAAACGAAACCTATTTCAAACCCGAAAAAGAAGGAAATGAATTTGCATCCGATTTGGTATTGCAAGTCAATAATTTGAATAACGGAATTTACCTGGATGAAGATTTAAAAAATTCGGCTAAAACCAATTTTTGCATTGGCGTTGCAGGCTATCCAGAAAAACACATGGAAGCTCCAAGTTTGGATAGTGACATTCATTTTTTGAAAGAAAAAATCCGAAATGGCGCGCAATACATCATCACTCAAATGTTTTTCGATAATAAAAAATTCTTTGATTTTGTTGCTAAATGCCGTGCTGCTGGAATAACAGTTCCAATTATTCCAGGTTTAAAACCAATTGCAACCAAAAAACAACTGAATTTAATTCCGCATCGATTTAGCATAGAAATGCCCGATGATTTAATTATGGCTGTAGTAAAAGCTAAAGATAACGACCACGTTAAACAAATAGGAATTGAATGGTGTATCGAACAAAGTAAAGAATT
The DNA here is from genome assembly GCF_044357305.1 of Flavobacterium sp. Classification (GTDB taxonomy): domain Bacteria; phylum Bacteroidota; class Bacteroidia; order Flavobacteriales; family Flavobacteriaceae; genus Flavobacterium. Next base: position 157,115 of record NZ_JBIKPS010000004.1, read on the forward strand.
AGTTGCTGCTGGAATTCCAGTATTGCATTATTATTCTATGGGGAAAGCCGAGAATATTAAGGCTATTGCAAATGAAGTTTTTTAAACCTAATTATAAATTACATGCCCTTGATACAATTGCTGCACCTCAACAATTGGCGGGTTGTTCTTCAGAAGAATATCTCCAGTGCTCACCATTTTTCCGGTGATGCTTTGCATAGGTCGTACTATCATATCGTTAGATCCTCGATGGTACACTTTTATAGTTTGTGACGTTAAATTGGAAGCATCAATTCGTCCATCGCCTGCATATAAATTCAAGTTTGCTTCATTGGTAGTGCCCGAAATAAAATACCGAGACACATTATTATTTTCTACCACCAATTGCGAATTGTTAAGGGTTAAATAAAAATCTCCCGTACCAGCACCTTCCTCACCATCGGCATCTTTATCTAAGGCAAAAATCCGCAAGGTTGGATAGGTTAATGTCCCATTAGAACTAATATTCCGCTCGGTTTTAGAATAAATTTCTTCTAAATTTGGCGTGGTAACATATACCGTAGTTTGTCCATATTCGCGCAACCAATTACAAGTAGTATTGTCGGTAAACACCAATTGATTATCGTTTTGTGTAACCGAAACATTATCGATTAAGTTACTTCCCGATTTAATCTCCACTTTGTATTCTGGTCCTTCTGTAATCACAACAGCAATACCGCGATACACTTTTATCCGTGTAAACGGATTTACAGGAATTGTTCTAGTCACCATATCTCCAGTGCTTTCGTAGCATTCGCTTGGCTTTTCACAGGAAATAAAAACCAATAAAAAACTCAATAAAATAATTATTTTTCTCATAATTCTATAATCTTACACCAACTCCAAATTCCAAAGCCTCTGCCAAAAACATATGTGTTTTTACAGAAAAACTAGTATATATTTTCGGAGTGAAATGGTATTTGAATCCAACTCGGTCATAAAGAGCGATGTCATTTACAAACGGGCGATAAACATAATAGCCCACCTGTGCTTCCAAGGAAATTTTATTCACAAACAACTCATATCCCACAAATAAACCAATTCTTTTGAAATCGGTATTCGGGTCAATATTCAATTCCGTATAGGCATTGGCTTTGTATTTTATATAATCCTTAAACGAATTGGTCAAGAAAAGTTCGGTACCCAATTGCAAAGCACTTTTTCTATTAAACCGTTTGTCAACAAAAAAAGAAGCATGGTAAAACGGATGTTGCCCACTTCCAATAACCTGACTTTCATTAGAACCACTGCGCAAAACGAAATTATATTTTAGCGGTTCGCTATAGTCTTTTTTAACCGCAACAGTGTCAATGTTTCTAGTTGTGTTCTTTGAAAAATCATAATTCACGCCAACATTCAGAAAAAAAGTATTGATGCCACTGTTGGGTGATTTAGTTCTACCGTTAGAAAAATGCGTAAAAAGCAAACCAGCCTGAAGGCCTAATTTATCTATAAGTCGCTCCTTTTTATAAAACAATCCAAAAATAGTGTTACCCATCAAAGTCGATCCAAATGCTTTGTTTTTACTGTTTTCAACCTTGTTATACGGATTCGTGGCATAACCAACCCCCTGCGCAACTTTTAGTTCCAAACTTCTATTAAAGAAATAAAAATTATATAAAACTCCAGCCGCATAAACCTTTCCAAGAAAATCATTATTGTAATTTTGATATTCCAAATACACCCCATAATCCGGGAAATTATAGGCCGAATGCCATTCGTCTTTACCGTGCGTTTGCTTAATGAAACTAAGCATCAACCCGTCGGCATGTCCCTGTAAATGGTATAAATCTTTGGTGTGCGGAATAACATTTCCCTGCAAAAACGAAACTTCTAGCGCATTGGTATCGTTATTTTTCTGCCCAAAAACAGTCAATGAAAATAAAAAAAGTATAAAAGAAAACCTTCCCATCCTAAAATTTTAGTGGCACAAATATAATAGAATAAGTTTATCTATTGCCATTTAAGTTGTCAAGAAATTAGTAGCGAAACTTTAGGCATTTTAGTAAGCCATTTTCCGGCTATCCGTTGCAAGTTTTTTCATGTCAAGCTATTTTTGTAAGCTATAAAAATAGCTTCCTATGGTCGCTATTTTCTAGCAACAAAAAATTAGCTTTCCATTTCAAAAAGCTTTCCACTTCTATCCGGGCTAAAAAAGAAACATTGTTTTGTGAAATCTCCGTTTATGAATCACTAATCGTAATACTTCAACAGTAATTAAAGAAAAACTGACGCAATACGCTAAACTTCGTACCTCGTACCTTTTACCTCGTACCTTTTTCAGACGTTTTTTCTCTAAAAATCTCCTCCAAGTTTTTGCTTTTCAAGTTTAGTTGTAAGGTCTTCAATCCATTTTCTTGAGCAAAGTCAAATACCGAGGAACGGCAGTCGTTTTCGGTTTCAAAAGTCAATTCCCAAACTTTATCGTGGGTATTTTTATAGGATTTTAATTCCGATAATTTAGAAAATAAAGCTTCGTCAACCACTTTGTCAAATTCCACTTCAATCACTTGTTCCTTAATTTCAGAAACCAATTTGTCTAGTTTTTTGTCGGTAACTATTTTCCCGTTGTTGATGATAATTACTCTATCGCAAATGGCTTCTACTTCCTGCATGATGTGCGTAGAAAGAAAAACAGTTTTGTTTTTGCCTACATTTTTAATCACATTTCTAATCTCCACCAATTGATTCGGATCCAATCCTGTGGTAGGTTCGTCCAAAATCAAAACATCGGGATTGTGTAACAATGCCGTTGCCAATCCCACTCTTTGGCGGTATCCTTTAGACAATTCGCCTATTTTTTTATGACTTTCTGAAGTTAATCCAGTCAATTGAATCACTTCTTCAATTCGAGATTTGGCCACTTTATACACATCGGCATTAAAAGCCAAATATTCCCGAACATACAAATCCAAATACAACGGATTGTGCTCTGCCAAATATCCAACCGAAAGTTGTACTGCTTTTTGATTTTCGTTTACATCATTGCCATTTACCAAGGCAGTACCTTCATCGGCATTAATATAAGTAGTCAAAATTTTCATCAAAGTAGATTTTCCGGCACCATTCGGACCCAGAAAACCAACAATTTCTCCTTTTTTTACCGAAAACGAAACGTTGTCTAGCGCTTTTTGAGCGCCATAACTTTTGGAAATATTTTGAACTTCTATAGACATAACTTGATATTTGAAGCAAATGTAATAATTAATAAAGGAAATCTAAAAACGATTAAAACTTATAACGGATAATAAATGATTTTATGATTTAAAAAAAGGAATTTCTAAGAAATCGTTGTACTGAACTGTCCAAAATCACTCGTATATTAATTATTTAACGCACATTTGGTAAATGTTTTTACGTTAGTTCCTATAGGTTTACTAATTTTGTCTAAAATTTAAAATTTGAGAGTAAGCCAGAAGATTTCTTCCAACTTCCAACTCCCTTCTTCCAACTAAAATACCATGGAAAACAATAAAGAAATGCGAACTTGGTTAAATGATTTCCATTTACCACATCCAATAGTAATTGCTGGGCCTTGTAGTGCTGAGACGGAAGAACAAGTATTGAAAATTGCCCACGAATTGAAAGATTCTAAAGTATCGATTTTTCGTGCTGGGATTTGGAAACCAAGAACACGCCCAGGTGGATTTGAAGGTGTTGGTGAAATCGGATTGAAGTGGTTGCAAAAAGCCAAAGCCGAAACTGGCTTGCTTATGGCGGTGGAAGTTGCCAATGCGGCTCACGTAAAATTGGCGTTAGAACACGATATCGATGTGCTTTGGATTGGTGCAAGAACCACGGTGAATCCATTTGCCGTGCAAGAAATTGCCGATGCATTGCAAAATACCGATAAAATTGTTTTGGTAAAAAACCCTGTAAACCCCGATTTGGCTTTGTGGATTGGTGGTGTAGAACGTTTGTATAATGCCGGAATCAAAAAATTAGGAGTCATCCACAGGGGGTTTTCTACTTATGAAAAAACAAAATACCGAAACAATCCCGAATGGCAAATTGCGATTGATTTCCAACATAAATTCCCCGATATACCTTTAATTATCGATCCTTCGCATATAACCGGAAATCGCGATATGATTTTTCAAGTGGCGCAAGAGGCACTCGATTTGAATTACGATGGAATGATTATCGAAACCCACATCGATCCAGACAATGCTTGGAGTGACAAAGCCCAACAAGTAACACCAACTCAATTAAAGAAAATTATTTCCGATTTAACCATCCGAAAAGAAACGGATGATGCTGACGATTACCAACAACGATTGAACCAACTTAGAGGAAAAATCGATGAATTTGATGCTAAATTATTAGAGGTAATTGGTAAAAGAATGAAAGTTGCCGCTAGTATTGGTGCCTTGAAAAAAGAAAAAAATGTTGCTGTATTACAAAACAAACGTTGGAACGAAGTTTTAGATAAAATGATTGCCGATGGAAGCCAAAAAGGATTGAGCGAAGAATTTATTGTGCAATTTTTTAAAGCAATTCATCAAGAAAGTATTACCCATCAAGAGAAAATATTTAATTCATAAAGAGTTCTAGGTTTTAGGTTCTGGGTTTTAGGTCTAAGTATAATAAACTAAAATTAGTTTTATCTATATTTGCAAGACCTAGAACTCAAGATCTAGAGCATAAAACCTAGAACCTAGAACTTACAACCCACAACCAAAATATGACCGGACTTGTTTATAAATCTACTGGAAGTTGGTACACCGTGAAATCGGAGGAAGGCGTTTTTATGGAATGTCGTATCAAAGGGAAATTCCGAATTAAAGGCATCAAAAGCACTAACCCAATTGCGGTTGGCGATTTGGTAGATTATGAATTAGACGAAACTTCCGATGTTACCACAGGAACCATCCACCATATTCACGACAGGAAAAATTATATTGTACGGAAATCGGTTAATTTGTCGCATCAAATGCACATTATTGCATCCAATTTAGATTACGTTTTTCTATTAATTACGATAGACAATCCACCAACAACCTTCAATTTTATAGATCGATTTTTGGTTACGGCAGAGGCTTATGGTATTACTACGATTTTGGTTTTCAATAAAATAGACACTCTTGAAGGAGCAACCTTAGACGAACAGTTGTACATGCAGCATGTTTATCAGGAAATTGGTTACCAATGCCTTAGAGTTTCTTCTACCGAAAATAAAGGTGTAGATGAATTAAAAGGAATAATGAAAGATAAAATCACGATGTTTTCTGGTCATTCGGGAGTAGGAAAATCTACTTTAGTAAATGCTTTAGAACCTAGTTTGCATCTAAAAACCAAAACCATATCCGAACAAAGTAAACAAGGACAACATACCACCACTTTTGCTGAAATGTACGATTTGTCGTTTGACGCCAAAATCATCGATACCCCAGGAATCAAAGGTTTCGGAATTGTGGACATGGAAAAAGAAGAAATAAGTGGCTATTTTCCGGAGTTTTTCAAATTAAAAGACCAATGTAAATTCAATAATTGTCTGCACAAAGAAGAGCCCCATTGCGCCATCAAAAAAGCATTAGAAGAAGATAAAATTTCTTGGACTCGTTACAATAGTTATATAAAAATCCTTGAAGGTGATGATGAAAATTACCGCACCGATATTTATAATGACGATAGAATTGCAAGCGACGAAACCAGAAATAAGTAGAGACGCGATTTATCGCGTCTGAATATTATATTGATTTATCGCATCTAAATATTATATTGATTTATCGCGTCTGAATATTATATTAATTTATCGACTTTAAAAAGATTAATTTTCATGAAAGCCGTAATCCAAAGAGTTTCTCAAGCATCTGTAACTATAGATTCTAAAATAGTAGCCGAAATCCAAAAAGGGTTGCTGGTTCTGGTTGGAGTTGAAGATGCCGACACGCAAGAAGACATCCTTTGGCTGACATCTAAAATTGCAAACCTCCGCATCTTTGAAGATGAAAAGGAAGTAATGAATCTTTCGGTAAAAGATTGCAATGGCGATATTATTGTGGTAAGTCAATTTACGCTTCATGCTTCCACTAAAAAGGGCAACCGTCCTTCCTATATTAAAGCCGCAAAACCAGAAATTGCAATCCCACTTTATGAGAAATTTATCGCCCAACTCGAACAAGAAATAGGAAAAAAACTACAAACAGGAAAATTCGGTGCCGACATGAAAGTACTGTTATTAAACGATGGCCCTGTAACTATAGTAATGGACACTAAAAATAAAGAATAAAACACAATAAATTTTAAATAAAAATGTTATTTTTGGATAAATACTTCTAAGATGCATTGTAAATTTTCCGTTCCGTTATTTTTTCTTTTTTGTAATTTAATTGTTGCACAAAACACTAATTATTCAGTAGTAACTATTCCTGAAAATTTAAAAGAAAATGCAAATAGTGTTATTCGTTACCAATCTATTGATATTAGTATCACTTCTCAAAAATCATATGTAAAAACTACTAGCAAAGCAATTACGGTTCTAAATCCTAAAGGGATTAACAATATTGACGCGAAAGAATATTATGGTGATTCCGAAAAAGTAAATTTTATTGAAGCTACTATTTATAATGCTTTTGGAATGGAAGTGAAAAAAATCAAACGAAAAGACTTTAAAGATCAAAGCGTTTCCGATGGGTTTACTATTTCCAATGAACGTGTCCTTTACTTAGATTATACCCCAACCGATTATCCTTTTACTGTAGTTTTCACTAGCGAAACTAAGAACAGCAATACCGCTTTTATTCCAGGTTGGAGTCCAATTGACGACTATTTGGAAAGCGTTCAAAAATCAGAATTTACTATACATTATACTCCCGATTTAGGGTTTAAATACAAAGAATATAATTTTACAGGTCGCACCATAAATAAATCTGAAAAAGAAGGAATTATTACTTTTTCTGCAGAAAATTTAGAAGCCGAAAAACAAGAGGAGTACTCTCCGTCTCCTAGTAAATTTTGGCCCGAAGTTAAATTTGGACTGGAAAAATTTTATTTGGAAGGAGTTGAAGGTACTGCTAAAACTTGGAAAGAATATGGGGCATGGGTTTATAACGCTTTATTAACAGGAACCGAAGAATTATCCGATGAAACCAAAATTAAAATAAAAGCATTAGTAGGTGCTGAGACCGATCCAATAAAAAAAGCAAAAATTGTTTACCAATATATGCAGGATAAAACCCGGTATGTTAGTATTCAATTAGGAATTGGAGGCTGGAAGCCCATGCTAGCCAAAGATATAGATAGATTGGGTTATGGTGATTGTAAAGCTCTCTCTAATTATATGCGGGTTTTGCTTAAAACCGTAGGAGTAGAAGCTTTTTATACCGTGATTTTTGGAGATAAAACTAAAAGAGATTTCAAACAAGATTTTGTTGCGATGCAAGGAAACCATGCGATATTAACACTTCCATACAAAGATAAAAATCTCTTTTTGGAATGCACTAATCAAACTTTGCCTTTTGGTTTTCAAGGAGATTTTACCGACGATCGTTATGCTTTAAAGGTTACACCTGATGGAGGTGAAATAATTAAAACAGATGAATTTAACGAAAAAAAAAGTTCCCAAATCTCTAAAGGCAATTACTCTATTGATTTAGATGGGAATATTTCTGGTAAAGTAATTATTAAATCGGATGGGATTCAATACGACAATATTTACATGCTAGAAAAAAAATCCAAAGAAGGCATTGATGAATATTATAAAAATCATTTCTATTGGATTAATAATTTAAAAATGAATAAAATAAAATTCAACAACAATAATGAAAATGTTGAATTTATAGAAGATTTACAAATTTCTGCACTAGCTTATGGAAAAAGCAATGCAGGTATGATGATGGTGCCAATTAATGTTTTTAATCAAAATGCGTCAATTCCGCAAAGGTATCGCAATAGAAAAAATCCATTTGAAATTTCAAGAGGCTATTATGATGAAGATGAAATAGAAGTAACCATTCCCGAAGGATTTAAATTAGAGGTTAAACCAGAAAATTTGGAACTTAAAGATAAATTTGGAACTTATAAAATGGAATTGGCAGTGCTAAGTCCGAACAAGCTTTTATACAAACGTTCTTTTCTAGCCAATAAAGGATATTATGAAAAAGAAGAATACGAAAATTATCGAAAATTTAGAGAACAAATAGCAAAAGCAGATAACTCAAAAATTGTACTGACTAAAATATAATACTTATGAAAAAATTTACCACATTATTAGCTGTATTTATTACATTTCTTACCACCGTTCAAGCTCAAAAACGGGAACTCGGCAATGTAACCATAGAGGAACTTAAAGAAAAAATACATCCTAAAGATTCTTCAGCTGCAGCAGCCTATATTTTTAATAAAGGGAAAACCTATTTTCAATTTTCTGAAAACACAGGTTTTTCTTTAGTCACAGATGTAGAGGTTAAAATTAAGATTTATAAAAAAGAAGGTTATGATTGGGCAAATAAATCTGTAAATTATTATGTTGGTAATAATAACAATAGTTCCAAAGAAACAGTAGTTATTAATAAGGCAGCAACTTATAATTTAATTAATGGTAAAATTGAAAAAACAAAATTAAAAAGTGAAGGAGAATTTTCAGAAAGCATTAATAAATTTTGGAATGTAAAAAAAATAACGCTGCCCGATGTTAAAGAAGGCTCAATAATTGAATATTCATACACTATAAAATCTCCGTTTATATCAAATTTACCAGATTGGGGCTTTCAGAAAACAATTCCTGTAAATTATTCTGAATTTAAAACTGAAATACCAGAATATTTTATTTACAATCCATTTTTTAAGGGTAGTTTAACACCAAAGATAGAAAAAAATGGAGTTAATAAAACAATAACGTTAAATAATAAAGAAAGAAGTGATGGGTATGTTACAAGTACTCAGTTTAGTACGGAGACTATTAATTATATTGAAAATCATACTTTATATGTGCTTGAAAATATAGCTGCAATAAAGAATGAAGGATTTGTAAATAATTTAGACAATTATCTTTCTACTGTAAGTAATGAATTAATTTCGAAACAAATGCCCAATCAAACATATACCAATTTCGCAACAAATTGGGAAGATGTGTCTAAAAACATCTACGAAAATGATGATTTTGGCCCTCAACTCAACAAGAATAATTATTTCGAAGACGATCTGAAAACTTTATTACAAGGATTAACAACCTTCGAAGAAAAGTCAGCTGCTATATTTAATTTTGTGCAATCGCGAATGGTTTGGAATAAATCCTTCAGTTATATTTGTGATTCTGGGGTAAAAAAAGCTTATCAAGAAAAAACTGGTAATACTGCAGATATAAACTTAATGTTAGTATCAATGTTGCGATATGCAAATTTAGATGCCAATCCAGTATTATTAAGTACTCGAAATAATGGTATTGCACTTTATCCAAGTAGAACAGCATTTAATATGGTTATTGCTTCAGTTGTATTAAATAATAAAATAGTTTTATTGGATGCCACTAGTAAATATTCACAACCAAACATTTTACCTTTACGAGATTTAAATTGGTTTGGTAGAATAATTCGAAAAGACGGCACTTCGGATATGATTGATTTAATGCCCGAAAGTATTTCTCAAGATGTTGTAAATGTAATTGCCACTATAGATACGAATGGGCAGATAACAGGGAAATTTAGGGAACAATATTTAGATTACTACGCATTACGATTTAGAGAAAGTTATACTGGATTAGCAAAGGAAAGTATTGTTGAAAAAATAGAAAAATCTCATAGTGGTCTTGAGGTTGAAGATTATGAATTAACTACCGACCCTAACTTAAACGAATCTGTAATTGAAAAATATACTTTTAAAAACTCCAATTCCTCTGAGATTATTGGCAATAAAATATATATTTCTCCATTGTTACATTTAGTATCAACAGAAAATCCATTCAAACAAGAAACAAGAGAATATCCAATTGATTTCTCATTTCCATTTAAAGATAAATACATGATAAGCATTACTATACCGGATGGTTATCAACTTGAAAGTATACCAAAACCTATTTCTATTTCTATGGATAAAGAATATGGAAATTTCAGTTTTACAACATCCAATTCAGATAATCAGGTGCAAATAATTGTTGTATTAAGTATTAATGCGTCCATTATACCTCCAGATGATTACAGCACCTTAAAAGAATTTTTTAAAATTATAGTAGATAAAGAAAATGAAAAAATTGTATTAATAAAGAAATAAATGAACCTAAAAAACTCCCAACTAGAAGTAGACAACTGGATAAAAAACCATGGCGTTCGTTATTTTAACGAACTTACCAATATGGCGCAACTTACTGAAGAGGTAGGTGAAGTAGCCCGAATCATTGCCCGTCGTTATGGCGAACAATCCGAGAAAGAATCCGATAAAAATAAAGACCTTGGTGAAGAACTTGCCGATGTGGTTTTTGTAGTATTATGTCTAGCAAACCAAACCGGAATAGACCTTCAATCCGCCTTCGATAAAAAACTAGATTTGAAAACCAATCGCGACCATGATCGGCATCAAAACAATGAAAAATTAAAGTAGTATTAAGATAAGAGTATTAAGACTTTAGAAAATTGGATTTAAGACTTCAACAAGCAAAAATTAACAAGCAACTATCAACAATCTCAATCACTGGATCCAAATCGGAAACCAATAGATTGTTGTTGTTACAAGCCTTATATCCAAACCTCACTTTAGAAAACGTCTCCAATTCAGACGACTCCGAAGTAATGATGGAGGCACTAAACCTAAAACCTACAACCCATAACCTACAACCTATAAACATCCACCACGCCGGCACCGCCATGCGTTTTCTAACCGCCTATTTTGCTATTCAAGAAGGAAGCGAAGTACTATTAACAGGTTCCTCCCGAATGAAAGAACGTCCTATTAAAATTTTAGTAGATGCCTTAAAACAACTTGGTGCGGAAATAATCTTTACCGAAAACGAAGGCTTCCCTCCTATTAAAATTACAGGAAAGAAACTCACCCAAAACAAAGTTTCACTTGCGGCAAATGTGAGCAGCCAATACATTTCGGCACTACTTTTAATAGCTCCAAAACTCGAAAACGGATTAGAATTAACTCTTGAAGGTGCAATAACATCTATGCCTTATATTCAAATGACATTAGCATTGCTAAACGAAATTGGAGTAACAACATCTTTTGAAAATAATACAATCACAGTCAACCCAACACCCAACACCCAACACCCAACACCTATAACCATCGAATCCGATTGGTCTTCGGCATCCTATTATTATTCAATTATAGCACTGTCTGAAATTGGCACCCAAATAACCCTATCCAGTTACAAACAAAACAGTTTGCAAGGTGATGCTGCTTTGGTAAAAATCTATAAAGACTTCGGAGTAGAAACAGTTTTCAATAGCAATAATTCTATTACAATAACAAAACTAGCAACCTACAACCTACAACCCACAACCTACAACCTAAACAACTCCCCCGACATCGCTCAAACCATTGCTGTTACTTGTTTCGGATTAGGAATAGGCTGCTATTTAACTGGATTGCACACCTTAAAAATTAAAGAAACCGACCGTCTAGAAGCTTTAAAAACCGAACTCACTAAACTTGGAGCCTCAATTTCTGTCACCAATGATAGCCTTACGTTACTAATGTCTGATTCTAATTTTGTTATAGTCAAGAGCAAAGCAATCGCTACCTACCAAGACCACCGCATGGCCTTGGCATTTGCACCATTGGCATTAAAAACAGATATAATTATTCAAGATGCAGAAGTAGTTTCTAAATCCTATCCAACTTTTTGGAACGATTTAAAATCCATTGGCTTCCAAATTTCAGAATTATAAAAAAACTTAAATCCTAAGTAACTCAGTGCCTAAGCAACTTAAATAAAAAAAAACTGCAAAACACTTGACAACGCCTATCTCACAATCGTATATTTGCAACCTGAATTTTAAACGTCTATGGTAAACAACCATAAACCATAAACCATAAACCATAAACTTTAAACCATAAACCATAAACCATAAACTTTAAACTTTTAAACACTCTTAAATGAAATTATCTCATTTTCAATTCAATCTTCCAACAGAATTATTAGCTGAATTTCCAGCAGAAAACCGTGACGAATCTCGTTTAATGGTAATCGATAGAAAAAAAGGAACTATAGAACACAAAATGTTCAAAGACGTTATCGATTATTTTGGAGATGGCGATGTAATGGTTTTAAATAATACCAAAGTTTTCCCAGCACGTATGTTTGGAAACAAAGAAAAAACTGGTGCTCGTATTGAAGTTTTCTTATTAAGAGAATTAAATGCAGAACAACGCCTTTGGGATGTATTGGTTGATCCAGCTCGGAAAATCAGAATCGGAAATAAATTATATTTTGGTGATGACGATTCTTTAGTTGCAGAGGTAATTGACAATACAACTTCTCGCGGAAGAACCCTACGTTTTCTTTACGATGGTTCTTACGAAGAATTTCGTAATAAATTAACCGAACTTGGTGAAACACCAATCCCAAAATACATCAATCGTGAGGTAACTCCCGAAGACGCAGAGCGTTACCAAACAATTTACGCTAAAGAAGAAGGAGCTGTAGCTGCACCAACTGCAGGTTTACACTTCTCTAAACACCTTTTAAAACGTTTAGAAATTAAAGGAGTTGAATTTGCCGAAGTAACCCTTCACGTAGGTTTAGGGACTTTCAATCCAGTTGAAGTAGAAGATTTATCCAAACATAAAATGGATTCGGAAGAGTTGAAAATCAACCAAAAAGCATGTGACATTGTTAATAGTGCCAAAGCAAACAAAAAGAAAATCTGTGTGGTAGGAACTACCTCAATGCGCGCCATAGAAAGTTCGGTTTCTTCCCAACGCACCCTAAATCCGTTTGAAGGATGGACCAATAAATTCATCTTTCCTCCCTACGATTTCAGTCTAGCCGATGCTATGATTACCAATTTCCACACCCCAAAATCAACCTTATTAATGATGATTTCGGCATTTTGTGGTCACGATTTAATGAAAAAAGCCTACGAAGAAGCCATCAAAGAAGAATACAAATTCTATTCTTATGGTGATGCAATGTTAATCATATAATTTTTTAAAGAAATACAATCAAGAATGAAATCCCATCAGCAATGATGGGATTTTTTTTATGGTTTAATGGTCAAAAAACAAATTAAAAAGCAATTTTAAGAATCCAAAGCTTGATTATCTGTTCAACCACCAAATACTACCATTCAAAACCATAGCAAAACTCACCCACACCAAATAAGGAACTAGCAACATCCCGGCAACTTTATCTATCTTCTTAAATTGGGTATAGGTTTCAAAAATCATTAACCATAAAAGCACAATCTCAATTAAAGATAAAAAAGGATTGTGAAAATAAAAAAATAACAACGTCCAAATTGCATTTAAAGCCAATTGAATAATAAAAAACATAAAAGCTTTCTTTACATTTTCGGCATCTTGTTCTATTCTGTTCCAAACCATACCACCAGCAACACCCATCATTATATAAAGAATAGTCCACACGGGAGCAAAAATCCAATTCGGTGGATTAAAAGAAGGTTTTACAAGTGTAGGATACCAAGTAGTAATACTATCTCGAGTAACCATCCCCGACAAATAACCAACCACCAAACAAGTCATTAAAACTACTGCTATTCTTAGAATCTTTTGCATTTTGTTTATATTTTATACAAATATAGTGAACAAAAGTATTTCGTTTTTCTAAAATAAGTATATTTGTCAAAATTATTAAATATGAATTCCGAAAAGGATTTTATTACCACCCAGTATTCTACATCCGTGAATCAGGGAAACTACGCTTGGAGTGCGCCAAGTAACATTGCATTAGTGAAATATTGGGGTAAAAAACAAGATCAAATTCCTGCCAACCCTTCCATAAGTTTTACTTTAAAAAACTGTAAAACAATAACCAAATTAGCATTTAACAAAAAAGAAGAAACCACTAATTTCTCCTTCGATTTGCTTTTTGAAGGAAAACCCAAAGAAGATTTCAAACCAAAAATCCAAAAGTTTTTGGAACGTATTGAAACCTATTGCCCTTATTTGAAAAACTATCATTTTACCATTGATACCCAAAATACCTTTCCGCACAGTTCGGGAATTGCCTCTTCCGCATCCGGAATGGCAGCTCTTGCTATGAACATCATGAGTTTGGAAAAAGAATTGAACCCAACAATAACAGAAGAATTCTTTTACCAAAAAGCATCTTTCCTTGCTCGTTTAGGCTCCGGAAGCGCTTGCCGAAGCATAAAAGGAAGCGTAGTTGTCTGGGGAAAACACGAAGAAATAACAGGAAGTTCCGATTTATTTGGAGTTGAATTTCCAACCCAAATTCATCCTAATTTCAACAATTACCAAGACACTATTTTATTGGTTGACAAAGGCGAAAAACTAGTTTCTAGCTCTGTTGGTCACGATTTAATGCACAAACATCCTTATGCAGAACAACGCTTTTTACAAGCGCCACAAAATCTTTCGAGTATAAAAAACATACTAGAAGCTGGAAATATAGAAGAATTCATTAAAATTGTAGAAAGCGAAGCATTGACATTGCATGCCATGATGATGACTTCTATGCCCTATTTTATCTTAATGAAACCCAACACGCTAGAAATATTAAACAAAATATGGAAGTTCCGTAACGAAACTAAAATTCCCGTTTGTTTTACCCTAGATGCTGGCGCAAACGTACATGTTTTGTATCCCGAAAACGTTAGAGTAGAAACTTTGCAATTTATTAAAGACGAATTAGTTGGCTATTGTCAAAATGGGCAGTATATTTGTGATGAAATTGGAAATGGAAGTGAAATTTTAAACTAATTTTAATGATGGATATTCAAGCCGAAAAAATATCGTTAGCCCAATTGTTGCTTCAAACAGAAGACGTTACCATAATTAAAAAGGTGAAAGCAATTTTTAATTCTAAAAAAGAAGATTGGTGGGATGAATTGAGCATTGCTCAAAAAGTAGCAATAGAAGAGTCAGAAAGAGAAATAGATAGAGGAGAATTTTTCCTTTATGAAGAGGTAAAAAAACAGTTAGGAATATTGTGAAAGAATTAATTAAAAAGATATGAAAGGACCCTTATTTTACTCTAAAATATTACTCTTCGGAGAATATGGAATCATCAAAGATTCTAAAGGCTTATCTATTCCTTATAATTTCTATAATGGCGCTTTAAAAGTAACCGAAAACCCTTCGGCAGAAGCCATAAAATCAAACGAAAGTTTAAAACGTTTTGTTGTTTATTTAGAAAATCTTCAAAATGAACAACCGGAACTAATAACTTTTAATTTATCCCTTTTAAATGCCGATGTAACAAGAGGCATGTACTTTGATTCTAGCATCCCACAAGGGTATGGTGTTGGAAGTAGTGGTGCATTAGTTGCTGCTATTTACGATAAATATGCCAACGATAAAATCACAGTTCTAGAAAATCTTACACGCGAAAAACTACTTCAATTGAAGAATATTTTCGCTCAAATGGAATCCTTTTTCCACGGAAAAAGTTCTGGTCTAGATCCTTTAAATAGTTATTTAAGCATTCCAATTCTTATAAATTCCAAAGACAATATCGAAGCAACCGGAATCCCTTCTCAAAGTGCAGAAGGCAAAGGTGCTGTATTCTTGTTAGACTCTGGAATTGTTGGCGAAACAGCTCCCATGGTAAACATTTTTATGGAAAACCTAAAAGACCAAGGTTTCCGTACCATGCTTAAAAACCAATTCGTTAAATACACCGATTTGTGTGTAGAAAACTTCCTTGGAGGCGATAAAAAATCCTTGTTTTCCAATACCAAAAAACTTTCTGCAATAGTCTTAAACAACTTCAAACCCATGATTCCAGAACAGTTTCACGGAATCTGGCAAAAAGGAATAGACACCAACGATTACTACTTAAAACTTTGTGGTTCTGGTGGTGGTGGCTACATTCTTGGTTTCACCGAAGATTTAGAAAAAGCAAAAGAATCCCTTAAAGACTATACCTTAGAAGTGGTTTACCAATTTTAAGCAACTAAATCATGTTAAGCCGACAAACCAAACGCACCATTCTGAAAATACTCAGTATGTTCTCTGTCGTTCGCGGTTACAACATCCCCATTATTGCACTTGCGCAATACCTTTCGGCAATATTTATAATGGCTCCAGAAAAAAGAGCACTCACTGTATTATTAGATTTCAACCTTTTTATATTAGTCGTAGCTTCCAGTTTAACTATAGCTTCTGGCTATATCATCAACAACTTTTACGACAGTAAAAAAGACTTAATCAACCGCCCTAACAAGTCCCGAATTGATCATTTGGTAAGTCAAAGAACCAAACTGCAAGTCTATTTCACCGTAAATTTTGTGGTGGCATTATTAGCTATGTTAGTCTCGTTTCGAGCTGTAGCCTATTTTTCAACCTATATTTTCTTGATCTGGTTTTACTCCCATAAACTAAAAAAATACCCAATAATAGGAAATCTAACCGCTTCCTTATTGGCAATTTTACCTTTTTTCGCAATATTGTTATACTACAAAAACCTCTATCCTGAAATTTTTGCACATGCAACATTTTTATTTTTGTTGCTTTTAATCCGCGAAATAATAAAAGATTTAGAAAACATAAAAGGCGATATCGCCAACGATTACCGAACCATTCCAGTTATTTATGGCGAAGTATTTGCCAAAAAAACCATTACCCTATTAACCATTTCAACGGTAATTCCGGTGTATTTTTTAGTAGAAATTTACGAAGTCGGTTTCATGGACATCTATTTCTACATCAGTCTTATCATCCTGATTTTTTTCCTGCTCTTATTATGGAAAGCCAATTCCAAAATCCAATACCTACAACTGCACATCATACTAAAATTTTTAGTAGTTTCAGGCGTTTTCAGCATTGTTTTAATAGATCCAACAGTGCTAATTCACGGCAAAGCCCTTCTTAAAATTTAGGAGCGAATCATTTGGCATTTTAGTAAACGTCATTCCTGCCATCCGTTACAATCTGTCATTGCTTAGAACTAAGCAATACAATAGAACTATTCCTCTAAGCAATGCCAGGATTTCCACTTCTGTCAGGGCTATGATGGTTATGTCTTTTGTGAAATAAAATTTTCAAATACTATTTGTCTCGTCCTAAAATAAGTTTGCATATTTATACTTAATCCTAAAATAGATTTACAACTCATTTTTAGTCCTGTTATTGATTTACAATAATAGTACTTTTGTGTAAACCTGTTTCAGGACGAGACAATGATAAATAACAAAAAAACCACATCTACCTAGACTGCACCCAAAAGTTTAGACAAATTTATAATTAATTTTGATAATAATGAGTTCGATATTTTATCGGACTCATTTTGTTTAATTTTGATTTAATTCTGACGTTATTGTAATAGATAATATACTT
>NZ_JBIKPS010000044.1:0-8964 GCF_044357305.1 Flavobacterium sp.
AAATAACTTTTGGCTAATTAAAAAAGCCAAAAAAGTTATTCTGAAA
Source organism: Flavobacterium sp. (assembly GCF_044357305.1). Taxonomy (GTDB): domain Bacteria; phylum Bacteroidota; class Bacteroidia; order Flavobacteriales; family Flavobacteriaceae; genus Flavobacterium. The sequence goes on from NZ_JBIKPS010000044.1 coordinate 47, forward strand.
TTATGCTGAATTGAAATAAAAAACTAAATTTGATTATTAAAATAATAACTGACCTTGTTGCATTAAGGTCTTGAATCCGCCTTGGTGTAGAAGTTTATCCCGGATGTACTGTATTCTAATTCTTTACTATAGCGTGCTGCATATTTCTCTACCGACTCTTTGTTGGTTGATTGTCCTAGACCTGCTATGTAGATTGCTGTTGGCATTTATTTGTTTTATACCTCTGCAATTTTGGAATAGTTTTTTAAAGTGTGTTACGGTGTTTTGGTGTTTTTTTTACGGTTTTTTGATGTGAAATTAAAAAAAAAATATCTTTGCAACATCGATTAAGGCAATCTGTTACCAACTGTTACTTGTAAATCTTGTACTTGTGTTGCTTTTAGCTATAGAGAAGAATAAAAACCAAAAACCACTCCGTAATGAAGAGGTTTTACAGTTTGCTTTATAAACACAACAATTTACTTTTAATTAATGTAAGTAAATGATGCTTCAAGTATTTCTTGTTTTTTTTTAAAGAATTAAGTGTAAATATGTAAACTTATTTTGGGATGAGACAACTTTGTGGGTACGAGTTAGAAACTCGCACTAGCGATGCAAGTTGGTTCTGCTCGGACCAGGGGGGTAATTGGAAATCTAAAGCGTCATTTTACTACCAAACGAAAATAACGTTCTAAATATTTGTAAATTAAATTAGCGAAATGAAGCAAACAAATAATTGATGCTATGAATACTTGGGTTAGGAGCGATTTTTGTGCAGCTGAATGAGGAAATTGCAAAAAATAAGATGCTTTTAAGCACCTTATTTTGTTTCTAATTTGAATGGATTATTTACAGAGTATTCACCAAACATTTCTAATAATTTAACTGTATTGGTTCGCTCTGATGGATATTTTTCAATGTATTCTTTAATCTTTGGTTGTTTGAAAGATGGAATACGATTAGAGAAAAACGGCCATAATTCTTTTGTTTTATAAGTATTAGTAACTATTGGAAATTCTAATAATGGTTGTAATTCATTTTGATTTTTAAACCATTCTGAATACTCAAAAAGCCATTCATCCTTATCGAAAATTAAATTACCTATGATAGTATTTTGGTATTTTAATGAAAATCGATGGATTGTTTCTTTATGTTCTATAACACAATTGTCCTTTATTAAACCTTTAGACTTTTTGTTGTTACTATTGTTTTTGTTGAATATACTTAAGATTGCACTAATCATAATTATTTATTTAATATTTCAGCTATTTTTTTAAACCTTAAATCCAATAAATACTGGATCACTTCTCTTCTTTCCTTAATGAACAAGTGTTCAAATTCAGAGTTCAATTTTACTATTGCCTCATCAAGAAATTTACGGTTCGTCCAAACACTTTTGTGTTCATTTTTAAAATATTCATTTTCTATAAGAAATTCAATTAATTCAAAGTGATTACATTTACTATTATTTGGTACACTAATCTTTGGTACTGAATTTAAAACGTAATTTTCTACTTTTTTATTGTCAGGATTGCTTAATTCCTTTTGCAAAGATATAACTTTTTCGTCAGATTGATTCCATAACAGCCCTCTTGCTGTATCATAAACTGGTGAAAAGTATGGTTTATGTTCATTTTTAATGTGCGAAATAATACCCCAATTATAGTAATGGCGGTCATTGTTGCCTGTTAAAGCATCAAATAAAAGCATATGAAAGAAACTGTTAAATATTTCTGAATGTTCATCAGGAAAGATTTTTTTGATAGAATTTAGTACGTCAACTATATTTATTTCTTTTTTTAACGCCTTATTTTTATCGAGTTCATCTATCCATTCGTTATTATCCTCGTTAATAAATCTTGATAAAATATTAGCTCCGTGATTTAGGGTTTGTTCTTCATTATGAAAATGCTCACTTAAATACCTAACATAATCTTCGGCTATTATTACTTTTGAATTAGCAATATTTATGCCAAAACATTTACCTACAACTGTTAAATAATGCTCTGTTATGCTTTCATTGGGATACCATTTATGTCCAATTTTTGCAATATATTTCTTCCATGTTTTTGGATTGCTTTTTCTTCCTTCACCATAAGTATATAATCGTATTAAATCTTTTGGAGCATCACCACCAACAGTGCCTTCTAATGCTACAATAGAATGACTTTTAATTACATCTAAATGTTTTGAAGTCAATTTAACTCCTGATTTATTTACTATTTTGTATGTGATTAGTTTTTTTGACATATCATAAATTATCTGAATAATTCTTTATTCTTTCGTTGACGTGATCTATTTTTACCTGTTGAGATTGCTAACACTAATGCGTCACCTCCTTTGAATGTATTTTTAAACCGTTTATTTGTAATTGTTCTAATAACATTAGTGCCCAAATTACTTTCTCAATTAATTTGGCATCACTATGTTTACCTAACTTTCTTTTTAAGTTAAGAATCCAATTACTTGTATGTGTTTTGTTACTAATCATTTTATAGTATTAACAAAAAACGTTTTGTTTAGCCGAAATTATATTGGTTTGTTTTTTAATTTCAGCTTCGCGATTTCTTCTCGATGCGTAGCGTTTCATTTTTGATTCGTTGATGTTGTATTTGTCAAATGCACTTTTGAAAATAAATTCTAGTTCGCCTTGCTGTGCTGCAAATAGTTCGTCATCTGCTACGATGTCCACTAAAATTTTTTCTAAAGATGGGACATTGATGTTGTTCCATTTTTGGATGGGCGCTTCTGAATTTAGGTTTTTGATGATTATAGCATTATCTAAAGCTCCGATGTATCGTTCTATTGTTTTTTTGTCTGGATTGATGAAAACATTTGAAAAATTGGTATTGAGCTGGTTGAATACTTGCTCACTCGCTACTTTTTCTACTTCAACAATCGTAAAATTTTTGAATGTTTGATGTCGCATTAGATCATTCAACCATGCGCTTTCCCAAATGCAATACTTTACAAATGGGAATGTTTTATTTATAACCGATGCTATTTTAACTAGTTTATTGTTTAGATGCGGTTGAAATGTTTTTTCATTTCCTAGAGCATATATGCCTCTTGAAAGGGAATGAATACTACCTTTTTTTTGTAAAACAGATACATAAATATTGATGGTATTGTCTGTCCAATTGGCAAAATCTTTTTTGATTAATGCCAATAGTTCTTCTCTAGAGATTTTGTCTCTAGTTTGAAAATATTTGTTTATTTGATTTTCTATTGTAATACTCATTATTTGCTTGTTTATAGCAAAGGTATGTCTTTTTTTTGAATTATATAAAATTGGCAAAAATATTTATATTTTGCCGTTTTTATATTATAAATTGCGATAGGTAATATATGATTTTATTCCTTTAGTTTTGTCCCAAATATGAGAAACATTTGGGACAAAATATCATTTACTTCATTTGCGCTTTACTACACATTGTGTAGTAAAGCGCAAATAGAATGTTTAGTTAAACTTTGGCGGTAAACTGCTATTATTACCAAAAGTTAATTATTTTTTTGGGTTGTGTGGTTTTAATGTTGGATGTTTTGGTTTTGTTTCGGGATTTACATAATGTCTTTTGTCGTCGGTGCCGTCTTCTTTTTTTGGTTTTGTTCCTGGAATGATTGCTTGGATGGTCATGGGTTATTTTTATTGATTAATGTTTTAATGCTGCTCCAAAGTCAGGAGACTTTGGAGAGCGTGGGGGTTTGTAATGCGTTTATCACTCTTGTTGATAACGATTTTAAATCTTTAAACGCAATAACCCGCTCGTTAACTTTGTTGTTGTAAGACGTGTTTTTAGTAACAACATCGGCTAAACTTGTCTGAGATGCCGTGTATAATGCATTAAGTTGTGGTAACTTTAATGCGTTTTTAGTTGGGTTGTATGTTGCTCCATAACCTGTTACGAATGAAATTAAATCTTGAAGATTTGCAACATTTTTTGCGTGTCCTGTTTCTGATGTTGATGCCATATTTATAATTTTTAAAGTTATTAACGATAAAAATATGAATTTATTGAAAATGTTTATGAAAAGATAGTTTGTATTTTAAAAATTAACTTATACTTAATTAAAATCACTCTATTATATTTACTTTTTTTTGTTAAGAATGATATATTCACTAAATATTTCTTTTGCTTTTTCAGTTATGTCTAACCAAACTTTGTTTTCAAGAATTTTGTTATATCCATCTGTTTCCATTTCTATTCCATAACCAATATCTTCGAAATCATTTATCATTAAATTAATTTCGTTCAATAGATTATATAATTTATCATCCCCGTTAATTGACTTGTAATATTCAGTATACCTTTCAAAATCTAAATCATCATAAAGCCTTGCTAAAGTTTCTGAAAATGATGAAATAAGTTTAGGATGTTTTCCAGACCAAGTTAATTTTTGTAATTCAATATCGGATAAATCAAAAATAGCTTTAAATATATTATTTTTCCAAATAATTGGATTTTCTTTTTCTTCTAAATAACTCATTTTTAATTTTTATTAAATTTAAAATCTTTTTTAGGTATATGAGATTCAGCTGAATTTGAAGGTACTTGTTTACCTTTAGCATCAACTGTTTTTCCATTTGATGTTTGCTTAACATATGGTTTTTGTTGAGCGGCATTTGGACTATTTGGGTTACCACTCTGTACTCTTACATTATTTCCTGCTGGGTTTTTAGGGTCTTTAAAAACTGTTCCTTGACCATTTTTGCTTGTTTTCATAGTCCAATCGGAAGGAACTTGTTTTGTAACAGTTGCACCTGCGTCTCCAGCTGGGCCAATTTTTTTCACGCTATCTATTGCATCAGAAATTTTATCTAAACCTTTCGCAATTTTTGGACCTTTAGCTAAATCTCCAGCATAAGGTAAAACTGCACCTAAAACACTTGCACCAGCACCCAACCAATCTCCACCATCAGCTGATAGAGATGCACTTAATAAATCAGATGCTGGTGTTGGGTCAACAACACCAACAATATCTAAGGCCGTAACAACAAAATCATTTCCGCTGAAACTATAATTTCCTCCTAAATCGCCAACTATTGCACCTGCATTAATTTTAACATCTATCAAATTAGTCTTAATAGTTAAACTTGAATTGTTTTTACCGAGAATTACAATGTCTGTTGGTGCCATTCCATCAGGGTCAACAAATCGCATTGGATTATTAAACGACATTGTATAAGGCGACCAATCAGGAAACTCCTCACTTAATGGGTCTGGCGAAAGCCAACGGCTTGGCGTGTCGCCAATTGGTCGAGCGTACATATCGGTAGTATCAATGACAATGTTTCCAACGATTTGTTTTCTGTCAACGTGATAACGAATTGAACCAATGGTTACAATACTATCTAAATCGTGAACTTCGAGATATTTTCCTTTGCTTAAAGTAGCAACTTTGGCTTTATAACCAAACTTGGCAAAAGGATTTCCTGCTTGTATGTTTTTTTCTCGTCTTGCTTGTTCTTCTTTAGATAACTTTTCTTGTGCTGAAAGCATACCAAAAGTTAAGAAGCAAAGCACTAAAAAATAATATTTTTTCATAGTATTAATTTTTGCTAAAGTTATTTAATTTTTTGTTTTCGTATTTGTTTTTTTCTGTTTTTAATGTAACTAACCAATTGAAATACATTTCTTCGGGCATAAATCGATAGCCGATTTTGTGAATGTGTCCGTATTCTTTTTCTAAAGCAGTAAAAAGCAATTTTGCTTTTTCTTCGTTTGTTTCTTGTTCCACTTGTTTTTTGTGAATTTCGGCTTTAAGAATTAAAGCAGTTGCAAAATTTGGATATGCACTTATTGCTGTTTCGGCACATTTCAATTCAAAAGTTCCGTTGTTATTTGGGTAAATACTTTTGTAAGCATTGGCTAAATCAATTAAAAGAAGTGCAATACTTTCTTTATTATTTAGTGCTTTCATATAAACGCCGTTTGTAATTGCGTCAAGATGCACAAAACCCGAAGCCATTATCCAAGCATCGTTCGGAAATATTCCGCTTGTAAGTTCTGTATTAAACCAACCGTGTTTTATATTTTGATGTTTGATATAAACGTGGTTTGGTGCTAACGAAAGATTGGCAGTTGTACCTAATTCTTCTGCAAGTATTTTGTATAAATAAGGTAATGAATGACAATTTCCTTTGCGAGTTTGAAGCAGTTTTGTTACTGACATATTTGCTAAATCGTTATGCCCAAAAATATCGTTGAAATCATATCCGTAAGGAATGTATTTGTATTGTTTATCTTCAATAATTAAAGGAATTGTATCACACATAACCGAGTAAACCGATGCCCATTTGTTTACTTTTTCTTTGTCGCTTTCTACATAAGCCAAAAACCTGTTTTGGATTAATGAATTGCAAAGATTGGTTAATGTTTTAATTTCTTTGTTAACAAAAGTAGTATCTAATTTATTATTGAAATATGCGTTTTCGACTGAAAAAACCGCTTTCTTAAAACTATAATTATTCTCATCAACAATTATACTATTGAGCAAAGCGTAGCTTTGTTCAAATAGTTTTTCTTGGTTTTGTGCGATAGCACAAAATGTTGAGAGAAAGAAAAAAGAATGTATAAAGTATTTCTTCATTTTAGTTTTTTAATGATTTTTTGATGACTAAACCTTTGAATTGTTTTCTGATGGCTTCGTTATCTTGAATGTGTTTTTGTTCTTTCATAGATTGTAACCAATTTTGATAAGCTTCGTCTGGCATATGTTCGTAACCTAAATTGTCCATAAAATTGTATTGTCCGTTTACTTTATTGAGTAATGCAACTGCTTGAGGAAAAGAACGGATGTTTTGTAATTCTTCTTTTTTTCGTGGATTAATTCCGAGTTGTTGCATAACATATTCAAAACGAACAGTGTCTAAATTGGATTGTATCATATTGGCACTTATGCTGTTTGGATAAAGTTCTAACGCTTTTGTAATTAGTTTTTGTACAAATTCATCGTAGCCAAATTTATGAATATACCCATTTGCTAAATCTACATAAAATTGCGATAGCAATTCTTTTTTAGATAGATTTTGCATATAGATTTTGTTTTGCAATGCTTCTGACTTAATATAACCCGATTGTAAAATATAGGAAGTTGTTGAGAACATTCCATTTGTAAGTTCGATACTATACCATTTGCCAACATCATCTTTAAAACGAATATAGGAATGGTTTGGCGAAAACGCCAAAAACGCTTCGGCGTTTATTTGTTCGGCAAGAATTAAATAGAGTAAAGGCATTGAATGGCATTGCCCTGTTTTGGTTGCAAGAAGTTTTGAAACAAACATTTTGGAATAATCTATCACACCCATATAGTCGTCAAAATCATATTTAAAAGCAGTATGCTTTAATCCGTTGGATTTGAGTTGCATTGTTTCTGAAAAGAATTGAAAAAGCATAAAGTTTTTGGCGGAATTGCTTTGTAAATCATAATTGAGTTCTTTCATTTTGGAAAGAATAAAATCGCCCGAATTTTTTATGATTTTGTCAAACTCTGCTTTGTCTTGTTTGTTTTCAAAATAAGCGTTTTCGATTTGGAAATTAATATCTTTTACCGATAAACTATTTGTGTCAAGTTGAATTATTCTGTCATAAACTTCATAATAGTAATTTGTTCCTGAAAGATTAGAATATGATGGAAGATTGTAATTTATGTTTGATTTTGCTTGGTTTATGTCTGCGTAAATTTCACGCATTTGTATTTCCTTTTGCTTTTCTGTTTGGGTGGCTTCTCTGATTAATTTTTCGTTTTGTAATTGTTGTCTTTTTTGTGTTTCGTCCGTTCCGTTAAAAATATTCACCGGATTTGGAACTACGTTTATATTGTTTGGATTTCCTAAACCTTGATTTCCGTAATGTTGAAATTGTGTTGGTTGTGGAATACTTGGCATTTTTACTTGTGAGAAAGTAAATAGTGGAATTAAAAGAAAAAATAGTGTCTTCATATTCAGTTTTTTCAACGTTCTGTGTAGCTCAAGGGTATCATATAACTTGTATATATGCGCTACAAAGTAGCGGGTATTCATCAATAATTGGGTTGATTATTGCTATTTTATGAATTTATATTTGGCAATATCATAGTAATCACGATTGCAAATACACGCGGTCGGGATATTTCTCTACCGACTCTTTGTTGGTTGATTGTCCTAGACCTGCTATGTAGATTGCTGTTGGCATTTATTTGTTTTATACCTCTGCAATTTTGGAATAGTTTTTGGTACGTATCCCTTTAATGGATAATTAGTTTTTATTTTGTATGTTTGTTTAATGTTCTATTATATACTTAATGGAAATAATAACTTAAGGTACGTTTATATGTTAAGGTATTTTATTTGTTTTATTTAAAGGTATGTTAAAAATAGTTTACTATATTAGTCTTTCACCAACTTTGTGCGCACATAGTTTTAACAAATACAACTATGACAAATTTAACAAAGAGAGAGGCGAACATACAAATTAACCTCTCACAGGATGTTCTTTTGACAGGATTACAATTATTTATACTATCAGTAGTATTGTTTAAAGTAACCTTTAGGAACAAAAAATAATGCCGTGCAACTGTTTGTGCTTTCCCCCTTCTGTAAGGGGGATTTTTTTGTAAACTATTTCTAACTACTACCCATAAACTATCTTTTTCACATCTTTTGTTGGTTTATAATTAATCATATTGTTTTCATTTGTTAGAGCATCTTTTATAAACTCCTCAAACAAATTTGTTTCCTTTAAAATACTATTCGTAAAGTTCTTCTTTTAATACCGCATCGAACACAATGTCTATTTCAGTAATCATATTATTTTTAGTTCTGTAATGCTCTACTTTTACCCCTGAAATTACTTTTAAGTATTTTTGTAAAAAATTGTTTTTAATTTTTTCAAATTCTTTAAAGTCGGTATTAAGTTCTAAAAGTGATTTTTTTTGTATTGTTACATTATTGGTTT
>NZ_JBIKPS010000037.1:0-17266 GCF_044357305.1 Flavobacterium sp.
TTTTTAATTTGTTGAGAACTTTGGGCTTTCCAATGCTCTAATTCTTTTTCTTGAAATAGTGCGTTTTTTAGGAATTTTTCTAACTCATTTCCTTTGAAGTTTCTATTGTTAAATTTCCACTCAAACTCAATCAAATAAAGAGGTAGGTACTTTTTGCTTACGGCTTTAAAACTTCCTTTAATTCCGTTCTTAACGTAACTCCAAAAACCCTCTATTGTGTTGATATGCACTATTCCTTTACTGTATTGTTTCGAGTGAATTACAACGAGCCTTTCAATGTAGGTTTCTAATTCGTTATAAGACCTAAAGCCATCTGTCATCAAAATCGAGTTGTCGCTTTTTGCATTTGACTTTAACATATAAAGTAAATTTCTTTTGGTTAATTTTTCTATAATTTTTGTTTTGACATTTCCTTGTCGTTGAACCATTCCAACAACCGAAACTTTGTTTGTTCCTCGCCCTCTTTTTAATGTTGTTTGTGCTAAACTAACGTTATAATCTGAAATACTATGATTTTTTCGTGCTTTACCACCAAAATAACTTTCGTCCATTTCTATTATTCCATTTAACTTCGTTTCGGACATTAACATACCTATTCTAATACGCATACAAGCATAATATGCAGTCTTATAAGTAACACCAAGATTACGTTCAATTTCCTTTGCCGATATACTACTCTTTGCATTAAGCATTAAAGTAATAATCTGAAACCATTTTGGTAATTCCATTCGAGTTTCCTCGAATATCGTACCTACTATAACAGAGAATGACTTATTACAGTTTTTACAAGAATACCGCCCTTGTTCGGTTTTTATCGTTTTTACATTGTTTGAATCGCAAAAAGTGCATTTTACGTTTTTACCCCAACGCATTTGCTCCAATAATTTCAAGCATTTTGCCTGTGTATTGTAATTTTTATTTACTTCTATTAAATTCATTACTTTTGTCTTTATTTATAATACTTAAAAAGATAAAAATTTCCATTAAAGGGATATGTGCCTAGTTTTTTAAAGTGTATTACGGTGTTTTGGTGTTTTTTTTACGGTTTTAGATTTTTTATTTAAATCTATAAACTAGTATTTAGGAGTGATAAATGTAAAGAAAATTAGAACTTTGGAGTGAAGCTCAATTGTCTACTTATATTGGTTGGATAAGGTCTAATTGTAATAGGACTCTATATTGTGATTTAATGATTTAGATATATTAAATAACTAGATCTTACTTGTAACCAAAATATAATTAATTACTTCTTATCTCTAGAAGCTTGTTATTTTATAGCTTCTTGCAATACACAAATAAGCACTACAACTTTTTTAGGGTTGTAGTGCTTTTTATTTTCTTTGTGGGTACGAGTTAGAAACTCGCACTAGCGATGCATGTTATTTCTGCTCGGACTAGCAGGGGGAGTCCAAACATCCATTATAAAAACTACCTTGGGTCTGTCCATACAGTTTCGAGATAAGTGGCACTTTCCCAATTTACACAAGTGCTAGTGCTATTACCTCCAATTCCTCCTTCTGCACAAATTAATTCACATTTATCGTTATAAACTGGGCTTTGTGAATCTGGAAAATTAAACCCAACGATGTAAACTATATTCCCATTATAGATATACTTTTTTATTGTTGATTTTGGATTTTGAATAGGATTTTGTAAAATCAATTGTATTTGGGTACTTAAACATTCAGGGTATGAAACATTTTTTATTTCATCCTCATTATTTCTACTGCAACCTAATTGCAGTAGAAAAACACTAATTAAAAGGGTTAATTTTTTCATTTCTCTATTTTTTTAAAATTATTCTACTACAATTTGATGAAATTCGACTTGGTCATTTATATAAATTTTTAACACATAAATCCCTCTTTTCAGCCCTATAACCGAAAAAGTTGCTTTATTATCAATAATCTCTACTTTTAGAATTGATTGTCCCATCAAATCAAAAAGTTCGCCATCTATTTTTATATCTTTTTTAGGTTGATTCTCGATATCTCTAATTTCAATAGTAACAATGTCTTTTGAAGGATTTGGATAAACTGTGTATAAGTTTTCATTAGTCATTGTTAAAAAACCACTATATTCAATTGGCAACGTTTCTGAATCATAAACCACTTCAGATGTTCCACAACTATTTGTAGCAGTAACTTTTAATAAATAAAAAACAGAAGAAATTACTCCGCCATAACCTGTTGCACAACTAACTGAAGTGCCATTTTGTGCAAATTTTCGCCACGTTGTTGATGTAATTCCTTGGTCAATTAATGATACATTGCTGTCGCTTTGCATACCCATGCGTACAACATTTGGTTGTTGAACAATTACTGAACCTAAAACAGTAAAACTTGGCTTCCCAATCCAAATCGTTTTAGTGGTCGTATTTCCTGACACGTTGGCTGTAATTGTAGCACTACCGCTGTATGTTGAGTTAATTGGCTTAACAGTTATACTTGTATTTGTTGAATTTACAAGTGTTAAAGCATTAGTCGAATAACTCCAATTAACGACAGAACCTGGAATCAAATTTGTTGTTGTATAAGTATAATTTGTTGTTGCATTGCAAATTATTTTATCACCATCAATGTTTAAAGGAACAATGCAGTTATTATTACCCACACCAACTGCATACCAAGATTGGCAAACTGCAACCGATTCTATGGAATTTGTCCCATACAAATCTTTAGCAGCTTGAATTGTTAAATCTCTTGCTTGGGGATAGTTAGTAGTCGCTGTGAAATATACACTTTCCGCTCGATATACAATTTTTGCTGCTTTATCTTTACTTATTCCTGTAACACTAAAAGAGTTACCTAAATCATTTGTTCCTGTTTTACCTTCGGCTAAAATATAAAACCAATGATTGAAAACAACACTATTATAATGAACACCGCCACTATCGCCGCTTCCCGTATACCAATACTGACCATAATAAGTATTGGGATTTGAGTATGTTTTTGGGTTGGACATTGAACGTAAAGCACCTCCTCCAATTTTAATTTCTTCCCCTATTAAATAAGTTTGTTTTGTTGGTTCTGCAAAATATTCAATCATTGCTCCCCAAATATCACTTAATGCTTCATTAATTGCTCCTGATTCATTTTGATATAGTAAACCTGCTGTATTTGTACATACGGCATGACCAATCTCATGACCTACAACATCTATACTTGTTAGTGGAGTAAATATTGAACCTCCATCTCCATAAGTCATTCTTTCTCCGTCCCAAAAAGCATTATCATAGTTGGAACTGAAATGAACATAACTCCTAATTTTTGCACCATTGGCATCATAACTATTTCTATTATGTTTTTGAAGCCAATAATCATAAGTTTTCATTGCTCCCCAATGAGCATCTAATGCGGCATTATCTTTATTAGCATTATTAAATTCCGTAGTAGTCCAATTATTATCATTATCTACAAAATCGGTCGCAATATTATAATCACTTCCTTTATTCATATTGTAGGTTTCTATTCCTTGACCTCTTGAATAATCTCGTAATTTATATTGGCTTCCTATTTGTTGTGTTTCAAAATTTCTTTGTCCACTATATCTCGTATTTCCTATACCTTGGATGTGTTTTATTATTGGGTCTTTTAGTAAAATATCACCCGTTTCTGCATCTATATAAATAAAATCACGACTTATTTGATTTTGTGCATAAATATCAAATTTATAAGCCAATCTTGGCATTGATTCCTTTACAAATAAATTTTTCTCGATAATTATTAGTTCTCCTTTTGGATAATATGTTGCATTTTTATCATTCTTTTCAATTTTTATAAAGTTTTCATTTTCTTCATTTTCCCACATATATTCTTTTGCATCAATTTCTTTAAGTGCAAAATTCAACGCTTCCTTTTCTGATAAATTTGGCTTTACTTCAATATTATATTGGATATCAACTAGTTTTCCAGAAATAGTCTTTAATATATCTTTTTCTGAAACAACATTCTGTATTCCAAATTCAACTTTAATTCCTTTATAAAATTGCTGAAATTTCTGCGACTTTAAATTATTCTCAACAATTGTTTTTTTATCTTCAATTTTAAAATAAGTTTCGTCCATAGTATTAAACTGTAATTTTAAAAATTGATTAATAGATTTTTCATCAACTTTAACTTCAGTTTCGTTAAAATTAATTAGTTCTGCTTGGCCTTTTAAATTTTTAGATTTAATTTCACTATCCTTGGCTTGAGAATAACCAAGTTGAGCAATAATTAAACTAAAAATAAGCACTTTACTTAAATTTTTCATTTGTTTCTTCATTTTAAACGTTGTTTTAGATTAATAAATATTTCTACTTTGATTGTTTGAAAAAGACGAATTTTTTTAACACAATCTTGGTAAAATCTCTTGCAACTTGTAAATATGCGCTACAAACTAGCTAGTATATATCCATAATTGGGTTGATTATCTTTTGTGGGCACGGATTACAAATCCGCGCGGTCGGGCCTACTTATTCTTCAAAGCTTATTTTCAATTGGCTACTTTGTTTGTATTTTGATGTAAATAAAGTATCAAATTGACTTTTGTCAGATGAAACAGACATTAAAGTAGTGACTTCGATAATCTGTTTTTTCAAATGTTCTCTCCCGACTTCTGGAGTTAGTGATTGATGAAATTTATACTTCCAATTTCCTTTTTCAGTTTTAGGAGTATTGTCTTTTATTTTTTCAACTACTCCTTTTGGAAGTTGATCGTAAATGTATTTATTAGTTAATGTTCCTATAAATGATGGTTTGATTTTTATGTATTTTGGTATAAAAGGTAAACCCCATAATCTATAAACTTCTCTATAAAATTCATCAGTAAAAGTCAATTGCCATTTTAATATCTCATCAGATACATAAGCTGTAAGTATCTTTTGTAATTCATAACGTTCTCTCTCATATTGATAACCAGTAGCTTCATCAATTAAAGCTATAATTCCAATTCTTGCAAAACCACGTATTAAAATTTCGCATTGGTCAGCAATTATTTTTTGTCTTGATGATAAAGTTATATTGTTTCGAGCTTCCAAAAAGGCATCACAAATATCCGCCAATATAGTTGCTTCAAAACCATTAATTTTTTTATCACCTTGATAACATATAATTGGGTCGTAGTGGCCCGGTTCTTTTCCTTTGTATATATAGGTTTGAAGCGATTTTTGTTCTAAATATCTGTTTAATCTGGCCCCACTTGTTGGCTTAGATTCTTCGTCAGTATCGACCATTTTTAACGCTTCCTGCAACCCTCTGCCTGACAATACTCTTGTTCCGTCTTCTAAAACGTAGCAAGGAATAATCATTTCTCCAAGTGTAATTTCTCCTTCGTGAATTATTTTGTTTTCAGTCATATTTTATATAATTGGTGTCGTTTATTAGGGTTTCAAAATCTATCAGCTAACTTGTTTATTTGTTCTTCAAAGTAGCTAGTAAGCATCCATAATTGGGTTTATTATATTTTGTGTGCACGGATTATCCACGCGGTTGGGGGGGTGATTGTCCTAGACCTGCTATGTAGATTGCTATTGGCATTAATTTGTTTTATACATCTGCAATTTTAGAATAGTTTTTTAAAGTGTGTTACGGTGTTTTTGACTTTTTTTTACGGTGTTTTTTTTGAATGGATGTGGATGGTTTAAGGCTGCTGAGGTTCAAAGGTTCTGAGGTTTGATAGGGTTTAAAAGTTTATAAGTTTAAATGTTCTGAGGCTCTTAGGGTTAGAGATTAGAACGGGTTCAGGTTGTCCGTTAGCGTTTGTTTGATGTTGATTTATCGAAGGCTATTAGATTTAGCATTTGTCTCATTCGGCTGCGGACTCTGTTGCCGTAGATGGTTTCTATTTCGTTGGCGGATAGGTTGGTGGTGATGTGGGTTTGGAGTTTTTTAGAGATGTATAGATCGTATCGGCTTAATAGTATTTCTGACATGACGTTGCATTCGTTGCCGAAGTATTTTAAATTGTTTTCGGTTCCTAAATCGTCAAAGCAATAGGTTCTGGGTTCGGAGTGGTATAGTTTGCCATTGCTGTATTTGTGGATTATTTGGTAGCCGTCTTGGATGAATTCGAAGCTGATGTCTCGGCAGGGTTTTACTATGAATTTATTGTTTGCTGGTGTTAGGTGTTTCATTAGGTTCATTAGTGTTGTTTTGCCGCAGCCGATAGGCCCGGTTAATAGGATTCCTTTTTCTAAATCGATGTTTAGTTGGTTGCAGGTTGGCTGGTCTTTTAGGAAGTAGGCAATGAGCTTGTAGACTATTGGGTAGTCGGTTTCTACTATTTTGAAATGGTTGCCGTAGTGTTCAATGCCTTTGGCTTGTAGCCAATTGATTACGGCAGGATAGTTGTAGTGGGATTTTATTTTGTTTTCCATATTTTGTTTTTTAACCACATAGAAACATAGATTTTTTGGATTGTGTGAAAGGCGCTTCGCTTTGGATAGTTTGACATAGTTTGTTCGCTAAAGCGAAGTATTGGAACACGGATGAAGCGGATTTGAATGGATTGGTACGGATTTTTTTTGAACCACATAGGAGCATAGTTTTTTTTGATTGTGTAAAAGGCGCTTCGCTTTGGATAGTTTGACATAGTTTGTTCGCTAAAGCGAAGTATTGGAACACGGATGACGCGGATTTTAATGGATTGTCACGGATTTTTTTGGTTGTGTGAAAGGCGCTTCGCTTTGGGTTGTTCGCTAAAGCGAATTTATTGGAAAGCGGATGATGCGGATTTTAATGGATTGGCACGGATTTTTATTTTGAACCACATAGGAGCATAGTTTTTTTGATTGTGTGAAAGGCGCTTCGCTTTGGATTGTTCGCTAAAGCGAAGTATTGGAACGCGGATGATGCGGATTTTAATGGATTGGTACGGATTTTTATTTTGAACCACATAGGAGCATAGTTTCTTTGGATTGTGTGAAAGGCGCTTCGCTTTGGATAGATTTCATTGATTTAACCGCTAAGTCCGCAAAGCCCTTCGACAAGCTCAGGTTGACATCGCAAGGTTCGCAAAGAAGTTGTCCTACGAAAAGTTCAGGATGTCAGTTCAGGTTAGAGTGGTTCGGAATAGTCTTTGTCGGTTGTGGTGTTGAGGTTTTTTGCTCTGTTGGGTTGCTTGGTGTTTGAAATGAATTTTGGGGTGTTTAACATCCAATTTTGTGCTGCTGCTTGCCAATCGACCATCGGTATTTTGCCTCCAACTAACCAGCCGACACTGGTGAAATAATTGAAAAACTTTTGGGCTTCGAGTTCTGGGAAGTTATTTTCTAGGAAATAGGTTTTGATTTCCTGCAGGTTTGGTTCTATGAAATCTTTCTTTTTTTCGCGCAACTTTTTTTCTTTCTCTTCTTCCGTTTCATTTTTAAAATTGGAATTATTTATTTCTGAGATTACTTCATTCTTCGAAATGACTTTTGTGTGCTTTTCCAAGTTTGAATTGTTTTTTTTGTTTAAAATGTTTGTATTGTTTATATAGTTTATAGAAGGTACTAAGACTTGTTCAGTACCTGTCTCACTACTAGTACACGACTTGTTCAGAGCTTGTTCATTGACTTGTTCAAAAAGAGGTTCATTTTTTGGTTTTCTTTCGGATTTTGGAGCTGGTTTTAAATCATCTGCAAAGTTGAATAGAATGACGTGACTTCCTTTGAATGGATTGAAGGAGGGTTCGTAGTTGATATAACCCAAACTGTGTAAGTTTTTCAGACATTTGTGGTAGGTGGCTTTGGAACTTATCTTACTTATTCGCATGACCTCATCGCGATTAATGCTGATGGGGTTTTTGAAGCGGTTGCAGTTCCAAAACTGAAATAGGGCTATTTACAAACTTACGTGTGTTGGATTTAGGGTTTTGTCTATGGCTACTTTTTCGAAGAAGCCGGTTAGGTGTTTGATGTAGTTCATTTTTGTTGTGGTTTAAAAGGTTTAAAGGTTTAAAAGGTGCTAAGGTTCTGAGAGTATTAAGATTGGAGTATTAAGTATTAAGACTAGAACCAGAAAAAAGTTTAGTTTGTTAGAAAGTGCTTTTTCCTTTTATTACTTGAAGAGGGTAGGAGTGTGATTTATTTTGTTTCCGTTTAATAGTTTGTCGATGTCGGAATGGTTGTAATACATCATGCCACCTATTTTGGTATAGGAGAGTGTTCCGTTGATGCGGAGGTTTTGGAGTGTTCCTGGAGAGATGTTTAGGAGTTTGCGGACGTCATTGGATTTGAGCCACTGTTTAGTTGTTTGTGGTTTGGATTGGATGATTTCTTTTAAATCATTCAAAAGTAGACTTCGGAATTCGTTTAAGTCTTCGATAGTAATAATTTGTACTGCCATAACTTGTGTTTTAAATTGTTATGGTACAAATTTGTGGTGTTTGAGTTGATTTCTTTCACAACGGAGGTCGCGTTGTGAACGATTTTTATTTAAATTACCTCATCGGAGTCTTCCATTCGTTTTACTAGTTGGTCGTTTAGTGTGGTGATAAATTTTGTTTTATCACTCTTTCTTGCCCTGATTTCAAGGAATACCCGACGGTATTGTCCTAAATCGATATCGAAAATTTGTTCGAAATATTCGGCTATTTCTTTTAAATCTGCAGCTCCATTATTGAATACTCCTTCGGTGTGAAGTGCGTACATTAGTTCTACTAGGGCTACTTTTGAGCCCGTCCATGTCATTTTTACGTTCGGTTTGCGTTGTGATTTTTTTGGAATTTCTTTGTTTTCCAACATAATCAATTGGTTTTCAGTATATAATTTGACGAGGTCGTTTGCTAGTATTGTTGCAACTTTAAAATCGTGTGAGGTAGCAAAAGTGGTATCGGTTTCAAAATAGTAGTCGTCTAATACTAGTTTGATATCAAATTTACCTCTCATGAAGTATTTATAATCGAGATAGGTATTTCCTGATCGGAAATATTGGTGGAATTCTCGTTCGCTATCGAAAAAGTTTTTTAGGATATGAAGTTCTTGGTTGTAGTATTTTTCAAGTATTTTGTCTCCAGCATTGGGCTTTTTCATTTCAATTTTATAGACTTTGTTATAAAAAATGAGTTTTGAAGTGAATTGCGGTTTTATTTCTTTGAAGAAATGGATTTCTTCTGATTCGGTATTGAAGTTATTTTTTTTTACCGCTTTTTTAAGTTCGTTTATGGACTTGAGTATTGTAGTGATGGCTAGCTCACACTTTTTGATTTGGTCGTCAATCTCTAATTCAATGAAGTTTAGGTGTTCGTTGAGGTTGTTTAATAGTATGTTGTATTTTTGGTTCAATAGCGATTCGTTATTAATTACTAATTACAAATCATGAATTATTAGGAGGTTTTGGTTTTATACTGTTTTGGGGCTTAGGTTAAAAATGTTCTGCGAAGTTTGGGAGGAATTTGCTGATCTAGTTGGTTTTTATTAAGAGCGTTTAATAGGATAACTAGGGTAAAATTAGGAGGCATTGCTTAACTTTATATTTTTTGATTTTTTGGTCTTTAAGTTGTATTTTATCCAATTGACCGCTGTTTTTTTGACCGTTGTGTAGGTAGTGTTTTTTCATTTAAATTGGTAAATTTTGTTATCATTTACAATTTTAATGTAATTTTAATGTTTTATTTTACGGTTTTTTGGTGTTTTTTTTACGGTTTTTTGAAGTGGTCGAACTTAATTCGTGTAATTTTAAGATTTATATAAACTTAAACAGAAAACTACAATTTAGATGTGTTTTTATTTTACAAGGTTTCGAGGTCAGGAGACCATCGAAGAGCATCGCGGTTCTATAGAACATTTAGTGGAGTGGGGCTATACTAAACATTATGTTGTGTTACGCAAATAGAATATTTAGTTAAACTCTGGCGGTAACTGGCGATTATAGCCATAATTTGATTGCTTTTTTGGTAGATGTGGTTTTAATGTTGGATGTTTTGGTTTTGTTTCGGGATTTACATAATGTCTTTTGTCGTCTGTGCCGTCTTCTTTTTTTGGTTTTGGACCCGGTTGATTGCTTGAGTGGTCATGGGTTATTTTTATTGATTAGTGTTTTAATGCTCTCCAAAGTCAGGAGACTTTGGAGAGCGGGGTACGAATTAGAAACTCGCACTAGCGGATTAAATAAATTCATCTGGTATGAAATTTATTCACTGAATTAGTACTTATTCCAATTATTTACTATAAAATCTTCGGCCTTCTTGTGTGTACTTCGTGCAGGAACATGCTCCCTTAATACTCGTTCCATTTTATTATGTGATGCAATACTAGGTTCATTTTTCCAGCACTTTTGCCCTATGTGATTTAAGAAATATAATACTTCATAACCTTCTGATTTATTTATTTCTGAATAATCAATACCTTTTGAGTAATAAGGATTATCATGTGCAGCTTTAGCTTGCCATTTGTAATCATTATAAATCATATGCGAACGTTCGTATGCCATAACTTTAAGTTTTTATTTAATTATTAATCTCAGTTTTATCTTTTTTTATGCTTACTGCCAACTTTTTTGGGTTTAGCGTTCGTGCGGAATTTCGGAGCACAAAACTGTCAACCTACCCAAAAGCCTAATCGTAAAATTGGACTTGAATTTAAGCACGCCACCAAGCCCAATATTAGCTGTGGTTCTGAAAGTTTATTTTGACTATTTGCAGAAATAGTGAAAAGAATAGTAAAAAGTAAGAGTATCATAGTTTATTGTTAGAAATTGTTATTTTAAGTTAGATACTAATACATTAGAATAGCTTGTAGATTTACTTTTTCTAATCGTTATCAATTGAAGATAATATTATTCTAATTCTTAGATCTCTATTATAAACTATACCGTGAAATGAATTGAATGTTCCTAAAGTATTAAGTGGTGAAGCATTGAAAGTAGCACTAATATTAATATCATTGTTATAAATAACATTATGAGTTATTGTACTTAAAGAATATTTCTTTAGAAATCTATCACACCCCCAACCTTTATTAATATGCTCTTGTATTGTGTCTTGTTTAGGATGTGAATATGTGTTGTTAATACCATAACTATAAACAGAATAACCATTGCCTTTTTCTTTTGGAGAAGGAAATCCTCTTTTATTATAAAGTTTACCCCCATGATGAGTAACACAAATTGCATCGACTTCCTTTCTTTGCTTAATAAAAAAATATTGTGAATCTCCTGGTAATAGAATTTCTGATATATTATCATCTTTTTTTAAGTCTAATAGGATTCCAAGTCCTGAATCATTTCGTTTTTGACCTGAGCATTTAAAAAGTTTAAAAAATGAAAAGTTTTTTCCTTTCCCTAATTCTTTATCAATAAGATAAAGATTAGTTGAAAATAAGGCCGCAAATTTTCTTATACTAGGAGTTGTCTTTTGTAAAGGTGCTAAAATTTTACAGTTCATATAATGTCTAGGATTAGCTCTAATTGACTCATAATGGTCAAAATCCCAATGAGAAAGAATAATAGTTGGATTTTCGTTTACAGGAAATAATTTTGTATTTCGGTATGTATGTTTATTCCAATATGCACCACCTCCTAAATCAAAGTATATGATTGGGTTAAACTCTTTATCAAAAATTCCAGTTGCATTTCCTTGTCCAACATTAAAACTTACAACATTTAATTCTGGAATATCACGAATAGATTTTGTTGAATTTCTTAATTCATTTAATACAATTTCTGTTTTGTTTTTATCATATAGATCTCTCAAATCTACTAATGAATTTAATTTGTTCAAAAATTCTTTATCCTCTTTTTTTCTTCTGCCAATAATTGATATATTGTCTTTATTAAAAAAAATACTTTGAGTCTGATCATCTTCGGAGAATTCAAAAGGGTAATAAAATGATTCTAATGAATTTTCTACTTTAGTCGTATTCCCCTTTAATTCAAACCAATTATCTAATAAATTTGAAGCTTTTGAAATATTTAAGTTAAAAAAATCAGAAAATTGTTCACTCGTCAAGTTGATTCTGAACAATCCAGTTTCATTTTGTAAAATACTTTCAGTATTGAAACCTACGATATTTTGACGATTTCCTAAAAAAACATCAAAATGAAGCCAAATTGAATTATTATCTTGATTTTGAATTTCAAATAGGTTTCCGATGTAATTTTGTTCCTTAATTAAATTTAGTGTCATTTGAATTTGTTTAATAATTCGTTGTCTTTAAGTTCAGCATAGGTGCTTTTGAGTTCAGCATTTAATTGATTTATATATTCTATGCAAATGTGAAAATACAAATCTTCTGTAGTATCTGTCAAATTAAAATCTACTTCTTCATTCTTTAAATGAAATAGCAATTTATTAAATACAGACTTTACTTCGTTAGGATTGTCTTCTGTTAAGATAATATTTAATTCTTCATAGCCAAGTACAAGTTTTAGAGTTGCACTGTTATCATTTCTTTCAATTGTTGCGTTATGAGTTGCCATATATTTTTCCTCTTTCTCCGAAAGCAGCTTTGCCACCTTCTAATGTTTTCATACTAATTAATTTCCAGTCTAAATCGGTTTTTGTTCCATTAATACATTTTAAATTATTTGTAAACGGATTCCCTACGAATGTATAACAACTTTGGTTTACGTTATGAAGTCTATAAATTGAATTATATGGCAAAGTTCTTACTGCAATGTTTGCATCGTGGGTTGCTATAATTATTCTTTTACCACTTTTTGCCTTTTCTTTTATTAGAGGAACGATAACCTCGCTGATATAATCATTTCCTAAACTTTTTTCGGGTTCATCGATTAGGTAAATTTCTTTATCTTTTTTTAATTCATTTTGTAGCAACACCATTGAAGATTCTCCATTTGAAGGAGAATAAGCCTTTCCGTTAATTGAAAAATGCCTATTGAAAAGTAGCAAATCTTTGATTGATACTACCGTATCTCCACTTTCAATTTTATTAAGTTCATCTATTTTTTCAAATAATGAATTTGAATAAATGTGCTTCGAAATTGATGCTATCTGAGATGCTACTTTTTTTTGAGGTTCTTTAGTTTTACATTGAATATGTCTGAATTCTGAATCAGTAATTATTCCATTTTGAAATATTAAATTTGTTTGACAAAATAATTTTCCTTTGTCGCCTAAGTCTCCTACTTCTTCGATGTGGGGAGGAATCAAAATTGCAATATTTTCTTGAATCTTTTTGACTGCTTTTTCAATTGCTATTCTGTTACTTGCATAATCACTGAATCCAGTTTTTATAGGCTTTGCTGCTTGTCCTGTCTTACGTGAGATTTCATTAACAAAAACCTGAATCAACTTATTGAAAAAGTTAATAGTTTTGTAGTCGATAAAGCGGGTTCCAGATTCAGAATTTAGTTTTTCAAAAATTCTATCAACAATGTTATCTAATTCGGATAATAATTCATCCCCAACAATTTTTTTTAGTTTAATGCTTGTACTGAAGTTATTTTTAAATTCTGAAATTTGCTTCAAGTAGCTTTCAACTTCGTCAAAATTTCTTTTAGGTGAACTTTCATCAAAAAGCGTAAATTGATTTACTTTAATGGTCTTAGCTATTTTATTTTTTGATTCGTCCGAATAATAGCGATGATATGCTGATAAACTTGTTACACTTTTCTCTGTTGCATTTCTTATTAAGATTAACTCGTCAGAACAATTATCAATTCCAAATTCTTCTATATCAATATTAAATTGATTACCCTTTAAGTCAAAAACTACTTCAAGTTTGTTTTCATTTGATTTATAAACTTTGGTGTTAAATCCTTTACCATTGTAATAGGTAGAAAGTGCATCTAGAATTTCTGTCTTACCTGTTCCTTTTGAACCAAAAAGAATGTTAATGTCATTATAAATTTCTAGATTTATAAGTTCTGCAATACCAAAAGGTGCGATTTGAATAGTTTCTTTTGTTTTTTTATCAAGAATAGTTTTAATGGTAACATCGTCTTTATCCAAAAGTAAGCAGAACTGTTCAAAGCTTTCAACAGGTAATCTTAATTCAGGTAATTTTTTTGAATCACTAACATAATTATCCCAATTCTGAACGTCTGACCCGTGGATTGAGTTGTGTCCGTGATTAATGTAGATACCAGCTGAAATAGAGTTTGATGCTTCTTTTAAAACTCTCTTTGAATTAGAAACTATACTTACAAGTTTTTCCACATCTTTGTCTGTTAAGTTGGGTGACTTTGAGTGATAGTGTGCAATAAAAATTGTATCAAATTCATTAAACTTGTTCACAACATCATCAATGCCTATATTGAAAGTGTCAAGTGATGTAGAACCAATAATTTCGTTTACTCTTTTTTCGAAAGCTTCCGCGTTTTTTGGATTTACAATTATAATTAAATGTGCTTTTCGTCCTTCTTCAAGAATGTCAAACTCAATACCAGGCCAAATTTGGCAAGTTCCATCAACGCTATTTTTGAATTCAGTGTATTGTTCATAGTCAAAATGGTTATGATTTGTAATAGCTAGAATCTTTACATCGGTCTTATTAATTATATCTTTAAATCTAGATACGTCAACATTGCGATTTTCCGAATCGCCTTGTTTTACTTTTTTAGTGTGAGTATGAATATCTATTTTCATTTTGAGTTTTTATTTTATCTAGTCTAAATATAATCTGCCATAATGTAATCTTATTTCTTGAAATATTACCTTCTTCTTTTTGTGGTGTAGGTAGTACTTGGGTTGGCTTTGGCTTCTTTATTGGTGACGTATCTGCCTGTTTCTGCGCTACGGGATTGGTTGTAGGTTTTTGATTTTTTTTCTTGTGCATTTACTGTTGTTGTTAGTAATGCGATGGCGATGATTGTGATGATTTTGTTCATGATTTTTATTTTTTAGTTTGTGTGAGCCTTCCGTTGTCAGGGTTACAATGGATGTGGGTAGTTTTGTGTTTATTTATGTTGTAATTGAAAAATATTTCAACTCTTTCATTTTGTTGCATATTAATCTTGTGCAGGATTGTCCGGATTTGGAGTCGTCCCAGTAGGATTGGTGCATGGTGATGTGTTTTAGGGTTAGGAAGCTGAAGAGGTTGTATTTTTCTCTTCGGGCGATTTCGTAGTTGAGGTTTATTGGGACTTCTTTTTTACCCATGATGCCGTATTTGGCTTCTCCAACTTTGTTGTCATTTCTGAAGTTGCTGGCGAAGGCATCCATAGTGGAATAGACGTTTATCCATTCTATCTTTTCTGACATTTTATTGATTCTTTTTCTGTAGAAGTTTGGATAATAATTATTTATAAATTCGTAAGGAGCTCCGACGGTTATCAATAGATTAATGTTATTTTGTATGTTGGCACTAGGTTCATTACCTAAAGGAAATAAGGCATCTAAAGCAATGACACTTCCAAAGCTATAGGTGTGTAGGTGTATGGTTGGGTTTTCTTCGTTTTCTACTATGTATTCTATTAATGCATCGAGATTGCCTTGTATGATTTGGGCTTGTTCTCCGTATTGGATGTAGTTGTCTATGGTAGTAAATTCTGCTGCTACTTTGGTGAGTAAGGTGCTGGATTCTGGGATGAATAGAATGAGAAAAGTTGTAATTGGGATTGTAAATTGACTAATCTTAGACAAATAACACATAGTCTCTCCTTTAAATATTGGATAATCTTTAAAAAGAGATATTATAGACGGCAATAAAAACAGAACAGCAAAAGCCATCATTAAAAATAGAAAAAACATGTAGAAGGTTTGCCCTCCTTTGGTGTAGGCTGATTTTTTACGTAGGCTGAATATTAATCTTGGAAATTTTCTAATGACTAATAGTAATAATGCAATGTTTTTAAATAAGAGGTTTTTATTTTGGAATTTTTGATTTAGGAGTTCATTGTATTCGAAATCATAGAACGTGTAAACTAATGTGTCTTTATCTGATTTTTGTTCTCCTTTTGGGTGTTGGTATATTCTAACTGCTAAACTGCTTTGGTCGTCGTTATAATAGATTTTTTCGACTTTGGTGTAGAAGTTTAGCCCGGATGTACTATACTCCAATTCTTTACTATAGCGTGCTGCATATTTCTCTACCGACTCTTTGTTGGTTGATTGTCCTAGGCCTGCTATGTAGATTGCTGTTGGCATTTAGTTGTTTTATACCCCTGCAATTTTGGAATAGTTTTTTAAAGTGTGTTACGGTGTTTTGGTGTTTTTTTTACGGTTTTAGATTTTTTATTTAAATCTAAAAACTAGTATTTAGGAGTCTGATAACTATAAAAAAAAATGCTTTTACTTTGGAGTGAAACTTAATTTTTTACGTTTTTTGGTTGGATAAGGTCTAATTGTAAAACGATTTTCAATTGTGATTTGATGATTTAGATATTTTAAATGGTAGATCTTATTTTAACCAAAATATAATCAATTACTTCTTATCTCTAAAAGCTTGTTATACTATAACTCCTTTCAATATACAAATAAGCACTACAACTTTTTAGGGTTGTAGTTTGTTTTATTTGTTTTGTGGGCACGAGCCAGAGGCATCGCGCTAGCGCCTGTGTTACCTAATGCCCGCGCCAGCTCGGGGACATATCCGAGCCATCTGGGCCATTGTTTTGCCTGCTCTTGTTTGTGGCTGCGAAGTCGGAGACATTCGCAGAGCAACCCCCAGTTTTAAGAACGTTTTCTTTTTATCGAACACTTCGCATAGCTGGGGAATAATACCTGCCGTAAAACACATAATTTTTTACATAACTTGAATCTATTTCATATGCCTTATCTAAATCTTTTTTTGACTCAACTGCTTTTTCAATATAAAGATATGATATTGCTCTATAAAGATAAGAATCTTGTAACTTTTCACTTTTCTCTATTGATTTAGTGAAAAATGATACTGCATTTTTAAAATTACCAATATCATATTCTTTTATAGCATTCTCATAATCAGTTTGACCAAAGATTAAATTAAAATTACTTAAAATTATTATTACAATAAAATTGTGTCTATTCATATTATCTATGTTTTATTATCTACCAAAATTATATCCAACACCAACCCTTAACCCCATTGAGACAATTGTTTCTCCAGAATGAGTAGTAACATTAGATGAAACAGGAGAGGTTTGTAAACCATGAACAGTAGCTGCAGCAAAAATATTAAATCCTTTATATGAAGCATCTGCTCTATATATAGCAGAAGCTCCCGATAGCGCGGATTTGCAACCCGATAGCGCGGATTTGCAATCCGTGCCCACAATCAAAATCAAAACAAATCTAACAAAATTACTTCTAAATCATTATCTAAACCTGCATAATTTCTAGCGGAACTAAAATAATAATCTTCTGGTAAAGAAACAGTTTTATCCTTTACAGGATTGCTATGAATATAGTCTACTTTTTGTTT
>NZ_JBIKPS010000032.1:0-26324 GCF_044357305.1 Flavobacterium sp.
CATCAGCCCCATCCGCGTCATCTGTGTGCCAATACGGATTGCAAAACCCTGCTATCGGTTTCTTCGTTAGCCAGAAACACAAATGGAAACGCTTAATTTAAGTAATATACAGTCATAAAAGTAAACTAAAATCCGTTACCATCAGCCCCATCCGCGTCATCTGTGTGCCAATACAGATTGCATATCCCTGCTATCGGGTTCTTTCTTAGCCAGAAACACAAATGGAAACGCTTAAATTTAAGTAATATACAGTCATAACAATAAACAAAATCCGTTACCATCAGCCCCATCCGCGTCATCTGTGTGCCAATACGGATTGCAAAACCCTGCTATCGGGTTCTTTCTTAGCCAGAAACACAAATGGAAACGCTTAATTTAAGTAATATACAGTCATAACAGTAAACTAAAATCCGTTACCATCAGTCCCATCCGCGTCATCTGTGTGCCAATACGGATTGCAAAACCCTGCTATCGGTTTCTTTCTTAGCCAGAAACACAAATGGAAATGCTTAAATTTAAGTAATATACAGTCATAACAATAAACAAAATCCGTTACCATCAGTCCCATCCGCGTCATCTGTGTGCCAATACGGATTGCAAAACCCTGCTATCGGGTTCTTTCTTAGCCAGAAACACAAATGGAAACGCTTAAATTTAAGTAATATACAGTCATAACAGTAAACTAAAATCCGTTACCATCAGCCCCATCCGCGTCATCTGTGTGCCAATACGGATTGCAAAACCCTGCTATCGGGTTCTTTCTTAGCCAGAAACACAAATGGAAATGCTTAAATTTAAGTAATATACAGTCATAACAATAAACAAAATCCGTTACCATCAGCCCCATCCGCGTCATCTGTGTGCCTAAACTTTGTTAATTCAAAAACAATCCATGGTATTCTAAAAACACTTTAATAAAATTAAGCAATTAGGAAAAAAGTTGAAATAAAATCAGAAATAGTATTAAATTCTAAATTAAAAATTATATTTGGAAATCTTATTTAAAATAATTTACATGAAAAAAGCTATACTTTACCTTATATTTTTGTATACGTTATCTATGAACTCTCAATCATTTGAGTGGCTTCAATCGCCGTCCATTATATTCAACTCCAGTCCAAGTTTAATAGGTTATCTAACCACTTGCGATGCTTCAGGAAATATATATCTTTCGGGGTTTGTAAACAATTCCTATCTGTACAATGATGTTTTTGGCGATTTATTTTATAATAAATACGATACAACGGGGCAATTGTTGTTTTCAAAAACTATTACAGGTAAAGTGCAAATTTATGATATGCAATCGGACTCTTCTGGAAATATATATATCGCAGCGTCTTATATTCAATCTATGACTATTGATAATGTTACCATTTCAACAACCGATTCTGGCGCAAAACCATTACTAATAAAGCTGGATGCAAATGGAAATTATCTTTGGCATATAGCATTGACTACCTTTGTTTCCTCGATAAATCACTTTAAAAGCATTGCAATTGATGCAAATGATGCAGTTTATATAGCCTATGATAATTATAATTATTCGTATATTAAAAAATTAGATTCAAACGGCGTTGTACTTCTTACTATTGAACAACAAAATGTTAATTTAATTTCTTCTATTAGTATTGATAATGAAGGCTATATTTATGCTGCTGGCGGTTGCGCAAATACCAATTCAAAATATGCAAATGTGTTAGTGCCCGCAACATTTTCCTACAATACCTATATTGTAAAATATAGTCCAACCGGAGTGTATCAATGGGTGAAATTTGTTCAAGATATTACGTGTTCGGAACCACAAGTAAAAGCAAAAAGTCAAAATGAAGTGTATTTTAGTTCAACACTTTATGGCGCTTATACTTTTGGAGGCATCACTGCCCAAGGTCCAAATGGCGGCTATGACTTTTTTCTTTCAAAACTTAATTCAACAGGAACTTTTCAATGGCTTCGAGAAGTTCTTGGTACTGGAACAGGAAGGGTTTTTGTTGGGAAAAGAAAGTTTCTTAATTTAGACACTTCTGGAAACGTGTATTTCGCAGGAAGCACTTCGGGTACCGTAAATTGGGGAAATAGTATCACTACCAATTCTACCATATATCAAGACGGTTTGGTTTTAAAATACGATTCCGATGGAACTATTTTATTGGCAAAAACCGCTGGAGGTACTGATACCGATCGATTTGATGGCGTTACAACAAATAGTTCAGGAGCTATTTTTGTTTCAGGATTGATGCGAGGAACAAGCAATTTTGATGCTCTTCAGCATGTGGAAACAGATCAATTTAAATTTTATCCTATACTTTCAAAAATTAATGCTACAAATTTAAATACAACGGACTTTGATCTCGAAACGGCTATTTTATATCCAAATCCATCAACCGATTTTTTTACTATTTCAAATGTAAAAAAAAATTCTACCGGGTTTATTTATAACCTTTTAGGCGAAAAAATTAAATCATTTAAAGTTGATAATACCCCAATTTCTATTCAAGAATTGGCCACAGGAATTTATATTGTTAAATTAGAAGGAACCATTACTTTTAAATTGATAAAAACATAATTTATTTTTTTAAAGTAGTTCCAAATCGAATTTAAAATCGTCAAATAAAACGATAACCCAGATAGCTCGAATTTGCATTCTTTGCCCACAATGCGAGTAAAAGCAACACAAACTACAACAATAGTTGTAGTTTTTTTATCTATATTTGTTTTGAAGTTGATGGTGGTCACGGATTGTAAATCCAAGCTATTAGAGAGATGTATTAATAAGATGATTCTATGAAAACAAAAAACATATTTTTTATAATTTTATTTTCTTTCATTAGCAACTATTTAGTTAGTCAAGAAAATAAATTTAATATTAAAGATTATAAAAAAATAGAACGAAAAGAGTTTATAGAAATCCAAAATAAAAATCCGAAAATTAATATAAAATCAATATTAGAGAATGGAAATCCTTGCACAAAAAAAGTACAGGATTCTTTAATTAAAAACTCTAAAATTCAAAACTATATTCAAATTCTTTTGAAGGATACAATAAACAATGAACTTTTAATTTTGAATAGAGAATTGAACAAAGAAGAAGTTAAGAATCGAAAAATAGAATATAAAAATAAACTGAAGCAAGAAAAAGAGTTCAGAAATAAATTAGAGGGAACAATAATAAATGAACTTAATCTTGAAGATATTAATGGATTTAAATTTAATCTTGTAAATCTTAAAGGTAAAGTAATAGTGTTAAATTTTTGGTTTACTCAATGTAAACCTTGTGTAGCTGAATTTCCAGAATTGAACGAATTAAAAGAAAAATACAAATCACAACCTGTAGAATTTTTTGCTGTTACTTTTAATAATAAAGAGACTATTGATAAATTTTTATTAAATCATAAACTGGATTTTACTATTATTCCTAATGGGAAATTATTAATAGAAAAATTTAAAATACCACATTATCCGTACAATATTTTAATAAATAAAAATGGAGAAGTCGAATATATAAATGATGTTTTAGTAGTAAACGTTTTAAAAAAATTAAAAAATAAAATAGATGAATCTTTAACAAAATAATTACCCCGGATAACTCGGAATTCCATTCCGTGACCACAATGCGGGTATAAGCAACAACAAATACATCAATAAGTTGTAGTTTTTTCATCTATATTTGTTTTGAAGTTAATGGCGGTAATGGAATGTAAATCCTCGCTATCGAGCAACTATAGAATCCAATGAATAATAAATTATAACCCAAATATCTCAGATAGTTCCCTTCAACGAATTGCAAATACCCTATCGTTTTAGTCGTCAGTTTTTAAGTAGAAACAAATTAATAATTAACCATGAAAAATATATTTTTTTTACTTGTATTTTCTATTAGTGCTTTTTTAAATGCGCAAAATTATATTCCGGATGTTTCATTTGGAGGAATTGGCTCTGTAGTTACAAATTACAATAAGTATTATGATAATGATCAAGCACCAAGAAACGTTTTTTTTGAAAATAACAAATATATTTTCACTCAAAAAACTCAATTAAGTTGTTTTAATTATGACGGGACTGTTGATTATAATTTTGGCACTTTAGGATACTCTAGAATAATAATTCCGAATTGTTCAGACTGCCCAATAATAATTAAAAGCAGTAAAATAATTAATAACAATATTTTTGTTTTTGGTAAAACGCAAGACTCCAATTCTAATTTACTTTATGGATTTATCGCAAAGATGAGCATAGACGGTATACTTGACACAACATTTGGGAATAATGGAATAGTTACTATCAATATTGGTAATCTTTACAGTAACGACCCTTTTTCTGATGGTATTACGGATATAGTTTATAAAAACGATAATTACTTTGCCATTGGTAGTATCGTATACACCGATAATGTGATAAGAAGAAATCTTTTTGCTGTTAAAATGAATATCAATGGAATAGTAAATCTTGATTTTGATTCTTCAGGATTAAAAAAATTCACTTCAATTGATGGAAATAGTGCAGAAAAAATATATGATTATAATGATGGATTACTCATTATTGGAAACATATCCAATAATAATACTACAAGTGAGCATTCGGTGACCTTCTTACATATTGACGAATACGGAAGTTTAAATTCAACATTTGGAAACAACGGTTTAAAAAAAATAGTTCTTATAGATGGTTTGTGTCCATGTGGTTCTAGTTTTAAAGAATGTTATCTCATAAACAATGACTTGTATTACAATCTAACTTTTGGTTCAATGTCTGGAGGATATGACAAAATACAAAAAATAGATATTTCAACTTTAGAAACTATTAATACTTTAAATTCACTTAGTATCGTTGATTTTGCCACAATAAATAATTCAGCTGTAACTAAATATTTAGTTGATGTTGACAAAATTTACATTCTAGATTGCATAAATAATTGCCAACCAGATTTTAATATTACAAGAAGAAATTTAGACGGATCTTTGGATACAACTTTTAACCAAACTGGAACTTATAGTTATAGTTTTCCTCAACCAAATAGTTTTACAACTACTTATGATTCAGCTTCAGTGTTGATTAAAGATAATAATGATAGAATTTTAATTGGTGGATACACTTCCGCACAATTATTTACAACTGCTCCATATTGTGGTTTTGCAATGTTAAGAATCAAAGATGAAACTTTTTCAAATAATGAATTTAGTAATAACGATTTTACTTTATCTCCAAATCCTGTTCGTAGTATCTTAAATATTGAAAGCTCTAATGATATCATTATTGATACTATTACAATATTTAATGTTTTAGGTAAAATTGTTTATTATTCGGACAAACCACTTCAAAAAATTAATTTAGAAACTTTAAACGAAGGCTTATATTTTGTGAAAATAAATAGTGGAAATAGAAATGGTAGTTTTAAAATAATTAAAAGTAATTAATGTAGATATAAACCGAACGCAAAATCAAATAAACTAATCCAGATAATGCGTATTTGCATCAATAGCTAAATTGCATTTCGTGCTCTCAATGCGAGTAAAGAGCAACACAAATTACAACAAAAATAGACTGAATCCAAAAGTTTAGACAAATTTATAATTAATTTTGGTAATAATGAGCTCGATATTCTATCAGGCTCATTTTGTTTAAACTAGACTTGATATCTATTATCTATTATCTATTATCTATTATCTATTATCTATTATCTATTATCTATTATCTATTATCTATTATCTATTATCTATTATCTATTATCTATTATCTATTATCTATTATCTATTATCTATATTCTCCTTACTAACCAACTTCATCGTCCAAATTCCAAGCACAAAAGCCACCACTCCCAAAGTTCCCATAAAAGCCCAATTGGCTTGATATCCCCAGTGGTCAATAATTCCCATTCCCACTTTAGCGCTTAAAATATGCGCCAAACTATAACTCATTGTAAATATTGCCATGTACCGACCTTCATGACCTTTAGGCGCTCTGCTCATCGCAAACGAATTAGAAAACGGAAAAACAAACATTTCGGCAAACGTCATAAAGAGCATCATCACCACTAAAATCCCCACCCAAGTATTGAATAAAAGCAAAAACATACTAATACCCATAAGCAAACACCCAATGGTTACCATTTTCACCTTATCTGTTTTGTTGCGCTCCACATAACCTACAATTGGCATTTCGAGAAAGAAAATCATAATCCCATTCATCGTTAAGAGCAGCCCCGTTTGCAACTCAGTCATATCAAATTGTTCCCTATGGTACAAGGGCAACGTAGTAAAAAGTTGAAAAAACAACACCCCCGAAATCACACAACTTACCAAAAATATCCAAAACGGACGGTCTTTAAAAACCGATTTCCGATTGGCTTCTAAACTTTGTTTTTCCTCCTTCGAAATCAGCGGTCCTTTCTTCTCCTGCACTTTCATCCAAAAAATTAAAATAGCAATAATACACGTAGCACCATCCACCCAAAACAATCCTTTGTAGCCAATATTCATAATGATTAATCCACCCAATGCAGGTCCAGCAGCAAATCCAAGATTTATTGCTAACCGCACCAAAGTCAAGGCACGCGTTCTATTTTCAGGTTTGGCATACACATTCAGCGAAACAAACATTGCCGGTCGAAACATATCGGCAACCACCATCAGTAAAAACATAGAAACGCAAAGTCCAATGAACGTCGTAATGTATTGCAATACAAAAAGCGCTAGCCCAGTGGTAAGCAAACTAAAGATCATGATTCTATAAAACCCAATTTTATCTGATAATTTTCCTCCAAGCCAAGATCCAATCATAGATCCAGCACCAAAACAAACCATAATCCAACCCACCTGACTATAAGAAAAATGCAAATTTTCCTTTAAATATTTCGACAAAAACGGCAATACCATCGTCCCCGCACGGTTGATAAATGTAACGAGCGTAAGTATCCAGATTTCTCTAGAAAATCCTTTAAAATTATTTAAATATTTTCGAAGTGCGTTTTTAATCATATTCAAATTTGCTTAATTGCAAAGTTACAATTTTTTTAAGGAGCTATTTCCAGCTATACGCTGCAAATATATTCACGGAACTCCAATTAAAATAAAGTTTTGTGAAGTAATCTTTTCTTTTTTTAAAGAAAAAAAAGAAAAGGATTTCCGCTGCTATCTGGGCTAAACTTAACGGTAAATATTTAGCTAAAATAAAATTTAGGAGAACTTGTGAATTTCTGTTTTTATAAATTAATTTTGCTCCATGCAATTTTTCAATTTACACACCCACAAGTTCTCCAACAATCCCACCATTTTAGAATTGGTAAATCAATACCCATGGGAATTTGATGCGGCAATTCCGAATTATTCTATCGGAATTCATCCGTGGTACAGCAACGAAAATCGATTGGAAATCGATTTAAAAATCATCGAAGAAAAATTGCAGTTAAAAGAATGTTTAGCCCTTGGCGAATGCGGATTAGACAAACGAATCGAAATTCCGATGGCAGTACAAATAGCAGTTTTTGAAAAACAAATTACCCTTGCAGAAAAATACCAAAAGCCTTTGGTATTGCATTTGGTTGCTGCCTTTGACGAATTGATTGCAATTAAAAACCGATTGCAAATTACGGTTCCCATAATTATCCACGGATTTTCTAAAAACCAACAAGTAGCCAAACAATTAATCGATAACGGATTGTATCTTTCCTTCGGAAAATTTTTATTGCGAAACCCTGAATTAGAGTCGGTTTTTCAATCCATTCCTAACGATAGATTTTTTCTAGAAACCGATACCATAGAAGAAACTTTAGAAGAAGTTTATATCTTAGCAGCAAAATATAAAAACATACACCTACAAGATTTGAAAGAAATTATAAATTCCAATTTTAATTCTGTTTTCAATAAATCTAAAATCTAATAGTAACATAAAAATAGAGGATGCGATTGCTTCGTTCCTCGCAATGACAAAAATGGCAAAGTGGCAAGAAAGAGCAGAATTATTATTTAAAGCCGAAGGATTGCAAAACCTTAAAAACGCAAATGTATTAATCGTTGGAGTAGGAGGAGTAGGCTCTTTTGCGGCCGAATTTTTGGCTCGTGCAGGAGTTGGCAACCTAACTATTGTAGATGGCGATGTGGTGGATATCACTAACATTAACCGTCAATTACCTGCTTTACATTCCACTATTGGAATGTCTAAAATTGAAGTAGTTGGTAACCGATTAATGGATATCAATCCCGAATTGAATTTAATCAAAGTACAAGAATTTCTTTCCCCTGAGCGTGCCTTTGAAATTGTAGAAGAAAAATACGATTACGTTTTAGACTGCATCGATAGCGTAACACCAAAACTAAATTTGATTATCGGCGCCAAACGCAAACGCGTAAAAATCATATCCTCTATGGGAGCCGGCGGAAAAATGGAAGCCTCCAAAGTTAAGGTTGCCGACATTACCAATACCGTTAATTGTATGTTTGCCAAAACCATCCGAAGACGATTAAAAGAATTTAAAATAGACAAACTAAAAGTAGTTTTCTCTTCCGAAATTCAAGACGAAACCAGTTTAAAAATGACCGACGGAAGTAATTATAAAAAATCTTTTTACGGCACCAATAGTTATATGCCAGGACTTTTTGGGTTGTACATGGCCGAAACTGTAATTCGATATTTGCTCAAAAAGCCTACAACTACTAGTTAGTGATTAATGCTTTCAAAATTGAATAAATATATTTTCTATCTTGGTTATTATAATACAAATTTCTTTAATTAAAAATTTATGGAAAAAATAAAACGATTAGGAGTTACTCCAGAAGCATTAGAAGTAGTAAAAATGCTCCAAGAAAAGTTTGGCGATTTGATGTTTTATCAAGCTGGAGGTTGTTGCGAAGGAACACAACCACAATGTTTTGAAAAAGGAGCCTTTTTTCCAAGAACCAATGATGTGTGTATTGGTCAGATAGAAGGATTTGATTTTTGGTTGGATAAAGATTTATTTGAATATTGGAAATTCAGCCATTTTACCTTGGATGTAACCAACGGCTTTGGTCCTGGAGGATTTTCACTAGAAACGCCTTACGGTATAACCTTTCAAGTAAAATATAGATTATTCACCGAAGAGGAAACCAATAATTTGGAAGAGGTTCGATTAAATACTTATGATTAATGACTTACATTCATTAACTGGTATTGCTTTGGAGTAACACCTTCGTGTTTTTTAAACAAACGAATAAAGTAATTGCAATCTTCAAATCCGGTGGCATACGAAACCTCATTAACATGGATTTTTGGATTTTTCAATAACTTCTTGGCGTATTTTATCTTTTCATTTAAGATAAATTCTATAGGGCTCATGCCCAATTCTCTTTTGAAATAGCGGTAAAAGGAAGTTGTACTCATGCAGGCTTTCTCGCTTAAGTCTTTCAAATTAATACTTTCTTGAATATTTTTTTTGATAAATTCGATAGAAGCTGCTAAAGGACTATTGATTTCAAATGGAGCATCGTCTTCGTATCGTTTTACGGTTTGGGTTTGGATAATTCGTATCAATAATTCCTGTAAAGTCAAATCGGCCAAAGCATCTTTGGTAATCGAAGTGCTCATGCATTCTTTAATCAACTTATTGATGGTCGTAGCCAAATCGACATTATTGTAAAAGAAATAATTTTGATAATTTAATTGCCAAAAATTTTTGTTGCCTTCTTTGGGATAGCGTTCGTTAAGAAAATTTAAAGTGTCTGAAATTTTAGCTTGATCGATTGCCAAAGCCAAACATTGGGTAGGATTATTAAAACTAGCTTCGGGAAAATCAATTTTCATTTCCACATTCGAAGGAATCACAACGGTTTCACCAGGAAGGTAATCAAAACCTGGATCGTCAAAAAGATGCATAACTTTCTTTCCTCGCAACATGCTTGTAACCACCAAATCATTGAATTTTAATGGAATTAAAGTCGATTCTTGATAGGTCTCAAAAATATTTAACTCACAATTATTTAGTGAAAAGATGGTTCGGTTTTCAACCAAAGTTTTCAACGATTTTTCGTGGGTTAGGGCAGGAGCATGAAGTAACGATTTTAGAGGCATTTATTTACTTTATTTTCGATTACTAAAATAGTAAAAATAATAGTCCGTTGTCCAAATCAAAGGTAAATATTTGCTTAGTTAGTATAGTTATAGAATTAGTAAAATTCAATGAACTAAAAACCCAAACTACCACTCAATTCTTTCAAGCTAATTTCGTATAATTTGGTTTGAAATTGGGCATTACTAAAGCGAACTAAAGCTTGCACATAATTCAATTGAGCAGTTCGATATTCTATTGGAGTGATGGTACCAATTTTGAATTTTGCTAAGGTAATATCTAAATTTTGTTTGGCAATGCTCACGTTTTTTTCTTCCACTTTAGTCAATTGCATATTGGTTTGATAACTTTGAAAAGCGGTACCCAATTGGGATGCTAAAGCAGTTTGCTGTTGTTGCACGACTAGGTTGGCATTATCCAATTGGAATTTAGCAATTTTTTCATTTCGAGATTGGGAAAACCCATTGAATAAAGGAAGCGCTGCCGAAAACCCATAAGTTAAGCCTCTTCCTTGCGATTGGGTTATAAATCCCAACGAAGCTTCGGTGTGGCTAAAATTATATCCCGAGTTGATTTTAACGGTAGGATACCTTCCGGCTTTAACTTGTTTCAATTGCAATTCGGAACTGCTTTTGGCAAGAATTTGCGCTTGTAATTGGGCGTTTTGTTTTTCGGCCAAAGCCTTTAAATCTTGCAAAACTAGTTTGTCGTCAATAGCAATAGCATCCATAACTTTAAATTCGGTTGCGGTATCGCGCGCTAGAATTTCGTTCAGTTTTATTTTAGTATTCAGATACGTTTCCAATTGAAGTAATTTCGAACTAGTATCGGTATTTAAATCGACTTGAGCATTTAAAACTTCCAATTTAGAGGCTTTCCCAATGGTAAATCTATTTTGGGCAGTGTTCAATCGTTGGTTGGAAATTACCAATGCAGTATCTAACGCTGCCAATTGTTGTTGCTGCTGCACCAAATCAAAATAGGTGGTATATACTTCACTTATTTTGGTAAAAATGGTCATTTTAAGTAAGGCTTCACCTTGTTTTTGAAGCACTTTCAATTGTTCGCGTTTGGCAAACATTTTCATTCCATCAAAAACAGTCCAATCCAAACCAACGCCATAATTTAATCCTAGATTTTTTGCGCCATCTAAGGACTTTTGAGAGCCATCTCCTTGGGTTTGGGTAATGTTTTGAAGGCTATTCGTATTAACAATGGTAGCATTAATAGTAGGCAACATTCCGGCATTTCCTGCACTCGAATTGGTTTCGTCTATTTTCAAATTATTGGCTGCTATCTTTATATCGTAATTGTTTTCTAAAGCAATTTTTACAGCATCTTCTAGTTTTAGAACACTTTGGGCTTGCAATTGCATTCCAATTAACAAAAGGAGTGCGGAATATAAGTAATTCTTCATATTTTTATTTTTCAAATGCTTCTAAATTATCAAATTCGGGGTGGTGTTTACGTGCTTTAGACCACATTAAATAGATAGCCGGAATTACAAAAAGTGTCAACACTAAAGAGAAAATAGTTCCACCTACGATAACGACTCCCATTCCGATTCTACTGGTTGCAGCTGCTCCAAGCGATAATGCAATTGGCAAAGCACCTAAAGAAATGGCTAAACTAGTCATTAAAATTGGACGAAGTCGTGCTTCCGAAGCTTCCACAATGGCATCGTATTTCGATTTTCCTTGTTCGCGCAATTGGTTAGCAAACTCTACAATTAGGATTCCGTTTTTGGTTACCAATCCAATTAACATTACGGTTCCGATTTGACTAAAAATATTCCAAGTTTGTCCAAACAACCATAGTGAAAATAAGGCTCCGGCTACCGCCATAGGAACGGTTAAGATAATAATTAACGGATCGATAAAGCTTTCAAATTGTGCTGAAAGTATTAAGAAAATTAGCAGTAAAGCCAAGCCAAATGCAAACGAAGTATTGGAACCACTTTCTACAAAATCTCGAGATTCTCCACCCAAATCGGTTGTAAAACTATCGTCTAGAACTTTGGCTTTTATTCTGTTCATAGCTTCAATCCCGTCGCCTATGCTTTTGCCTGGAGCAAGACCTGCCATAACCGTTGCCGACATGTTTCTATTATTATGGTACAGTTGTGGTGGATTACTTTTCTCTACAATTTTCACCACATTATCCATTTGGATCAATGCTCCTTTATTATTTCTAACAAACATGGAAGTTAAATCTAAAGGTTTGGCGCGGTCTTTTTCTTCAAATTGGCCGATGACTTGGTATTGTTTTCCGTTCTTCATGAAATAACCAAATCGTTGTCCACTTAACGAAAGTTGCAAGGTTTGACCAATATCCAAAACCGAAACGCCAAGACTTTCGGCTTTGTCCCGGTCGATGGTAACATTGATTTCGGGTTTGTTAAATTTCAAATTGACATCGGTAATAGAAAAAGTAGGGTCTTTACTAACTTCATCCATAAATTCGGGCACTTTTTGTTCTAATTTCTCAAAAGAAGTAGCTTGAATAATAAATTGAATTGGCAATCCACCTCGCTTATTTACTGCAATTGTAGGTTGTTCAATAACCGATGTTTTGGCATCGGGATATTTTTTTGTTAATTGAGTGAGTTTTTGCGCAATTTCTTTTTGAGAACGTTTTCTTTTATCCGAATCTACCAAAGAAACTCTAACTCTTCCACTATTTGTGGCTGAAGCATTGAAACCCGGAGAGGTAATAATCAAACTTACTTTTTTCTCCGGAATAGAATCGTCAATAAGCTGTGATAATTCCTGCATAAATCGGTCGGTATATTCATAAGACGAACCTTCGGCAGTAGTTATACTCATCATCATACCACTTCGATCATCGTAAGGAGCGGTTTCTTTTTGAAGGATATTAAAAAACAGATAAATCAATCCGAAACAAGCAATTAATATTGGAAAACTAAGCCATTTTTTTTTCATAAAAACCTTTAAAGATTCTGCATAACCACTATTTAGTTTCTGAAAAAAAGGTTCGGTATAAATGTAAAATTTTGATTTTTTTTGTTCGCCACCTTTCATCAAATAGGCATTCAACATTGGTGTTAACGTAAGAGATACAAAGGCCGAGATTAGTACTGCAGCACCAATCACTACACCAAACTCTCGAAAAAGTCGGCCTACAAATCCTTCTAAGAAAATTACAGGTAAAAATACCGCCGCCAGTGTTATGGAAATTGAAATTACGGCAAAGAATATCTCGTTAGATCCTTTAATTGCAGCTTCAATTGGTGACATGCCTTCTTCTACTTTCTTAAAAATGTTTTCAGTAACAACAATTCCGTCATCTACCACTAAACCTGTGGCTAGCACAATTGCTAACAAAGTCAATACATTGATGGAAAATCCAAACATCCACATGATGAAGAAGGTTGCAATTAATGAAACCGGAATATCAATTAATGGTCGGAACGCTATGGCCCAATCTCTAAAAAATAAATAGATAATTAAGATTACTAATAGAATTGAAATTCCTAGAGTTTCGGCTACTTCCGTCACCGATTTTTTTACAAATAAGGTGTTGTCAATGGCAATATTTAGATGAATATCTTTGGGTAATTCTTTTTTAAGAATGTCATATTTCTTATAAAATTCTTCCGAAATATCCAAATAATTTGCTCCCGGAAGTGGCACAATTGCGATACCAACTAATGGGGAACCCGATTGGGTCATTTTAGTTTCAATAACTTCAGGACCTAATTCTGCCAAACCAATATCACTGAATTTTACGGTTTTATCGTTATCTGTTTTTAGGATAATGTTGTTAAATTCTTCAGGTTTAGAAAGGTTTCCAACGGTTTTTACGGTAAGCTCGGTATTGTTTCCGGTTAATTTCCCAGAGGGCAATTCGATGTTTTGTTTGTTCAAAGCATCTTTAACATCGGAAACCGTAACGCCATAAGCAGCTAATTTTACTGGGTCAATCCACAAACGCATGGCATATCTTTTTTGTCCCCATATTTGAATACCACTTACTCCTGGAATGGTTTCCAATCTTGGTCCGATAGTATTTTCGGCATAATTACTTAAATCCATTTGATTTCTAGAATCACTTTGAATGGTCATCGAAATGATGGCATCGGCATTGGCATCGGCTTTAGAAACTACAGGTGGTGCATCAATATCTTTCGGAAGTGTTTTTGCAGCAAGCGCTACTTTATCCCGAACGTCATTAGCAGCAGTTTCTAAATCTTTATCTAAATTAAATTCGATAGTAATATTGCTCGATCCTTGAACACTTGAGGAAGTAATATTTTTAATTCCATCAATAGAATTAATTGCTTTTTCAATGGGTTCGGTAATTTGCGATTCGATAATATCGGAATTTGCTCCAGCATAATCGGTTCTAATAGATATTTGTGCCGGATCAATGGAAGGAAATTCCCGTACACCCAAAAAAGTGTAACCAATAATGCCGAACAAAATAATGGTTAGGTTCAGAACTATGGTTAATACGGGTCTTTTTATACTTAAAGTAGATAAACTCATTGCGTTGGTTGATTTCGGATTATCGTTTTCTAATTTTTGAAAACGAAGGATTTACTAAACGGAACACTATTTAACAGTCACTTTTATAGGAGCTTCATCTTTTAATGACATTACTCCAGAAGTAATAAGGGTATCCCCAATTTTTAAGCCCGAAAGCACCAAAACAGAAGTATCGGTTCTACTAGTTGTTTCTACTTTAACTTCTTTGGCTTGACCATTATTAGTAATGTACACTTTCTTCCCTTTTTGTATTGGAACAATTGCTTGCGAAGGAACCACAATAGCATCTTTTATTACATCTAAAGGTAAGTCGATATTGGCAAAAGTTCCAGGT
This sequence comes from Flavobacterium sp., assembly GCF_044357305.1. Lineage (GTDB taxonomy): Bacteria > Bacteroidota > Bacteroidia > Flavobacteriales > Flavobacteriaceae > Flavobacterium. The sequence continues at coordinate 14,879 of NZ_JBIKPS010000032.1, forward strand.
AATAATTTTCCTGCAGAATTATCAGCAAGTGCTCGAACTTGAAGTGTTCTGGTGTTGATATCAATTCCGGGTTCAATAGCATAAACCTTAGCAGTATATTTTTCAGCAGAGTTAGTAGACGTAAAATTTATAGTAGTATTTAGTTTTATTTGCGAAGCGTATTTTTCGGGAATTGAAAAGGTGATTTTCAGTTTACCAACATTTACCAAATTTGCAACTAAAACAGTAGGCGTTACATAAGTTCCTGGTGAAATATTTCGCAAACCGATCTTTCCTGAAAAAGGTGCTTTAACGGAAGTTTTTCCTATTTGGGCACTTATTAATTGGGTTTGTGCTTTCGCAGAACGGTAATCAGCACTTGCAATATCGTATTCTTCTTGGCTGATGGCTTCTTTTTGAAGTAATAATTTGGCTCTTCGTTCGTTCTCGAATGCTAAAGTTTCTTTGGTTTTGGCTTGTGCCAATTGGGCTCTTAATTCGATATCATTAATTTTGAAAAGCACTTGCCCTTTAGTAACGTTGCTGCCTTCTTGGAAATTTATACGTTCTACTAAACCAGAAACTTCGCTGCGAATTTCCACTTGCTCGTTAGCATCAATTGAACCTGATAACGATAAATTATTGTCAAAAGTTTGCCCTTTTATGACTAATCCAGTAACTGCAATTGGGTCTTTTTTATCGCTTTTTCCTTTGCCGCCTTCGGCTCCATTTTTGGTTATTCGATAAGCAATTAATCCGCCAAGCGATAAAACTACTAAAGTAATTAGGATGTATTTTATTTTCATTTTATGGAAAGTGATTTGAGGCATTAATAACTTAAAATGCTATAAACACAAATTTATACCATGTAAGAGTAAATAAAGTTACATTTGATTTTTATTTAACGTTTAAATAATAGTATAAAACTCACATTACAGAAGCTCTTCCACGTGTTTTTTAATGTTGCTGGCTATTTTTGCAATAGGTAAATCGTTTTCGTCTAAACCAAACGGATCTTCAATTTCTTCGGCAATTAATTCCAAACTTGCTAGTACATAAAAGATAAAAATAACTACTGGAATTACATAATATCCTAAGGTAAAGGCAAACGAAAAAGGCAAAGTCATGATGTAAAAGAAAATAAATTTTTTAATAAAAGCACTGTAAGAATAAGGAATTGGGGTGTTTTTTATGCGTTCGCAAGCACCACAAACATCGGTGAAAGATTGCAATTCGGAATTTAGTATAATCAATTGGTCACCCGTTATTTTTCCGGATTTATACAAATCGTTTGCCTTTTGAAAAATCATTTTAGCAATTTGATTCGGACGGTGTTTTTGGTGGTCTATTTCCAAATCTAAATCTTCAAAAAGTACTTTGGCAGATTCCTCATTGGTTAAATGCTTTTGCAAAATAGAAGCATAACCCGGAATCAATCTTCTAAAAAAATGACGGTCTTTTTCTTCCTGTAAAATAACGGAAAGTTTTATCGCTAAATTTCTAGAATTATTCACTAATGCACCCCATAATTTTCGTCCTTCCCACCAACGATCGTAAGCAGTATTGGTGCGGTAGGCAAGCAATAAAGACAATACAAAACCAACGGTGGTGTGCATAATCGAAATGCCTTTTACATGGCTCGTTTCATCCAATTTAAAATAATCCATTTCCATATAACAGATGATTCCTGAGTAAAATCCTATGAATAGCATCAGTGGAATCAACTGTCGGAAAGTATCCGATTTATGAAATTTAAAAATAAAAGTAATCCAGTCTTTGGGGTTGTATTGTACCATGTTTTTTTGTTTTAACTAATGTAGTTCCAAATGTTCTTTTTGGCACTCATTTCTATAAAAATTTCTCTCATTTTTTGGTGTTCGGGCTTGGTCATTGCCGCATCGTCTTTCAAAAGTTTTAGTGCGTGTTCTCTTGCTAGCATTAGAATATCTCTATCTTTTACCAAATCGGCAATTTGCAAATTCAAAACACCACTTTGTTGTTTTCCCATAATGTCGCCTGGACCTCGGAGTTTAAGATCGACTTCGGCAATTTCAAATCCGTCGTTGGTTTTACACATCGTTTCAATACGGGTTTTGCTGTCGTTTCCTAATTTGAAGCCCGTCATTAAAATACAATAACTTTGCTCGGCGCCACGACCTACACGACCTCGCAATTGGTGTAATTGGGATAACCCGAAACGTTCAGTGCTTTCAATCACCATCACACTGGCATTGGGCACATTAACACCAACTTCAATCACGGTTGTGGCTACCATGATGTTGGTTTTTCCAGCAACAAAGCGTTGCATTTCGGCTTCTTTTTCGGCAGGTTTCATTTGCCCATGAACTATTGAAATGCTGTATTGTGGCAACGGAAAATCACGAGAAATACTTTCGTAACCGTCCATTAAATCTTTATAATCTTGGGTGGCACTTTCGTTAATTAAAGGATAGACAATGTAAATCTGCCTTCCTTTGGCTATTTCATCTTTAAGGAATTTCCAAACTTTTAATCTATTGGAATCAAATCGATGCACCGTTTGAATGGCTTTTCTGCCCGGAGGCAATTCGTCAATAACTGAAATATCCAAATCGCCATACAAACTCATGGCTAAAGTTCTAGGAATTGGAGTAGCAGTCATGACCAAAACATGTGGAGGGATTTCGTTTTTCTTCCACAATTTAGAGCGTTGTTCTACGCCAAAACGGTGTTGTTCGTCTATTACGGCCAAGCCTAAATTTTGAAATTTCACTTTATCTTCTAATAAAGCGTGGGTGCCAATTAGAATGTCTAAGGTTCCGTTTTCAAGGGCTTCGTGAATGATTTTTCGTTCGGAAGTTTTGGTGGAACCCGTAAGTAGTTTAATGGTAATATTTAAATCTTTTGCAAGTTCTGACAATCCTATAAAATGTTGGTTGGCTAAGATTTCGGTTGGTGCCATTAAGCAACTTTGGAAGCCGTTGTCTTTTGCCAAAAGCATGCACATTAACGCTACAATAGTTTTTCCAGAGCCTACATCGCCTTGCAATAAACGATTCATTTGGGCATTGCTACCCATGTCGTTTCTAATTTCTTTGATGACTCTTTTTTGCGCATTGGTCAATTCAAAAGGCAAATGATTGTTGTAAAAATCGGTGAAGTTTTCGCCCACTTTATCGAATGGATGTCCTTTAATTTTATGTTTTCGAATGAGATTTTTGGTAATCAATTGCAATTGTATAAAAAACAATTCTTCAAATTTCAATCGAAATTGTGCTTTCGCCAAAAGCTCTTGACTTTTTGGGAAATGAATATTAAACATTGCCTCATTCTTAGGAATAAGCTTCAATTGATCCATCAAATAATTGGGCAAGGTTTCTATAAACTGCCCTTTTATTTCCAGAAACAATTGCTGCATGGCTTTATTAATAACCTTATTGGTAACACCTCGTTGGGTTAGTTTTTCGGTACTTGGATACACGGGTTGCATGGCACTTCGCAAACTAGCTTTGTGTTCTTCTAGCAATTCCATTTCGGGATGCGCCATAGAATATTGTGCTCCATAATTAGTAGTTTTCCCAAAGATGACATACACTTCGTTGAGTTTTAAACTTTCCCGAATCCATTTTACGCCTTGAAACCAAGTAAGTTCTATTTGACCGGTTTCATCGGTAAATGAAGCCACTATTCGTTTTTGGTTTTTACCAAATTCCACGGTTTTAATGTGGATAATTTTACCAATAATTTGAACTTCGGCAGTAGAATTTTGAAGTTCATTAATTTTATAATACCGCGTTCGGTCGATATATCTATTGGGAAACAAATTCATCAAATCTCCATACCTATGGATATTCAGTTCCTTACGAAGTAATTCCCCTCGCGAAGGACCAATCCCTTTTAGATATTCTATTGGAGTTTGAAGAAGTTTGTTTGACATTTTTTATAATAGAGAATGGAATATAGATGTTAGAAAATAGAATTTAGAAAAAAGAATATAGATTATAGATGTTAGAAAATAGAAAATAGAATTTAGATGTTAGAAAATAGAATTTAGATGTTAGAAAATAGAAACAGGTTGTCTTATTGCTTTTATTCTTTTCTTTAGTCTTTTTTCTGTATTCTTTTTTCTTTTCTCTATATTCTTTTTTCTATATTCTTTTTTCTATATTCTTTTTTCTATATTCTTTTTTCTTTTTTCTATATTCTTTCCAAAAGCGAATATAAGATTTTATTGGGAAATTTGAAAACGCTTCATTTTAAAAAAAACTTTGCAGGATTTTTAAATGATGGATTAAATATAAACATCTCGTTTATTTAATCAATTCAAAACTGCTTTTTAAACGAATATCCTCCGAAGAAGAACCAACCATTAAATTAAAATCTCCTGGTTCCGAATTAAATTCTAACTTTTCGTTATAAAAAGACAACTTTTGATTGTCAATTACAAATTTAATAGTTTTAGTTTGTCCAATACCTAATTTTAGTTTTTGGAAATCTTTTAATTCTATAATTGGTCGAATTAAGGATGCATATTTATCTTGAAGATACAATTGAACCACTTCTTCCCCTTCATATTTACCCGTATTTGTGATGTCCATTGTAACTTCTATAGTTTCACTGGCTTTCATTTTTGTTTTAGACAATTTCAGATTCGAATAATTGAAAGTGGTATAACTTAATCCATATCCGAAAGGAAATTTAGGTGTATTTGGCAAATCAATATAGCTGGATTTATACAATTTTTCTTCATTAATTGAGGGTCTTCCAGTATTGAAATGATTATAATAAATTGGAATTTGCCCTTCTTCTCTTGGAAAAGTCATTGGTAATTTCCCCGATGGGTTATAATCTCCAAAAAGCACATCTGCAATGGCATTTCCTGCTTCCGATCCTAGCCACCAAGTATAAACTATAGTTGGCATATTATCGGCAGTCCAATTAAATATTAAAGGACGGCCAGCATTAATAAGGACTACAATTGGTTTTCCTGTTTTTTGCAATTCTTTAATCAACTCTTCTTGAACACCTGGCAAGTGGATATTACTTCTACTTTTAGATTCTCCACTCATATTGTATCGTTCTCCGATGCTCACAATTACCACCTCCGATTGATTGGCAATATCTATAGCTTCTTGAAAACCTGCTTTATTGGTTCCTTCAATATCACATCCTTTTGCGTAAAGCAACTTAGCATTTTTACCTACTTTATTTTCCAAACCTTCCCATTGCGAAACGATGTAAGTAGAATCCACTTCTTTTAAATTTACTGCCCAAAAACCATGATTAATTCGTTTTGGTTTCACCATTGGTCCGATAAAAGCTATAGTTTTTGTTTCTTTGGAAAGCGGTAAAATGTTTCTTTCATTTTTTAATAAAACAATACTTTTTGCTGCAATTACTCTTGCAATTTTGGCGTGTTCTGGATTGTTTATTGCTGCATCTTGGCGCTCTTGATTGCAATATCTAAAAGGATCTTCAAACAAACCTAATTCAAATTTCTTGCGAAGAATACGTTTTACAGCATCATCAATTGTTGCTATTGGCACTCTTTTATCTTTTACTAATTGTGCTAAATTGTTGCGATACGAGTTGCTTTCCATATCCATATCCGAACCAGCTGTAATTGCAGAATAAGCCGCTTCTGAATCATTTTTGGAATAACCGTGCGTAACTAGTTCACCAATAGAACCCCAATCGGAAACTACAAATCCTTTAAAATTCCACTTTCCTTTTAAGATGTCTCTTTGAAGGTATTTGTTTGCTGTTGCTGGAATTCCGTTAATGTCGTTAAAGGCATTCATAAAGGTAGCAGCACCAGCATCCACCGCAGCTTTAAAAGGAGGTAAATATACTTCCCAAAGCATTCGGTTGCTAATGTCAACAGAATTGTATTCTCTGCCACCTGTCGCAGCTCCATAAGCTGCAAAATGTTTCGTACAAGCCATAACGGAATTCAAATCGCCTAATTTTCCTTGAAAACCTTTTATACGTGCAAAAGCAATTTTAGAACCTAAATAAGTATCTTCTCCTGCACCTTCCATAACTCTTCCCCAACGAGGATCGCGAGAAATATCTACCATTGGTGCAAAGGTCCAATGAATTCCACTTGCAGAGGCTTCTATTGCAGCAATTCTAGCAGATTGTTCCATTGCTTCTAAATCCCAAGAAGCGGCTTCGGCTAACGGAATTGGAAAGGTAGTTTTATAGCCGTGAATAACATCTAAAGCAAATAACAACGGAATTTTTAATCGCGATTGGATGGCTAATTCTTGGTATTTTCTAGTTCTATCAGCTCCATTAACATTAAGCATCGAACCCAATAAACCGCCTTTGATTTCTCTTTCTTTATTCGGATTTACTACTAATGGCCCTGTAGGATTGGCATCGTTGGTATATTGATTTAGTTGTCCTATTTTTTCTTCTAAAGTCATTTTACCTAATAACTCAGTAACTTTTTGGTCGATGGTTTTGGTTTGAGAAAAACCTAATAAGGTCACAAATAGTAGGATAAAGGGGAAGGATATTTTTTTCATTATTTTTTCTTAAAATAAAACCCATACAAATTTAAGATGTATAGGTTTTGCAAAAATATATTATTATTTTGAAGTCGTTTAAACTTTTTTTTATTAATAGATTAAAGTTTGAATTGTGTGAGGCAAAATTGTTATTTCGGATGCTGTTATTCCGATGCAAAGATAATAGGTTATTTTCATATTACTTTGATTCATTACAATGGTTACTACTTTCCCATCTGGATTTTGAAAGGATGTAGTTAATAATTGACTTCTGCTGGCAACACTGCTAATTCTTTTAGCACCTTTAGTTATGAATTTTGAAAAATGCCCGATGAAATAATAGGATGGAGTGTAAATTAATTTTCCGGTTGCTAAATTTCCATGAATAGGAGCAAAGCAGAAATTCCCCACATGATTTGGTCCGCCATTTTGGTCTAGAAGTATATTCCAATCGGTCCAACCTACGGTTCCGTTATTAAAATCATTTATCATGGATTTTCCGTAACGTTCTCCATTTTTCCAAAGTTGGTATTTAGTTGCATCAAATTTTTCGACGCAACCTTCTGTAAATAATAGATTTTTAGATGGAAACATCGCATTTACTTTCCCAACATTATCATACATCATTTCGCCGCCACTCCAGTTTTCGTACCAATGAAATCCAATTCCCCACACGTATTTACTAGCTTCTTTGTCCGACAAAATGGTGCTAACCCGTTGGGAAATTAAATCGCGATTGTGGTCCCAAATGGTTATTTTTTTATCTCCAAGTCCTGCTTTTGCTAAAGTCGGACCAAGATAATTTTTAAGAAAATCTCTTTCTTCTTCTGCAGAAAAAATACAAGATTCCCAACGTTGTTTAGCCATTGGTTCATTTTGGATGGTCAATCCCCAAACTGGAATTCCTTCTTTTTGTAACGCATTAATGTATTTTACATAGTAATTAGCCCACGATGGATGGAACTCGGGCAATAGTTTTCCACCTTGAAGTTTACTGTTGTTATCTTTCATAAAAGCGGGTGGTGACCATGGACTAATATATAAATTTGCGTTCTTTCCAATAGCTTCCATTGCTTTTTTAATTAACGGAATTTTAAATTTTTTGTCGTGTTCAATGTTAAAAGAATTTAAACTTTTATCTCCTTCGGTAATATAATCATACATATCCGAACTGAAATCGCAACTGCTCATGTTGGTTCTTATAAGAGAATAACCAATTCCTTTATCCTTACTATAATAGGCATTAATAAATTCGGTTTGGTTTTCAGGAGATAATTTTGCAAAAACTTCGGCACTTGCATCTGTTATTGCACCACCAATTCCCAGGTAGGTTTGGAATTTTTTATCGGGATTTACAAAAACACAAACTTGAGATTCCGATGGTTGTTTCATTTCTACAAACTTCAAATCGGAATTTGTTTTGGATAAACGAAACAGCGTACTATCTGCAGAAGTAAAGACTTCAATAGTTTTATTTTTGGTAGAATAATCTACTGTTGATGATTTGTTTTTCATTTGTGAAAATACAGAAACTGAAAGTAGTAGCACTGAAATAAAGAATGTTTTATTCATTTAATTTTATATTGATTGAATAGTTAGCATATCCCATTAAAAAATTGCAAAATCACTGCAATAAATTAGAATAAAAATAGATATTCAAAGTGTTAATGATTATTGTAATATTTTCTTTCTAAAGAACAACATTAGTCAAGTGGGTAAATATACATCGTTAATATCAGTCTTACAATATTTTTAAAAGAGATCGCAATGCTGCGAGGTTTAATGACTTTGTGCCAAAAAGAGTCTATAATTACGAAAGACTAACTTAATAATTTGAAACAAAGCTAAAGAGGCAATACTTACAGAAGAATCCAGTAGGTGCATAAATTTCCCCGCAAAGCTAGTTTGGAATGCAATTTCGAGCCAATACCCGATAAAAAAAATCTTCCATTCAAGAGCAAAAAAAGTATATTTTTACATTTCAAATAATTATGTAATTAGGAAGTAAATTCTTGAATAAACTAAAATGAATAAACTATTTTTTCTATTAATTCCGTTTTTTTCTTTAGCACAGCAAATTACTAAAGTTGATTTTATAACGTGTTCTGCATTTGTAGCACCTCATTTTGAAACCAAGTCCATAGATGGAACTGTGGTTTATAAATTCAAAGTGCTTTCTGAAATAGATTCTATACGAATAGATGCCAAGAATATGTATTTTTCAGAGGTTACTATCAATGGAACTCCTGTTAATTACAAAAACAACAAGAAAGAACTAATCTTATTTGAAGGATATAAAAAAGGTGCCAACGAAGTTTCTTTTTCGTATAAAGCAATGCCAAAGCAAACTTTGTATTTCATCGGACTTGGAAAAGGACAACAAATATGGACACAAGGGCAGGGGAAGTATACCAGCAATTGGTTGCCGAGTTTTGATGATGTGAATGAGAAGGTTATTTTTAAAATATCCATCAATTACGATAAAAATTTTAAGGTAATCTCTAATGGTGAATATAAAGGAAGAGATTCTAAATGCAACGGAATTCCGAATTATAATAATTCCACTTGGAATTTTGAAATGAAAAAACCAATGTCCTCTTATTTAATGATGCTTGCCATTGGGGATTTTGACCATCAAACGCAAACTTCCGCTTCGGGAATTCCCCTAGAAATGTACTACCAACCAAAAGATGCTGCTAAATTTGACTACACTTATAAAGATTCTAAAACCATTTTTGATTTCCTAGAAAAAGAAATAGGAGTGAAGTACCCTTGGAAAATTTACCGTCAAATTCCGGTTGAAGATTTTCTTTATGCCGGAATGGAAAACACCACTTCTACCATCTTTGCTCAAGATTTTGTTGTCGATGAATCGGGTTTTAACGACCGAAATTATCTTAATGTTAATGCCCACGAGCTGGCGCACCAATGGTTTGGCGATATGGTTACGGCCAAATCAGGCAAACACCATTGGCTGCAAGAAGGCTTTGCAACCTATTATGCTTTGTTGGCAGAACGCAAGATTTTTGGCGACGACTACTTTTATTATGCACTGTATAAAAATTCGATGTTGTTGCGAAGAGAAGCTAAAACCGATACCATTCCAATTCTAAATGAAAAGGCAAGTTCGTATTCTTTTTATCAAAAAGGTGCTTGGGCATTGTTTGTTATCCAAGAATCCATTGGCGAAAAGAATTTTAAAAAAGCGGTAAAGAATTATTTAAAAAAATACCAATTTAAAAATGTAGAAACAGCCGATTTCTTAAATGAAATAGCAGCAGTTTCCGACTTTGATATTGTAAAATTTCAAAAGGAATGGCTAGAGGAGTATCGTTTCCCAACCGATCAAGTCACCAATTTGTTAAAGAAAAACGATTGCCTTCGCACCTTATTTGAAATTCAAGCACAAAAGAACCAACCCTTTGCAGATAAAGAAGCTTTCTTTACTGCGGTATTGAAATCTAATGGATTTTATGCTTTGAAAAAAGAAATCATTAATCAAATAAAAGAGGTTCCGTTTATTGAAAAAGAAGCATTATTGCGATTGGCAATGCATACCAACGATATAGAAGTCCGCCAATCGGTAGCGGAAACGATGACTACTATTCCGGCTTCTTTTCTATTGGAATACGAAACTTTATTAGACGATACCTCCTACGATACCAAAGAAATTGCCTTTACTAATTTGTATAAAAACTTTCCAGAAAATAGATTTAAATATTTAGAAATCGCCAAAAACTGGGTGGGTAAAAATGATAAAGGATTGCGGATTTTGTTTCTATCGTATTATTTAGAATATAATAACGCTACTACCTCGCAATATTCCCAGTATTATTTTGAATTGGTAGAGTACACTTCGCCGAAATACGAGAGTTCCATCCGTCAAAATGCCTTTGAAAGTGCTTTGTATTTAGAACCTAAAAACCTTAAAGTGCTTAAGAATTTAGTTAATGCCACTACGCATCCCAAATGGCAACTAGTGCGATTTGCACGTGATAGCATTAGAACTTTGTTAAAAAAAGAAGGTTTCCGAGAATTGTTTGCCGCTATTTTACTAGAAGTTTCTGAGGCCGAAAAATTCCAATTGCAACGCTTGTTGGAAGAAAAGTAATTTTTATATTTAACTGGTATTACAAAAACTCTTTCACTTCGGTTTTTAAATAACCCAAAGCTAAATTATTCACCGATTCGCCTTCCAAAGAATTGGTTAAAATAGTTTCCCGCAACTCATTTGCAGAAGAAACAGCAGTACTTAAAGCCGTTTTTCGGATGTTTTGAATAGTAGAGTTTTTGGCAGTGCTTATCATCGTCCAGCATTCGTCCGATACATAAATTTGTTGGGTCAAATTATGTTCAAATTCTTGGTCAATATGCTGAATTAACAAGTTTTGGTATTCTGTTTTATCTTCGCTTAAAGGGGTAATTCGAATTACTATTTTGGTAGGAGAAATACGTTCCAACAACAAAGCCAAACGCTCGTAGGCCTGCAGTTTTATTGGCAATGCTTGTTTTTGGTTTTCTCTTTTCAGCATAAAACGTCTTTGGTTTTCGCTATTTTGGGTGTGCATTTGAAAAAAATAATACGCTACTGCACCAGTTACTAATGCCGGTAACATATAAAAAGCTAATTCAATAATTTTGTCGGTGTTCATTTGTATTGTACTGTTTTAATTGGTTACAAATATAAAGAATTAACCTTAAAAATTGAAGCTTGGTTTTTCATTACTATTTTAAATTTAGTTGCAAAGAAATGGGAACTACTTTCTTTATAACGTGAACTAGTTGCAAAGAAATGGGAACTAGTTTCTTTATAACGTTAACTAGTTACAAAGAAATGGGAACTACTTCTTTTATAACGTTAACTAGTTGCAAAGGAACGTTAACTACTTCCTTTATAACGTTAACTAGTTCCTTTATAATGCTTACTAGTTGCAAAGGAACGTGAACTACATCCTTTATAACGTTAACTAGTT
>NZ_JBIKPS010000014.1:0-75591 GCF_044357305.1 Flavobacterium sp.
ATCTATTCTCACCCAGTAAAGTTTGAATAATAATCCGTTCATTTAAGGTTAATCGTCTGCGTAATTTTTCCATAATTCAACAAAGATAAAATTTATCATTTGTTGCATTAAGTTATTGAATTCGTCAACTCTATTAGGTCTTACCGAAAACCTATACTGACCTACCGAAGCTCCCCCGCTATTCGAAGTCTCCTGACTTCGGATCAATAAAACGATAGGAACGATAGGCAGATTTGTAAATAAACTCAAGCTATTGCAGTTTAAATCTTAGTGAAACTTTGTGCTTCTTGGAGTCCTTTGTGAAAGAACTTTATACTGTAACACAAAGAGCCACAAAGGTTGCACGAAGTAACACAACGGTTTTACTTATTGAAATAACAGAAACCATCAAAAGTGATTTTGGTGGTTTTTTTATGTTTTGTTTGGGATTCTTCCTTGGTCAGAATGACAACTTGAAGCAGAAGTTTCTTAGAAATAGTGCCTCTATTCAAAACCTTTGCTAACTAGCCCCGATTATCTCACTTTGCTATTTTTTTTTAGCGGAGTTCGATGAATTTTATTTGTAGTGAAAATCCTTTTTTAACTCCGACAGAGTTTTGAACTCTGTCGGAGTTAAAAAAGATTGCAACGAAAAGCGGGAATTACCTTTACTAAAATGCGCAAGACTTTCGCTTCAATTAAAAAAAATAACTAACAGGTTTAAAACCCGCTATCCGAAGTCTCCTGACTTCGGATCAATAAACCGTGCCAATAGGTAAGGCAAACTAAATTTTAATTTCACAAACAAATGACATAAAAAATCTTTTTTATGTTATTTTTTTGATTTTGATTGTGGGTTTGCAATTCCTCTAACGGATCCGCGTTGCAAATGCATCCGTTTAATCCGCGTTCCATCTAAAGCGTAGCATCTTTATAGGAAGAAAAAGGAGTTTTAAAGAAATATTGGAAGAAAAAAGTATTTACAAAGAAGTAATAAAAACAATGTCAAAATCAGTAATTAGAATAAAAATAGGATAATTTTTAGTAATAAAAAACAAGGGTAAAGTAATTTTAGTAATAACAAAATACCTGTAAAAATGATTAGAAATAAAGCTCAACTTGACAAGATAAAACAGGATTAAAAACAGCAACAAAATAATTTTTGCAATTAATAAAAAACGATGTAATATTACATTAGAAATTAAAAATTAGTTGACATAAAAATTTAGTAATTAACAAGAAATCGTGTCAAGTAATTTTAGGAGGGGTCACCCACACTTGTAGTTGGAGCATCCGCACTTGTAATTGGAGCATGCTGTTTATATCTAAATTCTTTGCGACTTTGTGCCTTAGCGAGAATATTTTAAAAATTAGTTAAGTATATTTTATTTAATATTTAAAAGGCTTAACAAAGCAAATAGTTTGTTTTATCGAGCACCACTGTTTATTAATGCAATAATCATTTTTTAGCTTTTTTAGAATTATAATTATTTGCAGAATTAAAGAAAAAAAAACTATTTTTGATAAATATAATTTTTAGACTCAACCTATAAATAATTTTTTTATGAAGAGATTTTTCTTAGCTTTTGTTTTTTGTTTTTCAGCTATTTACGCACATTCCCAATCGGGTTATGATATTACTATTAATCTAAATAATTGTAATGATACCATTGCTTATCTTACTTTTTATCAGTTTGACAAAACGTTAATTAAAGATACCTGTACCACCATTAAAAATGGAAGAATAGTTTTTAAAGGAAAAAATAAATTGGATAAAGGAATTTACTCCTTAGTTAGCCAAAAAAAATCCATTTATTTTGATTTTTTCATTGATGATCAAACCCAAATAATAGAACTTAATAATGATTTGGCAAAAAATGACCTCGAAGATTTGTCGGCAGTTAATTCGCCTCTTGAAAATGAATTTTTCAATTATATAAAATTCATAAATAAACAAAATAAAGAATTTCAAGATTACAGAACGGAGATTAATGTTAAAACAAAAAAAGATACCCTGCTTTTAAATGAAAAGCAAAAAGTTTTGGATAAAAGAATTCAAGCTTACGAAAAGAACTTTTTGGAAAAGAACAAAGCAACTTATATTGCAGATGTTTTAAATTTAAAAATGGAAAAGGTATTGCAAGACATACCAAAAGCTTCTAATGGAAGACCAGATAGTTTGATGGTTTATAAATACTACAAAAAACATTATTGGGATAATATTGATTTTAAAGAGGAAGCAACCATGCGAAATCCTTTCTTTTTCCCAAAACTAAAAAAATATTTTGAATCGGTAATAGTTTCCTATCCAGACTCTGTAATTGTAGAAGTAGATAGAATTTTAGAAAAAACCAAACCAGGAAGTTTTCTTAATAAGTATATGTTGGCGCATTTAACGTACACCTACGAAACTTCTAAAATAATGGGGTTGGATAAAGTTTTTGTTCATATTTCCGATAAATATTTTAAAACAGGTAAGGCTGCTGGGATTTATGATGATGAATCTGTAATAAACAGAATAATTAAAAGAGCCGATTTATTAAGACCACTATTAATTGGTGCTACGGCACCCGATTTATCCATGATTAAAGCAGGTGATTATCCAATAGTAAAAAAGATGGGATTTGAAGCAGCTAAAACTAGCGACGAAGCTACAAAGGTCTATTATGCAAATGAAGGTACATTAAATAAAATGTTCAATCACCTTTATTCGGTTAATTCCGATTTTATTATTTTAGTTTTTTGGGATGTAGATTGCGGGCATTGTCAAAAAGAAATCCCAAAACTAATTAAATTATATAACGAACTGAAAAAGGATAAAAAAGACGTAAAAGTGTATAGTGTATATACATTACACGAAGGAGATAAATATTTGAAGTATATTGCAGATAATAATTTACAAGATTGGATTAATGTTTATGATGGCGCGCACATTAATAATGTGACTGTTAAATACGATGTTTATTCAACACCTGTTATTTATGTTTTAGATAAAAATAAAAAAATAAAAGCTAAGCGAATAGGGGTTGAGCAATTAAACGATATAATTAAGGAGATGGAAAAAGAATACCTTAATAAATAATATACCTACCCAATTTTTAAGAAAGACAACGTTTATGTTGCTTAAAGATGTATTTTTAATGAAAAACAACCGATAATTGCAAATTTTTCACTAAAATTGATCTCGGTTTATAATAAAAACAAAAATGAAATCAATTAAACTTATTACTCTTTTCCTAATTACGGGTTTTTCTCTTATTGCACAACAAAAAATCACGGTAGAAGAAATCTACACCGGTGCATTTCGTGCCAAAGCAATGGACGAATTGCAGTCTTTAAAAAAATCGAATCAATACACCGTTCTTAACTCGGATAGAGCAACAAGTAGCCAACAAATTGATTTATTTGATTATGCAACATTAAAAAAAGTAGCAACTTTAATTGATACTAAAAACTTCAAAAGTTTAGCAGACGGAATTGATAGTTACACTTTTAGTAATGACGAAAAGCAAATGCTTATTGCAAATGCTACAACTCCAATTTTTCGCCATTCTTTTACCGCCGATTATTATCTGTATAATCTTACAACAAAAGAATTGACTAAAATTTTGGAAAGAGTGCAAGAACCAACTTTTTCTCCCGATGGAACAAAAGTTGCTTTTGCTAGAGAAAACAATCTTTTTGTTTATGACATTGCTTCTAAAGAAATTACTCAAGTAACTACTGACGGAAAGAAAAATGCCATCATCAACGGAATTACCGACTGGGTTTATGAAGAAGAATTTGCTTTTGTAAGAGCCTTCGATTGGAGTGCAGACAGTAAAAAACTAGCCTATATCCGTTTTGACGAAAGCGAAGTGCCCGAGTTTTCAATGAATATTTATAAGAAAAATTTATACCCAACGGTTGAAACTTTTAAATATCCTAAAGCGGGAGAAAAAAATGCTTTGGTTTCTTTATTCGTATATAATGTTGCAGTAAAATCTTCCAAAGCAATTAAATTAGGAAACTATTCCGATTTTTATATTGCAAGAATGAAATGGACTTCGGATGCTAATGTTTTGTGTGCGCAAGTGTTAAATCGTCATCAAGATAATTTGGATTTGATTTTTGTAGATGGAACTTCTGGCGTTGCTAAAGTAGTAATGAACGAAAAAGATGCGGCTTATATTGATGTTACCGATAATTTAACCTTTTTAAAGGACAACAGTTTTATTTGGACTTCAGAAAAAGACGGTTATAATCATATTTATTTATACGATAAAACCGGTAAATTGAAAAACCAAGTTACTAAAGGCAACTGGGAAGTAACTGCTTATTATGGTTTTGATGAAAAATCGAAAACGGTTTTTTTCCAATCTGTTGAAAATGGATCAATAGTTAGAGATGTTTACAAGGTCGGTTTGGATGGAAAAAACAAAGTTAAATTATCACAACAAACAGGAACCAATGAAGCTACTTTTAGTCCTGATTTCACCTATTTTATAAACACTTATTCTAGTGCAATTGTTCCTAAAACCTATTCTTTGAACAATTCCAAAGACGGAAAACAAGTGCAATCCATTGTTGATAATACTACTTTGTCAGATAAATTGAAGAAATATGATTTACCAAATAAAGAATTTTTCGAACTAACTACAGACAAAGGAAACAAGTTAAATGCATGGATGATTAAGCCAAAAGATTTTGATGCTACCAAAAAATATCCAGTTTTTATGTTTCAATATTCGGGTCCAGGTTCACAGCAAGTGGCTAATCATTGGTTAGACACCAACGATATGTGGTTTATGATGTTGTCACAACAAGGATATATTGTTGCTTGCGTTGACGGAAGAGGAACCGGATTTAAAGGTGCAGCATTTAAAAAATGCACCCAATTACAATTGGGAAAATACGAAGTAGAAGACCAAATAGACGCTGCAAAAGTAATTGGAAATTATTCTTACGTTGATAAAACTAGAATTGGTATATTTGGCTGGTCGTATGGCGGATTTATGGCAAGCAATTGTCTTTTTAAAGGAGCTGATGTTTTCAAAATGGCAATTGCCGTAGCACCAGTTACCAATTGGAGATTTTATGATAGCATTTATACAGAACGATACTTGCAAACGCCGCAAGAAAATGCTAGTGGATATGATGAAAATTCACCAATAAACCATGTGAGCAAATTGAAAGGAAATTTCCTTTTAATACACGGAACGGCAGATGACAATGTGCATGTTCAAAACTCGATGCAAATGATTGAAGCTTTAATTCAAGCTAATAAACAATTTGATTGGGCAATTTATCCCGATAAAAACCACGGAATTTATGGTGGAAAAACCAGAATTCAGTTGTTTAATAAAATGACAAATTTTGTGAAAGAGAAGTTGTAAATTTAACTCATCACAATTTGTGATGACATAAAAATTTAAAAAATGATAAAATATCAAGACATTATAAAACGGAATCCAAATAAGAGATTTGGTAAACCATGTATAAGAGAAACTCGAATTTCTGTTTACGATGTTTTGAATTGGCTTGCAAATGAAATGAGTTTTAAAGATATCCTTTCCGATTATCCAGAATTGACGGAAAAAGATATTTTGGCTTGTTTAGCCTATGCAGCAGATAAAGAACATAAAATTGAAAGTGTTTAATGAAATTGCTTTTTGATCAAAATATTTCTTATAAAATTGAGAAAAAGATATCCTTATTATTTTCAGCGTCTAAACATATTTCTAGTTTAGGATTAATGAATAAGGATGACATTGAGATATGGAATTTTGCAAAAAAAGAAAACTATTCAATTGTAACTTTTGATTCTGATTTTTTTGATATTAGCATTATTAATGGCTGTCCTCCAAAAATAATTTGGATAAGAAAAGGAAACCTAACCACAAATCAGTTAGTTACACTTTTAGAAGAAAAACATTTGATAATAAGAAATTTCATAACCAATCCAGAAAAACAAGACATAGCGTGTCTTGAAATTGATTAAAACTATAACAAACTAAATAAAAACTAAATTAATTTAAAATGAGTGAAACAGTAAAAACAGGACATCCAAAAGGACTTTACTTCCTATTTTTCACAGAAATGTGGGAACGATTCAGTTATTATGGAATGAGAGCAATCTTCATTCTATTTATGACTAAAATATTATTAATGAAAGATGCAGATGCGTCTCAAATTTATGGAAGTTATACCGGTTTAGTTTATCTAACGCCACTTTTAGGAGGTTACTTGTGTGATAAATTTCTAGGAAATAGAAGAAGTATTATTATTGGAGGATTATTAATGGCTTTAGGTCAATTTTTCATGTTTTTAAGCGCTTCTGCAGGAGCAGATGGTGTTTCATTAATGTGGATGGGATTAACCTCCATTATTATTGGAAATGGTTTCTTCAAACCAAATATTTCTACCATGGTAGGGCAATTATATCCTGCAAATGATAGAAGAATAGATAGTGCTTTTACAATTTTCTATATGGGAATTAATCTTGGAGCTTTCTTTTCACCACTTATTTGCGGTTCTATGGATTTCAAATGGGGATTCTTAGCGGCTTGTATAGGAATGTTGTTAGGTTTAGTCGCTTTTATACTTGGTCAAAAAAAATACCTTATTTCTGAAGAAGGGAAAGAAATTGGTTTGCCAGTAAAAAAATTAGATGCTAAAAGTATCGGGATGATCATTGGATCCATTGCTATTATCTTTTTTATGTTGAATTTCAAACAAATGTTCAAAAGCGATATTGATATCATTAGCTATTTCATTTATGGAGCAATGGTAGCAATGCCAATTTTAATTTTAACAGATAAAAGTTTAAATAAAATTGAAACTCAACGTATTACTGTGATTTTTATTCTTGCTTTCTTTGTTATATTCTTTTGGGGTGCATTTGAGCAAGCAGGAGCTTCCTTAACATTATTTGCAGATAGACAAACCGAAAGAACTTTATTTGGTTGGGAAATGCCAGCGTCTTATTTTCAATCGGTAAATCCTTTAGCGGTTATTTCAATTGCTCCAATTATGACAATGGTTTGGGGATTTTTATATGCAAGAAAACTAGAGCCATCGTCACCTAAAAAAATGGCAATAGGTTTAGGATTAGTTGCAATGGGATATGTTGTAATTGCAATTGCTGTTAAAGGTTTAGGATTAGGCGAAAAAGTATCTATGTGGTGGTTAATTGGTTTATATGTAATTCACACAATTGGAGAATTATGTTTGTCGCCAATTGGTTTATCAATGGTTTCTAAATTAGCACCTCTACGTTTATCTTCTTTAATGATGGGAACTTGGTTCTTGGCTAATGCTGCTGCTAATAAATTTGCAGGAACATTAAGTGCCTTAATTCCTGGTGGAGAAGATGGAACAGGTGGAGCAACTTCATTTATAGGTTTTCAAATCACAAACTTATACGAGTTTTTTGTATTGTTTATCATAATGTCTGGTACTGCAGCTGCAATTCTATTTGTATTGAGTTCTTGGCTAGAAAAAAAAATGCATAATGACCATTTAGAAAGTGTTGATTTAGAAGTAGAAAACAGATAATCTAAATTAAAAATATTTTTATACCTTTCAAACCTACAAGAAATCCTTGTAGGTTTGTTTTTTAAATCAAATTACTATGTGGAAAAATCATCCTAAAGCACTGCCTTATTTGTTTTTATCCGAAATGTGGGAACGTTTTGGTTATTATTTAATGATCGGAATTTTTACATTATATCTTAAAGATGTAGAAGCTGGATTTGCCATGACCGAAAAAGAAGCTTCCGATTTATATGGAACCTTCATCGCTTTAGTATTTCTAACGCCTTTCATTGGCGGATTAGTAGCTGATAGATATTTAGGCTATAAAAAATCAATCGTAATTGGAGGTATTATGATGGGAGCAGGTTATTTTATGATGGGAATTCATAGTTTGCCAATGCTTTATCTAGCAATGACACTAGTAATAGTTGGAAACGGTTTTTTCAAACCCAATATCTCAACACTATTAGGAAATTTTTATTCAGAAGAGAAATACATCGATAAGAAAGACGAAGGCTACAATATTTTCTATATGGGAATAAATGTAGGGGCTTTTATTTGTAATTTCTTTGGCGCAGCTTTGCAAATACTTTTAGGTTGGCAATATGCCTTTATGGCTGCAGGTTTAGGAATGTTTATTGGTGTTATTGTGTTCCTTCTCGGAACCAAGCATTATGGCACTAAAACCGATAAAAAAGGAGTGCAACAAGGCGACATGCCGTTTTACAAAATTGTACTTTTTATATTAGTTCCTTCCGTTATTTTCGGAATTATTGGATGGTTTTTAAAAGGAGTAACTTCGGAGACCAATACCAATAGCGCTATTTTTGGTTCCGATAGTACCGATGCTTTTATCTTTGCTTGTATTCCTATTATTTTCTTTTACGGAAGTTTGTATTTTAAAGCCAAAGAAGAAGAAAAACGACCTATTGGCGCTTTATTATCAATATTTGCAGTGGTGATTTTATTTTGGGCCGTTTTCAAATTGAATGGTTCTGCTTTAACGACTTGGGCAGATCGATATACCGATAGAGAAATTACGGGAACTACTCAAGCGGTTTTTAGTAATTTAAAATTAGCTAAAGAAATTGAATATAAAAAAGATACTACCGAATTATACGATGCCAGTTTTCGACTTCAAAAAGAAAATGGGGAAGTGAAAAAAGTAGTGGATTATCCTATTTATTTTAGAAATGTTCACAAAGAAAAAATACCACAAGAAGGAAGTAAAATAAGTATATGGGCAACCAATTTAAGCCAATCCATAAATCCAGGTTGGGTAATTATTTTAACGCCGCTTGTTGTAGCATTTTTCACCTTTTTAAGAAGCAGAAAAAAAGAACCATCCACACCAACAAAAATCGCATTTGGTTTGTTAATTTCGGCTTTATCGGTATTGGTTATGGTTGCTGCAGTTCATATTGGAAACAACGGAATGGAGAAAGTTTCCGTTTGGTGGTTGGTTGCCAATTATGGAATCATTACCATCGGAGAATTATTCCTCAGCCCAATGGGATTGTCCATTGTGTCCAAGTTGTCTCCCAAAAACATCACCGCTTTAATGATGGGTGGCTGGTTTTTATCTACTTCAATAGGTAATAAATTATCCGGTGTTTTAGCAAGTATGTGGGACTCTTACGATGATAAAACCAACTTCTTTTGGTTGAATTTTGGATTGTTAATGTTCGCAACAGTATTGATGTTTGCGCTAGTGAAAAATTTAAATAAAGTAATGAAAGACCACGGAATTAATTAATTATGGAAAAACAAATTACAATAGAACAAATCCAAGATTTTAAAGGTAAATACCCAAAGCAAATTTGGAGTCTGTTTTTCTCTGAAATGTGGGAGCGTTTTTGTTTTTATGGAATGCGAGGAATGTTGGTATTCTTTATGATATCCCAATTGAATTTTCATAAAACAGAAGCCAACTTGCAATATGGAGCTACACAAGCATTTGTATATGCTTTTACTTTCATCGGAGGTTTATTTGCAGATAAAATACTTGGCTTTAGAAAATCTCTTTTTTGGGGAGGACTGCTTATGATTGTAGGAAGTGCTATTTTAGCAACCGATCCGCACCAATATTTCTTTTTAGGGATTTCATTTACTATAATTGGAACTGGTTTCTTCAAGCCAAATATTTCCACCATGGTTGGTAAATTATATAAATCTGGCGATTCTAGAACCGATGCAGGGTTTTCTCTATTTTATGCCGGTATCAATATGGGTGCCTTATTAGGAGGTTATTTATGTATTGCCATTGGAAAAGGAGAGATGTTTACCAATTTAATTCCAGAAGACAAACGTTGGAATGTAGCTTTCGGATTGGCTGCAGTAGTAATGATAATTAGTTTGGTTAATTTTGTTTTTACGCAACGATCATTAGGAACTATTGGATTGCAACCAGGACATCCATTGGCGGAAGTTAAATCGAAGCCAATTGCTAAATGGTTAGAGTATTCAGTGTATGCAGGAACAATTTTAATGGTTCCGTTAATAAAAATAATGGTTTCCAAAACAGAATATACCGATTATTTTATGTGGACCATTGGGCCATTAACGCTGATTTATCTTTTCTATGAAATGACAAAAGTTACTCCAGCCGAAAGAAAAAAACTTTGGGCAGCTTTAGTTTTCATACTTTTTTCTATAATTTTTTGGGGAATTTACGAGCAAAGTGGAGGGTCCTTAAGCATTTTTGCTGCAGAACATTTAGATAAAAATCTATTAGGAATGCAATTAGATCCTAACGGAGTTAATAATTCTGGAGGGGCTTTCTTTATACTTTTGGTTGCGGTTCCTATAGGTTTATTATGGATATGGTTGAACAAGAAAAAAATGGAACCAAATACAATTATTAAATTTGGATTAGGATTTATACTTCTTGGATTAGGATATTATGTTTTATTTGCAACAAAATTTTTCGCAACACTTTCTGGCATCACTTCTTTAAACGTGTTTACTTTAGCATTGTTGGTAATTACCTTTGGGGAACTTTGCTTGTCACCAATTGGGTTGTCTATTATGACTAAACTTTCCACTAAAAATCTCCAAGGGATGATGATGGGAATGTGGTTTTTAGCTAGTGCCTACGGACAATATGTAGCTGGATTAATTGGTGCTTTTCTGTCGGAAGCTAAAGAAGGGGCAACCAAAGCGGAAATACTTATAACCTATGCTGATGGATACAAACAATTAGGGCTTTATGCTTTAATTGCAGGAATAATATTAATAATAATTTCACCATTAATTAAAAAATTAATGCAAGAAGTAAAATAAATTTATTAAATTTCGGAATTATTATTGAAAAACAGATTTAAAACAGAAAATGAAAAAGATACTTATTACATTATTATTGGTTATTTCAGGTGTTACCTCTAATGCCCAAGAGGGGTTAAAATGGTACACCGATATTAATAAAGCAATTGAAGCTTCAAGACAAGAACAAAAACCATTGTTTTTATTTTTCACAGGTAGCGATTGGTGTGGCTGGTGCATACGTTTGCAAAATGAAGTTTTTAAAACTCCCGATTTTACGGCTTGGGCAAAAGACCATGCTATATTGGTAGAATTGGATTTTCCAAGAAGAACACCACAGCCAGAGGGAATTAAAGCGCAAAACAACCAACTACAAGAGATGTTTAAGGTGCAAGGTTTTCCAACGGTTTGGTTTGTTAAGCCTTCTGTTAATGACGGGAAAACTAATTTAGAGCAATTAGGAAGCACGGGTTATCTTGCAGGAGGACCATCGGCTTGGATTGCAAGCGCTAATAAGATACTTGCAAATTATGTAGCTGACCCAAAACCAGCTCCAGTAGCAAAACCTAAAACAACTAAAAAGAAAGCTAAAAAAGCGTAATTATAATTTGAAGAATCCCTTTTCGGCAGTGTCATGAAAAGGGATTTTTTCTTTTACACAAGTTGCTTTCCAAATTTTGCAATACGATTTATAATTTGAGGCATCTACGACAACTTTTTGCGGCTTCCAATTTTGGAATACTCTTTCTAAATTAATTTTTGGAGAATTAATCAAAAGTAAAATATCAGGACGTTCCTTTTCTAGGTATGCCCCAGAAGAATCAATTACTAGAATTTTTTTGTTTTTGAAATACAGTAAATTAGGTATGTTTTTCTTCTTTTGAATAGAACAATAATTAGCTACTAAATAAGATTTCAAAACTAAATTAGCATTTGCGTTTTTTTCTAAATTTTCAGAAGTAAATACCGTAACCTTATCGCCAATTCGTTTGGTGAAAATACTTGTGCGCTGTTTGTTAAAAATAATAAATTCCTCAGCTTTTTCATTAGTGTATTTAATTGTAATTGCAATTATTTGCAAGATAATTAGGGCAAATAAAGTTGCAATAAATTTTCTGTAGCTTGGTTTTTTCATCCAAATGAAGCTGCTAAAAATTACCAAATACAATCCCCACATACTAAAATAATGAAGCGGAATATCTTTGAATACAAAATTTTCAAACGATGCAACCCAAGCAATTATCTTATTTAAAGCCCAAATACAACATTCCAAAGATTTTAATAGCGGCATCCAAACCCAATCAAGTGCTGCAAGGAACATTACAATTACTCCAAGCCCCAAAATTAAAGACATCCCTGGGAGAATTACTATGTTGGTAACAAAAAATAACCCCGGAAATTGATGAAAATAATAGATGCTCATTGGCAAAGTGCCTATTTGTGCCGCAAAGGATACAGTAATGATTTCCCAAAATTGCCGTAAAATTATATATTTCGGATTCCATGCAGAAGCCAAGAAAGGCTGTAGCCAAACAATAAAATAAAGCGCTACATAACTCAATTGAAATCCAACATCAAACAAAAAAGAAGGCTGGAACAGCAAAATAAGCAAAGCGGAAACTGCTAAGGTATTGTAGATATTAATACTTCTTCTGAGGTACATTCCAATCGCAACAAAAGAAAACATAGTAACTGAGCGCACAACTGATGGCGCTAAACCGGCTAGAATTCCAAATGCCCATAAAAAGGTGATTACAATAATTAATTTGACAATAGAACCCGTTCTAGTATTTGGAAATGGCCTTAACAGAAATGTAATGAAAAGCAATATAAACCCAACGTGCAAACCCGAAACCGATAATACATGAACTGCTCCAGCATATTGATAATCCTTAACGACTTCTGGCGATATGTCTTGTTGTTGGCCTAACAGTAATGCAACTACTACATTCAGTTCCGTTTTATGAAAATGGTTTTTTTCTAGATTTCGGATAATTCGGTTTCGCAACAAACTTGCATGATAGGCAATACCCTTATCTGTGAATGAACCTACCTGAATATCGGAAGGCTTCACATACAATTGCCCATATATTTGTTGGTTTTCCAAATAGTTGCCATAATCAAATTGATTCGGATTATTAGGATTTCTATTTTTATAAAACGAACCCTTTACTTTAAGAATAGTTCCAATTTCTAAAGTAGGAATAAATGGATTCTTCTTTAGGTTCAAAAGTACTTTGCCGTAACTTTCTTTTCCGTTAAGGGTAATCATTTGCGCAACATAACGATAGTTAACTGTTGTGTTTTTTAATTTTTCTTTTAAGGTAATTGTTGCGGTGTAATTCTTCTTTTGAGTAGAAATAAAATGAATATAATGGAGTTTGTTTCGCGTTTGATTATTAGATACAAAAGTGAAAACACCAATTAAAAATGCTGCCAAAAATGTTGCAATACCAAAATGATTTTTTGGGATTATTGTCTTTCTTGGAATAATATAAGTAATTATAACTGCAATGAAACTAATTATTAATGCAATTAAAGCAACAAAAAAAGGCGGTTTTATATAATGAGCCAAGAGTAACCCAAATACAAAACAGCCTGTAATTTTTATTAATGGAAATTGAAGTACCCTCATTATTCTAAAAGTACGGAAAAGAAATAAAATCTAAAAGATATTTATTTCTTTTCTTTTGGAGTAGTGCTTATCCCAAAAGGAAGATATAACGGACAAAAACCAATTAAACTCGTTAGAGCAAAAACTCCTGCTAATGCTAAAAGTACTATTCCTAAAGTGCCATAAACAACTCCCGATAGATTTAATGCAATAAAAATTGCCGCTACAATTAAGCGTATTTTTTTATCTACGCTACCCATGTTTTTTTTCATAATAGTATAATTTAAATTAAAATCTATTACAAAAGTAAACGCAAATAATTTATTAGTTGTAACCTAAGTTACAAGAGGAAGGAGTATTATTGGGATATATCCGCAACAATTAAATGAGCTGTTTTATCACTAGCACCAATTCCGCCTAATTTTTGTTCTAATGTTTCGTATTTTTCTAATAGCACCTTTCGATAATTAGGTTCTAAAATTTTGGCTAATTCGGCTTTAATCTTAACCGAATTGCAGTCGTCTTGAATCAATTCGGTTACCACTTCTTCATCCATTATCAGATTAACAAGAGAAATATATTTAAGTGTAATTATTCTTTTGGCTATTTGATACGAAGCCCAACTTCCTTTATAACAAACTACTTCGGGGACTTTAAAAAGTGCTGTTTCTAGGGTTGCCGTTCCGGAAGTTACTAATGCAGCATAGGAATGACTTAGCAAATTATAGGTTTCGTTAGAAATAAATTTAATATTTTTTCCTTTCAAAAAAGTCTCATAAAACGAATATTCTTGACTTGGAGCACCCGCAATTACAAATTGATAATCGGGGAAATCATTCACCACGCTTAACATTAAAGTAAGCATTTTGGAAATTTCTTGTTTTCTGCTGCCTGGTAAAATGGCAATTATAGGTTTTTCGTCAAGATGGTTTTCTTTTCTAAAAGAAGCAGCATCGGTGGAAGTTCTATTATGAATGGCATCAATAAGTGGATGTCCTACAAATTCCACGGCAAAGTGGTGTTTCTTTTCGTAAAAGTCTTTTTCAAATGGAAGGATCACATATAGTTTATCAAAATCTCTTTTGATGTCTTTTATTCTGCTTTCTTTCCAAGCCCAAATTTGTGGAGAAATATAGTAATGCGTTTTGTATCCTTTAGTTTTAGCCCATTTTGCAATTCGCATATTGAACCCTGGGTAATCAATAAAAATCAAAACATCAGGCTGGAATTGGTCAATATCAGCTTTGCAAATTTTAATATTTCTGAAAATAGTTTTTAAATTTAGAAGCACTTCTGCAAATCCCATAAAGGCAAGCTCTCGGTAGTGTTTCACTAAAGTGCCGCCAGCATTTTGCATTAAATCACCACCCCAAAAACGAATTTCTGCAGAAGGATCTTCTTTATAAAGTGCCTTCATTAAATTGGATCCGTGTAAATCTCCTGAGGCTTCTCCAGCTATGATATAATATTTCATTTTATAATTTTTTAAACTATTTTATAAGAAATTACTTATAAAAACATTGTAATAATTGCTAAAATAATAGTTGCTAAAACTACTCCTCGAGCCATTAAATCTTTGTTTATTTTAAGCAAAATAAAAAACAATATCAAATCAATAATTGCTCCTAAGGTTATTACTTTTCCCATAATTCCTTGTTCCCTTATTGTAGATAAACCCTCTATTGAAACAAACGCTGGGGATTTTAGCATTAAAAAAACTAAAATACCTAAAAAGGCAGCGACAATTCCCATAAAAAAACCAATTAATAAGTCTGTTTTTTTCATAATATAGGTTTTAAAATTCCCACGTATTTAAAGTTTGAATAGCATGATGTGCCGTTAAATCAAATTGCACTGGAACGATAGAAATAAAATCGTTTGCAAGAGCCCATTCATCGGTATCGGTACCCTTATCTAAGTTGACGAATTCACCTGATAACCAATAATATTCCTTTCCAAACGGAGTTACACGTTTATCGAATTTTTCTTCCCACATTGCTTTCGCTTGACGGCAAATTTTAATTCCCTTTATTTCATTGGTTTTAAGTTTCGGGAAATTTACATTTAATACAGTTCCTTCTTGCAATCCATTAGCAAGAACTTGGGTTGCTATTTTTTTAATAAATGGTTTAATCTGTTCAAAATCGGCATCCCAATTATAATCCAATAAAGAAAAACCTATCGCAGGAATTCCCTCTATACCAGCCTCTACCGCAGCACTCATTGTGCCTGAATAAATAACATTAATAGAAGAATTAGAACCATGGTTGACTCCGGAAACGCACAAATCTGGTTTTTGTTTCAAAATTTCATTCACTGCCATTTTAACACAATCGGCTGGAGTTCCAGAGCAACTGTATTCGGTTACGATAGCATTTTCAGTAGAAATTTTATTTAAATGAAGCGTATTATTAATTGTTATAGCATGACCCATAGCGCTTTGCGGACTATCGGGTGCCACGACCACAACATCTCCAAGTTCTTGCATCACAGCAATAAGGGCTCTAATTCCAGGAGCTGAAATTCCGTCGTCGTTGGTTACTAATAGTAAAGGTCTTTTAGACATTATAATTTATTTTTTGTGTAACAAAAGTAATTATTTTGAGTCTTATTCTATTACAAATTTTATAACTTTGGCCATTAACCTTGGTTTTAACAAAAAATTATGCGAACTCCTTCTTTTACGGCATAGTTTTTTATGTAATTTAGTCAAAAATTAATGAATGCAATTATTCAATTTATGAAAAGACACTATAAAATAATAGTACTTGTACTAGCACTATCTCTTGGTCTTTGGAGTTTTATTCCGAAAGGCAAAAATGATCCCGAAAAAGACAAGCTTTTATTGGAACTTTTAGCTTTTGTTATTGAAAAAGGGCATTATAGTCCGGCTGCAATTGATGATAATTTTTCTAAGGGAGTTTACAAGGATTATATTAATGCTATCGATCCTTCTAAAAGGTTCTTTTTGCAATCGGATATTGAGGAGTTTTCAAAATATGAAATCGATATTGATGACGAAATAAAAAATAAGGACCTTACTTTTTTTGACCTTACCTACTACCGTTTATTACAACGTATGGAGGAAAGCAAAGAATATTATAGAGAGGCATTAAAAAACCCTATTGATTATTCCGTAAATGAAGATATCAATACGGATTATGAAAAAGCTCCTTTTTGTACTTCTGTAGAAGAGCTTAAAGAACGTTGGAGAAAGCAAGTAAAACTTTCTACTTTGGCATCTTTAGTTGAAAAACAAAAGGTTCAAGAAGATATCGAAAAAAATAAAAACAAATCTCCAGAAGAAAAATTGGCTGAATTTAGAACCAAACAAGGAGATAAATTAACTAAAGAAGCCGAAGATAAGTTTAAAGTAAGTCTTGCAAAAAAAGACACTATTACTCCTAAAACCTTCGAACAAATGGAAAAACAAACTCGTACCAATACTTTAAAATCTTTAGATGATAATTTCACTTTCATTAAAGATTTGGATAAAGAAGATTGGTTCGGGATTTTTGTAAACACTATTGCATCTCGTTTTGACCCACATACTTCTTATTTTCCTGCAGATGAAAAAGAACGTTTTGACGTGAGCATGAGCGGAAAGCTAGAAGGAATTGGCGCTAGATTGCAAAAGAAAAATGATTTCACCGAAATTACAGAATTAATTTCTGGCGGTCCAGCTTGGAGACAAAAAGAATTAGAGGCAGGTGATTTAGTTTTAAAAGTAGCACAAGGCGATAAAGAGCCTGTGGATGTAGTAGGAATGCGATTGGACGATGTGGTTAAAAAAATAAAAGGACCAAAAGGTACCGAGGTTAGACTTACAGTTAAGAAACCAGATGGCGCTATCAAAGTAATTACGATCATCAGAGACGAAGTGGAAATTGAAGAAACCTATGCCAAATCCAGTATAGTAGAGAAAAATGGAGTAAAATATGGCGTTATTTATTTGCCTAAATTCTATATCGATTTTGAAAATAAAGACAGCCGCGATGCAGGAAAAGATATTGCTATAGAATTAGAGCGATTGAAAAAAGAGGGTGTTCATGGAATTATTATGGACGTTAGAGATAACGGAGGTGGCTCTTTAAAAACTGTGGTTGATATAGGTGGATTGTTTATAGAACAAGGGCCAATTGTTCAAATAAAATCGGCTGCGGGTAAAAAAGAAGTGCTTTATGACAAAGACCCTAAAGTAGAATGGGATGGCCCGTTAGTAATTATAACTAATGAGTTTTCTGCTTCTGCTTCTGAAATATTAGCAGCTGCAATGCAAGATTACAAACGTGCGGTTATCCTTGGCAGTAAACAAACTTATGGTAAAGGAACGGTTCAAAATGTAATTGATTTAAACCAATTTGTGAGAGGAAATACCCTTGGCGATTTAGGTGCTCTAAAAACTACAACCCAAAAATTCTATAGAATTAATGGTGGTTCCACTCAATTAGAAGGAGTAAGTAGCGATATAGTTATGCCAGATAGTTTTGCTTATTTAAAAATGGGAGAACGCGATGTTGACAATGCTATGCCATGGGATAAAATTGACGCTGCAGATTATTCCCTTTGGAATAAACAAACCAATTTTGAATCGGCTATTGCTAATAGTAAAAAGCGTTTAGAACTTAATCCGCAAATGAAATTAATTGATGATAATGCC
This sequence comes from Flavobacterium sp., assembly GCF_044357305.1. Lineage (GTDB taxonomy): Bacteria > Bacteroidota > Bacteroidia > Flavobacteriales > Flavobacteriaceae > Flavobacterium. Next base: position 18,030 of record NZ_JBIKPS010000014.1, read on the forward strand.
AAATGGAGAGAAGAACGCAGCAAAGAGGATGTATATAGTTTGCAAATTGATAAATTCAAACAAGAGCAAAAACAATTAGAAGAAAGCAGTAAAAAATTCAAATCTATTGAAGATTATAGCAACAAATTGCAATTTAAATCGTTGCCTTATGAAGAGGCCCAAATGGCAAATGACGCTACTTTAAAAGAAAAAAGAAACAGATGGCACGAAAGTTTGTCTAAAGATATTTATATTGAAGAAGCAATTCATGTATTAGACGATTTGCAATCGGGTTCTGCTAAAAAAGAAATGACGACCAAGTTGAAAAAAGAAAAAGTAGTTAAGTCTTAATCATCTTTAAGTTTTTAGAAAAGCCCTAGTGAAAAATATCTCTAGGGCTTTTTTGGGTTTTGGTGTTTTTTAAACTCTGTCAAAGTTTTGAACTTTGACAGAGTTATATAATTTTGGATAAATATGGAATTCAATTCCATATTTATCCAAAAACCATATGCCTTTAAAAGGATAACACTAAAAGGCACAAAATAATTTGGTTCAAAAAAGCGAAAAAACGAAAATTTAAGGGGAGATATAAAACAGCAAAAAGCCCAACTTAATTTCTCAAGTTGGGCTTTTTGATTTATATAAAAAATTAATTATTCCGCTTTAGGAGTAATTTTATTTTCTTCTCTTGGAGGTCTTGGTAAAAGTGCTTTTCTAGAAACTTTTTCTTTTCTAGTTTTAGGATCCAATCCTAAATATTTCACCATAAATACATCACCCATGTTTACAACATCAGCAACATTTTCTGTTCTTTCCCAAGCTAATTCCGATACGTGTAATAAAACTTCGTTTCCTGGAGCATCTGTATATTCTACAACAGCACCAAAATCTAGCATTTTAATTACTTTCACTTCATAAGCTTCACCCATTGCAGGTTTGAATATGATAGAGTCTATTTTAGCCAATACTCTTGCAATTCCGTCTGGATCTGTTCCTAGAATTTCTACAACTCCTTGTTCGTCAACTTCGTTAATAACGATAGTACAACCAGTAGCTTTTTGTAATTCTTGAATTACTTTTCCTCCAGGTCCAATTAACGCACCAATAAAGTTACCAGGAATAGTTCTCATGATAATTTTTGGAGCATGAACTTTAACGTCTGCTTTTGGAGCAGCAAGAGTTTCAGTAAGAATTCCTAGAATGTGCATACGTCCGTCACGAGCTTGAGCCAAAGCTTGCTCCATGATTTCGTATTTCAATCCGTCAATTTTAATGTCCATTTGGCAGGCAGTAATTCCTTCCGAAGTTCCAGTTACTTTAAAGTCCATATCTCCTAAGTGATCTTCATCACCAAGAATGTCAGACAATACAGCAAAACGTTCTCCATCTGTAATCAATCCCATTGCAATTCCAGAAACTGGACGAATCATTTGAATACCGGCATCCATTAAAGATAAAGTTCCAGCACAAACAGTAGCCATTGAAGACGAACCATTAGATTCTAAAACTTCAGATACTACACGAATAGTATAAGGACAATCTGCAGGAATCATATTTTTCAAAGCACGTTGTGCCAAGTTTCCGTGACCTACTTCTCTTCTTGAAGTTCCTCTTAACGGACGAGCTTCTCCAGTTGAAAATGGTGGGAAATTATAATGTAAATAGAATTTTTCTTCTCCTTGCTCGGATGGGGAATCAATTTGGTTTGCTTCTCTAGAAGTTCCTAAAGTTGCAGTTGCCAAAGCTTGAGTTTCTCCACGAGTAAACAATGCAGAACCGTGAACCGATGGTAAATAATCAACTTCACACCAAATTGGTCGGATCTCAGTTGTTTTTCTTCCGTCCAAACGAGTTCCTAAATCTAAAGTTACGTTTCGAACCGCTTCTTTGTTGACTTTGTAGAAATATTTTCCTACTAAATCTCCATTTTCTGCCAATTCTTCTTCTGTAAATAAAGCTTTTACTTCTTCTTTTACTACATCAAATGCAGCAGAACGTTCGTGTTTAGCAGAACCTTTACTTGCAATAGCGTAAATTTTATCATAAGCCGCTGCTTTCACTTTAGCATGAATAGCTTCGTCTGATTTTTCATTTTCGTACGTACGGACTTGTTTTTTTCCAAAAGCAGCAGCCAATCTTTCTTGGGCAGCAATTTGGTTTTTGATATGTCCGTGAGCAAATTTAATTGCTTCTAACATTTCTGCTTCCGAAATTTCTTTCATTTCTCCTTCTACCATAGCGATAGAATCCGTAGAAGCACCAATCATCATGTCGATATCCGATAATTCTAATTGTGCGCGAGATGGATTAATGATAAATTTACCATCAATACGACCTACACGAGCTTCAGAAATTAACGTTTCAAACGGAATGTCAGACAAAGCAAGCGCTGCCGAAGCTGCTAATCCTGCTAATGCATCTGGCATTACATTATCATCGTGTGACATTAATTGGATCATCACTTGCGTTTCTGCGTGATAATCATTTGGGAAAAGCGGACGCAATACACGGTCCACTAATCGCATTGTTAGCACTTCGTTATCGCTTGGACGCGCTTCTCTTTTAAAGAAACCTCCAGGAAAACGTCCTGCTGCTGCAAATTTTTCACGATAATCTACCGTAAGCGGTAAAAAGTCGATACCTGGACTTGCTTTTCTTGCGGATACTACTGTTCCTAAAATAACAGTATTTCCAATTCTTACTACTACAGAACCGTCTGCTTGTTTCGCTAAACGACCTGTCTCGATTGTGATGCTTCTTCCATCACCTAAATCGATACTTTCTACAAATAATTGTGGAATCATAAATTTTTCCTTTTTAATTTTACATTGGTTTTCTGCCTGTCAGCAGAGTTGTTGTGTTGTTTGTCCCGATAGTAAGTCGGATTGTAGTTGTTGTATTCCAATGAAAAACCAAACTTTTTTAATATAAAAGCTAAAAAAAAGAGGCGCGAAAGCACCTCTTATAATTTGTATTATTTTCTAATACCTAATTCTTTAATTAACTCACGATATTTTACAACATCTTTTTTCTTTAAGTAATCTAAAAGACTTCTTCTTTTACCTACCAAAAGTACTAACGAACGCTCTGTATTATAATCGTGACGATTTTTTTTCAAATGCTCCGTTAAGTGAGAGATTCTAAAAGTGAAAAGTGCTACTTGACCTTCTGTTGAACCTGTGTTTTCAGCTTTTCCTCCGTGTTTAGCGAAGATCTCAGCTTTAGTTTCTTTAGTTAAATACATTTTAATATTATTTTAAATGATTATTATGTATGAATAAAGAGTATCCTTATTCGGGTGCAAAGATAATATTTAATTTTTAAATTCCAATATTTTAAATTCCAAATTCCATAGGATAAAAAAATTCCGCCATTAGCACTTTGGAATTTGGGTTTTAAATTTTGGAATTTACTTGAAAAGTTTTGCAACCTCCTGATTTACAAATTCTAAAAATCGTTCGTCCTTTTCAGTAAACGGATCTATCACATGCGAATCAATATCTATTTGACCAATATTTATTCCATTTACAAACAAAGGAACTACAATTTCCGACTTTACCGTGAAGCTACAAGCAATATAGTTGTCTTGAGCCGCTACATCGGGAACTACAAAGTTGGCATTCGATTCGGCAACTTGACCGCAAATTCCTTTTCCGAAAGGAATTACCGTATGATCGGTTGCTGCTCCTATATATGGACCAAGATGCAAGGTTTTGGCTTCGTGATTGGCAAAGTAAAATCCAACCCAATTATAATACGAAATAGAATCCGATAAAAACTGACATAAATTTTTCAATTTTTCATCTCTATTTAAATTATTAGCAGCAAGTAGCGCGTGCACTTTAGGTTTTAAATCCTCAAAATTCATATTTTATTATTTTTTACAAAAGTAACCATTGCAATTTCTTACTTTTACCTAAAATTTGTTAAAATTATATTTTGAAAGAATACATCGTACAATTCAAGCCTTTTTTGTTATTCCTTGCCAAATTCGCTGCAAGTTATTTACTATTGACTTTTGTTTACCAAACGTACTTGCACCAATTTGACGAAAAAAAAATGGAAGTGGATGGGTTTACCCAATTGGTAGCAAATCAATCTCAAAAAATACTTTCACTTTCAGATGCTAATTCCCATACTGGCGTAAATACTAAAGAAGCCAGCGTAAAATTATTTTACGACGGTAAATGGGTAGCTAGAATTATAGAGGGTTGTAATGCGCTAAGTGTAATAATTCTCTTTGTTAGTTTTGTAATTGCCTTTACGGGAAAATTAAAACCTACTTTATTATTTATCCTTTTTGGAAGTTTAATTATTCATATTATTAATGTGCTTCGAATAGCTCTACTTTGTATTGCCTTACAAAATTTTCCCCAATACGATTCCCTACTTCACGACGTGATTTTCCCTTTAGTAATTTATGGGATTGTATTTTTACTTTGGATAGTATGGGTGAATAAATATTCTTTTTATGCTGAAAAACCTACTGAAAAATAAAACCAAAGTCTTCTTCGGAATTCTTTTGCTATCTCTATTGGTTGCTATTAGAGCCTTTGAAAATACTATTTTCTACGACCCGTTCTTGGCTTATTTTAAGACCAATTATTCGCATTTGCCATTGCCTAACATCAATAGTATTAAGTTGTTTTTTAGTATGGGGTTTCGATATTATCTGAATTCGATTATATCTTTAGGATTGCTTCGATTGCTTTTTAACGATAGTAAAATAATGAAATTCTCTATATTTTTATATTCTATTTTCGGAATTATCTTCATGGTTGCCTTCTTTTTCGTGCTTATAAAATTTGGAGAAACCAATAAAATGAATCTTTTTTATATCCGAAGATTTATCATCCAACCTATTTTATTAATTCTTTTTATTCCTGCATTTTATTATCAGAAAAAAATGAAATAGTTTTCTTTTTGCGTATCTTTATGTAGGTAAATCACAAAAAGATGAAAGTAGTTAAATATTCCGGTGATATAGTAGAATTTGAACCCGAAAAACTCAAAAAGTCCTTGTTGAAATCTGGTGCTTCCCCTGAAGCAGTAGAACGAATTGTAAATACCATACAAAGTCAAATTTACGATGGTATTCCCACCAAGCAAATTTACAAAATGGCATTTGGATTATTGAAAAAAGAATCCAATTCGCATGCCGCCCAATACAATCTTCGATCTGCCATACAAATGCTTGGTCCTGCGGGTTTCTTCTTTGAAAAATACATTGCCCGACTTTTTACTTCCGAGGGTTACAAAGCCATCACTAATTTAACTTTGGAAGGAAAATGTGTTACCCATGAAATAGACGTAGCCATCCGAAAAGAGGATGCAATTGCAATTATTGAATGTAAATTTCATGCGAGTAGAAATGTTATTTCGGATGTGAAAATTCCCATGTACATACTTTCTCGTTTCAATGATTTAAAAGATCGAAAACAAAACATTTTTACTAATGCAGATAAAATTTCCAACTGTTGGATTGTCACTAATAATAGGTTTAGTAGCGATGCTATTGCTTTTGGAAATTGTTCTCAAATGAATATGTTAAGTTGGGATTATCCTAAAAAAGATAATTTACGCACTAAAATTGACTCTAGCAGACTTTACCCTGTAACCTGCTTGACTACTTTAACCTTGGCGGAAAAAGACAAATTATTGATATTAGATATAATTTTGGCGAGTGAACTAATTAATAACATCCAAAGTTTAGAACGTTTAGGATTGTCCCCAAATAGAATAAAAAATGTATTAAAAGAAGTTACAGAACTATGTAAATATTTAAATCATGAAAGTTAAATTCATTGGCGGAGCCGGCACAGTAACCGGGTCTAAAACAATTATTGAAAGTAACGGAGTTCGAATTTTAATGGATTGCGGGCAGTTTCAAGGGATCAAACCCTTGCGCGAACTCAATTGGCAGCCCTTACCCATTTTGCCGTCAACCATTGATTTTGTTTTGCTTACCCACGGCCATTTAGACCATTGTGGTTGGTTGCCCCGATTGGTAAATCAAGGATTTGAAGGGAAAATTTATTGCACCAGTCCAACCAAAGATATTGCAAAATTAATCCTTTTAGATAGTGCTAAAATTCAGGAAGAGGAGGCGTATAAAGCCAATGAAGGGAACTATTCCAAACATGAAAAAGCCGAACCACTTTATGATGTTGCACAAGCCGAAAAGGTGTTTCCGCATTTTAGAGTGGTGAAGGAAAATGAAATTATTAATTTAGATGCTGAAATTTCAGCTGTTTTTACTAATGCCGGTCATATTCTTGGAGCTTGTTCGATAGCCTTAACTCTTGAAGGAAAAACCTTAGTTTTTTCTGGAGATATTGGCAGGGATAATGATGTGTTGATGTATCCGCCAACCAAACCTAAAAAAGCCGATTATGTATTTATTGAAAGTACTTATGGAAATAAAATGCATCCAAATGAAGAAGTAAAATTACTTCTTGAAGCCTATATCAACAATGCTTATTCTAAAGGGGGGACTGTCATCATTCCGAGTTTTGCGGTAGAACGTGCCCAAACCATTATGTATTTGCTTTGGCGATTAAAAGAAGAAGGCAAAATTCCAAACATACCCTATATTATTGACACTCCTATGGGAATTAGCGTTTTGGAAATTTTTCGAAATAATAAAAAATGGCATAAACTTTCGGAAGAAGAATGCGTAGCCATGTGCGCGATGTTTACCATGGTTTCCGATTATCAAGATACTATCAATTTTATTTATAATAAAAAGCCTAAAGTGGTAATCGCTGCTAGCGGAATGATTACGGGAGGAAGAGTTTTGAGTTATTTGGAACGTTATATTAGTTTGCCAGAAACCACCGTAATTATTGTAGGATACCAAGCCGAGGGAACTCGTGGAAGAAAACTATTAGAGGGTGCACCCGACATCAAAATTAGAGGAAAATACTACGATGTAAAAGCGAATATTGTGGAGATTGAAGGGTTATCTGCCCATGGAGATCAAAAGGATTTACTGAATTGGCTTTCGGAATTAAAATCTCCTCCCAAAAAAGTATTTATTGTTCATGGGGAAAACATGCCTGCAGACGAACTTCGAATTAAAATAAATGAAAAATACGGCTGGGATTGCTCTGTGCCTTTAATGGGACAAGAGTTTGAATTGTAAGATTTTAACAAACAATTAATTGAAGTAATTTCATTTTGATTAACTTTGCACAATGAATTTCAGAAAATACACCAATGTATTGTTAGTATTTTTCCTATTGGTTTCCAATTTAGGAATGTCTTTCAACGTGCATTATTGTGATAATGAAATTGCTTCGGTTTCTATAAATACCGCAACTGCTTGCTATGAAATTGAGAAAGATTGTTGTGGCGTGGTGGAAAAAAAATCAAAATGTTGCCATGATAAAATTATAAAATCGAACGCGAAATTTGATCAAATCACGGCTAAATCTTTATCTATAGATTCTAATTATAATGTAGTTTGTAACGAATGGAAACCATTAGTTTTTCCGGATGCTATTAACTTCCAACAAAAAGTAACTACTTCTTATTATTGCGATGCCAATGCGCCGCCATTGTACCTTTTGTATAGCCAATATACCTTTTACGGATAATTTAATTTAAAAAGTTTAGGAGTTTATTAAGTTTAAAAGTTTAGCCAAAAGGATTACTATCTATTGCTAAACGAAGTAATTGTAGGATAAAAAACGAAGTTTTTAAATTAGTGAAATTTACCACTAAAACTAATTCGTGTAAAATTCTTGCAATTCGTGTCTTAAAACTTTTTTACTCTTTTAGAAACAAATTTAAATTCAAAAATTTAATTATTCGAAAATGAAAAAAATAACAATATTCCTAATGTTGTTCGTTTCTGCAGTGAATTTCTCCCAAACAAAATTGGAAGATGTAAAAGTAGAAGCAGTAAAAAAAGGAATACGAAAATCGCTTACCACAACCGCCAATACTTCGGTGGTGGGTAGCAAAGAATTACTCAAAGCGGCTTGTTGCAATCTAGCCGAAAGTTTTGAAACCAATCCGTCCATAGACGTAAATTTTGCCGATGCTTTAACTGGAACCAAACAAATTAAAATGTTGGGTTTGACTTCGCCTTATCTTATGATTACCGAAGAAAACATTCCTTCAGTTCGAGGGGCATCCCAAGCCTACGGATTGTCTTTTACGCCTGGAACTTGGGTAGAAAGTATACAAATTACGAAAGGTGCTGGAAGTGTGGTTAACGGTTACGAAAGCATTTCAGGTCAAATAAATACCGAATTAATCAAGCCCATAAAAGACATTCCGTTTTTCTTGAATGCCTATGGCGCTTCCGATTCTAGATTTGAATTGAATACCCATTTTAACACGAAAGTTTCCGATAAATGGGCAACTAGTTTTTATATACACGGAAATACGCGTCTTGCCAAAAACGACATGAACCACGACGGATTTTTAGACAATCCGTTAGGAAAACAAGTAAATATGGTCAATCGTTGGCAGTATTCCAATCCAGAAACGGGCTGGATTTCGTTTATTAATTTCAAATATATGAAAGATGAAAAACAAACCGGTCAATTGGAATTTGATAAAAACAGGGACAAACTTACTGCCAATTTTTGGGGTTCCGAAATCAATACCAATCGTTTCGATTTTACTTCCAAACTGGGTTATGTTTTTAAAGGAATGCCCTACCAAAGTATTGGAATTCAAAATGCCTTTAGCAACCACAATCAGGATTCGTATTTTGGGTTGAACCAATATAACATCCAACAGCAAAGTTATTATTCGAACCTGATTTTCAATTCGATTATTAACAATACCATGCACAAATTTGCGACAGGATTGAATTTCACTTACGATAAATATGCCGAATTTCTGAACCTTGCGGATGTAAGTAGAATTGACAATTCGGTTGGAGGTTTCTTCGAATACACCTATGACAACAACGACAAATTCAGTTATATCCTTGGCGGAAGGTTGGACTATCATAATAGATTAGGCGCCTTTTTTACTACGAGATTACATGTTAGATATAATCCGTGGGAAAAAGCAGTGTTTCGTTTGTCTGCTGGTAGAGGAAAACGGGCTGCCAATATTTATGCGGAGAATCAAAATTTATTTGCAAGTTCTAGAGCCTTTTCGGTATTGGATACTAACGGAAAAATTTATGGTTTGAATCCGGAAATTGCTTGGAATTATGGCTTTAGTTTTACGCAAAATTTTATGCTTTTCGGAAAACCTGCCGATGTAACGGTTGATTTCTATCGCACCGATTTTCAAAACCAGGCTATAGTAGATGTAATGCAAAGTCCGCAACAGGTATTATTTTATAATTTAAAAGGGAAATCGTTTGCCAATAGTTTGCAATTGGATTTCAATTATGAAATTGTAAAACATTTTAATTTAAGAACGGCCTATAAATACTACGACATTTCGACTGATTATCTTTCGGGAAGTTTTCAAAGACCGTTGCAGGCCAAGCATCGTTTCTTCGGAAATATTGAATACGCAACACACATTATTGAAAAAGGAAAACAATGGAAATTTGATTATACTCTGAATTGGCTAGGAAATCAACAATTGCCAACAACCTCTACCAATGTGGTTGGTGAACAATTGCCGGAATTTTCTCCTTCTTTTACAGTAATGAATGCTCAAGTTACTAGAACTTTTTCAAGCACTTTTGAAGTATATGTAGGAGGAGAAAACATTGGTAATTACCGTCAGGACAAAGCCATTTTAGGAGCAGGCAATCCTTTTGGCTCGAATTTTGACACTTCCATAATATACGCACCTGTTTTCGGGCAAATGTATTATGCCGGTTTGCGATTTAAAGTGAAATAAGGTTCAATGACAATTTCAAAAATCAATAACAATAGCAATAACAATTTCAAAAATCAAAATCAATAACAATTTCAAAAATCAAAACAAAATGAAAAATATACTTTTCGGAATGTTGTTACTAGTAGTAACCCTTTCTGCTCAAGGTCAAGACACTCGAAGCGGAGCGGAACTTAGCGAAGCTAAAAAAAATAAAAATGCCAAATATACCACTGAGGTAAATGGCAATTGTGATTTGTGTAAAAAACGAATTGAAAAAGCCGCGTTCTCTGTTGCGGGAGTAAAATCGGCAATTTGGGATGTAGATACGCACCAATTAAGTTTGATTTTGAACGAAGAAAAAACAACTCTTTTGGATGTGAAAAAAGCAGTTGCTAAAGTTGGCCATGATACTGATGAAGTTAAAGCAACTACTGAAGATTATGATAAACTTCATGGTTGTTGCCTTTATGATAGAAAATAATTAGCAAAAATCCTTGAAAGTAATTTTTAGGGATTTTTTCTTTAAAAATGTATTAATTAGTTTCAACATAAGCGAAATTATAATTACTTTCACGCCCTAGACTTTGATAAAGTTGAGGAGACCAAATAATAAAAAATTAAAAAAGCATTTATGACTGATTTTGACTGGAAACAACTTTTTAATCCCGAATTCTATATTTTATTACAAATAGGTGGTGTAAAAATTGGCTTGTATGTAGTTCTATTTATCGTTTTTGCGGAAACTGGTTTACTTGCAGGGTTTTTCCTTCCAGGAGATAGTTTGCTTTTCCTTTGCGGAATATACAGCGAATCGCTAATGAAAGAGCTTTCTACAGGAAATGACTTTGTGAATGTAACTTTTTTGGCAGCGCTTATATCCTTAATGGGGATAGTTGGTAATATGTTGGGGTATTGGGTAGGAGTTAAAAGCGGATCGTATCTTTTCAAGAAAGAAGATACCTTTTTCTTCAAGAAAAAATACCTGTTCCAATCGAAAGAATTCTTTGATAAATACGGAAGTAAAGCCATTGTATTTGCTCGTTTTTTACCAATAATAAGAACCTTTGCGCCAGTAATTGCAGGTATTGTTGAAATGGATAAAAAGAAATTTATGTTCTTTAATGTTTTAGGATCTGTGCTTTGGTCGTTTACCATGATCTTTTCAGGACATTATTTATATGAGTTGTTTTTAACCCAATTCCACATTGATTTAAAACATTATATTGAAATTATTGTAATAGGAATTATCTTAATTACAACAGTTCCTGTGCTAATGAAATTACTAAAGAAGAGAAAGTAATCTAAATACAAAAATCCGCTTAATCATTGACTAAGCGGATTTTCTATTTCGTACTTCGTATTTACAACCTCGTACTTAATTTTACATCATTCCAGGCATACCGCCACCCATAGGGTTTCCGCCCGCGTTTTCTTCTTTAATTTCTACTAAAGCACATTCGGTAGTAAGAATCATTCCAGCGACAGAAGCAGCATTTTCTAAAGCTACACGAGTTACTTTTTTAGGATCGATAATTCCTGCTTTAAGCATGTCTACATATTCGTCAGTTTTGGCATTGTAACCAAAATTACCAGTTCCTTCCGAAACTTTTGCAACTACTACAGAACCTTCTAAACCTGCATTTTCAACGATAGTTCGTAATGGCGATTCCACAGCACGAGATATAATTTGAATACCTGTTGCTTCATCTGCATTATCTGCAGTAATTGTAGCTAAAGCAGCTTTAGCTCTCAATAAAGCAACACCACCACCAGCAACAATACCTTCTTCAACCGCTGCACGAGTAGCATGTAAAGCATCATCTACACGGTCTTTTTTCTCTTTCATTTCAACTTCCGAAGCAGCTCCAACATAAAGTACAGCAACACCACCAGCTAATTTAGCCAAACGTTCTTGCAATTTTTCTTTGTCGTAATCAGAAGTCGTAGTTTCCATTTGACTTTTAATTTGATTTACTCTATTTTTTATCAAATCTGCATTTCCTGCACCATTTACAATTGTTGAATTGTCTTTGTCAATAGTAATTTTTTCGGCAGTACCTAACATTTCAATAGTTGCATTTTCAAGTGTATAACCACTTTCTTCAGAAATTACTGTACCACCAGTTAAGATGGCGATATCTTCTAACATTGCTTTTCTTCTGTCTCCAAAACCTGGAGCTTTAACAGCAGCAATTTTCAAGGCACCTCTTAATTTGTTTACTACCAAAGTAGATAAAGCTTCTCCATCTACATCTTCTGCAATAATCAATAATGGTTTTCCTGATTGAGCAACTGGCTCTAATACAGGAAGTAATTCTTTAAGAGAAGATACTTTTTTATCGTATAAAAGAATGTAAGGATTTTCTAATTCTACATTCATTTTCTCTGGATTGGTAACAAAATAAGGAGATAAATATCCTCTGTCAAATTGCATACCCTCTACAACATCTACGTATGTATCTGTTCCTTTAGCTTCTTCCACAGTAATCACACCTTCTTTACCAACTTTTCCGAAAGCAGTAGCAATTAACTCACCAATTACTTCATCATTATTCGCAGATATAGATGCAATTTGTTTGATTTTTTCAGAATCACTACCTACTACTTGAGCCTGTTTACCAAGATCAGCAACAATAGCTTCCACTGCTTTGTCAATTCCACGTTTTAAATCCATTGGATTTGCTCCTGCCGCAACATTTTTCAAACCTTCTTTTACAATTGCTTGAGCTAGAACGGTTGCGGTTGTTGTTCCATCACCAGCTAAATCATTAGTTTTAGAAGCAACTTCTTTCACCATTTGAGCACCCATATTTTCTAATGGGTCTTTTAATTCAATTTCTTTTGCAACCGTTACACCATCTTTAGTAACGTTTGGTCCTCCAAAAGATTTTCCAATAATTACATTTCTTCCTTTTGGTCCTAAGGTCACCTTTACTGCATTTGCCAAAGCATCTACACCACGTTTTAAACCATCACGTGCTTCTATATCAAATTTTATATCTTTTGCCATTTTGTGTTTGTATATTTTTAAATCCTAATACTTCGTATTTCTAATTTTTTACCTCGTACTTTTTATATGATTGCAAGAATATCGTCTTCTCTCATGATAAGATAATCTTTACCGTCCAATTTAAGGTCGGTTCCAGCGTATTTACCATAAAGAACTACATCACCAACCTTCACGGTCATTGGCTCGTCTTTTTTCCCATTTCCTACTGCAAGAACAGTTCCTTTTTGTGGCTTTTCTTTTGCAGTATCCGGAATGATAATTCCAGAAGCGGTTTGCGTTTCGGCAGCTGCTGGTTCCACAATTACTCTATCTGAAAGTGGTTTAATGTTTAATGCCATAACTTGTATATTTTTTAGTATTATATTAAAGATTGTTTTTGTTTATTCAGAAATTATGCCATTACTGTAAAACTGACAATTTTTCAGCAAGGTACAAAAATCAGACTAAGAAGTAATCATTTTCTTACTAGGAGTTTATTAATTGCTTAGTTTTGTAAATAAAAAAATCCCGATATAATTCGGGATTTATTTTTAAAAAATAGATTTTTTTATTTTTTTACTGGAGCAGCAACTGGTTTTGGAGCAGCAGGTGCCTCTTTTTCAGTTGTTTTTGGTGCAACAGATTGCGATGCGTCAATTATTTTATTATTATTATCACCTAAGTTTCCTGAAAAACTTAAACTAGATAGTAACACTAATACGATTAATGCTCCTGCTAAAAACCAAGTACTTTTGTCTAAAAAGTCGGTTGTTTTTTGTACCCCACCCATTTGAGTAGATCCGCCAATAGAAGAAGACAAGCCGCCTCCTTTAGGATTTTGTACCATGATAACGATGATTAGTAAAAAACAAACGATTGTTATTAATACTAAAAAAATTGTAAATGTGCTCATTGCTTAATTATTATTGTTTTGTTGTAAATTTTTTATATCTGAAATTCGGTCTGCAAAGAAACTACTTTTTTCTGGATATTTCAAAATTAATATTTCATAAGCTTGAATTGCTTTAGAATATTTTTTTTGCTCCAGATAAACCTTAGCTAAAGTTTCAGTCATTAAATAGGATTTATCCTCTGCTACTGGGGAAAAGGCAGGTAGGATATTCTCTTTTTTAACAGGTGGAATTTTAGGATTTGTAGAGATAAATTTATCGATAATTTCTAATTTCTTCTTTTTTTCAAGGTCTTCTTTTATAGGAATTTCTTTCCGTTCAATTGGTTTTAAACGCGATAATTGAAGCCATTCTTGAAAAGAATGTTTTTCGTTTATTGTAAAGTCTAATGGTTTTCCAATTTCTAGTTTTTCTTCTAGATTTTCCACAATTGGTTTTGCCTGTGCGATAGAAGAAAGAATAGATTGCTCTAAAGTAGTACTGTTTTCAGCAGTTTTCGGAGCTATTACTACTTCGCTTCCAACGACATCCATATTTAATAATTCGGCAACTTTTTGATCGTAAAGACCATTTTGAACCGTAACAAAAGAATCGGAAGTGATAAAATCAAATAAAATACTTCGGTCGGTTGTGAAAGCTGCTGCAACCTTTAAAGCATAATTATATTTAAAACTATCTTGGTTGTATAAATGTTTTAATCGTAACACGCGAGCACTTTGAAAATAAGGAAATTCTTCCATTATTTTTTCCAATGCGATGCTGTGACGCTCGTTTATGGCATCGGGTTTATTAACTATATAAGTAAAATCGGTTACGTTCAATTTTTTGTTTTTCGGAATTTAATTTACAAAGGTACTATTTCTAAATTTACCACTTTGCAAGCGATTCATTAAAGACATCTTGGGTAATACGTTCAAATATTACATCCAATGCAGTAGTTAAAGAAGAACCAATTAATTGTTGGTCACCAGGATAATCATAATAAAAAGAAAATGGTTTTTCAAAATTGTCTTTTTCGTTATTTTTATTGGTATAACGAACATTTACTGTTATGGTCAGTCTATTTTGTGCCGCTGTTAAATCGGCAGTGGCAGCCATTGGAGTAATATTATAATTAGTAATTTCTCCTTCGTAAGTCAAATCACCGTTGGTTCGTACTAGGTTGAGGTTGGTTTGATTTTGTATAATATCTTGTAATTTCAAGGTAAATGTACGCTCAATTCCGGGTTGCACCAAAGGCGCATTATTTTGAAAATAATTCACTTGAAATGTTTTAGCATCAATTTTTCCGGTTCCAGTAAAATTGTAAGGACCACAACTATTTAAAGTTATAGTTATAAGGAGTGCAAATAAGAATTTAAGTTTATTCATTGGAAAATTTAAAAGTCAAAGATATTATTTTCTAATTATCAATTGTTAATTATCAATTATTAATTAACTACAAATCGTATTGTTTAATTTTTCGGTATAAAGTTCTTTCGGAAATTCCGAGTTCATCGGCAGCTAATTTCCGTTTGCCTTTGTTTCGTTCTAAAGATTTCTTGATCAATTCAATTTCTTTAGCCTCTAAACTTAACGTTTCTTCTTCCTCTACGGTTTCCGCCAATAGATAGTTATTTTCGTCTTCCTCTTCTTCAAATTCTTCTTGTTGTCCTTGCTGATTTTCTTCTTTTTTTACAACAACAGAGTTTCTAGGTTCCTCTTCAAAGAAAGTTTCTTCCTCTCGTTTTCCGTACACTTTCTGAACTAAATTCGGATTGATGTCTTGCACTTTGGCACCGTTTTTCATCAATTCTAAAGTCAGTTTTTTCAAATCATTCAAATCACTTTTCATGTCAAAAAGTACTTTGTATAAAATATCTCTTTCAGTAGAAAAATCGCTTTCACTTTTCTTGTCTCGGATAACACTTGGCAAATGGCTTCCGTCTTGAGGCAAATAGGACATTAAAGTTTGCAACGAAATATCCCGTTTGGTTTCTAAAACCGAAATTTGTTCGGCAGCATTTCGCAATTGACGAATATTTCCGCTCCAGCGATATCCTAAAAGGTATTTAATTGCAGTTTCTTCTAGTTTAATTGCAGGCATTTTATATTTGTGAGCAAAATCGGCAGAAAACTTCCGAAACAACAAATGAATATCGTCTTTTCTGTCCCGTAAAGGAGGTAACAAAATATCTACAGTACTCAAACGGTAATACAAATCTTCCCGAAATTTTCCTTTTTCAATAGCGTCAAATAAATTGACATTGGTTGCAGCAACAATTCGCACATTGGTTTTTTGCACTTGCGAAGATCCAACTTTTATGAATTCGCCATTTTCCAAAACACGAAGCAAACGCACTTGGGTAGTAAGCGGCAATTCGCCAACTTCATCCAAGAAAATAGTTCCGCCATCGGCTACTTCAAAATACCCTTCACGAGTAGATGTTGCGCCCGTAAACGAACCTTTTTCGTGACCAAAAAGTTCGCTATCAATAGTTCCTTCCGGAATAGCTCCACAGTTCACTGCAATGTATTTTCCGTGTTTACGGTGGGATAGCGCATGAATGATTTTAGGAATACTTTCCTTTCCAACGCCACTTTCTCCAACTACCAAAACCGAAATATCTGTAGGAGCAACCTGAATTGCTTTCTCAACGGCACGATTTAGCTTTGGGTCGTTCCCTATAATTTCAAACCGCTGTTTTATGTTTTGTACTGTTTCCATATTTTTTTTAGCCACGAATGCCACAAATTGGCACTAATCTGTTTGTTAATAGGATTTCACTAATTTTATGCGGACACTCTTTTTAAACCACAAGTACCTCTAATTGATACTAATTTATTTATAGAATTGTGCTTATTTTTTGCTTTATTTATAAAACTATTCTTTTGTGATGAAGAGATTTTGGGCTAAAATTTGCTAAAATCCCCAATTTACTTTTAGTAATATTCATGTAATTTAAAGTTTGAGCAATATTATCATCCATTAACATTTTTATTGCTTTCACTTCTAAAATAATGTTGTCGTAAACAACAAAATCGGCATAAAACCTTTTGTTTAGGGTATAGCCTTTGTAATCTATTATGAATTCTTTTTCCCTTCTAAAAGGTATCTCGTGATTTGTAAATTCAATTTCAAGTGCTTCTTTATAAACGGATTCTAATAATCCACCACCAAGAACATTTTGAACTTCCATACATAAACCAATAATTTTATAATATTCTTCTTTTTTATATAATTCCATGAATGTTAATTTATTAAAATTCGTGCAATTTCACAACATAAAAATTTGTGTCAATTAGTGTAATTCGTGGCTACTTTTAATTCCTTTCCGACAATCCCACCGCTTCTCCAATCAAGGTTCCACTGGTGCAATTGGTGATTTTTACATTTACAAAATCTCCTATTTTATAATTTTCTTTTGGAAAAACCACTGTAATACTTTGGGAATTTCTTCCGGATAAATCATTTTCTGATTTTTTAGAAGTTTTATCCACCAAAACTTCTACAGTTTGTCCCAGAAATTCTTGCGTTCTAAAAGCACTATGAATTCGTTGAAGGTCAACAATTTCTTGTAAACGACGCATTTTTGTTGCTTCAAGAACATCATCTTCCATTTTTCTGCCAGCTAATGTTCCTGGTCGTTCGGAATAGGCATACATATATCCAAAACTATATTTCACATATTCCATTAAGGATAAAGTGTCTTGATGGTCTTCTTCTGTTTCGGTAGGAAATCCAGCAATCATGTCTTGCGTAATGCAAACATTTGGTATAATCGTTTTTATTCTATCAATCAAATTTTTATATTCTTCTCTAGTGTGCAAACGATTCATTGCTGCCAATATTTTATCACTTCCCGATTGTACCGGCAAGTGAATGTGTTTGCAAACATTAGGGTATTTAGCGATAACGTGCAAAACTGGTTCGTGCATGTCTTGCGGATTGGAGGTAGAAAAACGAATGCGCATTTTAGGGAATCCCTTTGCAACCATTTCTAGTAAATGCTCGAATTTTACTGCGGTTGCAATTTGCATTTCTGACGCTTTATCAAAATCTTTTTTCAGTCCGCCTCCATACCAAAGATAACTGTCTACATTTTGTCCTAATAGAGTGATTTCTTTATAGCCGGTATCTGATAAATCTTGAATTTCTTTTATAATACTTTGCGGCTCCCGACTTCTTTCGCGACCGCGAGTAAAAGGGACTACGCAAAACGTACACATATTATCACATCCTCTAGTGATAGAGACAAATGCCGAAACCCCATTAGAGTTTAATCGAACAGGAGAAATATCGCCATAGGTTTCCTCTTTAGATAATAGCACGTTTATGGCATCGCGACCTTCTTCCACATCGGCCAATAAATTAGGCAAATCTTTATAGGCATCTGGACCAACAACCAAGTCTACAATTTTCTCTTCTTCAAGGAATTTTTCTTTCAAACGTTCTGCCATACAGCCCAAAACACCCACCTTCATCTTCGGGTTAATTCGTTTTACAGCATTGTATTTTTCCAGTCGTTTTCGTACTGTTTGTTCGGCTTTATCCCGAATAGAACAAGTGTTTACCAATACTAAATCGGCCTCTTCCAGAATCTGAGTAGTGTTATATCCATCGTTTAAAAGTATAGAGGCTACGACTTCGCTATCCGAAAAATTCATAGCGCAACCATAACTTTCTATATATAGTTTCTTAGTGTTTCCTGCTTTAGTTTCCAAAACCAAACTCTGTCCTTGTAGGGTTTCGTTAATTTCCTTTTCCATACTTAATATTATCCTTCCGATACTTCGAAATCTGAATTACAAAGATACTACTAAAAAAGAATATCTGCCAAGATGGCAGTTGTGTTTTAACAAATAAATAAGGCTTTCCTTTTAAAATTGACCAGCCCAGTATATAGGTAAAAACTCAATTTTGTTTTCTTTTCCTCTTTTGGCTAATGAAAAAACTATGGCTTGTTCAATATGTTTGTTGTTTTCTAATAAATAATGTAAACTTTTGAGCGAACCAATTTTCCCAGATTTCACCTCAATTGGAGTTATGGAATTATTTTTCAAGATAATAAAATCAACTTCAGAGCTTGCTCCCGATTCGGTTCGGGCCCAATAAAAAGTGTTTTGCTCTTTTTGGCAAATTAGTTGTTGTGCAACAAATTGTTCCGATAACATTCCTTTAAAAGCTGCAGATAATTCTTTTTTTATATAAAGATTTTGGTATTCCAAATTGCTTATTCTTAATAATAAACCTACATCTAAGAAAAATAGTTTGAATTGTTTTCCTGATGCTACAAGGGGTAAATTACTCACAGAAACATTTGGAACACTATGCAATAAACGAGCAGTTAATAGTAAATCAACCCCTTTTTTTATGGTAGGACTTGTAAAACGTTGTGATAATTTGGTATAAATTATTTGATTGCCAATAAACTTAGTGCCATTCTCTAAAATATCCAATAAACACTCGGAATTCATATTGGGTTTGTATTTTTTAAAATCTTGTTGGTAACTGTAGAGTAAGTCGTCTTGAATTTTTTTTAATCCGAGTAAATCATTTGTTTCTATAAAATAGTTTACACATTCAGGCATGCCTCCAATTATAAGATATAAATTAAAGTCTTCTTCAAAATAGTGTTTTACCTCATTTGGAACTTCTTTATAAGGCATTTCCAATAATTGAACTAAATTATTTTTATTTCTAGCTTTTAAAAACTCATAAAAATTCATTGGGTAAAGGTTCATTGTTTCGACTCTTCCAACAGGAAAAGGTTGGTTTTTAAATTCAAAATCTAGTAAGGAACCAGCTGCAATTATATGTAAATTAGGCATTTCTTCAAAAAAATACCGTAAACTGCCAAGTGCTTCTGGGCAAGATTGAATTTCATCTATAAAAAGTAAATCTTTACCTTCTTCAATTTTTGTGTTTAGTGCTAATCCAAGTTCAAAAAGAATTCTTTTTACATCCAAATTCCCTTTAAATATGGAGTGTAAATCTTTATTTTTTTCTAAATTGACTTCGATTATTTTTCCGTCAAAATGTTCTTTGCCAAAATATCTAATCAACCAAGATTTTCCAACTTGTCTTGCTCCATTTACAATTAATGGCTTTCTGTTTTTTTTCGATTTCCAAGTAATTAAATCGGATATTTTATTTCTGTACATTATTGAAGGCAATTAAAATTAATAAGCAAATTTAAAATAAATACCATTAATACAATAGTTTAATTTAAAATAAATACCATAAAAACATATTGTATTTTAATATAATTACCATAATTCATGATTAAACCTTCAGTTTCTGTTTGATTTCTAAAGAAAAACTATGAAATAATCCTATGAATTAAGTGTTCTGTTTTTATCTTAAAATGAGATAGAATGTTATTTAAAAAAATAAAATTCAATTTCAAAAAGAATAAAAATTCTAATTTAAAAAAAAATCATATACTTTTGCCGAACAAATAAAATAAAATGGCAAAGAATTTAGTTATAGTTGAGTCCCCAGCAAAAGCAAAAACCATTGAGAAATTTCTAGGTGCAGATTACCAAGTCGAGTCCAGTTATGGTCATATTGCCGATTTGCCTTCTAAAGAAATAGGAGTGGATGTCGAAAACGGATTCAAACCCAAATACGAAGTTTCTGCCGATAAAAAAGCATTGGTAACCAAACTTAGAGGATTAGCCAAAAATGCCGACATGGTTTGGTTGGCTTCCGATGAGGACCGAGAAGGAGAAGCAATCTCTTGGCATTTATCCGAAGAATTAAAATTAGATAAAAACAAAACCAAACGAATTGTTTTTCACGAAATTACTAAGAATGCGATTCTTAAGGCAATTGAAAATCCGAGAGAAATTGATTACAATTTAGTAAACGCACAACAAGCACGAAGAGTTTTAGACCGATTAGTGGGTTATGAATTGTCTCCTGTTTTATGGCGTAAAATTAAAGGCGGACTTTCTGCAGGTCGTGTTCAATCGGTTTCAGTGCGATTGATTGTAGAACGCGAACGCGAAATTCAAAATTTCAAAGCAGTTGCTTCTTATTCCGTTGTTGCCGAGTTTACTAACGAAGCCGGAAGATCTTTTAAAGCAAAACTTCCAAAAAATTTCAATACCAAAAAAGAAGCCGAAGATTTTTTAAATAAAAACATAGGCTCTACTTATAAAGTTGGCGATTTAGAAACCAAACCAACTAAAAAATCTCCAACAGGACCTTTTACTACTTCTACTTTACAACAAGAAGCAGCACGTAAACTGTACCTTCCCGTTGGAATTACCATGCAATTAGCACAACGTTTGTACGAAGCGGGGTTAATTACTTACATGAGAACGGATAGTGTAAACCTTTCTAAAGATGCTATGGAGGCTGCACAAGCAGAAATCATAAAATCCTACGGAAAAGAGTTTTCTAGACCTAGAACCTTTGTAAACAAAAGTAAAGGAGCACAAGAGGCGCACGAGGCGATTCGTCCTACAGATATGTCCCGTCATACGGTGAATATAGATAGAGATCAAGCGCGCTTGTATGATTTAATTTGGAAAAGAACCTTGGCTTCTCAAATGAGCGATGCCGAATTGGAACGTACCAATGTTAAAATTGAAGCCAATAATCACTCGGAAGTTTTTACAGCATCTGGTGAGGTAATTAAGTTTGAAGGTTTCCTTAAAGTGTATTTGGAAGGAAACGATGAAGACGATGAGGAGCAAGAAGGCATGTTGCCAGCGATGAAAGTGAATGAGAAATTGGTAAACAATTACATTACTGCAACTGAAAGATATTCTCGTGCAGCGGCTCGATATACAGAGGCTTCTTTGGTGAAGAAATTAGAAGAATTAGGTATAGGTAGACCATCTACTTATGCGCCAACTATTTCAACTATCATCAATAGAAATTATGTTGAAAAAGGAAATTTAGAAGGACAGGAGCGTAATTATACCCAATTGACGTTGCAATCGAATAAAGTTGCTGAAAAACTTCTGAAAGAAAATACAGGATCCGATAAAGGGAAGTTAGTTCCAACCGATATTGGTACAATCGTTACCGATTTCTTAGTAAAAAACTTTGAAAATATTTTAGATTATAATTTCACTGCCAAAGTGGAACAAGATTTTGATGAAATTGCAGAAGGAAACATCAATTGGACTAAAATGATGCAGGAATTTTATGATAAATTCCATCCGAATGTAAAAGATGTTGAAGCCAATGCCGATAGAGAAAGTGGCGAAAGAATTTTAGGAAAACACCCAGAATCTGGTAAAACAGTTTTGGTTCGTTTAGGAAAATTTGGCGCTATGGCTCAAATTGGCGATAGTGAAGACGAAGAAAAGAAATTTGCTAGTTTGCGTGCCGAGCAAAATATTGGAACTATTACTTTACAAGAAGCCTTAGACTTGTTTTTACTGCCAAAAGCATTAGGAACGTACCAAGGAGAAGAGGTTGAGGTGAGTTTGGGACGTTTTGGTCCGTTTATTAGATTTGGAAAAGTTTTCGTTTCTTTGCCTAAAGGAGAAGAGCCTTTGGATGTAACGTTAGAAAGGGCCAAAGAACTAATTGACGAAAAAGCACAAGCCGATGCTCCAATAGCAGTTTATAAAGGCGAAGGAGTTCAAAAAGGAACTGGAAGATTTGGTCCATTTATTAAATGGGATGGAATTTTCATTAATGTTTCTAAAAAATATAATTTTGACAATCTTTCGCAAAGCGATATTGAAGAATTAATTGAAGATAAATTGCAAAAAAATATCGACAAGGTAATTCACGACTGGAAAGAAGAAGGAATTCTTGTTCAAAAAGCACGTTGGGGAAGATCTGAAATTACTAAAGGAAAGATAAAAATTGAATTGAGTAAAGATATTGATGCTTCTAAGTTGACCTTAGCGGAAGTGCAAGAAATGATTGCTAAGAAAACTCCAGCCAAAAAAGCGCCTGTTAAAAAAGCAGCGGTAAAAAAAGCACCAGCCAAAAAGAAATAACCACTATCCTATATTTTTCTCCTTTAAATAGGAGTGGAGTGAGGAAAAAATGAAATAAAAATGGAATTTGATTTTCTTTCTCCAGTAGAAACCGATTTGATAATTGACTTAAAGCGATTGTCTTCCCAGCATTTGTCGAACAAAGTTGTTTTTCATACGCAGGAAGATTTTCCGGATATTTCCAAAGTTTCTATTGCTATTATTGGAGTCCCAGATCATCGAGGTAACAATCAAGATAGTCGAGAAATAGATTTATCTCTAATTAGATTAGAATTATACCATCTTTTTCCAGGAAACTGGAGTCACACTATAGCTGATCTAGGCGATATATTACCTGGAAATTCACCAGAGGATACTTACTTTGCTTTACAGAAAGTAGTCTCTAAGTTGATGAAAAATAAAGTTATACCTATAATTATAGGAGGCTCTCAAGATTTAACTTATGCTTTATATCGTGGTTATGATGATTTAGAGCAAATGGTTAATTTGGTATCCATTGATTCTAAATTTGATCTTAGTAAGCAAGAAGGAACTGCATTAGCAGATTCGTATTTATCCAAAATAATCATTGAAGAACCCAATAACCTTTTTAATTATAGTAATGTTGGATACCAAACCTATTATAATTCGCAAGAAGAAATAGATTTGATTGAAAAATTGTATTTTGACGCCTATAGATTAGGTGAAGTATGCAATAATATAGCTATTTCGGAGCCGGTTTTTAGAGATGCTGATTTGGTAAGTTTGGATTTAACCTCTGTAAAGTCCTCCGATTCTGGAAATTTCACTAATTTTCAACCTAATGGATTTAATGGTAAAGAAATTTGTGCGTTAGCAAGATATGCCGGTATTAGCGATAAAGTTTCCTGTCTGGGGATATTTAATCACCAAGGTTCTAAACAAGAAACAGCTCTTATTGCTCAAGTGATTTGGTATTTTATAGAAGGAATACACTATCGTTCTAATGAGTATCCGTTTGGAAGTAAAGATAATTATATAAAATATACGGTTCCTAACGAAGAAGAGGATGTAGTGTTTTATAAAAGCGATAAAACCGAAAGATGGTGGATAGAAATACCTTTTTTTACAAATTCAAACAATAAATTAAAAAAGAATACGTTATTACCATGTGCACAGGAAGATTATTTGGCTGCTTGCAACCAAGAACTACCCGAACGCTGGTGGAAAGCCCAACGAAAAAGCACAATTTAATAAAAAGCGTAAAAAAGCAATTTTTTTTTCAAGCTTTCATTTTATGAGAATATTCATAAAAAACAGCAAAACAGCATTAATTGTCTTGATTATCGGTACTTTATTAGGTATTTTATTTTTTATTTTTACATATAAATGTAATTTTGATAAAAAAAAGAAAACTTTAAGATACAAATAATTGTTTTTTTGAAAAATAATGGATAGGTTTACGCCCTTGAAATACGAACACATAATTAACCTGAATTTATATGAAGAAGTTCATTGCATTTGCATCTATTTTAACTCTATTAGTGAGCTGTGGTAAGTCTAACGACAAAGGAGAGTTAGTTGGAGTGAAAGGAAAGAAATGGCATCCAGAGAAACCTTTTGGAATGACATTAGTTCCAGGAGGAGCATATATCATGGGTAAATCAGACGATGATTTAGCTAATGTACAAGATGCGCCAACTAAAACGGTAACTGTTAGGTCCTTTTATATGGACGAAACGGAAATCACAAATAGTGAGTACCGTCAGTTTGTAGAATGGGTAAAAGATTCTATTATTAGAGTGCGTTTAGCTATTCTTGCTGATGAAACTGGTGTAAAACCTGGCGCTGGTAAAGGTGGTAAGGGTACAGGTAGTATAGGTGATTTTGCTTTTAACGATCAAGATCCTGCTAAAATGACTGCTTACGACAAATACATGTATGAGAATTATTACAGTGTTGGTACTACAGACGATCCATATGCAGGACGAAAACTGTACCGTAAAGTAAAATTGATTACAGATACTAAAAAATATCCTGATGAATACTATACGGAGGTTATGGATTCTATGTATCTTCCAGTTGCCGAATCTTTCAATGGATTAAGAACTATAGATGTAAATAAATTGCAATTTCATTATTCTTGGATGGATATTCAAGCTGCAGCTAAAGCTAAAGTTGGAAAAAGAAGTAAATTTATTAAAACAGAAAATACAAAAGTATATCCTGATACAACTGTATGGATTAAAGATTTCGCTTACTCTTATAATGAGCCAATGCACAACGATTATTTATGGCACCAAGCTTATGGTGACTACCCAGTAGTTGGGGTGAATTGGAAACAAGCTAAAGCATTTTGTGCTTGGAGAACATTGAAAAAGAATATTTACGTAAAACAAAAGAAAGGAAGAGATTTAATTAACTCTTTCCGTTTGCCTACCGAAGCTGAGTGGGAATATGCTGCTCGTGGAGGTTTACAATCCGGTAACTATCCTTGGGGAGGTCCTTATACTAAAAGTGATAGAGGTTGTTTCTTAGCTAACTTTAAACCAAGTAGAGGAGATTATGCTGCAGATAATGCATTGTATACTGTGGAAGCAAAATCTTTTCAGCCTAATGGTTATAATTTGTATAACATGGCAGGAAATGTATCGGAATGGACAGACACTTCTTATGATGCATCCGCTTACGAATTTGTGTCAACTATGAATCCTAATGTTCCTGATACTTCTAATAAACGTAAAGTTGTTAGAGGAGGTTCTTGGAAAGATGTAGCTTACTTCTTGCAAGTAGGAACTAGAGATTTCGAATACCAAGATACTGCAAGAAGCTATATTGGTTTCAGAACAGTTCAAGATTACATGGGAACACAAACAACAGGAAAAAACTAACCTGAAAACAATTTTTGTATATTAACTAACTTGATTATATTAAACTTAACTAACTAAAATTATTTATTATTATGGCAATTTTAAGCAAAAAAACGATGAATTTCACTTACGGTATGGGAGCTGCAGTCGTAATTATTGGAGCACTTTTCAAAATCGAACACTTACCAGGTGCAAGTATATTATTGAAAATTGGTCTTATTACAGAGGCTTTCATCTTTGCTCTTTCTGCTTTTGAACCAGTAGACCACGAATTAGATTGGTCTTTAGTATATCCTGAATTAGCCGGTGGTCAAGCAAAAGAAAAAACTAAAAAAGAAGAATCCAAAGATGCTCAAGGTTTATTGTCTCAAAAATTAGATACTATGTTGAAAGAAGCTAAAATTGACGGTGAGTTAATGGCTAGCTTAGGAAATAGCATTAAAAACTTTGAAGGAGCTGCAAAATCAATTTCTCCTACAGTAGATGCTATGGCAGGACAAAAGAAATATGCTGAAGAAATGGGTAAAGCTGCAACTCAAATGGAAGCTTTAAATGGTTTATACCAAGTTCAATTACAAAGCGCTGAAAGAAATGCACAAATTAATAACGAAGTTGCTGAAAACAACTTGAAATTAAAAGACCAAATGCAGTCATTAACTTCTAACTTGTCTACATTAAACAATGTATACGGTGGAATGCTTTCTGCAATGAACAATAAAGGATAATTAGTTTTAAACTATATTTTATAAATTAACAAAATTATTAAACTAAACTAATTAGAAAAAATGGCAGGAGGAAAAATAACCCCTAGACAGAAGATGATTAACCTAATGTACTTGGTTTTCATTGCAATGTTGGCATTAAATATGTCCAAAGAAGTATTATCTGCTTTTGGATTAATGAATGAAAAATTCGAAAGTTCTAATACGGCTTCAGTCGTAAATAATAAGAAACTTTTGATGACTATTGATCAAAAAGGATCTGAAAATGCAGGTATGTTTGGTCCAGCCAAAAATGCCGCAGATAAAATTGCTACTATTTCTAAAAACTTTTACGATTTTGTAGAAGGATTAAAAGCAGATGCAACTAAAGGAGTTGAAGTTGATAAAGAAACAGGTAAATTACCATACGAAGCTATGGATAAAGGACCTCATATTGACGAAACTTGGTTTAAAGGTGATGGTTATTCTCCTAAAGGGAATGAAATAATTGCTGCAATTAACAAATATGTTACTGAAATGAAAGCAGCTGCTACAAGCGAGCCTTCATTAGCAGCTAAATTAACTCCAATTATTAAAGATTTGGAAGCGAAATTTAACACAGCGGATGTTAAAGATAACGAAGGAATTACAAAAAAATATTTATCATATCATTTTGAGCATTTTCCAGCTATTGCATCTTTAGCAAAATTAACTGCTTGGCAAAATGATATTCAAAAATCAGAATACGATTGTTATAGCTCTTTATTAGGTGGTGCTGCAATTGAAGCTGCATCTATGAATAATTATACTGCGATGGTTGTACTTGAAAAAAGCGCTTACTTTCAAGGAGAAGCTGTAAAAGGAAAAGTAGTACTAGGAAGATATGATGATAGTACTAAACCTACTTCATTTCAAGGTCCTGGTAAAATTGAAAATGGACAAGCTGTTATCTCTATGACTGCAGGATCTATTGGAGAGCAAAATATTACTGGAAAGTTTACATTTGTTGAAAACGGAAAAACTATTCCTCTTCCATTTGAAGGAAAATATGTTGTTATTCCTCGCCCTAATTCAGCAAATATTTCCGCTGATAAAATGAACGTTGTTTATAGAGGTTTACCTAACCCAATGACAATTTCATTTGCAGGTATTGGAGATAATAATGTTAATGCTTCTGCTCCAGGTTTATCTAAAGCTGGTGCTAATGGAAAATACAATTTGAACCCTGCATCAGGAGAAAGTGTTACCGTTAATGTTACAGGAAAAATGTCAGATGGTAAAACTGTTTCAGATAGTAAAGTTTTTAGAATTAAAGGTATTCCTGCTCCACAAGCCGCTATTGGTGGTACAGCTGGAAGCCAAAAAGGTGCTAAATCACGTTTGCAAACATCACAAATTACTGCTGTTTTACCTGATTTCTTGTATGATTTGAAATTTCAAGTAACACAGTTTGTTTTGAAAGTTCCAGGACAAGCATCAATTGTAGTTAATGGAGACAGAGTTAATGCACAATGTACTGCTGCTTTAGCCAGAGCTACTAAAGGTGATCAAATTACAATTTCGGATGTGAAAACAAAAATTATAGGTGATGGAGCAGGTATTCAAACAAAAACTGCTGCCCCAGCTATCTTCGAAATACAATAAAAATTTAAGTTAGGCGTTTTAAAACTTACTTAGATAACTTAGAATATAAATTATGAAATTGAAAAACTTTTTACTAGTAGTATTTGGAGTTCTTGGAGGTTACACTTCATTAGCTCAGTCTAATCTATTGAATGCTAAAACACCTTCAGAAATAGGTAAAAAAACAGCTGCTCAATTGGAATCAGATAATGATAAACCACTTCCTTATGGCTATGTTCATGACAGAGACGTTTTGATGGGTAAAACTACCTGGGAATTAATTGATCTTGATGAAAGAATTAATTTTCCTTTATACTATCCTGTAGATACTGCATTTGTTGGTAAAGAAAGAAGATCACTTTTTCAAGTTCTTTTGAATGGTATAAAAGACGGTAAGATAACTGAGGTTTATGGTGATGATTATTTTAATTCTAAAAAATCTTTAAAAGACTTAGAATCAGTTTTTAAATTCAGAGATACAGTTCCGGCTGGAATTGATGAGTTTAATACCGATGTAGCAGCTTATAAATCAGGTAAAAAAGTATTAGATAAACAATACATTAATGAAACTGTTTTAGACGCTTCTGATATATCGGGATATAAATTAAAAGGGTTTTGGTATTTTGATAAACGTCAAAGTGAATTAAAATATAGATTGCTTGCTATTTGTCCAATGGCTACAGAGGCTAGAGACAAAGCTAAAGGAAATACAGATTCTATTGAATTGTTTTGGGTTTACTTTCCTTCTGTTCGTGATATTTTGCATGAGGCAAAAGCTTTTAATGATAGAAATTCGGCTATGCCAATTACCTTTGATCAATTGTTAAATTCGCGTCGTTTTAATGGTGTTATTTATAAAGAAGAGAATGTGTATGGGGATAGAAAGATTGATGATTATATGAAAGACAACGCCCAATCACAGTTATTAGAATCGGAACGGGTTAAAGAAAAAATCCGTGATTTCGAACAAGATATGTGGACTTATTAATATATTTTAAAAGCTTATTAAAAACTCTTACCTTTGGTAGGAGTTTTTTTATACCTTAAAAAATCTACTCATCAAATAAATTTAGTACTAATGTTAGATTATATTGTTGTTGGTTCTGGTTTGGCTGGAATTGCTTTTTCAGAAATTGCATTGCAAAACAACAAAACTATTTTGGTAATTAACGATGGTTCTCAGAATTCCTCAAAAATTGCTGGTGGTCTTTATAATCCGGTTATCTTAAAACGGTTTAGTGAAGTTTGGCAAGCAGGTCCTCAATTAGATTTATTATCGAATTTTTATTTTGGATTAGAATCTAAATTAGGTGTTAAGTTAGATTATAAATTACCTTTACTACGGAAATTTCATTCGGTAGAAGAGCAGAATAATTGGTTTACCGCATCAGACAAAACAAATCTTTCTAAATTCTTGTCCACCAAACTAATCACTTCCAAATTGAATTTTATCGATTCCCCTTTTAATTTTGGAGAAGTATTGCTATCCGGTTATTTGGATACTGCTTTATTATTAGATGCTTTCAAAGATTTTTTAATTTCTGAAAATTTATTTCTTAATGAAACTTTCGATTATTCACTTTTAGAAATTAAAAATAATTTTGTTTCGTATAAAAATCACAAAGCAAAACACATTGTCTTTGCTGAAGGGTTTGGCATGCTTTCTAACCCATTCTTTTCTAAATTACCGCTTGACGGAACTAAAGGAGAATTACTTTTAATTAAAGCCCCAAAGTTGAATTTAGAAGTTATTGTGAAATCAGCTATCTTTATTATCCCTATAGGAAATGATTTGTACAAAGTTGGCGCAACTTATAATTGGGAAGACAAAACCAATATCCCAACAGAAGCTGCCAAAAACGAACTTGTTGGTCAATTAAAAGAACTAATCCAATGTGACTTTGAAATAATCGAACATTATGCAGGAGTTCGCCCTACGGTAAAAGACCGGCGTCCACTAGTGGGTACCCATCCATTGCATAATGCTATTCATGTTTTAAATGGATTGGGTACAAGAGGTGTAATGCTTGCTCCAGCAATGGCAACAAGCTTATTTAATCATATTGAAAACAACATTCCTTTAGATCCTATGATAGATATTAAAAGAATTAAGAATTTTGTTTCCAGTTTTTATCAAAAGCAAGAAACATATTGATATAGATGTTTCTTGCCAATCTTGCAGTTACAGGCATCAAAGCAATAATACCTACAATAATCCCAATAAAAGTTGGTTTTACAGGAAAACCAATTATCACATTCGAAATCACAAAAATGGCTACTCCAATACCAACAGTCAGACCATAACTAACATACATTGCCCCATAAAAAAAAGAGGGTTCAATCAAATATTGGGTATGACAATGACTACAAGTATCGTTCATTTTGTATAAATCATTCAATTTATACGGGTTTTTCTCTAAATACATACTTTCTTCATGGCATTTAGGACAAGTTCCTGTTAAAATGCTATATAATTTGGATCCTTTTTTTAACATTTGCAAAAATTTTCTACAAAGGTACTCTTTAAGGAAGTTTATAATGTAACAATTGTCACAAATAATATGCTAAATATTCACAATTTATCGGTTTCTTTTGGTGGTTCGTATCTTTTTGAAGAAGTAACTTTTCGTCTTGGTTCTGGCGATAGAGTAGGGCTTGTAGGGAAAAATGGTGCGGGAAAATCTACTATGCTCAAAATTCTTGCTGGAGATTTCAAACCTGATTCTGGTCAAATTGCGAAAGAAAAAGAAGTTAGAATGGGTTTCCTTCGTCAGGATATCGATTTTGAACAAGGGCGAACCGTTCTGGAAGAAGCTTATGAAGCTTTTATAGAAATAAAACAAGTTGAAAAAAAGTTGGAAGAAGTAAACCATCTTTTGGTTACCAGAACCGACTATGAAAGTGAAGAATATGGACAAATTATTGAAGATTTATCCGATTATACACATCGTTTTGAATTACTAGGAGGTTACAATTATGTTGGAGATACTGAAAAAATTCTTTTAGGATTAGGATTTAAAAGAGAGGTTTTTAATGATCAAACGGATACTTTTTCTGGGGGATGGAGAATGCGTATCGAATTGGCTAAATTGCTTTTGCAGTCTAATGATATTTTGCTTCTCGATGAGCCAACCAATCACTTGGATATTGAGAGTATCATTTGGTTGGAAGGTTTCTTAAGAAATTTTCCAGGAGTAGTGGTAATTGTATCCCACGATAAAATGTTCTTGGATAATGTAACCAACCGAACTATTGAAATTTCTCTCGGTAAAGCCTATGATTTTAATAAACCGTATTCTGAATATTTGGAATTGCGACATGAAATTCGCGAGAAACAATTGGCCACTCAAAAAAATCAAGCTAAGAAAATAGAAGAAACCGAAAAGTTAATTGAAAAATTCCGTGCTAAAGCTTCGAAAGCTTCTATGGCGCAATCGTTGATTAAGAAGTTGGATAAAGTGGAACGGATTGAAGTAGATGAAGATGATAATTCTGTTATGAATATTTCATTTCCGGTTTCAAAAGTTCCAGGTAAAGTAGTTATTGAAGCAGAGGAAGTTACTAAAGCCTATGGCGATAAAGTGATTCTGAAAGATATTTCTTTGTTAGTAGAACGAGGGAGCAAAATTGCTTTCGTGGGCCAAAACGGGCAAGGAAAATCGACTTTCATTAAAGCAATTGTAAACGAATTCAAATACCAAGGAAATATAAAACTAGGGCATAACGTTCAAGTTGGATATTTTGCACAAAACCAAGCAGAATATCTAGATGGTGAAATCACTCTTTTAGAAACTATGGAAAATGCTGCTGCTGACACCAATCGTTCGAAAGTTCGAGATATGTTAGGGTCGTTTTTATTTCGTGGAGATGATGTAGATAAGAAAGTAAAAGTACTTTCGGGAGGCGAACGAAACCGTTTGGCCTTATGTAAATTGTTGTTGCAGCCCATCAATGTTTTGGTGATGGATGAGCCAACAAATCACTTGGATATTAAATCGAAAAACGTATTGAAAGCGGCACTTCAAAAATACGAAGGAACTTTATTGTTAGTTTCCCACGATAGAGATTTCTTACAAGGAATGTCGAATTTAGTGTACGAATTTAAAGATCAAAAAATAAAAGAATATTTAGGGGATATTAATTTCTTCTTGGAACAACGCAACTTGGAAAATATGCGGGAAGTAGAGAAGAAAGATATTGCAAAAAAAGAGGCTCCTAAAGAAACTAGTAAAGTTTCGTATGAAGAGCAAAAGAAAAATAAATCCCTTCAAAATCGTTTGAGTAAAATTGAAAGTCAAATTAAGCAATTGGAAATTGACATCCAACACGATGACAAAGCTTTGGCTTCTAATTACGATAAACACTTGGAAGACGCTTCTTTTTTCATGGCGTACAACAAGAAAAAAACAGAGTTAGACAAGCTTCTAGAAGATTGGGAAGTAGTACAAGGTGAGATAGACGCTATGAGTTAGCAGTTACTTAAACGGATTGCGTTCTTGCCAAATGGTTTTTGGCTCCAAATAATTAAATATGGTTTTCGTACATCTATCAATTAATTTGGTTTCGTGTTTGATGTAACCAAAAACTTCGGTAGGTTTTGCGCCTACCGAACTTTTTATTTCTAATGCCGTTCGAGCAAAAACAATTTCGTGAAATCCTTTATTTATGGAATACGCAATCATGTCGTAAAGCATGTTGAGATACAACATTTTCTCTTTTTGAATGGAGTCGTCATACCCTAAGAAATAGGTGTCCATGGCCTCTCCATTTTTTATTAATGTATTAAAACCAATCAATTTTCCATCTAAAAAGTATCCGTAAAAAAGGAATTTATCTTTTAAGATTTCTTTAAAAACCCTAAAATGATTTTTCGCTAAATAGAACGTATTGAAGGGAGCATTCTGAGCAACATGAAAATATAATTCGTAAATTTCTTCTTCGTGATGAATGATTTCTTCTAAATTTAATTTTCTTTTTTCAATATCCGAAGCCTTTTTACGAGCACGTTTGTATTGGTCTCGGTATTTTTTGGATAAAGCATCAATATAATCTTGTTCGGTTTTCCAGTTTTCCAGAATAGAAAAAACCATATTGGGCTGGGTAGAAAATTGAAAATAATCTGCAAAGGTTTCCTTTTCAAATGCTGCTATGTCGGTAGATTCAAAATCTTTAAAGGTGGTGATATGCACTTTTTTTCCTGAGGATTGTATGTGCTTCTTCAAATCTTCCATGGCACGCAATAAGGCTTCTGCAATAGATTTCTTTGAAATTTTATTAGAAAAAGCAAAAGTATTCTGACCTGTAAGCATGTTGTTGCCAATGAGTAAAACGTGGGAACAAAAGTTTTTGAATATTAAATTCCGAACACTTGTTTTAATACATTTATCCCGATCTCCAAAAGACTCCAATTGGTTAAGGTCTAAAAATTGAGAAAGTGCAATTCCAACTAATTCCCCATTATAAAAAAGTCCTATAAAATAACAGTTCATGTTTACAGGTGCCGATTTTTCTAGTACTTCTAGATATTCTTTGGATAAAAAAATGTTATTTACAGCCAATGAGTTCCAATTTTCAGGAAGTTCACTAACTTTGGAATAAATAGTAAATTGTATTTTAGAATTCAAAGGTCCAATATATTCTCCAAATTTAGTTTATTTGGAACAGATTAATAAAATAGTATTTTACTTTTAACTTAATTTTCTGATAATGAAAAAATATTCCGATATAGAAATTCAAACGGCTATAAAAACCCTAAATAATTGGATTTTAAATGAAGATAAAATTGAAAAACAATTCCAATTTAAAGATTTCAGTGAAGCTCTGACTTTTATTGTCCGCATTGGCGTTTTAGCTGAAAAACAAAATCATCATCCCGAATTATATAATGTTTATAATAAAGTAAAAGTTGCATTAACTACCCATGATGTAAGTGGTTTGTCGGATAAAGATTTTCTGCTGGCATCCTCAATTGATGCCATTTCATAAAAAAAATCGCCCCACAAAAATAGAGCGATTAGTATATAAATAAATGTGAATATTACATCCATTGGCAAATAATTCCACCCATCAATAAGCAAGTAACCACCCAATAACCACCAGCAATAAGTGTGTATTTCCAACTTCTTCTTTCAAAAAGTGCATTTACACCAACTACCGGCAAAGCAAAAAACAGCCCTGCTATAAAACCATGTATAGCTCCATGTCCAAAAGTTCTATAGGTTGTTCCGTAGGCATCCATGTAGTTTTTTAAAATTGAAGGGTCAACACCTTTTATATTAACAGTTGCAGAGTTAGCTCCCATTTGATGAATAACTAAAGACCACAATACAACTGAAATAAAGAATGCATAAACATATGCCATAAGCATTGTTAAAGCAATGTTACCTCCTTTTATTTTTTCCTCGGTAACTCCAGATTCTCTCATCCAGATGTTTCCAAAAACTTTAGGATTGTACCAAACAAAACCCACAAATAAAGAAGAAAATGACGAAAGCAATAAAATTAAAACAGTGTGCATGATTTTTTGATTTTAGAATTAGTAAAACAAATATAAAAAATATTTAGTTTATTTTAAACTGAAAAAAGCCTTAATGAAACTAAATCATTAAGGCTTTTCTGTATATTTAAGTTTCGGTTTTATTCTTCCGCACCTTCACCTGTTTTACGGTAAATGAAATTACCATAAATATGACGTTTTGCAAATCTGTTTGAAGATTCAGCATTTACCATTTTAACATAAATGTTTCTCGGAACTCCAATGTATTCGTAAGTCATTCCGTTTACATA
The DNA here is from genome assembly GCF_044357305.1 of Flavobacterium sp. Taxonomy (GTDB): domain Bacteria; phylum Bacteroidota; class Bacteroidia; order Flavobacteriales; family Flavobacteriaceae; genus Flavobacterium. The sequence continues at coordinate 52,603 of NZ_JBIKPS010000014.1, forward strand.
AGTTACAAAAAGAGTTTGTTTCTCTAAATGAAAATCAAGAATATTAAAATTATTAATAGTTTCTTGGTATTCAGGGAGGTTTTTCTCTACAGTTTCTGCAGCAATACTTACTAAAAAATGGTACGCATTAATGATGTTTTTACTTTGCTCCTCAGCTGCAAGTTTACCTGCTTCGTCATTTACAAACTTATCCGGATGGCTATCCTTCATGCTATTTCTGTAAATAGACTTTAATTCTTTTAAAGTTACATTTTTGTCAACTTCCAATAACTTTCTGTACTCAACAACTCTTTTCATAAACTAAAATTAATTAAAAAATAAAGTAATTTTTCTCAAAACACTTATTCAATAAGGAAAACCTATCACTATTTGTACCTCTTTTGTTTTGAGGATATATAGCTGCAAATAGGTTTCTATCTTTCTAAAAAGAAAGATTTCTTTTTAATGCGTGCAAAAGTAGTAAATAAAGTGCAAACTATTCACGATAACATTAGATAATATATCAGCAAAAATTATATTAGAGAAGCATTCGTTAACATTACGGACTGTATAAACATAAATACTTAGTGCTAAAAAAAATCCGTTAGGACTTTTTAATCACAAATGGAACAATACTAACTATCCATTTGTGATTTTTTTGAAAAAAAAACTTTATTAATTTGACTGTAGCCTTTAATATTTTTTTTATAATTTTAAAAACACCACTTTATCTGTGGATTTTTTAGAATTAACTTAATAAGTTTGTTGCTAAATAAATTATCTTCAATAAAAGGTAACTTTTTAATAATGTGTAATCCGTACTTTACGAATGAATTAGCTATAATATTGTGAATTTTGAGCTTATAATTTTTTCAAGAATCACTATTTGAATTGCACAAATTGTAAATAGTATTTTTTAGTTGAAAAATGGATACATTTGTATTAATAGTATTGTTAAAGTATAACCTTCTTGTACCAACTTGCACCAAATAAGTGTAATTATTTTGGTTTACTTTGCATGTTAATTTAGATTGCCCCTTTTGTTTATGGTAAAGGACGAAATTAAAAAAATAATTTACTATTGATAGTATATTTTTCGTGAGAAAAACGTCTATTAATCGTTTTAAAATGAGATTGCCCTAATATTAAATCTTTGCCCCCAAAGAATATAATAAACCTACATTATGAGAAATAGTTACAAATTTCTATTGTTATCTTTTATTTTTTGTACTAATTTACTTTTGGCTAATACCCAAAACGAAAGGACTACTATAAAGCCCTTAGTTACCAGCTCTTCGAAGATTGCGGTAATTCCTGTAATAAACGTTACTGCATCATTAACCACTTTTAATGCTTGTTTGGGAAGCGTTTCAGCAACGCAGACTTTTACAGTAGGTGGGACAGGATTGTCTAATAATGATATTACAATTAGTGCGCCAGCGGGTTATGAAATCTCTTTAAACGGGACTTCAGGATGGTCAACAACAACTCTAATCTTAACTCCATCTGGTGGCGGTAATGTTGCATCAACTATAATTTACATTAGGATTGCATCTTCTACAACTTCTATTACCAATGGAATTACGATTCAAATAACTTCCACAGGTGCCATAACTCAAACTATTACAGTTAATGGAAACATTAATGCTTTGCCAACAATAACAGGAAGTGATAATGTTTGTGATAATTCCTCTATTACGTTAACTGGTTCTCCTACTGCAGCAAGTTTGAATTCATGGGTATCTTCTTCACCTTCAGTAGCAACAGTAATTGCGGGAGTAGTATCAGGTGTAAGCCCAGGACAAGCGACAATAACCTATACTAATTCTAATGGTTGTGCAAAAACTAAAGATATTACAGTTAATGCATTGCCTACTATTTCAGGTCCATCTAATGTATGTGTTGGTGCAACTATTTCATTAACTGGTTCTACTACTGCGGCAAGTTCAAATGCTTGGGTATCTTCTGTTCCTGCTGTAGCAACTATAAATGCTGGAGTTGTTACAGGTGTAAGTACTGGACAAACGACAATAACCTATACTAATTCCAATGGATGTGTGAAAACTAAGGGTATTGTAGTTAATGCTTTGCCTATTGCTATAGTAACGACAACTACACCAACAACTTTTTGTGAAGGTGATTCAGTTGTTTTAACTGCAAATACAGGTACTGGTTTAACTTATGTTTGGAAAAAAGATGGGATAATTATTCCGTCAGAAACTACTTCGACTTATACAGCAACTACATCTGGTGATTATACAGTTACTATTACAAATTCAAACGGGTGTACTTCAACAAATCTCCCTTCTGCAGTAACAGTTAATCCTAGAATTGATCCAATATTGGGACCAAATGGAACTACTTCTTCAGTAACTTTTCAAAATATTTTTTACTTTACTAGATGTACTTCTGCTCCAACAGGTGTTATTAATTTAATTAACCAGACATTAAATCAAACCCAAGTAATATCTTATGCTTTGAATTGGGGAGATGGCTCTCCAATCCAAAATCTTACAATTTTTACAACAAACATAACACATCAATATAATCAAGGATTTTACACTTTAAATATTTCATTAACAACAAATCAAGGTTGTGTTTATAACAAAAATTATCAGGTTTTCGTTGGAAATACACCATCTGGATCAATAGGGAATCCAGGAAATCTATCAGGATGTACCCCAAAAACAATTACCTTTCCAATTGATAATACGGCTGGTAATACTCCTGGAACGCAATACATAATTAATTTTGGTGATGGTCAATCAATAACTTATATCCATCCCATTGTTCCTTCTTCAGTATCACATACTTATAATAATTCTTCTTGTGGAAATATACCCTCAGGTTCAGGAACTTCTCCAAATTCATTTGTAGCTACAATGACTACAACAAATCCCTGTTTCCCTCCTGCTTTTACAACAATTGGACCAATTTTGATAAATACAGCTCCCATTCCTGACTTCACAATTATACCTAGTCCTGCATGTATTAATTCACCAATTAGTATTTTAAATATTTCAGATCCAGGTTCAATTATTAATGCAAGTGGTTGTTCTACAACTCCACCCTTTTATTGGGTGATTTCGCCAGCAATAGGATGGAATGCAACTGGTTTAGGAAGTAATGGGGGAAATGCCAGTGATATTGATTACTGGAGTAATGGACTAAATAATCCTACAATTAATTTTAATATACCCGGTAATTATTCTATAACTTTATATATTGGAAACATCTGCGATATTAAAAGTATTACAAAAACAATTTGTGTTGAAGCCCCAACCGCTCCTCAATTCACATTAAACACCACAGCAGGTTGTACCCCATTAGCAGTTGCTGCTACTAATACTACCAATTTATCTAATGTTTGTAGTACATTAACTTATGCATGGGAGGTTACTTATGCAAGTGGTTATTGTGGTAGTGGTACCGCTGTTTGGAATTATACAAATAATACTACCGCAGCTTCACCAAGTCCTTCCTTTAATTTTGTTACTCCAGGAACCTATTCTATTAAAGTTACTATTTCCGGAAGCACTTGTGGAACCGTCACCTCCGCTATTCAAACTGTAATTGTTAAAAAGCCACCTACGGTTGCTATTAATGCTATATCTGATTATTGTGGTACTGCTACTGTTAGTCCTACTGCTGTGGTAAATGGTTGTTCTAATATAACATTAAATAATCCAACCTATGGTTGGAGTTTTCCTGGAGCAACCACAGTCCCTAGTGGAGCAACAAATGCTATTAGCCCAACAGGTATAGTTTATTCAATTCCAGGAACCTATACGGTTACTCTTGCTGTAACTAATGAATGTGGAACCTCAACAGATACGAAGTCTTTTACTGTAAAGCCTTTACCTACAGCTACAATATCTGGGGGTACAACTATTTGTCAAAATGCAACGGCGCCAACTATAACTTTTGTAGCGACTTCCAATTCGGCTGTTGCGCCCTATACCACAACGCCTCCTTATATATTTACTTATAATATTAACTCAGCAATTCCTAATCTAACAGTAACTGCAGCTTCTACTAATACCGCTACAGTTTCAGCTCCTACGGCTACCGCAGGAACTTTTATTTATAATTTAGTAAGTGTTCAATATAGTACTTTGCCAGCTTGTTCCCAACCGCAAACAGGCTCTGCTACAGTTATAGTAAACCCAACAGGACAAGTTAATCAGCCTACAGATGTTGTTTATTGTACCGCCAATACAACGGTTGCAATACCATTTAGTACTTCTAATACAATTGGAACCACCACTTATGCTTGGACTAATTCAGCTCCAAGTATTGGCTTAGGAGCAAGTGGTACCGGGACTATTCCTTCCTTTGCCGCAACTAACACATGGACCGCTCCTGTAGTAGCCACCATTACAGTTACACCAACTTTTACCTTTGGAAGCGTAAGCTGTCCTGGACCTGCAAAAACATTTACGATTACAGTTAATCCATTAGGGCAAGTTACCCAGCCTGCAGATGTTGTGTATTGTAATGCTAATACAACTGTAGCAATACCATTTGCAACTACCAATACAATAGGAACCACCACTTATGCTTGGACTAATTCAGCTCCAAGTATTGGACTGGGAGCAAGTGGTACGGGCTCTATTCCTTCTTTTAACGCAACTAATACAGGAACTGCCCCTTTAATAGCAACCATAACAGTTACACCAACTTTTATTAATGGGAGTGTAAGTTGTGCGGGACTTGCAAAAACATTTACAATTAAGGTTAACCCAACAGGACAAGTTAATCAGCCTACAGATGTTGTTTATTGCACTGCCAATACAACAACAGCAATTTCTTTTGCAACTACCAATACAGTAGGAACAACGACTTATGCTTGGACTAATTCAGCTCCAAGTACTGGATTAGGAGCAAGTGGTACCGGCACTATTCCTTCCTTTACCGCAACTAATACAGGAACCGCCCCTTTAGTAGCAACCATAACAGTTACACCTACTTTTACTAATGGAAGTGTTAGTTGTGCAGGTGTTGCAAAAACACTTACGATAACGGTTAATCCAACTGGACAAGTTACTCAGCCTGCAGATGTTGTGTATTGTAATGCTAATACAACCGTAGCAATACCATTTGCAACTACCAATACAGTAGGAACCACCACTTATGCTTGGAATAATTCTGCTCCAAGTATTGGCTTATCAGCAGGAGGTATAGGGTCTATTCCTTCATTTACCGCTACTAATACTGGTACTGCTCCTGTAATAGCAACCATAACAGTTACACCAACTTTTACCAATGGAAGTGTAAGTTGTGCAGGTGTTGCAAAAACATTTACATTTACGGTTAACCCAACAGGACAAGTTACCCAGCCTACAAATGTTGTATATTGTAATGCTAATACAACTGTAGCAATACCATTTGCAACTACCAATACAGTAGGAACCACCACTTATGCTTGGACTAATTCAGCTCCAAGTATTGGTTTAGGAGCAAGTGGTACCGGCACTATTCCTTCCTTTAATGCAACCAATACAGGGACCGCTCCCATAGTAGCGACCATAACAGTTACACCAATTTTTACCAATGGAAGTGTTGGTTGTACAGGTGCTGCAAAAACGTTTACAATTATAGTTAATCCAACTGGACAAGTTACCCAGCCTGCAGATGTTGTGTATTGTAATGCTAATACAACCGTTGCAATACCATTTTTAACTACTAATACAGTAGGAACCACCACTTATGCTTGGACTAATTCAGCTCCAAGTATTGGTTTAGGAGCAAGTGGGACCGGCACTATTTCTTCCTTTAACGCAACTAATACAGGGACTGCTCCTATAATAGCAACTATAACAGTTATACCAACTTTTACTAATGGAAGTGTTAGTTGTGCAGGTGTTGCAAAAACATTTACGATAACAGTTAATCCAATACCAACTGTAAATGCACAGCCTACAGCTTTACAAACGGTTTGTTTCGGCGCAACAGTTTCTGATTACACGGTTTCTTTCTCCAATGGATACGGAACTCCAACTTACCAATGGTATACCAATTTTACAGGTTCTACAAGCGTTGGAACAGCAGTTGGAACCAATAGCGCTTCTTATTCGCCTCCAACTTTTAATACAGCCGGCGATTACTTTTATTATGCAGTGATTACCTTCTCGGGATCAGGATGTGGAAACATAACTAGTACAATAGCTAAAGTTCATGTGGTAGCAGATCCAACAGTAACAATTATACCAAGTACTCAAACAATTTGTCAAAACACCACCTCTCAGAACCTAAATGTAGTTGTTTCAGCAGGAGAGGGAATATCACATTATCAATGGTATAAAGTAGGAACCCCAGCTTTGGCAGTAGGAACAGACAGTCCTAACTTTACACCACCAACAAATATTGTAGAAACAGCAAGTTATTATTGTGTTATAACTCAAACAGGTCTTGGATGTTCTGTCACGAGTTCAACGGTTAATGTTGAGGTAGTTGCTGCGCCTGCAGTAAGCACACAACCGTTGGCTACTCAAACAGTTTGTTTGAATGGAGCACCAACAAGTTTAACGATTGCTTTATCAAATGGAACAGGAACACCTACTTATCAGTGGTATTCCAACACCACCAATAGCACTAGTGGAAGTACTGCAATTGCAATTGCTACAGGTCTTACCTATGTGCCACCAACATCTGCTACAGGTACTTTATACTATTATTGTATTGCAACTTACACTAGTGGTGGTTGTACTACAGCTATGTCTAATATTGCTACTGTAATTGTAAATCCTATACCAACGGTAAATGCGCAACCAACTCCTTTACAAACCATTTGTATTGGTGGTTCAGTGCCTGCTTATACTGTTTCCTATTCTAATGGATATGGAACTGCAAGTTACCAATGGTATACAAATACTACAGGTTCTACAAGCGTTGGAACAGCAGTTGGCACGAATAGTTCTACTTATACGCCTCCAACTTTTAATACAGCAGGCGATTACTATTATTATGCTGTAATTACCTTATCGGGATCAGGCTGTGGAAACATAACTAGTGCAATAGCTCAAGTTCATATAGTAGCAGACCCAACAGTAACTATTACTCCAAGTACGCAAACCATTTGTCAAGGAGCCACCCCAACAAATTTAGTGGTAACTCCAACAGGTGGATTAGGTACTTTTAGCTACCAGTGGTATAATTCGACTTCTGGAACTTTATTAACGGGAGCTATTAATGCAACTTACATTCCAGATACAACTTCAGTAGGGACTATTTCTTACTACTGTGTTATTACACAAACAGGCCTTGGATGTTCTGTTACAAGTTCAACCGTTAGTGTTCAAGTAGTTGCTGCCCCCGGGTTAAGCACACAGCCTTTAGCTACACAAACGGTTTGTTTAAATGGAGCTCCAACAAGTTTAACGGTTGCTTATAATAATGGAACAGGTACGCCAACCTACCAATGGTATGTGGTAGGAACACCAAATACAACAGTTGGTATTAATAGTTCTACTTATACCCCACCAACAAATGCGGTAGGAAGTGCTAGTTATTACTGTGTCATTTCCTTTAGTTCAGGAGGTTGTAGTTCGGCTACATCCAATACAGCAATAGTAATTGTAAATCCAATACCAACGGTAAATGCACAACCGACTCCTTTACAAACCATTTGTATTAGTGGTTCAGTGCCAGCATATACAGTTTCTTATTCTAATGGATATGGAACTGCAAGTTACCAATGGTATACAAATACCACAGGTTCTACAAGCGTTGGAACAGCAGTTGGCACAAATAGTTCTACTTATACGCCTCCAACTTTTAATACAGCAGGCGATTACTATTATTATGCTGTAATTACCTTATCAGGATTAGGCTGTGGAAACATAACTAGTGCAATAGCTCAAGTTAATGTAGTAGCAGACCCAACAGTAACTATTACCCCAAGTACGCAAACCATTTGTCAAGGCACTACCCCAGCAAATTTAGTGGTAACTCCAACAGGAGGTCTAGGGACTTTTACCTATCAATGGTATAGTAATACAACTAACTCCACTTCTGGTGGTTCGATTATTTCAGGAGTAACTGCTACAAATGCATCTTATACTCCTGTTACTACTGCACTAGGAACTATATATTATTACTGTGTTGTAACTCAAACAGGTCTTGGATGTTCTGTTACGAGTTCAGCGGTTAGTGTTGAGGTAGTTGCTGCACCTATAGTAAGCACACAACCACTAGCTACTCAAACAGTTTGTTTGAATGGAGCACCAACAAGTTTAACGATTGCTTTATCGAATGGAACAGGAACACCTACTTATCAGTGGTATTCCAACACCACCAATAGCACTAGTGGAAGTGCTGCAATTGCAATTGCTACAGGTCTTGCCTATGTGCCACCAACATCTGCTACAGGTACTTTATACTATTATTGTATTGCAACTTATGCTAGTGGTGGTTGTACTACAGCTATGTCTAATATTGCTACTGTAATTGTAAATCCAATTCCAACGGTAAACGCACAACCGACTCCTTTACAAACCATTTGTATTGGTGGTTCGGTGCCAGCATATACAGTTTCTTATTCTAATGGATATGGAACTGCAAGTTACCAATGGTATACAAATACTACAGCTTCTACAAGCGTTGGAACAGCAGTTGGTTCCGATAGTTCTAATTATACGCCTTTAACTTTTAATACAGCAGGAGATTACTATTATTATGCTGTAATTACCTTATCTGGATCAGGCTGCGGAAACATAACTAGTGCAATAGCTCAAGTTCATGTAGTAGCAGACCCAACAGTTACCATCACCCCTTCAGCGCAAACTCTTTGTCAAGACACCACTTCACAGGACCTAAATGTTGTCGTTTCAGGTGGAGAGGGGACATCACATTATCAGTGGTATAAAGTAGGAACCCCTGCATTAGCAGTAGGAACAGATAGTGCTAACTTTACACCACCAACGAATGTTGTAGGTACTTTTAGTTATTACTGTGTAGTTACCCAAACGGGATCAGGATGTTCAACTACTAGCGCTACTGTTCAAGTTATTGTGGTAGCTGCGCCAGCAGTAAGCACTCAGCCGTTATCCACTCAAACGGTTTGTTTGAATGGAGCACCAACAAGTTTAACGGTTGCTTATAATAATGGAACAGGAACGCCAACCTACCAATGGTATATGGTAGGAACACCAAATACAACAGTTGGTACTAATAGTTCTACTTATACCCCACCAACAAATGCTATAGGAAGTGCTAGTTATTACTGTGTTATTTCCTTTAGTTCAGGAGGTTGTAGTTCGGCTACATCCAATACAGCAATAGTAATTGTAAATCCAATTCCAACGGTAAACGCACAACCGACTCCTTTACAAACCATTTGTATTGGTGGTTCAGTGCCTGCTTACACAGTTTCTTATTCTAATGGATATGGAACTGCAAGTTACCAATGGTACACTAATACTTCCGGTTCTACAACCATTGGAACAGCAGTTGGTTCCGATAGTTCTAATTATACGCCTTTAACTTTTAATACAGCAGGAGATTACTATTATTATGCTGTAATTACCTTATCTGGATCAGGCTGCGGAAACATAACTAGTGCAATAGCTCAAGTTCATGTAGTAGCAGACCCAACAGTTACCATCACCCCTTCAGCGCAAACTCTTTGTCAAGACACCACTTCACAGGACCTAAATGTTGTCGTTTCAGGTGGAGAGGGGACATCACATTATCAGTGGTATAAAGTAGGAACCCCTGCATTAGCAGTAGGAACAGATAGTGCTAACTTTACACCACCAACGAATGTTGTAGGTACTTTTAGTTATTACTGTGTAGTTACCCAAACGGGATCAGGATGTTCAACTACTAGCGCTACTGTTCAAGTTATTGTGGTAGCTGCGCCAGCAGTAAGCACTCAGCCGTTATCCACTCAAACGGTTTGTTTGAATGGAGCACCAACAAGTTTAACGGTTGCTTATAATAATGGAACAGGAACGCCAACCTACCAATGGTATATGGTAGGAACACCAAATACAACAGTTGGTACTAATAGTTCTACTTATACCCCACCAACAAATGCTATAGGAAGTGCTAGTTATTACTGTGTTATTTCCTTTAGTTCAGGAGGTTGTAGTTCGGCTACATCCAATACAGCAATAGTAATTGTAAATCCAATTCCAACGGTAAACGCACAACCGACTCCTTTACAAACCATTTGTATTGGTGGTTCAGTGCCTGCTTACACAGTTTCTTATTCTAATGGATATGGAACTGCAAGTTACCAATGGTACACTAATACTTCCGGTTCTACAACCATTGGAACAGCAGTTGGTTCCAATAGTTCTACTTATACGCCTCCAACTTTTAATACAGCAGGCGATTACTATTATTATGCTGTAATTACCTTATCGGGATCAGGCTGTGGAAACATAACTAGTGCAATAGCTCAAGTTCATGTAGTAGCAGATCCAACAGTTACCATCACCCCTTCAGCGCAAACTCTTTGTCAAGGAGCCACCCCAGCAAATTTAGTAGTAACTCCAACAGGTGGAGTAGGTGCTTTTAGCTACCAATGGTATAATTCGACTTCTGGAACTTTAATAACTGGTGCTATTAACCCAACTTACATTCCAGATACAACTACAGTAGGGACTATTTCTTATTACTGTGTTATTACACAAACAGGCCTTGGATGTTCTGTTACAAGTTCAACCGTTAGTGTTCAGGTAGTTGCTGCTCCGGCAGTAAACGTACAGCCTTTAGCTACTCAAACCGTTTGTTTAAATGGAGCGCCAACACCCTTGGCTATTACCTTAATCAACGGTACTGGAACTCCAACCTACCAATGGTACTCAAATGGTACTCCTAATTTTACAGGCACTGCAATTACTAGTGCCACGGGACTTACCTATGTACCGCCAACATCTGCAACTGGTACTTTATACTATTACTGTATTGCAAATTATCCTAATGGAGGATGTGGTTCCGCTATTTCTAATATTGTAGAAGTAATTGTAAATCCAATTCAAACCATAACAACTCAGCCATTAGCGACTCAAGATATTTGTGTTGGAGGCACTATAGCTGCATTAACAGTAGAATATACAGGTGGAGTAGGAACTGCAACTTACCAATGGTATAATCCGGTAGGAATTATAATTTCAGGAGCAACGACTTCTTCTTATACTCCAGCAACATTTACTTCTGCAGGAGATTATAGCTATTATGCTATGGTAACCTTATCAGGTTCTGGTTGTGGTAGTGTTTCAAGTACTACTGCATTAGTTCATGTGGTTACAGATCCAACAGTTACCATCACTCCTGCATCGCAAACCATTTGTCAAGGGACTGCCCCAACAGATTTAGTAGTGACTCCAACAGGTGGAGTAGGTACTTACAACTACCAATGGTATAGTAATACAACCTCGAATATTTCAACAGGAACAATAGTATCAGGTGCTACAAGCCCTATTTTTACGCCCCTAAATTCAGTTGTAGGAATTACATATTATTATTGTGTTATAACTCAAACTGGACTTGGATGTTCTGTTACTTCTATTGCTACTCAAGTAACTGTTGTGGCAGTTCCAACAATAAGTGTGCAACCTATTGCAACACAAATAATTTGTCAGAATGAGCCAACTACTGTTCTTAGCGTAAGTGTTATAAACGGTACAGGAATTCCAACCTACCAATGGTTTTCTAATACTATTCAAGCATTTGGAGGTACATTAATTCCATTTGCTACTAATGCGACCTATTTACCTTCTTCTGCAATTACGGGTACTACTTATTTTTATTGCGAGATTCAATATGCAAATGGCGGATGTGGTTCTTTAAGATCCAATATTTCAGAAGTTGAAATAGATTCGGTAGCATTTATCCCTAATAAAACTGCTCTGATTTGTAGTGGAGAAACATTTAATATTCTTCCATCAGGATCTGTTTTCCCAGAAATTGTTCCGCCTGGAACTCAATATATTTGGTTTGTTGATCCAATCTCTAGTCCATTAGTTACTGGAGCTTCGGATAATTTATCTCCTCCTTTTCCAAGTATTTCTCAAACTTTAAATAATAACGATACAGTTCCTCATAATGTAGTGTATCATGTAACGCCTATTACCGGAAGTTGTCAAGGAGCTCCATTTACAATTACAATAACTATAAACCCAAAAGTAATACCTAATGAGGTAATTGGAAATGTTCAATGTAATTCTTTTCCACCGCTATGTGATGGAAGCATTACATTAAATCCAACTCCTACAGGAACCGGAGTTTTTACTTATCAATGGAGTATACCAGGAACAACAACTACTCAAACAAATCTATGCCCAGGAAATTATTTTGTAAATATTACGGATTCCTATTCTTGTACTTACAATTTTCCTTACACTGTAACCGTTCCACCGGCCATGATTTCTGTACCTTCTGTAAATCCTGTAAATAACACCAACTGCGATATTCCAACTTCTTGTAATGGAATTATTCAAGTAGTAATTACCGGAGGAACACCATTTGCTTCAGCAACAAATCCATATCAATTCCAATGGTATGAAGTGAGTGGTCCTATTATTCCAATAGCAAATTCTTTAACACAAGTTAATACTAGTATTCTACAAAATTTATGCGGTGGTACTTATTTACTTGTAGTTACCGATGGTGTAAACTGTCAAAGACAATTTGGTCCCTATACCATTACCAATCCTGCTCCATTAGCTGTAACTTCAACGGTATCTAATTATAATGGCTTTGAAGTTTCTTGTAATGGAGGCAACAATGGATATATTGGAATAAATGTAACTGGTGGAATAAATTCTGGAATTAGTATTACATTAAATCCTGGTGGTGTTACACTTCCAAATCCAGCTATATTCTCTAGTTTATCTGCCGGCTCGTACACAGCTGTAATTCATGATTCTATGAACAATTGTCCTGATATCCTTAGAACTTTTGTATTAACCCAACCTGCTACTCCTGTTAGTGCCACTTTACAAGTTGTTACCCAAGCTTTATGTTTTGGAAATCAAGCAATTTATCAAGCAATTCCAAGTGGAGGCACAGGTGGTTATACTTTCCTATGGTCCAATGGAATTACAACTCCTGTAGTAAGTAATATCCCCGTTGGAGCATTCAATTGTATTATTACGGATTCTAATGGTTGTCAATTTACACTTAATGGAACAAATACTCCACCGCCATTATTAGTAGCTACTGCTACAGTAACTACTCCTATATTATGTTTTGGAGGTACTGCATCCATTTCTGTATCAGGTACTGGTGGCACACCATCCAGTAATCTCCCAGGTTATTTTGGTGATATAGGAATTCATACTGGCGTTCCTGCAGGAATGTCTCCAATATACACAATTACCGATGTTAACGGATGTCAAGCAACGGTTTCTATTCCAGTTACTGAGCCAGCTTTGTTGCAAGTAACTGCTGTTATAGCTACTCCTGTAGCTTGTTTTGGAGGTAATGCAATCGTAACCGTTAGTGCTATTGGAGGAGTGCCAAGTTATGTTGGAACAGGTATGGTCTCAGTTTCCGCCGGAATTAATTCCTTTATAGTAACCGATTCAAATGGTTGCATTAAAACAGCTCAATTAAATGTTACGCAACCAACATTGTTAGTAGCAACAGCTTCAGTAACCTCTCCTATATTGTGTAATGGAAATACCGGTGTAATAACAGTTTCGGGTAGCGGCGGAACTCCTTTTAATACCCTTCCATTATACTCCGGAACAGGACCAATTACTGTAATTGCTGGATTTGGAGGACCTTATACTATTAGTGATGCTAACGGTTGTTCTGCAATTACATCTCCTATAACTGTTACAGAGCCTTCTCAAGTAATAGCTACTGCTACAATTACCTCCCCAATTTTATGTAAAGGAGGAACGGCTGTTGTAATGGTTAGTGCAACGGGTGGTGTAGTTGGAACAGGCTATACAGGCACAGGAAATTATGTAGTTCCTGCAGGAGTATTTACTTATATTGTAAAAGATTCTAATAATTGTGTGTCTAGTGTAACAATAACTGTTTCAGAACCAACATTGTTAGTGGCGAATGCTATAATTACGGCGCCAATATTATGCCATGGAGGAACCGCCACAATATCTGTTTTTGGAACTGGTGGTACTCCTGCTTATTCTGGAAATATTGGAAATCACACTGTTGTAGCGGGCACTTATACTTACAATGTATTAGATTCTAATGGTTGTTTTGCAACTACAACTATTACTGTCACGCAGCCTGCCTTATTAACTTTTTCTATTAAGAGTGTAACGAATCCAAATTGCTACCCTATTAGATTGTATAATAATGGCTCAATCTGTATTACAATTACTGGGGGAACCGCTCCATTTCCTGTTGGATCCGGATGGGTTCAATCTGCAACTATTCCAAGTGAATGGTGTTTATCTGGATTAAGTGCAGGGTCCTATACAATTTCAGTTACCGACATCAATAATTGTATCACAGCAAGTCAAACGGTTACATTAACTAGACCAACTCCCTTAACAGCATTTACAACATCTAATGTTAATGTGAATTGTCCGATTAAAGAAGTTAGTCAAACTAATTATGTTTTTGCAAATGGAGGAGTTCCAGGTTATAGCTATAGTTGGTCAGGAGGAAATACCTGCATTCCGGTTAATCCACAATGCATGACAACATCTGTTAATGGAAATTATTCGGCATTTGTAAATGATCAAGAAGGACTTGCTTTAGGCTGTATTGCTGTTCAAGTTCCAATTATTGTGAATCTGCCAGTTATTGGAAATCCGTTGATGAGCATTTCTTCAAATTCCGGAACTATTTGCGGCAATTTTGCAGTAAACGATCCAATAACTCTAACTAATATTTCTACCGGAAATTATACAAGTTTGCAATGGTCAATAGATGGGATTCCTCTAGGAATTACAAATTCACTTATTCATAATTTCACTACTATTGGAAATCATACTATAACCCTTGTAGTTAATTATGCTATTGGAGGAGTGACTTGTACCTATAGTGTTATAGAAACAATTGCAATTACAAAAGGGTATGAAATGATAGTTCCAAACGGATTTACTCCAGGCAATCATGATGCTATTAATGATACTATTAAACCAGAATTCAATTGTATGGGAGTTGTAGAAATGCAAGTTTACGATACCTGGGGATCCTTATTGTATGCTGAATCAGGAACATCTTTAGTTGGTTGGGACGGAACAGTAAATGGGCATGAAAGTGAAAATGGAAACTATATAATTGTTGTAAAAGCAACTACATTATTTGGTGCAGAGATAAATTATAATGGACCATTTACTTTATTAAAATAATTATTATTATGAAAAATACTATAATTCTAATCGGTCTCTTGTTTTCATTCGGATACGTCAAGGCCCAAGACCCAGTATTCACCCAGTTTTTTATGATTCCGCAATCACTTAGTTCTTCCTTTGCGGGAGCTAAAGAGGTTACTAACGCAGGGATCATACATAGAACGCAATGGCCAGGAATTGATTTTAGTATCAATTCGCAATTTGCTTATATAGATAATTGGTTTGAAGAAATGAACAGTGGAGTTGGGATAAGTGTTTTAAATCACAAGGAAACTACAACAAGGTATGATTTTACACAAGTTAACTTTAATTACGCATTAAAAGTTCAAATAAATGAGGATTGGTATTTTAGGCCGAGTTTATCTCTTGGATATGGTAGCAAGAGTTTTGGATTTCAAGACTTATTGTTGGGAGATCAAATAGATATAAATAATGGAGTAATACACAATACAAGTATAGATCCCATACTATTAAATGATAAAATTAATTTCTTTGATTTTAGTACTTCCTTCCTTTTTAATAATGAAAATTCTTGGTTAGGGGTTACTCTAAAACATCTTAATCGTCCAAGTATATCTATGGCATATAGTGGAAATAATCAAATAGATTTGTTTTTATCGGTTCATTCCTCCATAGCATTTCCTTTAAATACATCGTATGGCAGATTTGAAGATGAAGACAGTATTTATTTATTGACCAATTTCATGAAGCAAGGAGAATATAGCAGATTCGACATGGGTCCTCAATATGTTAAAGGAAATTTTTCTTTTGCGGTATTAGCTGCTACAAATCCTATTCGAACAAATCCAAACAGTCATTTTTTAACTTCCATAAATTCTTATGCTGGATTTAAATACGAAGGATTCAAATTTGGCTACTCTTATGATTATAATATGAGTAAAATAGGTAAAACAGGAGGGGTTTATGAAATTTCTATTTCGTATGAATTTGATAAAAGTGATAGATGTTGGGGATGTCCTAAGTATTATTAAGGGACTAATTTTTAAGTGTTTAATTACTAGTTGAAGATATTTAAATTAAACCACTTCAATGTTTTACAAACGAAAATTTATTAAGAATAACATATAAATTGAAATCATGACAAAATTAATTTCAATTAACGCAGCACTTTTATCACTCTTATTTTTAGTTACAAGTTGTGGCAGTGAATATAAATCAGTAGATGTTTGTAGATGTTTAATAGAGCCAGGAAATTCAGACTGGAATAATGATAATAAAGATGTTTGTAGAGATGCAATTAGCAAAGAAATAGGAGTTGCAAACTGGGAAAAGGTAAGTGTGTCGGATAATGCGTCTGCAGAATCTTTTAATGCCAAAATAAAAGCTTTTAGATCGCAATTCAGTGGAGTTTAGAAATATAAATTCTTCCTTTTTAGACTAACTAATATTTATACGTAATTTTTGTCTCCCCACAGGTTTTGGGATTAATCCAATATCGAACCTCAAAAACCAATGCTTTGTTCGAATTAACTAAATGTATTTCAGTAAGTTATGATTCTGAAAAACAAAAAACCCATCCTCAAAAATGGGATGGGTCCTCTTTAGTAGACTGCTCAGGCGAAATGTCTAACAATTTGCTTTCAGATTTTGATAAATTTTTAGTTTTTTTTGGAAATAAATAAGCTCTAAATTTCTTTAGAGATTATCAGTTAAAATTAGGAGAATATTCAGGCAATTTCTCGAATAAAAGCTCAAATATTTTGATGTTTTTTTTAAGCGAAGTTAAATATAATTTCCCACCCAAACTGTAAAAAATTAATAATTAAGATGAATTTTCGAACTTAATGTACAGTCTATTTTAATAAATAAGTTAATTGATTTCTGGAGTTTTTCCCACTTGTAATGTTTCAATTATCAAGAATAACTTTTTTTCCTTTATTTTTTTATAATAGTCTTGAGGAGACATTCCTGTGATATTAATAAAACATGTGTAAAATGTCATATAGGAGTTAAATCCTACTTTGTTAGAAAGAGTTTCATAAGTGTTCGTAATTAAAAAATTAGTTTTCATCAATTGAATAGCATCTTGAATCCTAATGATTTTTTTATAGTCAATAAATGAAATATTGCTGTGGTATCTAAAAATATATATTAAATGAAATGTAGGAAAGGTTAATTTTTTAGAAAAAGTTTCTATTGTAAGTTCATAATCTCTAAAAATATCGGAATTTAATGAGATATCTTCAATTTGGACTATATATTCTTTTAAATTCGATGTCATTTTTTCTTGTATTTTAAGATCTTTAATGTTCTTAATTGTTGTGTTGTAATTTAGTTTCCAAACATTATTTAGCACAATTTTATGTTGTTTATATTCATTTATTTTTTCTTCCAATAAATCATAGCCATATAAAATTTCGGGGGTAATTAAAATTTTAAAAAACATAATTAACCATACCAAAGCGCCAATCCACAAATAGTTAAATTTGGAGGTTAAATTATAATGAAGGTTATTTAGTGTATATAGAACAATTATTCTAAGAAATAGAAAAGAGAAGCAAGTCAATAGTAAAATTGCCCAGTTTTTAATAATATTATTTTGTTTTTTAATAATATATATATCACTTTTTCGTGTCAATATATAGGAAGCTAATAATTTATATGATAAATATAAGTATGTGGCATAGTTTAGTAATAATAAAACAAATAAAATTTTAAATAAAATTTTGGGTACTGGGATAATAAAAAAGTCAATAAAAAAAGTTAGGACACAAATGAGTCCAGGAATAAAATGGAGTAGATTTTTATTCTTCCATTTTTCAAAAGCAATTAAATCATTGAAATACAGAAATAGACAAGGCATTGTTAAAAGAAATACTAATTCTAAAAAAATTAAAGAGTCATCCATATTAAATCCATTAATATAGTAAGCCCCTCCTCTTAATAAAAATCTAATTGCGCTTAAAGTAAATATAATCGTAAAATATTTATTGCTAACAATGTTTTTTTTGTGTTTAAAAAATTGAATTAACATAGTTGTTAGTCCAATAATTCCAGTAATAAAAAATAATAAAAAAATTAGCATAACTGTTTTTTAAAGTTTGAATAGAATAGACGAAAAAAATAATAGTTTTTTGGTTATAAAAAACAAGGAATTTATATAATTATTATGGAAAAAAGCCTGTAAACAAAGGCGATTCGAAACTTTGTTTATTTTTGTCAAATGTAAATAAAACTAATTCGTAATTGTGAATAATTATTAATTAAAATTAGTTTAAATGATTCGTTTGAAAACTATCATTATTAACTAATAATGTCATTTTTAATAATTATTACAATTGAAATCCAAAGTATTCAATTGATCGGATATGTGTTTTATTTATTTAATAAATCTATAGTTTTGAGTAAATAGTTTAAATCAAAATAAATTTTAATTAACCTAACATTCATTGAAAAAAATATAAATACATTCTAATAAGTAATTATGAACAACAAGTCAGTTTTAATTCTCCTTTTTTTAATTAGTTCCATTTCAAATAAAATTTTGGCTCAAGACGGTATGGATAAACCATTTTTTGATGCAAGTAATTCGAAGACGGTTTATCAACAAACAGTGGAAGATGGACCAGGTGGCCCACCTCCTGGGGAAACACCTATCGACAATTATCTTACTATTATTGCCATAATTGGACTAGCTGTAGGCTATAAAAAAATAATTAAAAAAACAAACAACTACAATAAGGCTTAACTATTTTGGCGTTTTGATGTTTAATTACAAAATGTAGTAGAGTATTACAAAATTTAAATAAAAAAACAATTGAAAACAATTAAAATTAAACAAAAAAAGAAACCACGACTATTCAAATGGATGATTTACGCTTGCTTTGTTTTAACGGTCAATTCTAGTGTAGCACAGTTTCAAAGCAATGAACCTTTGTATATTGGAGATAATGGTTATGTTTATGTAGGTTCCGATACCTATTATTTCGGTGCTGGCAGTGGACAAACAAAAACGTCAAGAACCTCTTCTATACATGGAAAACTGATTTTCTCTTCTGCTGCATCAACTCTTGGCGCATCTGATACTCATTATCTAGATGGATATGGAAGTGTGCTAACAACAGCACCTTTTATCTTTCCAGTAGGTCAGTCGGGCATTTATGCCCCTGTTACAGTAACTCCTCTAACAATAGAACCAATAGATGCTGCCTATTACAGGTCTAGTACATTAACTATTGGTACTACTTTAGATGTGACAGTTTCAACAACTTCTCCAACAGAATATTGGAATATTAAAGGTGCAAATGATGCTATTGTTTCCCTTACATGGAGAGTTAACAGTGTTTTAACTAACATTGTAACTTCTACAACAGAACTAACAATAATTGGTTATGACGGAAACAAGTGGGTAGAAATTCCATCTATGGTAGATACAACTTCTATACTAGGAGGAAATAGCTCTATCGCTTCGGGATCCATTACCACACTAGCTTCTGTAAACCTTAGTGATTATACTTATTTCTCTTTTGGTGCTAAAGGTAATTCTTGCCCTCCTCTTATTGCTTCTTCTAGTAATACAAAAACATGGAATGGCTCTTGGTCGCCTTCAGCTCCTACATTAGAAGACCCAGTAGTTATAAATGCGGACTATACTGGAAACTCGTTTGTTTGTAATTCCTTAGTATTAAATGCTGATGTTACACTAACGGATGGCGAAAATGTAGAAATTGTTAATGGTGTAACAGGTACTGGTAAATTTATAATGTCAAGTGAAGCTAGTGTAGTACAGAGAGCTACTGGAGTCAATGCTCCTAATATTGAGCTTACTAAAAAAACTCGAAGTGTAATGCATCTTTACGATTATATTTATTGGGGAACTCCTATTGCAGGTAATTTCTTTTCTCAATTAGCAGCAGCGCAAGCTAGTACTGCAACATTAGCAAATGCCTTTGACTTAAAATACAAATACACTACTGGAACTGGTGGTGGATGGCAAACTTTAACAGAAAACGAAACTGGAACAGGATATATAATGCGAATTAAATCACAAACGCCTTTTACAAATGCTATTAATTCTGATTATATTAATCTTAAATTTACTGGAGTGGCAAATAATGGGGACATCACAATTCCTATAACTAATGATTCTAATGCTCTAATTGGCCCAACTTCCCACCCTTTGGTAGCAAATCCTTATCCATCGGCTATTGATGCAGATAAATTTTTAACCAACAATACCGATATTGATGGTGTAGTTTATATATGGACAGCTGCAACTGTAAATGATGGTACTGGTCAGTTATACTCCCAAGCAGATTATATTGCTTACACTCTTGCTGGAGCTGCAATTCCAACTAACATTGCAACAGCTTTCAATGGGAAAATTGCATCAGGTCAAGGATTTAAAGTGAAAGCTTTAAACGCAACTGGAAATATTACTTTTACTAACTGTATGCGATTAGCAGGAAATAATGACCAGTTTTATAAGAATTCTTCTAATGCTACTGCTACAAACGGACAAAGAGACCGCTTCAAGTTGAACATGACTGGCAGTAATGCTGTGTTTAGTCAAATTTTAGTTGCCTATTTACCACAAGCCTCTCTTAACTACGACCGTTTGTATGATGCTGGAAGAAACTCAGAGAGTACGGCACAACTATATTCTATTTTTGAAGGAGACGGAAGAAAACTAGCCATCAATGCCCGTCCATCCTTTTTTATAACAGATGTTGTACGTTTAGGTATTTCTAAATTCAATACTACAACTGAAAATTTCACCATTAGTATTACTGAAAAAGAAGGGGTTTTCAATGGTGGTTCAGTAAATGTTTACTTACACGATATTGCTTTAGGATTGTATTTCGATTTAGCAACTGGTGATTATAATTTTTCTTCCAATACAACGTCTTTAGTAAATCGCTTTGAAATTGTATATCAAGATGGAGCTCTTGCTAACTCAGAGTTTAATACTTCTGATGTTACCGCAAATATTAATAATAATGTATTACAAATTAAAGCTACGCTAGCCATAACTAATATCGCACTATTTGATATTACAGGAAAGAAAATATATGAATCCAAAATTGAAAATGAGATAGAGTTTTCGGCACCTTTTTATCATCCAGAGGCAGTATATATTGCTAAAATTAAATTAGAAAACGGAAAAACAGCAAGTATTAAACTAATTAACAATAATTAATAAATCAAATGAAAAACAATTTTATTTTACTAATGACATTTTTGCTACTATTCCCAATAGCAATTTATTCTCAAACAGGAATAGGAACAATCTCACCAGACCCATCAGCGATATTAGATGTTTCTTCAACATCTAAAGGGTTTTTATTGCCAAGGCACACTACGGTAACAAGAGATGCAATAATTTCTCCTGCCATAGGATTAATGGTATTCAATATAACCAATAATGAATTGCAAACCAATACAGGAACACCAACTTCACCTGTTTGGACCGCTTCAGGTATAGGAGCAACTGGCCCTCAAGGGTCTGCGGGCTCTGATGCAACTGTAACGGCTTCGAATGGTTTAACCATTAGTTCTGGAGATGTTAAATTAGGTGGTACTCTATCCTCTTCTACATCAATTAACCAAGACAATAACGATTTTACGCTAACAACAGGTGCTGCTCGTACAATAATTAATGGTAATTTTCAAACCAAAGGTTTATTGTACGCAAAAGTACCTAGAGTTCATCCAGTAGCAAGTTCTATAACTTGGCAAACAGATGATGTAATAATTTTATTACAGTCTGGTCATAGTGGAAGTATTGTTTTCCCTTCTGCGTCTAATAACCCAAACCGATTAATTGGAATTAATAACAGGTCTGGATCTAATAGAATTATAACTAATACCTCAGGAGGTGACACAGGTATATATTTGAATGAATCTTTAACAGGAATAAATTCCGCATCAGGTGTTTCATGGTTTGTTTCAGATGGTATTTCTTGGAGATTGTACGCTGGAAGACCATAACTTTACTATAATAATTCAATTATGAAATTTACTTTAAAAAATATTTTTTTTATTTCAATATTTATATCTTGTTGTCATTCTAATGCACAAGTTAATACAAATCAAAATGCTATCAATGCAATTAGTGGTGAAAATGCATTTATTGATGCATCAACTAATTTTAATGATCCTAATGCTATAGGTAAAGGTCTTGTTTTTCCAAGAGCAGATTTAACAACATGGGAATTCATAACCGATACTCTAGACGGAATAATGCTTCCCACGGCTTTTGATGGAATGATTGTATATAATTCGACTACAGGTACTACGGTTTCTGGTCAAGGCCAAGTGGTTAATGTAGTACCAGGATTTTACTATTTTTCTAATCCTAATGCTTCTAATGACATAACATCTGGACAATGGGTTAAAATGAGTTCAGATAGTTCGTCAAATGGTATTTTATCAGGAATCATAACCCCTACAGATACTATTGGAAGTAACGGAGATTTTTATATAAATACATTAACTAATACTATCTATGGTCCTAAAGCATTAGGGGCATGGCCTTCATCTGGAACTTCAATTATTGGAGCAACTGGTGCAACAGGAGTCCAAGGTATCCAAGGTATCCAAGGTTTAACAGGAACTACGGGTGCTGCGGGAGCGACCGGTGCTGCAGGAACTAATGGAACTGCTGTTTTAAACGGAACATCAAATCCAGAAATTACAACGGGAAGCAATGGTGATTTTTATATTAATACAATAACTAATACTATCTATGGCCCTAAAGTAT
>NZ_JBIKPS010000015.1:0-71816 GCF_044357305.1 Flavobacterium sp.
AACCTAAAACCTAAAACCTAAAACCTAAAACCTAAAACCTAAAACCTAAAACCTAAAACCTAAAACCTAAAACCTAAAACCTAAAACCTAAAACCTAAAACCTAAAACCTAAAACCTAAAACCTAAAACCTAAATACTGCCATTAGAAGCATCAAGAATAGTTACATTTTTGGCTTGTGAGCTTGCAATAAATACAATAGTTACGATAGTGTAAACAGTATTTTTTTTTGTTTTTAATTACTAATTTTTTTAGAGTTTTGCTTGATTGATTTGGTTATTTTCATATTTCTTTTAAAGAATTTTACGTTTATTTATTCTTTTATCACTTTAAATGTTTGCTTCAAATTCTCATCAGCAATAGTGAGCGAATAAATACCACTCGATAAGTTACCTAATTCAATAATTGTGTTTTCTGAATTTAATTTGCCTTTAAGTATGATTTTACCTAAGATGTCATAAATTATATAATCAGAACCTACTAATATTGCAGCTACTTTTACAGTGATTTGGTTTTTTGCTGGATTCGGAGATATAAAAATAGTATTGAAACTCGCCTCGTTTAAACCTAAAACCGCACCTACGGTAGCTGTTTTAGAAACTGTACAACCATTACAATCAGTAGCTGTTACAGAATAAGTTCCTGCAGCAACACCAGTAAGGTCTTCGGTTGTTGCACCATTAGACCATTGATAACTAAGTGTGGAAGCATTAGTTCCGTAATGAACTTTAATAAGAGGTGCCCTTGGCGAATTTGGTGGATTTGGAAAATCACCACCACGTCCAAGCGTAATTGTAAGTTCCCCATTACTTCCCCAAGGAGTCAAACCAGCTACTCCAGTAGCAATTGTATAGGTCAATATTCCATTAAGACCTAAATAAAAACCGTATGTTGCGCCGGCTGGTATAGTCACTGCTGTCATTGGAATTGGGCCACTATATACAGGTGCAGATAAAGTCCCTCCAGATGGAACTGTTCCACTTGCATTAGTAGCAACTGCGATCCAACCATTTTGATTCGACCAATGAGGAACATACGAACCAGGATAATAGTAAATACTATAACTGGTAGCTGAACCAAAGAAGGAACCATAACTACCTTGAGAAATTCCTGTAATAGTTAATGGATTTAAAGAAGTGTTTTTCATGTTGAACATTATTCCACTTGAGCCAGAAGCTGTTCCAAAGTTTGAAGCTAAACTAGTAGGAGTCATACAATTCCATCCAGTCACTGATAAATCAACAGATCCATCTAGTGCGCTTGTACTACTTGCATCAACAACTACTGTTGAAGCTGCAACATCACAGAACAAACAAGCAGCAGTATTACTTATAGTAGCTGATGGATTGTAAGAATATGCAGTTTCGTCCATACAACCTGCACAGGTAGTATAATTACAATCAACATTAACAGTAGCTAATGCCGAATAGTTACAAGCTGAAGGGTCAGTACAGCCATATACAACTCCCGGCTCACATACATAATTAAGTAAGCCAGATCTAAATGTATTTATAGTAGCTATCATTCTGGATTTTTGATCTTCTGTGAAAATATTCCTGCAATCTGTATAATCCATATAATTCATAAACATTTCACCATTAGCTCCTGAATTACATGCGTTATATTCATTATATGGAAATGCAGGACATCCATAAGTTGAGGATGACTCTGTTGGCGTATCATTACAATAATCATCACCGCAATTAGAGGTTTGTCCAGTAACATCGCCCCAAATATGTTTTAGACTTAACCAATGTCCTATTTCATGCGATACAGTTTTTATTATAAAAGAGTTACCACCTGCTGTGCCAATATCACCAAACCTTGTATAATCAACAACTACACCATCAATATTAGCGAGAGCACCAGGATATGTCGAATAACCGTTAAGATTAGGTAAATAACAAATCCAAATATTTAAATACTTTGTGGTATCCCAGGCATCAATTCCCCCTTGTGATGTATGTTTAACTGCATCATCTGAGTAACTTACCCCATTAGAAGTTCCAGGATCAAAACCACTTACATTAGTAGCAGTTCTAGTAATACCAGATGTTGCATTTCCATTTGGATCTGTTGTGGTAAGACAAAATTCGATTTCACAATCTGCTGCTACTGCTGCAAAAACAGGAGGAGTTGCTGAAGCATCCGCATTTAATCTTCTATAATCCTTATTTATAATAGCTATTGCTGATAAAATCTGTGCAGTACTAATATTCTCCGTTGGATTTTTATAAACTACATGAACAACAACGGGAATAGTTATGATCGTGTTCTTCTTAGATTTATTGGTCGCATTAGTTTGAATCCAGTTTTGTATTGCTTGCTCATTTTGCAACATTTTATTTCCTAATTGTGGATCTTGAGTTTTTAAATGTTCAAGATATTCCATACTGCCACATTCTTTTTTTTGAGCGGATACAATAGAAAACAAAAACAAAAAAGAAAAAGAAAATGTAAATAGTATTACTTTTTTCATAATTTTAAATTTTAAGATTAATAAACCATACTTGTCATATTAGTTCAGACTAAGCGACAAAAATATTATGGCAGATTAATAAAAAATTGTAAAAATCGAAAGGGAGTTAAAATTTACCGAATTGAGGAGAAAGTCTTCTTGAATCTTATTAATAATTTAAAGAGTTTAATCCCTTATTAAATTATATTTCCAAAACTATCAAAGCGCCAATGTTGAAAATCGGAAAAATCGGAATAGAGTTGACTATTTAAATAATACTTTTTAGGAGAAATACCTATTGAATCTTTAAAATCCTTACAGAAATGAGCTTGGTCGAAATAGTTTAAATGATAGGCAACTTGAGTTAGAGATTCTTCGCAAGTTAACGGAAAGTCTAACGCCTTTTTAATTCGATGAATCTTGATCAAGTCTTTGGGCGAAATCCCAACATGTTGATTAAAAAGATTTCGTAGCGTGGTAGGTGTAATGTTTAAGATTGAACTTATGTTATCAACCTTATAAATATTTTCTTTAGTAATTAAATGATGTGCTGCTGAAATCCTTTTGTCCAATGATTCAATAAGCAGATTGTCTTTCATAAACAATTCTATTTTGTCCATTAAGGCTTCGTCATTTTTACATTGACATAAATTCTCATAGAGTTTATTAACTTCCTCTTTTTTAAATAAATCAAACAAATCTGTTCCATTAGTTTTATTAGTCGAAAGTAGAGCGTCATTTAAAAACAATTGAAGATAATGTGGATAGAAACCAATTGAAATTTCACGGTAATTAGGACTCATTTTCAGTAATTGAACTTTATCAATTAGCCCGTAAAGATGAACGTTCGGCTGTCTTTGCCAACCCTTGTCTGTTTTTATATGGCAGTCACCTTCCAAAATAACCGTAATTGATAATTCTCCATTGGGAACACAACAGTAAATAAATTCATTGTTTCCATTGGACAAATCATAAACATCAGTCAAGTATTTTGCTGAGAGTGGTTTTGTTTTATGATTAATTAATCGAAATTTCATATTCGTTTCACTTATAATTAGTTTGAATCAAAAATAGGCATTAGCATCTAGTAAAATTATAATAAATAACCCAGTTGTTTATAAAATATAGGTATTAAAAAAACATAAGCTACTATTGTCTTTAACAATTAAGTACTTTCTAAAGCTTGTCTTATTTGTCAATTCTTTTCAAATCTAAATCTTGAAAGTCAAAACTAAAGTCAATATTTGGTGAAATACCTTTCATTTTAATAGATGTTGCCTTTCCTGTCTCGTCCAATGAAAAGATTGACAGTGCATCACAATTCATTGCTTGATATTCCCATTTTATGGCAAAGCTGTTTTCTTGAAAAAAAGCCATCGGGCCATTTAATTTTGGTGAACGATAACATTTAATCCATAATTGCTTGTTTTTTTCAAACACTTCTACTTTTCCAAACCATTTGTCCGCATATATTCCAATATAGTTTTCATTTTTCACTTCAATTTTTTTCGCCATTTGAACTTGTTCCCACGTTTTTTTTGTGACATTATCTTCCTCATTTTTATCCTCATTACTCCACGCCAACATTTTATCTATCCAAGCATAATCGTCCAAACCTAAATAACTGTCAGCAATGGTATTCGTAAGGGATGAAAAAAGTGCTTCTCCACCATTTTCAGTATTGGTTAAAATCACAATGCCTAAATTTAAATCGGGATACATTGTTACTATAGAAAGCATTCCGGGCAATCCGCCAGTATGAGACACTTCAAATTTGCCTACCACATCTGTTAATACCCAGCCCAAGCCATAGCCGTTAAAATGGGAATTGTATCTTGGATTAGGATTCGTTTCTAAAACTGTATGTATTCGCCACATTTCATTATGGTTTTTTAATGAGAACAATGGCGTTTTTAAATCAATACCATACTTTCCTTTATTTAAATGCAGCATCATCCATTTGGACATATCTGTAACATTAGAAAATATGCCACCGGCTGCATCTGCCATTCCTATGTCATAACTATCTATTGTTTTTATGGAGCCCGATTCAGATGAATGTGGCGTTGCCAAGTTGCTTTTGTCTTTCTGTAAATAACCAACATACGAATTGTTCATTTGCAATGGTTCAATAATTCGCTTTTGTACAAACAATTCATAACTCATACCGCTGGCTCTTGCAATTACTTCTCCTGCCACCATATATAATAAATTATCATAATCAAACTTTGTTCGAAAGGCTGAAACAGGTTTAAAATATTGAAAGCAGGTTACTACATCTTTAATTGTAAAGTCGGAACCATCTGGAAAAAACATCAAATCGCCAACACCCAATGCCAGTCCGCTACGATGGGTTAATAAATCTTGGATATTAAAATTCTCGGTAACATAATCATTATACATTTTGAATTCAGGAATATGATCTATTACTTTATCTGTCCATTTAAGTTTGCCCTCTTCTTCCAAAATGGCCAATGCTGTTGTTGTAAATGCTTTGGTATTAGAAGCTATTTGAAAATTAGTATTTTCATTTACAGCTATTTTAGTATTTATATCCGATATGCCATATCCTTTTGAGTGAATTACTTTTCCTTCTTTCACAACTGCAACAGCCACTCCTGCAACTTTAAATTTCACCAAAGCAACAGCCACTAACGAATCAATTTGTGGGGAGGATAGTTGAGCAAAAATTAGGGATGGGGCTAGACAAATCAAAAACAAATATTTCAGCAATATGGACTTTTTTCTCATGATAATTAGTATTTAAAATTGTAAATAAATCAGGGGTATAGCACTTTGGGCATAAGTGAATAATTACAAAATTGCAATGGATGAGATTAGTAAAGTTTTCATTTTCATAATGTTTATTTATAAATTTTTATAAAGATATTTTTATTTATCTCAATTTGTTATGTTTTCATCAGAATATGAAGTAAGATAATAATTTCTTTTTTACTTACATTTGCAGAAATTAAAAATTTATAAGAAAAAAAGTTTCTCACTTTTTATCCCACTTTCATCAAAGTTATTTTTATTTATTTGAAAATCAATAAATTACAACACAACTATACTTTTGCACATGCAACACAACGTACTTATTTTAGATTTCGGCTCGCAATACACACAACTTATTGCCCGACGCGTTCGCGAATTAAATATATTCTGCGAAATTTTCCCTTACAATCATTATCCAACCGATTTATCGTCTTACAAAGCAGTAATTCTTGGTGGTAGCCCTTACTCGGTGCGCTCCGAAGACGCTTTGCAAATCGATTTAGATCACATTCGCGGCAAATTTCCCTTGCTTGCAGTGTGCTATGGAGCACAATATTTGGCACATTTTTCAGGTGGTGAGGTCGCGGCTTCCAACACTAGAGAATATGGTAGAGCAAATTTAAATTACATTAAAGAAGACGAAGTTTTCTTTGAAAATGTAAACCTTAATTCGCAAGTTTGGATGAGCCACAGTGATACCATTAAGCATTTGCCAACCAATGGCGTCAAGCTTGCTAGTACCCACGATGTAGAAAATGCAGCCTACCGAATTGAAGGCGAAACAACTTATGCCATTCAATTCCATCCCGAAGTATACCATTCCACCGACGGAAAACAAATTCTAGAAAACTTCTTAGTCAAAATTGCCGAGGTACCTCAAAACTTTACTCCCAATGCTTTTGTAGACGATTGCGTAAAAGATTTGCAAGAAAAAGTCCAAAACGATAAAGTAGTTCTCGGACTTTCCGGCGGAGTAGATTCGACCGTTGCGGCAGTTTTATTGCACAAAGCCATCGGTAAAAACTTATATTGCATCTTCGTTAACAACGGATTGCTGCGCAAGAATGAATTTGAAAGTGTATTGCACCAATACAAAGACATGGGCTTGAACGTGAAAGGAGTTGACGCTTCCGATCGTTTCTTAAGCGAATTAGCTGGAGTAGACGATCCCGAAACCAAACGTAAAATAATTGGTAGAGTTTTTATTGAAGTTTTTGACGATGAATCGAAAATTATTGAAGACGTATCTTGGTTGGCACAAGGAACCATTTATCCCGATGTTATAGAATCCGTTTCGGTAAAAGGACCATCAGCAACCATAAAATCACATCACAATGTAGGAGGGTTACCCGATTTTATGAAACTAAAAATTGTAGAACCACTTCGAATGTTGTTCAAAGATGAAGTGCGAAGAGTAGGAGCAACCTTAGGAATTGATGCCGAATTATTAGGCCGTCATCCATTTCCAGGACCAGGATTATCGATTCGTATATTAGGAGATATTACTCCCGAAAAAGTGCGTATCTTGCAAGAAGTAGATGCCATTTTCATCGATGGATTAAAATCCCACGGATTGTACGACAAAGTATGGCAAGCAGGAGCAATCCTTCTTCCCGTAAATAGTGTAGGAGTAATGGGCGATGAGCGTACCTATGAAAAAGTAGTAGCCCTTCGCGCAGTAGAATCTACCGACGGAATGACTGCCGATTGGGTACATTTGCCTTACGATTTCTTGATGAAAATCTCCAACGAGATTATCAATAAAGTAAGAGGAGTCAATAGAGTAGTGTACGACATCAGTTCGAAACCGCCTGCAACTATTGAATGGGAGTAGATTAGTGATCAGTGTTCAAGTGTTCAGTAAAATGAATTAGTTACGTTAGATTTTGGAATTTGGATTTTTTTTATTGGAATTTAATTTAAAAAACATGTTTAAAAGAGTTATTTACATTTTTGTGTTTCTAATTTCGGCTTCGATTTTTGGGCAGAATTATACCAAGCACACCGTTGCTAAAGGGGAAACTATTCCGTCTATCGCACAGAAATACAAAGTAACTCCGTATGATATTTACAAGTTAAACCCCGATTCTCAAAAAGGAATCCAACCCAATACGGTTTTGTTAATTCCGAATAATGTTGGGAAAGTAGTTTCGAAACCCGTTCCGCCAAAAGCAAAGGAATCCAATACAAAAACACACGAAGTTTTAGTTAAAGAGACTCTTTATAGTATTGCCAATAAATACAATGTAGCAATTTCGGATCTTCAAGAAGCGAATCCTTTCTTAAAAACAGACGGCTTGCAACCGGGACAGATTTTAAAAATCATTAAATACGAAGAGCCACCTAAAATGGCAGTGGGAACCAAAATGTATTCTTCTTATACAGTAGTTTCAGGAGATACAAAATACAGTGTTGCTAAGAAATTTGGTATTACCGTAGAAGAACTTGAAAAACAAAATCCAGAGATTAAAGATACTCTTTCTCTTGGATTTATATTAAAAATCAATGCTGCTAAGACTAATAATACAGCTCCAATTTCCATGGGAGTACAAGAAAAAGCCCATGCAAAAGCAATTGATTTATTAGAATATACCGTTAAATCTGGAGAAACGTTATACAGTTTGACGCATCTTTTTAATTTATCCGAAGCCTCCTTAATTGGATTAAATCCCGATTTAAAAGAAGGCGTTAAAGAAGGAATGGTTTTAAAAGTTCCTGCAAATCTTTCGTTTACCAAAGAAACCAAAAACGGTTTGAAAGATTTATCCAAATCAATTTCCAACCAACAGAAAAAACAGTTGGTCTTGTTCTTGCCTTTTAATGTTTCTAAAATTCAAAACGATTCCCTTACTTCGGTTTCCGAACGTTTGAAAAAAGATAAATTCCTAAACATGACCCTCGATTTTTATTCGGGGGCTTTAATGGCAATTGATTCTGCTAAAGTTTTAGGATTAAATATTGAGGTGAAAATATACGATTCCGAAGAAACTAAAAATACCACAAGCGCCTTATCGGTAATTTCAAATAGTGATTTTGCCAATACCGATGCCGTAATCGGACCATTTTACCAAGTAAATGTAGAAAAAGTAGCAGGTGCTTTGGAGAATCAAAATATTCCAGTGATTTCGCCATTGTCTAAAGATGAAGGAAAATCCTATAAGAATTTATACCAATCGATGCCTCAAAACGATGCCATAAAAAATGCAATGTTCGATTATATGCATGCTAAAAATGGCAACATAATAGCAGTTGTTGATCCTAAAAAAATGGCAATCAAGCAATACCTTCAAGATTTCCAAAAGGATGTAAAGGTGGTTGGAATAAATAGTAAAGGTGGATTTGTAGCCGATAGCATCAAAAAATATTTTGTTAAAGATAGAATGAATTATGTAATTCTAGTTTCCGAAAAAACGGGCGTTATTTTTACCGTTACCAACACCATGCAAAGCGCCATGAAAGATTACCAAGTGCAATTGGTGATTTTGGAACCTAACGAAACCTTAGATTTTGAAGAAATTGCATTATCCCGATTAACCAAATTAAAAATGGCTTATCCATCGGCATCCAAAGAAAACGAAACGGAAGAAGCCCAACAATTTGCTTCAGCATACAAAAAGAAAAACAGAATATTCCCTAACCAATATGCCATTCGTGGTTTTGATTTGACTTTTGATACGATGTTGCGTCTATCCCAAGGGCAAACCTTTGAAGACAGTATTAATGCAAATGCTTCCGAGCAAATTGAAAGCAAATTTGATTATGCCAAAAAACTTTCGGGAGGATATGCCAATAACGGAATTTACATCTTATACTACGACGAAGATTTAACCATAAAACAAGCACAATAATGCCAACATCAAAGGTAACTTATCTAGGAGGTTTAAGAACGTCTTCTATTCATTTACAATCGGGTTCCGAAATAATATCCGATGCGCCAACCGATAATAATGGTAAAGGGGAAGCTTTCTCTCCAACAGATAGCGTTGCTAATGGTTTAGCTTCTTGCATGTTTACCGTTATGGGAATTAAAGCCCAAGATTTAGGAGTAGATTTCTCCGGTTCTAATGCCGAAGTAACTAAGATTATGGCTGCGGAACCAAGAAGAATTTCGGAGATCCATGTAAATTTCAACATGAATCTTGCTGCCGATGAAAAAACCAAAACAATCCTAGAACGAACTGCGATGACATGCCCAGTTTTTTATAGTTTACATCCAGATATCAAGAAGGAGATTAGTTTTGTTTGGAAATAGTTTTTAAAAAGAAAAAAGAAAATAGAACAAAGAATATAGACTTTGTAAGTATATCTATTCTCTATCATCTATTCTCTCTTTTCTATTCTCTCTTTTCTATACTCTTAAAATGGACGACCAACAAAAATCACTTATCAAACTAGCGCATACTAAGATGCCTTTCGGCAAATACGAGGGCTACTACCTTATTGATTTGCCGGAGTATTACGTTGTTTGGTACAGTAATAAAGGCTTTCCGAAAGGGCAACTTGGCGAACAATTACAACTCATTTATGAACTAAAATTAAACGGTTTGGAAGAGTTGATTCGAAACATCAAAAAAAAATACCCAAAACAATAATTTAGAATTTTAGATTGGATAATTATATAAACCTCCCAAAATTATTCCCTCTAATTATCCCTTGTCAATTATCAATTATCAATTTATAATTGTACTTTTGCCTCGTTTTTATCGGGATTTTATACTTTTGATAAAATCCAACTCTACAAAGAGGATAAATCCAAAAACAACAACCAAAACAACAACACAACAAGTACGGACAACTATATAGTTGTCCTAAAAAAAAAACAATGAATCCAACTAAATACATTTTTGTTACTGGCGGAGTTACTTCTTCTTTAGGAAAAGGAATTATCGCAGCATCTTTGGCAAAATTATTACAAGCACGAGGTTACCGAACTACAATCCAAAAATTTGATCCCTACATAAACGTTGATCCAGGAACTTTAAATCCTTACGAGCATGGAGAATGTTATGTTACAGACGATGGTGCCGAAACCGATTTGGATTTAGGACATTACGAACGTTTTTTAAATGTTCCAACATCACAAGCCAATAACGTAACTACTGGAAGAGTCTATCTTTCAGTGATTGAAAAAGAGCGTCGTGGCGAATTTTTAGGAAAAACCGTTCAAGTGGTGCCTCACATCACCAACGAAATTAAAGAACGCATGCAATTGCTTGGTAAATCAGGTGATTTTGATATAGTAATTACCGAAATTGGAGGTACTGTTGGTGATATTGAATCGTTGCCTTACATCGAGTCAGTGCGTCAATTGGTATGGGAATTAGGCGATAACAACGGAATAGTTATTCATTTAACCTTGGTTCCTTATTTGGCAGCAGCCGGAGAATTAAAAACCAAACCTACGCAACACTCTGTAAAAACGTTGATGGAAAGCGGTATCAAAGCCGACATTTTGGTTTGCAGAACCGAGCATGAAATATCCGATGAATTGCGTCAAAAGTTGGCCTTGTTTTGCAATGTAAAACGCGAAGCAGTGATTCAGTCTATTGATGCTTCTACAATATATGAAGTGCCAAATTTAATGCTTGAAGAAGGATTGGATATTGTGGCTTTAAAGAAATTAAATTTACCCGAAAAATCAGCTCCCGACTTATCCCAATGGAATGATTTTTTACACCGTTTGAAAAATCCAAAACATACCATTAATGTTGGTTTGATAGGGAAATATGTAGAATTACAAGATTCTTACAAATCCATTTTGGAAGCGTTCATTCATGCAGGTGCTGCCAACGAAACCAAAGTAAATGTGGTTAGCATTCATTCGGAATTTGTAAATAAAGATAATATTGCTGAAAAATTAGTAGGCATTGATGGAATACTTGTGGCTCCAGGATTTGGAGAACGCGGTATTGAAGGTAAAATCGAAACGGTTCGTTATGCACGTGAAAACAATATTCCTTTTTTCGGAATTTGTCTTGGAATGCAAATGGCGGTTATCGAATATTCTAGAAATGTTTTAGGTTTAGCCGATGCCAATTCTACCGAAATGAATCCGAATACTACCAATCCAGTTATCGATTTGATGGAAGATCAAAAAACCATCACCGATAAAGGAGGAACGATGCGTTTAGGTTCTTGGAAATGTGATTTAAAAGAAGGTACTTTGGCACATCAAATTTATGGTAAAACACAAATTGAAGAGCGCCATCGTCATAGATACGAATACAATAATAAATATTCTGCCGAATTAGAAAAAGCAGGATTAATAAGCTCTGGAATCAATCCAGATACTGGTTTGGTAGAAATTGTTGAGGTTAAAAATCATCCGTTTTTCATCGGAGTACAATACCATCCCGAATATAAAAGTACTGTTGCAAATCCACAGCCAATTTTTGTTAGCTTTGTGGCCGCAATGGTGAAAAATAAAAAATAAGTTTTCAGCGTAATTGAAAGCCGGTAACAAAACAGTCCTTTAGTCGACTGATGTATAAATTATAAAGTATAATGGAAGAAAAGAAGTTTGACAAGAATTCAATAATTGGCTTTGGTTTAATTTTCCTCATCGTAATGTGGATGATGTACAATAGTCAAAAAACAGCACAAAAAGAACAAGCCGAGAAAGCCAAACAAGAGAAAATAGACAAAATTAATAAAGCAAAAGCTGTCGTTGCTAAAGAAGTAACTGCGGTAGCAGTAGATACTACGGTTAATGATACTTTGAAATTGCAAAAATTGCAAGGTGCTTTAGGAAGTTTTGCATATTCTGCAACTTTACCATCAGCAAAAGAAGGTTTTACCGTTCTTGAAAATGACCTTGTAAAAATGACAATCGCTAACAAAGGTGGTTATGTGTCGGAAGCAATTCTAAAAAAATACGAAAAGTTTAGTAAAGGTTCTGGTCAATTAGTTGAATTGATTAAAAATAATAATGCCAATTTTAATTTGGCATTACAAACTAAAGACAACCGCGTTTTAAATACGAAAGACTTGTTTTTTGAACCAACATTGAAACAGGTTGGTGAGAATAAAGTGTTATCGATGAAGTTGAAAACGGGGCCTACTACTTATTTGGAATACAACTATACGTTGAAGCCAAATGATTATATGTTAGATTTTGACCTTCGCTCACAAGGGTTAAGCGCTGCTTTAAATACTTCAAAACCTACCGATTTACAATGGGATTTAAAAACCTATCGCAATGAAAAAAGCATTTCTTATGAAAATCAAAATGCGGAGATTTACTACGAATACGAAGATGGAAAAATTAGTTATGTAGGACAAGGAAAAGACAAAGAAGAAACTCCAACTAAAACTTCGTTTATTGCCTACAAGCAACATTTTTTCTCCACAGTTTTGTTGACTAATGTTCCTTTTGAAACTACTAAGATTCTTTCAAATGATTTAATAAATGATGTAAAAACAGATACAGTTTTTACAAAACAATTCAAATCCACTTTACCACTTGCTTATAGAAATGGCGAATTGGATTATAAAATGAATTGGTATTTCGGACCTACCGATTACAAAACATTAAACTCCTATGAAGATAAAAATCTGGATAAAATTATCCCGTTAGGTTGGGGTATTTTTGGTTGGATCAACCGATTTATTTTCATCCCATTATTCGGATTTTTAGGAGGTTTTATGCCTTACGGATGGGCTATTATCGTATTTACAATATTGATAAAAATTGCCATGTCACCAATTACTTTCAAATCGTTCTTGTCGCAAGCCAAGATGAAAGTATTGCGTCCTGAAATTACCGAATTAGGAGAAAAATATCCTAAAGATGCGGTAAAAAAACAACAAGAAACAATGAAGTTGTACAACAAGGCCGGAGTAAATCCGATGGCTGGTTGTATTCCTGCGTTAATTCAGATGCCGTTCTTGATGGCTTCGTTTCGATTCTTCCCATCGGCTTTTGAATTACGTCAAAAAGGATTCCTTTGGGCAGACGATTTATCTTCTTTTGATCAAATAGCTAAATTACCATTCAATATCCCATTTTATGGCGATCATATTAGTTTGTTTCCAATTTTGGCAGCAATTGCAATTTTCTTCTATATGAAAATGACTTCGGGTGATAATCAAATGGCGCAACCACAACAAGAAGGTATGCCAGATATGACAAAGATTATGAAAATGATGATTTACATTTCACCAATCATGATGTTGATTTTCTTTAATAGTTATGGTTCTGGATTGAGTTTGTATAACTTTATGTCCAACTTAATTACTATCGGAATCATGTTAGTAATCAAGAAATACTTTATCGATAGCGATAAAATTCATGCTAAAATCCAAGAAAACAAAACCAAACCAGTTAAGGAAGGTAAATTTCAAAAGAAACTTCGTGAGGTAATGGAACAGGCAGAAGAACAAAAGAAACTTGGAAAAAAATAAAGTTAAGTTATATTAAAAAAGAAAGCCGTTTCAAATTGAAACGGCTTTCTTTTTTAATAAGATGTAATGTTATTAAGGCACACTATTTGGTAAAAGTACTTTATTTACAGCGTGAATAACACCATTAGCACATTGTACATCAGCTAAAACAATATTTATTTGTCTGCTTTGTTCGTCTGTGATAACTGTTCCTGCAACTGTAAATGTTCCTGTTTCAAAAGTTGTAATTGGTGTTGTAGGGATTGCATTTGATAAAACATTCGCTCCTGCAACTACATGATAGGTTAAAACAGCTGTTTTTTTAGCACTACTTAAACCACTATACAAATTTGTTGTAGCCGTATCAAAAGCGCTATTTAATGGTGCGAATACTGTAAACGGTGAATTAGCTGTACCACTTAAAGTTGTAATAAGATTTTGGGCAGTTAATAATGATGCAAGTGTGCTGAAATTTGAATTAGCAGTAGCGTGTGTCACAATAGTTGGTAATGTAATTACAGCATCAACTTTGTGAATAACTCCATTTGAAGCAATGATATTGAATGTTGAACCAGCTGTTGTTGTGATTACAGATGACATGCCATTCAATCTCACACCAGATGTAGTGTTAACATACATACTTAAAGTATTTGTTGTTGATGCGGTTCCTTTTGCTAAAGTTTTGATGTAAGAATTATTTGTTAATCCACTAGACTGAACAGAACCGCTCACTACATGATTTAATAAAATTTGTTTAAGTGCAGGGATATCTGCAGTTGGTAAATTGTCAATTACTGATGCAGTATAACCAGCATTGATAAAGGCTTGATCGGTTGGGGCAAAAACGGTAAACGGTCCTGTGCCTTGTAAAGTTGTAGCTAAATCTGCTTTTTTAAGTGCTTTAACTAATAATGTCAAATCACTTGCATTTGAAGCGATACCGGTAATTGTATTGTCAACTGTAGGCATTTGATTGTCGTCATCACTACAAGAAATTAACAATAATCCTAAAAAAGCAAAAATTGCGATTAATTTTGTTTTGTTTGTTTTCATAATAATTTTTTTTTGAAGTTATTTTGTTTGATAAATTTATAAAATGAATAAACAAGAAAATAAAATTTATAATAATTTTAACTTTTTTGTTGAATGATTAAAATTAATTAATTTTTATTTCTTTATCTAAATATTGATATAATGCGTTTAATTTAATACTGTAATTGTTAAACAAAATATGTTAATTCATAATTTTATTTGTAGTTTTTTTCTTGTTAATAATAGAATTAAACAAAAAAAGCTGCTAAATATTTTGACAGCTTTTACATTTTAATTGTTTTATACTCTTTATAAAGATGGTAGCAGTGTTTTGTTTAATAAATGAAATACGCCACTAGTATACTGTATGTCAGTTGTAATGATGTTTAAATTTCTATTATTTACATCTTTTAATCTTGGTGCAGCATTTAATAAAACAGTAAAGGTTTGCTGTACTTCTAATTTAGGAACTATTTTCCGTCTGTTAAATCAGAGGATAAAATAAAATGGATTTATAAATATATATTTGGTAATCAAAGCTATTTGGAATTATTTTTGTCATACTAAATAGTACAATTTTGAGTTATCTTTCAAACAAATTTAAAAAGCATAAAAAAACATGAAAAATTTACTTCTAATATTCTTTTTCACCACTTCGCTTTTTGCACAAGAAATCAACCAACTGGATGTCAATGGCAAAAAGCAAGGCGTTTGGAAAGGTGTCTACGAACAATCTAAAAAACCGCGTTACGAAGGAACTTTCGAACACGGGAAAGAAGTTGGGATGTTTAAGTTTTTTGATGATACGAAAGCAGGAACCGTAATTGCTACACGAGAATTCAACTCCAAAGACAATTCGTGTTATTCTATTTTTTATAATCAAAAAGGAAATAAAGTAAGCGAAGGCAAGTTGGTTAACAAACTTTACGTAGGCGAATGGAAATACTACCATGAAGACTCTGCTTTAGTAATGACTTCCGAAAATTATACAAATGGAAAATTAAATGGCTTGCGAAAAGTGAC
Organism: Flavobacterium sp.; assembly: GCF_044357305.1. Classification (GTDB taxonomy): domain Bacteria; phylum Bacteroidota; class Bacteroidia; order Flavobacteriales; family Flavobacteriaceae; genus Flavobacterium. The sequence continues at coordinate 15,669 of NZ_JBIKPS010000015.1, forward strand.
TTACCCAAGTGGAAAAATTGCGGAAGAAGCCAATTATAAAAATGGAAAAAAAGATGGTTCGTATAAAAAATATACCGAAAATGGAATTGTTTTAGAAGAAAGCCTTTACAAAAATGGTGAATTTGATGGTCTTGCTATTTTCAGAGGTCCAGATAATGTAGTGGTTGCCAAAGGAATTTTTGTTAAAGGTAAGAAAGAAGGTATTTGGGAATTCAATACCAATGGCAAAATCACCAAAGAAAATATGACTACCAAAAAGGTTCGTAAATTTGTAAAAAAAGAAATTACTAGGGAAGAAGAATAGTTCCTAAATAAATAAAATTTACCTGAGTATATGTTTTAACAATTAAAGCATATACTTTTTTTTATTATTTGATGTAAATTTGTAACTCAAAAATAATACTTATTTCAAAAATGAAACGTGTAGTAGTAGGACTTTCTGGTGGTGTAGATTCTAGCGTTGCGGCCTATCTTTTAAAAGAACAAGGCTATGAGGTTATTGGACTTTTTATGAAAAATTGGCACGATGATTCAGTTACAATTTCTAATGAGTGTCCTTGGTTGGAAGACAGTAACGATGCTCTCTTAGTAGCTGAAAAACTTGGAATTCCGTTTCAAACCGTAGATTTAAGTGAGCAATACAAAGAAAAAATCGTTGATTATATGTTCAACGAATACGAGAAAGGACGAACGCCCAATCCTGATGTGTTGTGTAATCGCGAAATTAAGTTTGATGTTTTCATGAAAATCGCTTTAAGTCTTGGTGCCGATTACGTTGCCACAGGACATTATTGCCGAAAAGGAGAAATTGAAAACGATGGAAATACTACTTTTCAATTACTTGCTGGAAAAGACGATAACAAAGACCAATCCTATTTTCTTTGCCAACTTTCGCAAGAACAATTAGCCAAATCATTATTTCCAATTGGGGAATTGACCAAACCAGAAGTGCGGGAAATTGCAACTAAAATGGAATTGGTAACTGCCGAAAAGAAAGACTCACAAGGGCTTTGTTTTATAGGAAAAGTGCGACTTCCAGAGTTCTTGCAACAACAATTACAACCAAAAGAAGGCTTGATTTATGAAGTTCCGGCGTCAAGCGAAATTTATAATCAAATTAAACCTACTTTCAATTCCTTAGAAGAAGAATTAATTTTCGAATCGACTTCTATTGAATATACTCCAGAAACGGGAAAGGTAGTTGGCAAACATCAAGGTGCGCACTATTTCACCATCGGACAACGAAAAGGATTGAACGTTGGCGGTACAAAGGAAGCCTTGTTTATTATCTCTACAAATGTGGTTACTAACGAAATTTACACCGGTCAAGGACACGCTCATCCTGGACTTTTCAAAAAAGCATTAAAGATTTTTCCTTCAGAAACGCATTGGATAAGAAATGATTTAATACTTGAAAACGGACAATCCATGGAAGTAATGGCACGCATTCGCTATCGACAAGAATTGCAAAAAGCAACGTTATACCAGTTTGAAAGCGGATTGTATGTTTCTTTTGAGCAACCCCAATCGGCAATCACCCAAGGGCAATTTGTGGCTTGGAATATAGGCGAGGAATTAGTTGGTTCGGGAGTAATTTCGTAATTTAGTACTTCTAAAAACAAATAGCTATGAAAAATTTTATACTTATCCTTACCTTTTTAGTTACGTTTACCTCTTTTTCACAACAAGATGCTTGGGTATATTTTAACGATAAACCAAATTCGGCTGCATTTTTCAGTAATCCATTATCCGAACTTTCGCAAAGAGCTTTAGATAGAAGAACCGCGCAAAATATTGCTTTGGTTATTAATGATGCGCCCTTAGAAGCAACCTATGTTTCTCAAATTACCGCTGCAACTGGAATTACAGTCAAAGCAAGATCCAAATGGCTGAACTGCCTTCACATCCGCGGAAGCGTTACCAATATTCAGGCTTTGTTGGCGTTTCCTTTTGTAAACCATGTTCATTTTGCAGATAATTCTTTAAATGCTAAAATGGCGGTTCCAGCAACTATCACCCCGGTGAATAAGCAATTGGACGTTCAAGTGAATTTTAATTATGGCACTTCTGCTAATCAGATTCAAATGCTTAACGGACATTTGTTACACCAAGCCAATTATACTGGAACTGGAAAAATTATTGCAGTTTTGGATTCAGGATTTTTAGGAGTTGACACAGCACAACCTTTTCAAAGATTGTTTACCAATAATTTAATCCTTGGTGGTTACAATTATGTAAGTCAAAGTTCTTATTTGTATGCATTACATGATCACGGAACGATGACATTGTCTTGTATGGGTGGATTTACTGATAATTTATTGGTTGGTACAGCACCAGATGCGCACTATTATTTGTTTATAACAGAAGATGTTGACGCCGAAAATCCTGTGGAAGAAAGCTATTGGGTTCAAGCTGCAGAAGAAGCTGACCGACTTGGAGTAGACGTTATTTCGACTTCCTTAGGGTATTTTGAGTATGACAATCCCAACTATAGTCATGCCTATTCAGAGATGACTGGAAATATTGCTTTTGCTTCTCAAGGAGCAAACATTGCTTTTAGTAAAGGAATGATTGTGGTAGCCAGTGCAGGAAATTCAGCAAATTCTAGCAATCCTCATATTGGTGTTCCTGCTGAAGCAACTAACGTTCTTGCGGTTGGAGCAGTCAAATTTGATGAAAATTATGCCTCTTTTAGTTCTATAGGACCATCGTATGATGGAAGAGTCAAGCCAGATGTGATGGCAAAAGGACAGTCAACCACTGTTTCAGATATTCAAGGAGATATCTTTACAGCAAGTGGAACCTCTTTTTCTTGTCCAGTTATGGCAGGAATGATAGCAAGTTTTTGGCAAGCAGTTCCTAATTTAACCAACCAGCAAGTTGTTAATTTTGTAAAGCAATCTTCCGATCGATATAGTACTCCGAACGACTTATATGGTTATGGGATCCCTGATTTTCAATTAGCTTTGAATTCTGCTTTATCGATAAATCAAAATGAAATTAATTCCTTTGTTTTATTTCCAAATCCAACAAATAATATGGTTTCAATTTCTTTTCCAGATAATTTTTCCAATGCTACTGTTACATTTTACAATACCTTAGGGCAAATTTTGATTAATAAAACTATTTCTTCTTCGGTATCGAATGTTTCTTTAGAGGCTTTAAATTCGGGAGTATATTTTTATAAAATAGAAAGTAATTCCTTTATCCAATCCGGAAAAATAATTAAAGAATAATGAACCGAATCACCCAACTTTTCAATATTAAATACCCAATTATTCAAGGAGGAATGATTTGGAATAGTGGTTATAAATTAGCAAGCGCCGTTAGTACTAGCGGTGGTTTAGGATTAATAGGTGCTGGCTCGATGTATCCGGAGGTTTTGCGAGAACACATTCAAAAATGTACGAAAGCAACCGATAAGCCTTTTGGTGTGAATGTTCCGATGTTGTATCCAAATGTTCAAGAAATTATGGATATTATTGTGGAAGAAGGAGTGAAAATTGTTTTTACTTCTGCAGGAAATCCGAAAACGTGGACTTCTTTTTTGAAGGAAAAAGGAATCACCGTAGTTCATGTGGTAAGCAGTTCTAAATTTGCTTTGAAAGCACAAGAGGCTGGAGTGGATGCGGTCGTAGCCGAAGGATTTGAAGCGGGTGGTCATAACGGAAGAGAAGAAACTACGACTTTAACGTTGATTCCGATGGTGAAAGAGAATATCAGCATACCATTAATTGCTGCTGGTGGAATTGCATCCGGACGCGGCATGTTGGCAGCAATGATCCTTGGTGCGGATGGCGTTCAAATGGGAAGTCGTTTCGTTGCTTCAACCGAAAGTTCGGCACACGATAATTTCAAAAAAACGGTAATTGAAACCGAAGAGGGAGGCACACTTTTAACTTTAAAAGAATTAGCCCCAGTTCGATTAATCAAAAATAAATTCTTTGAAGATGTTCAAGAATTATATGCTAAATGTCCGAGTAAAGAAGATCTAGAAAACTTATTAGGAAAACGCCGTGCCAAACGAGGCATGTTTGAAGGCGATTTAGTAGAAGGCGAATTAGAAATTGGTCAAATTGCTGGATTAATTCACGATATTAAACCTGTTGACGCAATTATAAAAGAAATTATTGACGAATTTGAATTAGCAAAAAAAGAAGTTAATTCATTTAATTTTTAAGGAAATTCTTAACTGTTTCTTATTATTGCGATACTTTCAAAATACTTAATTTTGTAAAAATAAATTTCCATGAAAAAATTACTTTTCTTTTTCGTTTTTATCTTCGTTTTCCATCTTCAAGCACAAGAACGACCTAAATTAGTGGTCGGAATTGTTGTAGATCAAATGAGAATGGAATATTTATACCGTTTTCAAAATGATTTTACCGAAAATGGGTTCAAACGCATAATGAATAAAGGATACGTATACCACAATGCACATTTTAATTATATGCCAACCTATACCGCACCTGGTCATGCTTCTATTTATGCGGGAACAACGCCATCTGTGCACGGAATTGTAGGGAATGAATGGTTCAATAGATCCACAAGCAAAGAACGCTATTGTACTGATGATGAAACGGTTCAGACCTTGGGTGATGGAACTAAAGCAGAAGGAGCAATGTCGCCAAAAAACTTGTTGTCTACCACAATTACGGATGAACTCCGAATGGGAACCAATTTTAAAGGAAAAGTAATTGGAATGAGTTTGAAAGACAGAGGCGCTATCTTACCTGCAGGACATTTTGCCAATTGGGCTTTTTGGTACAGCAAAACGGGAGCTTTTATTTCGAGTACATTTTATGGAGAGAAATTACCAGACTGGGTAACCGATTTTAATAACCAAAAAAACTATTTGAATTACATTAATCAAGGTTGGAATTTATACAAACCCGCAGCAACCTACAACGAAAGTGATCCCGATGACAGTCCCTACGAAGGAAAATTATATGGAGTGGACAAGCCCGTTTTTCCTTATGATTTAAAAAAAATGTATGATAAAAATGATGCTGGAGTTTTAAGAGCGACTCCTTTTGGAAACAATATTCTTGCCGATTTGGCTATGAAAGCTATTGAAAATGAATCGTTAGGAAAAGACGAAGACACCGATTTCTTAGCGATAAGTTTCTCTTCTACAGATTATGTCGGACACATTTTAGGAGCACGTTCTATGGAATTACAAGATACTTATTTAAGATTGGACCAAACCATAGCCGATTTATTAGCTTATTTGGATAGAAATGTTGGAAAAGACAATTATTTACTTTTTTTAACAGCCGATCATGCGTGTGCCGAAAATGCTAATTTCCTTAAAAACAATAAATTAAATGTAAAAAATATTGAATACAAAGAAATTTCTAAAGCCATAAAAAAATTCTCTACGGATACTTACGGCGAAGATTTTGTAACCAATTATTCTAATTTTAATTTGTATTTGAATAAAGCTAAAATTAAAGAAAAAGGATTGGAATATGCAACCGTTGAGCACTCTTTCTCCGATTTTTTAATGACACAAGAACAAGTGAAAAAAGTATACAACGAAGAAGAAATTTTACATTCCAATGGAAGTGATTATTATTTAAGCATGATTGCAAACGGATATGACGCCACTCAAGATGGAAATCTTGTAATCCTAGACAAACCAGGATACATCGAATATGGACCAACAGGAACTTCCCACGGAACTCCTTATGCCTATGATACACACGCACCTTTATTGTTTTATGGTTGGGAAATACCAAAAGGGGAGAGTCACTCAAAAAAATACATCACTCAAATAGCACCCACCATTGCTCAAAAAATAGGAATCACTTTTCCAAACGGATCTCAATGTGAAGTATTAGAAGAAATTTTAAATAAGTAAACAACTTTTTTAAAACCAATAAATCAAAAAAAAATCCACTAAATTTATATTAGTGGAATTTTTCATAGAATTATATTCGTTAAAAATTCGTCTAATTTTTGGCTTTTCTCATCTTTCCATAAAAATTCTGAGTTTTTAAAAAAGTTAGTTGAAGTTGTATACAATTAATTAATAATACAATTTTCATTTCTTTTTCGGATACTATTCCGAAAAAAGTATAACTTTTTTTGATTGAATTCCAAAAAAGTTGTATTTTTGAAAAAAAATAAAGAATGATACTGCGTTTATTAGAAAAAAATATTACCGATAATTTGTATAAAAATAAAGTAATAATCCTTTTAGGAGCAAGACAAACGGGTAAAACAACGTTGCTTAAAAAAATTGTTGCTAATTCTAATCAATCTATTTGGCTCAATGGCGATGAATATGACATTCAAGAATATTTTAAAAATGCAACTTCAACTAAACTTAAAGTGGTTATAGGTAACCATAATCTTGTGGTAATTGATGAGGCACAACGAATAGAAAATATTGGTTTGGGACTAAAACTTTTGCACGATTCCTTTCCTGAAATTCAAATTATAGCCACTGTTTCTTCGGCTTTTGAATTAAAAAATAAAACTAATGAGCCTTTAACTGGTAGAAAATTCGAGTATCAATTATTTCCATTTTCTTTTTTTGAACTATCACAACATCATTCAGAGTTAATAGAAAAAAGGCATTTGCATTCTCGTTTGGTTTTTGGTTCTTATCCTGAAGTAATTAACAACCAAGGAAAAGAAATTGAAGTGTTAAAATTACTAGCAGATAGTTATCTTTTTAAAGATATTTTGATGTTAGATACTATAAAAAAACCTGAAAAATTAATTAAATTACTTCAGGCATTAGCATTTCAAATTGGTTCTGAAGTATCTTATAATGAAATAGGTAATTTAATAGGACTTGACAGTAAAACGGTAGAAACTTATATTAATTTATTAGAAAAGGCATTTATTGTTTTTAAATTAAATTCATTAAGTAGAAACTTGCGAAATGAACTAAAACTATCTAAAAAAGTTTATTTTTATGATACAGGAATACGTAATGCGATTATAAATAATTTTCAAATTGCAGATACAAGGCAAGATATAGGTGCTTTGTTTGAAAATTATTTAATTGCGGAACGATTAAAATATAACGAATATAACAAGCGCTATGTTAATCGTTTTTTTTGGCGTACCAAAGAACAACAAGAAATTGATTATATTGAGGAATATAATGGCAACTTATATGCTTTTGAATTCAAATGGAATGCAGCCAAAAAAGCTACTTTCTCCAAAACATTTACTAATGCCTATCCAAGTACTCAAACTATGGTGATTACTAAAGAGAACTATGAGGTATTTTTAAAACAAGATTCATAAAAAAATCCACTAACATTATATTAGTGGAATTTTTTTATGTTTTTGAAATTTAATAATCTGTGAATCAGTGGCTAATTTAAATTTCCACCTCAATTTGGTTTTTAATCAAATCTTCAAAGGTTTCTCTTTTAGTTATTAAATATCCTTTTCCGTCTTTCCATAAAACTTCTGCGGGTTTAAAACGCGAGTTATAGTTGGATGCCATCGAGAAACAATAAGCACCTGCATTTTTAAAACAGAGTATATCGCCTTCTTTTATTTCTTGAATTCTTCGGTTGTTGGCAAAAGTATCGGTTTCACAAATGTAACCCACCACGGTATAAAAACGCTCTTTTCCTTTTGGGTTAGAAATGTTTTCGATGGTATGTTGCGAACCGTATAGCATCGGACGAATTAAGTGGTTAAATCCACTATCAATTCCTGCAAAAACAGTAGAAGTAGTTTGTTTTACCACGTTTACTTTTGCTAAGAAATAACCTGCTTCACTCACTAGGAATTTTCCTGGTTCGAAGGCTAATGTTAATGGACGTCCGTATTCTTTTTCGAAGGCTAAGAAACGTTTGGTTAGTTTTTTTCCGAGTTCTTCAATATTGGTTTCGATGTCGCCTTTTTTGTAAGGAACTTTAAATCCACTTCCAAAATCTAAAAAGTCTAAAGATTTGAAATTATTTGCTGCATCAAATAGAATTTCTGCTGCGTAAAGAAAGACTTCAATATCTAAAATATCGGATCCAGTATGCATATGAATACCGTTAATATGCATTTTTGTATTCTCAACAATTCGAAGGATGTGGGGCATTTGATGTATAGAAATTCCAAATTTACTATCAATATGTCCAACGGATATATTAGAATTTCCTCCTGCCATAACATGAGGATTGATTCGAATGCATACCGGAACGGTTGGATGTTTGGTTCCAAAATGTTCTAAAACCGAAAGGTTGTCTATATTAATTTGTACTCCAAGCGCTGCTGCTTCTTCAATTTCTTCAAAAGAAACACCATTGGGTGTATATATAATTTGATGTGGTTCAAAGCCTGCATGAATTCCTAATTTTACTTCTTGAATAGAAACGGTATCCAAATTAGAACCATAAGATTTTAATAACTTTAGAATAGTAATATTTGACAATGCTTTACAAGCATAGTTAATCCTTAACCTAGGTACTTTTGCGAAAGCATTAGTTAATCGTTTGTATTGTGAATGTATTTTTTCAGCATCATATACATATAACGGACTTCCAAAACTTTCAGCTAATTTTACTAATTCTTGTGATTGCATTTTATTTTTTTTGTAAATTTAATGTTATAAGTATCGTTATCAAAGTAATTAACAAGAACAAAACACTTTTTTTATTTTAAATACTAGGTAAATCCCCATTTCCTTTTGTGGGTAAATTTGTAGAGCTCATTAAATATAAATCAACAACCCTAGCTGCTTCTCTACCTTCTGAAATTGCCCAAACAATTAAAGATTGTCCTCGGCGCATATCTCCAGCTGTGAAAATATTTGGTTTGTTGGTTTGATAATTTGTCGTTTTGTAATTATTTTTAATGTCAATTTCTAAATCTAAATGCTCGCTTAACGTTTTTTCAGGGCCGGTAAATCCAAGTGCTAATAGTGCTAATTCGCAAGGCCAAATTTTCTCGGAACCTTCTTTTTCTATTAATTCAGGTCTATTTCCGGGAACCATTTTCCAACTTACTTCAACCGTTTTTAATCCAACTAATTCTCCTTTATCATTTGCAATGAATTCTTTGGTATTAATGAGCCAGTTTCTATCGCAGCCTTCCTCATGAGAGGAGGATGTTTTTAATTGTAAAGGCCAGAAAGGCCATGGGGTAGATGTACTTCTTTCTTTAGGAGGCTTAGGCATAATTTCAAAATTGGTAACCGATTTTGCTCCTTGACGGTTGGATGTGCCAACACAATCGGAACCAGTATCACCACCTCCAATTACAATTACATTTTTATCTTTTGCTACAATCTGATTTGGAATTGTTTCTCCATAAAGCGATTTGGTTTGTTGCGTCAAAAAAGTCATTGCTTGCACAATACCTTTACTTTCAATTCCTTTTGTTGGCAAGCTTCTACTTTCAGATGCACCTCCGCATAATACTATAGAATCAAATGCATTTAATTGATCCACACTGTAGTTAACACCAACATTTACATTAACTTTAAATACAATTCCTTCGGCTTCTAATACTTTTACGCGTCGGTCAATAATTCCTTTTTCTAATTTGAAATTCGGAATTCCATACCGCAATAATCCACCAATTGCATTGTCTCTTTCAAAAACGGTAACCAAGTGTCCCGCTCTATTTAATTGTTGAGCAGCAGCTAATCCTGCTGGACCTGACCCAATAATTGCAACGGTTTTTCCTGTTCTTGTAGTTGGAATTTGGGGTTTAATCCATCCTTCTGCAAAACCTCTTTCTACGATATTTTTTTCAATATTTTCAATTGCTACTGGTTCGCTAATGATTCCTAAAACACACGATTTTTCGCAAGGAGCAGGGCAGAGGCGACCTGTAAATTCAGGAAAATTATTGGTGGAGTGCAAAATTTCTAAGGCATTTTGCCATTCTTCTTGATGCACCATATCATTGAAATCTGGAATCAAATTTCCTAGCGGACAGGAACTATGGCAAAACGGAATTCCGCAATCCATGCATCTAGATCCTTGTTCTTTTATTTTTTCTTTGGATAATGGAATTGTAAATTCATCATAATTAGACAAACGATTTACAACAGCAAAGTTGTTTTCATCGGTTCTTTCATATTCTTTAAATCCTCCTATTTTCCCCATTTTTTATCTTGTCAAAATTTATTTTTTTTAATTTTAATAGCAAATAAATGCTATATAAAATCAAACTACTTCTTCTAATTCTTTATTTAATTTAAGTGCTGCTCTTTGTAATGCTTTTTTGTAATCGGTTGGCATCACTTTAACAAAATTGTTTTGTTGGTTTTCCCAATCTTCCAGAATTCTTTTTGCCAATGGGCTATTGGTAAATAAGGAATGGTTTTTTATCAATCGTTTCAATTTATTAAAATCCTCTAATTCTAATGGCTCAAAAGCAACCATTTCCATGTTGCACAAAGTAGCATCGAATGTTTTATTTGGATTGTAAACATAGGCAATACCACCACTCATTCCAGCAGCAAAATTTCTTCCTGTTTTTCCTAAAACAACCACTATTCCTCCAGTCATATATTCGCAACCATGGTCTCCAATACCTTCAACTACTGCAGTTGCTCCAGAATTTCTTACAGCAAATCGCTCTCCTGCCATCCCATTAATGTATGCCTGTCCGGTAATAGCACCATAAAGAGCAACGTTTCCAATAATAATATTATCTTCTGGTTTAAATGTTGCAGTAGGAGGGACCTTAATAATTAATTTACCACCAGATAGTCCTTTTCCTAAATAGTCATTGCAGTTTCCATGAATTTTAAAAGACAATCCATTGGTTGCAAATGCTCCAAAACTTTGACCTGCAGAACCTTCAAAATCAATTAAAATAGTATCTTCTGGCAAGCCTTGAGCTCCATAAATTTTAGAAATTTCATTACTCAAAATGGCACCTACCGAACGATCCGTATTTTTGATTTTAAAATTAACTCTAGTTTTTTCTTTTCTATATATGGAAGGAATAGCTGCTTTAATAATTTCAAAATCCAATACTTTTTCTAGTGCATGATCCTGACATGAATCATTATAATTACTGACTCTATTTGCAATTTCTGGTTTGTATAAGATTGCAGATAGGTCTAATCCACTTGCTTTATAATGTTGTATGGCTTTGTTAACGTTCAGCTTTTGAGATTGTCCCACCATTTCTTTCAAAGTTCTAAAACCTAATTGCGCCATAATACCTCTCAGTTCTTCTGCAATGAAATACATGAAATTGATAATGTGCTCTGGAGTTCCTTTGAAATTTTTTCTTAATTCGGGATCTTGTGTTGCAATTCCTACAGGACAAGTATTTAAATGGCAAGCACGCATCATTATACAACCCGAAGCTACTAGAGGTGCTGTTGCAAAACCAAATTCTTCTGCACCTAATAAAGCTGCAATTGCAACATCACGTCCAGTTTTTAATTGGCCGTCACATTCTAAAACAACTCTACCTCTTAAGTCGTTTAATAATAAGGTCTGTTGCGCTTCTGCTAATCCTAATTCCCAAGGAATTCCGGTATGTTGAATGGATGTTAATGGTGCAGCTCCAGTTCCTCCGTCGTAACCAGAAATTAATATCACATCGGCTTTTGCTTTTGCAACTCCAGCTGCAATAGTGCCTACACCAACTTCAGAAACCAACTTCACATTTATTCTAGCTTCTCTGTTGGCATTTTTTAAATCAAATATTAATTGCGATAAATCTTCTATAGAATAAATATCATGATGTGGAGGAGGGGAAATGAGTCCCACATAAGGAGTAGAATTTCTAACCTCTGCAATCCAAGGCACTACTTTATCTGCAGGTAATTGTCCGCCTTCTCCAGGTTTTGCACCTTGCGCCATCTTAATTTGAATTTCTTGGGCGTTGGTTAAATAATTGATAGACACTCCGAATCTTCCTGAAGCTACTTGCTTGATAGCACTATTTCTAGAATCTCCATTAAGTTCTTTTTGAAAACGTTTTGGATCTTCTCCACCTTCTCCAGAATTACTTTTTCCACCAATTCTATTCATTGCAATAGCCAAATTCTCATGTGCTTCTTGACTAATTGAACCATAAGACATGGCGCCGGTTTTGAATTTTTTTACAATTTCTGTCCACGGCTCCACTTCATCAATTGAAATAGGATCTAAATTATTAAATTCAAATAAACCTCTAATGGTCATTAAATTTTCACTTTGATTATTTACCATTTCTGAATATTCCTTATAACTTTCAGGACTATTCAAGCGAACTGCTTGTTGTAATTTAGAAACCGTAGTTGGATTGAACATGTGTTTTTCACCATTTCTTCTCCATCTGTAAATACCTCCAATTTCTAAAGGTAATAAATTGGCAATTTTAGAATTTGGGAAAGCATTTTGGTATCTTTTTTTAATTTCTTTTTCAATTTCCATTAATCCAATTCCTTCAATTCTAGAAGGAGTGTTAGGAAAATATTTCGAAGTAAATGTTTTATTTAATCCTAAAATTTCAAATATTTGAGCTGCTCTATAAGAATGTAAAGTTGAAATTCCAATCTTATTCATGATTTTAAGAATTCCTTTAGCAACCGCTTTATTATAGTTTTTGATGGCATAATCTGCCTTAATAGTTGTGATAACTCCCGAATTTATTTGATCATGAATTATTTCATTTACCATGTATGGATTTATTGCACTAGCTCCATATCCAAATAATAATGCAAAATGATGGGGTTCACGAGGTTCTGCCGATTCAATTATTATTCCAAACTTGGAACGTACTTTTAAAATATTTAGAGAATGATGTATATAGGAACAGGCTAATAACATTGGTATAGGAGCCAATTTATCTGTCACCCCTCTATCGGAAATTATTACAATATTACAGCCTTCTGAAATGGCTTTAAATGTTGTTTGTATGCATTTTTCTAAAGCACGTTCCAAACCATTAACTCCTTTTTCTATTTCATATAGAGTAGATATTGTAAATGATTTGAAATCAACATGGTCTATGTTTCTAATTTTATCTAAATCTTCATTAGAAATAACAGGATTTTGAATTTTTAATTTTTTGCAATGTTTTGGTTCAATATCAAAAATATTAAAGTCCCCCCCAATTGCTAAACTAATGTCGGTAATTATTTCTTCTCGAATTCCGTCTAACGGAGGATTGGTTACTTGGGCAAATAATTGTTTGAAATAATTGTATAAAAGTTGCGGCTGATCTGACAAAACGGCTAAAGGGGTGTCATTTCCCATAGAGCTAAGTGCTTCAGCTCCATTTGTTGCCATTGGGTTAATAATGGTTTTTAAGTCTTCTATAGTATAGCCAAATAACCTTTGGCGGGTTTCAAAATCCATCAACTCTATAGGGATTTCATTTTCGGTATACGGAATTTTTGCTAATTGTAGTAAGTTTTCATCCAGCCACTTTTTATAAGGAAGTTTGGTTACAATTGCATTTTTTATTTCATCATCCTCAATTATTCGACCTTCATTCATGTTTACAAGGAACATTTTGCCAGGCTCCAGTCTTCCGTGTTGCACAACATCTTCGGGCTTGATGTCTAAAACTCCAATTTCAGAAGACATAATTACAAAACCACTTTTGGTTAGTGTGTATCTTGAAGGGCGCAATCCGTTTCTATCTAATAATGCACCTATAACATTTCCATCGGTAAACGGAATCGAAGCAGGTCCGTCCCAAGGCTCCATTATACATGCATTGTATTCGTAGAATGCTTTTTTGTCTTCCGACATGCTTTGATGTCTTTCCCAAGCTTCCGGCACTACCATCATCATTGCTTCAGGTAAAGAACGGCCCGTCATTAATAATAATTCGATAACCATATCCATAGAAGCAGAATCCGATTTTCCATCTAATATTATTGGAAATAATTTCTTAATATCCTCACCAAAAACATCGCTTTTCATCAACTCTTCCCGAGCTCGCATTCGGCTTATATTTCCTCGTAGGGTATTTATTTCACCATTGTGGCACATGTATCTAAATGGCTGCGCCAACTCCCAAGAAGGAAATGTATTTGTTGAAAAACGTTGGTGCACTAATGCTAAGCGGGTGACTAAATCGGTATCGGTTAAATCGGAATAATATCTGCTAATATCCTCTGGCATCAATAAACCTTTGTATATTATAGTAGTGGTTGAAAAACTAGAGAAATAATATTGATGGCTTTGAGATATTTTAGATTTTATTACAGCATGTTCCGATATTTTTCTTGCTGCAAATAACTTCGCGTTAAATTGGGGTTCTGTAAGTTCGCTACTATTTTTCCCAATAAAAACCTGCATAACTGTTGGTTCTTTTTCTGCTGCAATTTTACCCAAATTGGATGCGTCAATTGGAACTTGTCTCCAACCTAAAATAGTTAAATTTTGCTCTTTTATAAAGGTTTCTAAAATAGTTTTACAATAGTCTATTTGATTTTTGCTTTTAGGTAAAAATAGCATTCCTACTGCATATTCTCGTGGTTCTGGCAATTCAAAATCACAAACTTTTGTAAAGAAATCATGTGGAATGTCAAATAGTATACCTGCTCCGTCTCCTGTTCTACCATCGGAACTTACGGCACCACGATGCTCTAATTTTATTAATATATCTAATGCTTTATGAATTATGTCATTAGACTTAATACCGTTCAAATTACAAATAAATCCAGCTCCACAATTGTCGTGTTCAAATTCTGGTAAATAGAGGCCTTGTGCTTTAACTTTCATTCTTGATAATTTTTTACTAAATTAAGGTATCTATTAAATATAATTAAAGGAATTTTCGGTTTTCAATGAATTTTTATGCACTTTTAATTAAAAGTTTGAAATAATAGCAATATCTTAATTAAAGCCTTTAATTTTAAAAATTTCATAATTTGATTAGTGCGTAAAACATTTGTTTATGTAATTAATTCAGAAAAAAACACGTTTTGATTAATTTACTCAAACGTTTTAGTATCTTTTAAATCAGAATAAACTGACAAAACTGTTTTTATTTACCTTTGAATTTATGAATTTGATAATTTTAATTTATTATTTTTATTAATTAGATTCTTGTTGCATATAAATTGAAATATATTTCGCTTTTAACTTCATTTATCTTATTTTTGTGGCACTTTATAAAACGACAAACTTTTATTATGAAATCGGCAAAACAACAATTGTTTAAATAAAGTATTTTTGACGATTACATAAGACCTTTGAAAAACAATAAAAACTAATTTATGAATATACACGAATATCAAGGAAAAGAGATATTAGCAAAATATGGTGTACGCGTACAACGTGGAATTGTTGCTAATAGTCCTGTAGAAGCAGTTGCGGCTGCAAAACAATTGACTACCGAAACTGGCACTAGCTGGTATGTAATTAAGGCTCAAGTTCATGCAGGTGGACGAGGAAAAGGCGGTGGCGTTAAGTTGGCTAAAAACTTAGAGCAAGTTACTGAAATCTCTGAACAAATAATTGGAATGCAGTTAATTACGCCTCAAACTCCTCCAGAAGGAAAAAAGGTGCATAAAGTTTTGGTTGCTGAGGATGTTTATTATCCTGGTGAAAGTGAAACTTCTGAATTCTATGTATCGGTTTTATTAAACAGAGCTACTGGTAGAAATATGATTATGTATTCTACAGAAGGTGGAATGGATATTGAAGAAGTTGCTGAGCATACTCCGCATTTAATTTTTACCGAAGAAATTGACCCTGCTGTTGGTTTACAAGGTTTTCAAGCAAGAAGAATCGCATTTAATTTAGGTCTTTCTGGAAATGCTTTTAAAGAAATGGTGAAATTTATTGATTCATTATACAATGCCTACATTGGTTCGGATGCATCTATGTTCGAAATCAATCCAGTTCTTAAAACATCGGACAATAAAATACTTGCAGTTGATGCAAAAGTAAATATTGATGATAATGCTTTATACCGTCAGCCAAAATATGCGGATATGCGTGACATTAGAGAAGAAAATCCTATTGAAGTGGAAGCTAAAGAAGCTGGTTTAAACTATGTAGATCTTGACGGTACCGTTGGGTGTATGGTTAACGGTGCTGGATTAGCTATGGCAACAATGGATTTAATTAAATATGCTGGTTTTGAACCTGCAAATTTCTTGGACGTTGGTGGTACTGCGGATGCTAAACGTGTTGAATTGGCTTTTAGAATTATCTTAAAAGATCCAAACGTGAAAGCAATTTTGATTAACATCTTTGGAGGAATCGTTCGTTGTGACCGTGTTGCTCAAGGAGTTGTAGATGCATACAAAAACATGGGTGACGCTATTAAAGTTCCAATCATTGTTCGTTTGCAAGGAACTAATGCAGTAATTGCAAAAGAATTAATTGATAATTCTGGTATGCCAATTTTATCTGCAGTTCAATTTCAAGAAGCAGCAGATCAAGTTCAAAAAGCGCTTTCTTAATTTAATGGAAAACCTCCAAAGGTATTTAGTTGCTTTTGGGTTATTATATCAAAAGGCTGTCTGTAAAAAGGCAGCTTTTTTTTGTGCTAAAAAGAATGAATGTTGGGCTATGGTTTTTTAATTGGTATTAAAAAATGGAAATAATATGTTAATCAACAAAATAGTAGTCTAATAATAACCACCCTCTTTGAGTATGCAATGAAAAGATTTATTTGTAGTAATTAATTGTTCGATAATTTCTTTTCTCAACATTTCAATAGATTCTACTTTTAGATGTTTCGCCCAAGTAGTGTTTTCTAATAAATTTCTTATCAGTTTTAAGAGATTAGTTGTTTCAACAGAGGTTCGTAATACTTTATCGACAGTGTATTTCTCATTTTGAAAGTGATTGAAGTGAGCCGATTGATTACTATAATCTACCTCAATAAAATAGAGTTTTTCGTAATCATTATCTGAAAAAAAATCTTCCCAATTAGCATAGCCAAGTTTTGTTCTATTTTTTTGCGTGGTAATGCAAATTAAGCGCCATTTGCAATTAGCTGCCCTTCCCCAATGGTTAGAATATCGGTATACTCCATTTTCAACAAAGTAATAACTACTGCCAGATTTACTTGTGTAGTGCAGCTTCAAATTCTTTAAGCAATCTAATTCTTTTTCCTGAAAAATGCAGAAAGTATGTTTGTGGAAATTAGTTTTATTGTAAGTTTTGGTTTGCATTAGAAATAATATACTTGCTTGTAAAAGTAGTATTTTTTTAATGTTATTAGAATTATTTTGTATTTTTGATATAGGGTAATTATTATACTATGAAAGAGTATCGAATAATTTAAAATATTAACCTATGAATATAATTAACTTTATTTACTTGTTATGGATTATTTCTGAAATAATACTAAATCGCTTTCTTCGTTCTGGTATATCCGATAAAAAAACCTTTGACAAAAATACCTTGCTTTTACTTTGGATCACAATTCTAATCTCTATAGTAATCGGAGTATTTGTTTCTAAAATAATACGTTTCCCTATAAATACTAATATAGGTCTTGAATTTATTGGATTAGCAATAATTGTATTGGGTATGTTAATTCGATTTATTGCTGTAAAACAACTTGGGCGATTTTTCACTGTAGACGTTACAATTCGAGAGAACCACCAACTATTGCAAACAGGACTTTATAAATTTTTAAGACACCCGTCCTATACAGGCTCTTTAATATCTTTCCTTGGCTTTGGATTCTCTTTAAATAATTGGCTAGGTCTTGCAATAGTTTTTCTTCCTACTTTATTTGCTATGATTCATAGAATTAAAATTGAAGAAAAAGTACTTACAGAACAATTTGGAAAACAGTATTTAGATTATATTGCCATAACCAAACGTTTAATTCCATTTGTATATTAGCTTTTAAGTTTTTCAATAAAAAAGCGATTTTCATTTACGAAAATCGCTTTTTTAATAGTATCTAAAAAAAATCTAAGTAGTCTAAAATTTAAGAAGTCTAACAATCTAAAAATCTAAGAAGTCTAAATTTTAACTGTCCACCCAAAAGTGTCTTCAGCTAACTTATATTGAATGTTAGTTAATTTTTCTTTTAATTGAAGCGCAAAAGAGTCCTCCATTTTTGGTAAAACATATTCTATATCTTGGAAAGAAAAAGCACTAATTGGACTAACAACGGCGGCAGTTCCTGCGCCAAAAATTTCTTTTAAACTTCCGTCTTTAGCAGCATTTACTATTTCTTCAACAAGTACCGAACGTATTTGAACGTCCATTCCTTCGCGTTTAGCAATATCTATTAAACTCTTACGTGTAACCCCATCTAAAATTCGTTCGCTAGTTGGCGCAGTGTATAAAGTATCGTTAATTCTAAAGAAAACATTCATAGTTCCTGCTTCTTCCAATTTAGTATGGGTAGCATCATCGGTCCAAATAATTTGTTGGAATCCTTTTTCGTTAGCCAATTTGGTTGGATAAAATTGTGCCGAATAATTTCCGGCCGCTTTTGCAGCACCAATTCCACCATTAGCAGCACGACTATAATGCTCCGCAATAATTACTTTCACTTCTCCAGAATAGTAAGATTTTGCTGGCGAAAGGATAATCATAAATCGGTATTGTGTAGAAGGTTGTGCAATAACTCCTGAACCAATTGCGATCATAAAAGGTCTTATGTATAAGGTATTTCCTAAACCTGTTTTTACCCAATTGCGCTCTAAGTCTAATATTGTTTTTAACCCATCTATAAAAATAGTTTCAGGAACTTCTGGCATTGCCATTCGCACCGCCGATTTATTGAACCGATGAAAGTTCTCGTCAGGGCGAAATAACCAAACGTCTTCATTAACATCTTTATAGGCTTTCATTCCTTCAAAAATGGCTTGGCCATAATGAAAAACTTTAGCAGATGGGTCAATAAGAAAAGGCTCGTAAGGTTTAATAATTGGTTTTTGCCAAGCACCTTCTTTAAAGTCACAAATTAACATATGATCGGTAAAAACATTTCCGAAAGCAAGGTTTTCAAAATCAATGCTATCTATTTTAGAAGCGGAAGCTTTAATAATGTCTATTTCTAGAGTATTTTTTAAACTCATTAGGCAGTAAGTTAGGGGTTAAAATTTATGTAACTATTTGAATATGATTTAGTTATATAATTTTTATTAATTAATTATTGTTGTTTTTGTTTTATTCGGCTAAACTAATAAAAAAATGAATATTTTTTTGATAAATCTCAAAATAATTACTTCATTTTAGTAATATTCTATGGATATCTAAAAAATATAAAGAATTCTTAAAGAAAATAAAAAAAAGATACATTTTTAAGTGTTTGTTTTTAATATCTGATTATTTTTGTAGATAATTAAAATCTACCTCAAAATGAAAAAAGTTATTTATGCTGTAGTTGCAGTTTTATTAGTAGTAAGTTGCAATAAAAAAGAAGAAGTTAAAACCACAGAATCTCCCGTTGCTTATGCAAAATTTGGAGATAGTATTTCACCAGATGGTGCAATTAGTAAAGAAGAATTACTTACAAAATATTTAACTTTAAAAACAGCAGATACTCTTGATATTAAAGTTACTTCAACTATAGTTGATGTTTGTCAGAAAAAAGGTTGTTGGATGAATTTGGACCTTGGATCTGGAAAATCAGCTTTAGTTCGATTTAAAGATTATGGTTTTTTTGTACCAAAAAACGCAGGAAAAAGTGAGGCTATTATTCATGGAAAAGCATTTGTTGAAGTTACTCCAATTAGTGATTTGAAAGAATATGCTAAAGATGCCGGAAAATCGCAAGCAGCTATAGATAGTATTATTGCTCCCGAAACTAATTATTCTATACTAGCAGATGGTGTTTTAATAAAAAAATAAATGAAAAAACTATTAGTTGCATTGGTGGTTATAAGTGTTTTCGCTTGTCAAAAGAAAGAACAAAAAACTCCAAAAACCGAAAGTTCTTGTTCTAAAGAAAAGAAGTTTGACATGTATGAACTGTCAGAAATGGCATCCCTTATGGAGCAAATGTATGCTTACAATTTGCAAATTAAAGATCGAATTGTAAAAGGCGATACCGTTGGTAAATTTCCAGAATTTTTCAATAAAATTTATACTGCCAAATTTACAGATGCAACCGATAAAGATCCATTTTTTGATCAAAAAGCTACTGCCTATATTGCTGCACAAAAACTCATTTATTCCGATTCAAAAAATGTAAAACAACATTTTAATGAAGGTGTTATGGCATGCGTTTCCTGTCATGAAGGGAAATGTGGAGGGCCAATACCTAAAATTAAAAAATTATTTATTAAGTAAATTTTGAAGCGAGAAATAATTCAAACCCAAGATGGTTCCACTACCATTCATTTGCCGGAGTGGGAGGAAAGCTACCATTCAAAACATGGTGCCATTCAAGAAGCCTATCATGTATTTATAAAATCCGGATTGGATTTGTTTCCTAATAACCCAATTTCGATATTAGAGATTGGATTTGGTACTGGCTTGAATGCTTTTATTACTTATTTGGAAGCAAAAAAAAAGCAGCAAACTATTGAATATGTTGGTATTGAAGCCTATCCGGTTCTTGAGGAAGAAGCACTTCAGATGAATTACGTTGTAGAGTTACAAGCCCTTGAGGAGCAAGAAGTTTTTTCAACAATGCACCAAACTACTTGGGAGGAGAAACATGCTATAGCAACTAATTTTACTTTTACCAAACGCCAGCAATTCTTTCAAGATATTGATGATGTTGCCCAATTTGATTTAATCTATTTTGATGCCTTTGGTTTCAGAGTACAACCCGAATTGTGGTCATTAGAAATTTTTCAAAAAATGTATACGGCTTTAAAAACAGGAGGGGTGTTAGTAACCTATGCTTGCCGTTCTTCTATAAAAAATGCCATGATTGAAAGTGGTTTTTCTATAGAGAAATTACCCGGAGCACCTGGAAAAAGAGAGATGCTACGGGCAACTAAAAACTAAATTACTATTATAATTATTTTGAAGCCTTAGGGCTAATGATTTTTACGTTTTGAAATACAATTGCTCCTTTTATAACCCCAGCAATTGTTCCACGTAGCGCATCAATTATATGAATTTTTAATTCGTTTTTAGGATATATTAAACTCACTTCTCGTGCAGGTTTTGGCTCTACAAAATGGCGTAATTTTACTTGATCTTTTTCTTTTAAATCTAAAGTGTGTAAATACGGAAGCAAAGTGGTTCCGAGACCTTCATCGGCTAATTTTATTAGCGTTTCAAAACTCCCACTTTCAATTTTAAAGTGATTATTTTCAAGGTTAGTATCTCTTTTGCAAAGATTTAAAATACTATCTCTAAAGCAATGACCATCTTGTAAAAGCAATATTTCATCTAAATTCAAATCGCTAATTTCAATTTCCTTTTTATTGAAAACGCCATGATTTTCTGGAATGTAAGCAACAAAAGGCTCAAAATACAAGACGATTTCTTTTATTTTTTCTTCATTTAGCGGAGTAGCAGCAATTGCGGCATCCAAATGCCCATTATTCAATTTGAAAATAATATCTTCTGTATGTAACTCTTCAATTATCAGTTTTACTTTTGGGTATTTTTTTATAAAATTACTCAAAAACATAGGCAACAACGTTGGCATAATAGTAGGAATTATTCCTAAACGAAATTCACCTCCAATAAACCCTTTTTGTTGGTGCACTATATCTTGAATTCTATCGGCCTCATTAACAATGTTTTTGGCTTGATTGACAATCTTCTGACCAATTTCGGTCATTTGAATTGGTTTTTTTGTTCGATCAAATATTTGAATTCCTAGTTCTTCTTCTACCTTTTGAATTTGCATACTTAAAGTAGGTTGCGTAACAAAACATTTCTCGGCGGCTAAAGTAAAATTCTTATATTCTGCTACTGCTAGAACATATTGTAATTGGGTTATTGTCATTGGTATAGTAAAATTTGATGCAAATATAAAAACTATCAATTAAATTTATAGTATTTAAAAAGGTTTATTTGATAAGTTTGTTTAAAATAATAATTATGAAACTCAATAGTATTGGATTACCTGAAAAAGATGTAGAAGTTTTAGCTGCCGAATTAAATATTTTATTAGCTAATTTTCAGATTTATTATCAGAATTTAAGAGGTTTACATTGGAATATCCGCGGAAGACGTTTTTTTGATTTACACTTAAAATTTGAAGAGTTATACAATGATAGTCAATTGAAAATTGATTTAATTGCAGAGCGTGTTTTGACTTTAGACGCAACTCCTCTTCATACTTTTGAAGATTACATCAAGTACAATAAATTAGAAATCGGAAATAACATTCATAAAGATGAAAAAGCGATTGAATTAATTTTAGATTCTTTAATGAAATTGCTTCAAATAGAAAGAGTTATACTAAAAAAAGCTTCAGATATTGGAGACGAAGGAACATCTTCTATGATGAGTGATTTTATTGTTGAGCAAGAAAAAACAATTTGGATGTTGAAAGCTTGGTTACAACAAGATGTTTTATAATATTTGTTAAATAATATACAATAGCTATTCTTTCCTAAATTGAATAGCTATTTTTGCGATATGAAATTAATAACAAGATTATTATTGGTCTTTTTTATTTCTTTTCTTGCAACTCCAACAATTGTATTGGTGATTAAGAAAAGTACCAATATGTCTATGTTTTATAGTTTCAATGAAGAAGAATTACAAAAAGATTTTAAAGAACTCAAAGCCGATTTGAGTCCTAATTTTGAATTTACATTTGTTAATTTAGCTTCTACAACTTATTCTAAAATTATTTCAGAAAACTTGTCTCGTCATGACAATGTTTCGGAGCAAATAGTCACTCCTCCACCCGATTTATCTTAATGCATTTTTAGGATTTCCAATCTTTTGGAATCATTTTACGTATTAATATAATTTTCAGGTATGACAAAAAAAATCAATCTTTTTGCAAACCTTAAATCGGACTTTGCATCCGGTTTAGTGGTTTTTTTAGTGGCATTGCCATTGTGTCTTGGTATTGCATTAGCAAGTGGGGCACCTTTATTTTCAGGTATTATTTCAGGTGTAATTGGCGGAATTGTAGTGGGTTATTTAAGCCAATCCCATTTAAGTGTTTCTGGCCCAGCAGCTGGTTTAACGGCAATTGTTTTAACAGCAATTACCGATTTAGGTTCTTTTAATACTTTTCTTTTAGCAGTTTTGATAGCAGGTTTAATTCAATTAGCATTGGGCTTTATTAAGGCAGGAACCATATCTAACTTTTTCCCAACCAATGTTATCGAAGGAATGTTGGCAGGAATTGGAGTAATTATTATTCTAAAACAAATCCCTCATGCTTTTGGTTATGATCCCGATTTTGAAGGAGATTTATCTTTTATGCAAGGAGACGGGCAGAATACCTTCTCAGAATTGTTTTCTATAATAAATCATGTTCAATTGGGTTCTATTATAATAGCTCTAGTTTCATTAGGTATTTTGATTTTTTGGAATAAAATTGACTTTTTGAAGAAAATAAAATTAGTTCCTCCCGCACTGGTAGCGGTGATCATTAGTATTTTATTAAACGAATTCTTTATTCAATCTGGAAGTAGTTTAGCTATAATAAAAGAACATTTGGTTAGTTTGCCAGTTCCAACAACTTTAGAAGAATTTAAAAATATAATTGTAACCCCTGATTTTGGAGCAATTTCAAATTCTAAAGTATGGATTGTAGCAGTTACTATAGCCGTTGTGGCATCAATTGAAACATTACTATGCATTGAAGCTTCTGATAGAATGGATGTGCAAAAAAGATATACAGACACTAACGTTGAATTGAAAGCTCAAGGGATTGGAAATATTGTTAGTTCACTTTTAGGAGGCTTACCAATGACTTCAGTTGTAGTAAGAACATCAGCCAATAATGAAGCTGGCGCAAAATCAAAAATGTCAGCAATTATTCATGGAATACTTTTATTAGTAAGTGTTTTAGCAATTCCAATTTTACTAAATAAAATACCATTAGCTACATTGGCCGCGGTTTTATTATTAGTTGGTTATAAATTAGCCAATCCAAAAACAATTAAACATTTCTGGGAAAAAGGTAAATATCAATTCATACCGTTTATTGCCACATTTGGGGCGGTTGTTTTTACAGATTTGTTGAAAGGTGTTGCTTTGGGGATGATTATCAGCATTATTTTTGTATTGAAAGGAAATATGAAAAGAGCCTACAATTTCAGAAAAGAAGAATATCATGATGGTGATGTAATCCATATTGATTTGGCTCAAGAGGTTTCTTTTCTGAATAAAGCTGCTATTAAATCAACATTAGCTTCAGTTCCTGAAAATTCTAAAGTAATAATCAATGCTTCCGATACAGTTTATATTGCGCATGATATCTTAGATTTAATCAAAGAATTTAAAAAGATTAGAGCAAAAGAAGAAAATATAAAACTGAAATTAGTTGGTTTCAAGAAAGCGTATGATCTTGTAAATACAGGCGAAGAAGAAAAACACGTTTTTGTTGAATCTAAGAAATAGCAACAATATAAATGAGAATTTTTCTATTTGTTTTGCTTTCATTAGGATTTAATGAATTTGCTTTTTCGCAGAAATCAGAAATTGGAAATTGGTTTGTCTATTTTGGTAATCAGAAGATAAATCGTAATTGGAATTGGCATAACGAAATTCAATACCGAAATTATGATTTCATTGGCGATACGAATCAAATATTGCTCCGAACGGGTATTGGTTATAACCTTACCGAAAATAATAATAATGTTTTAATAGGATATGGATTTATTAATACCCAAAAGTATATTCCAGATTCTGATCAAAAGCAAGAATCTAATGAACATCGAATTTTTCAGCAGTATATCAAAAAAATGAATTTCGGTAGATTTTATTTTCTTAATCGATTTAGAATGGAACAACGATTTTTAACTGATGATTTTCAGATTAGACTTCGGTACTTTTTGAATATTAATATTCCATTAAATAAAAAAACACTCGATAAAAATGCTATTTATTTATCTACCTATAATGAAGTTTTTGTTAATACAGAAAATAAATTGTTTGATAGAAATAGGATTTATGCCGCTTTAGGATTTGTGATTAATAAAAATTGCAAAGTTGAAGCTGGTATCATGTCACAAAGTTTAATACAATCGAATCGCAGTCAATTTCAAATTGTGATTTTTAACAATTTACCATTTAATAAATAATAATATGAAAACATTAAATAAAGAATTACAAGCTTCAATTACTCCACGAAGAGCTTTAGAAATATTAAAAGAAGGAAATAATAGATTTGTAAATAATCTTAAAGCACATAGAGATTTGCTGGAACAAGTAAATGATACTCGCGACGGACAATGGCCTTTTGCAACAATCTTGAGTTGTATTGATAGCAGAACATCGGCAGAATTGATTTTTGATCAAGGATTAGGTGATGTTTTTTCTGTGAGAATTGCTGGAAACATTGTAAATACAGATATTTTAGGCAGCATGGAGTTTGCATGTAAAGTAGCTGGATCCAAACTTGTTGTGGTTTTAGGTCATAGTAAATGTGGCGCTGTAAAAGGCGCTTGTGATCATGTAGAAATGGGAAATCTTACCGAATTATTATCTAAAATTCAACCTGCTGTTTATCAGGAAAAGCAAACAGTAACAGACAGAAATGCAAGTAATTCGAATTTTGTTGAAAATGTTGCTGAAATCAATGTGAAACGCAGTGTTAAAAATATAATTGAAAGAAGTTTTATTTTAGAACAAATGGTTGAAAATGGAGAAATTGGTGTAGTAGGAGCAATGCACAATATAGAAACAGGAGAAGTTACTTTCTATAGTGATGTTGAATTAATAAAAGATGATAATAACCCAAATTTTTCTGTAGCTGAATTAAGATACTAGAATTATATACATCCATTAATCATAAGCATTAATTTTATTGTGGTTAATGGATTTTTTATTTTTATATTTGAATTTTATTGGAAAATCTAATAGTTCAAATTAATCAGATTAACAATTACAATAATTATGAGTGATTTATATAAAAAGCTTTTAGAAAATAATAAGAAGTGGGTTGAGAGTCAATTGGCTCTCGATTCAGAATATTTTAAGGATTTATCCAAAGGACAAAATCCACCATTATTGTGGATTGGTTGTTCGGATAGTAGAGTACCGGCTAACGAAATTATTGGCGCAAAACCAGGTGAAGTTTTTGTTCATAGAAACATAGCTAATATGGTTATTCATAGCGACATGAATATGTTAAGTGTTTTGGATTATGCTGTAAATGTTTTAAAAGTAAAACATGTAATTGTCTGTGGACATTATGGTTGTGGAGGTATTAAGGCAGCAATGGGAAACGATTCTATTGGGATTATCGACAACTGGATTCGACATATTAAAGACGTTTATCGTTTGCACAATACTTATTTAGATTCTATTGTAGATGAAAATGAACGATTTAATGCTTTTGTGGAACTAAATGTTAAAGAACAAGTTTTTGATTTAGCTAAAACTTCTATTGTACAAGCTGCTTGGAGAAATGGACAAGATGTAACCTTACATGGTTGGGCATACGGATTAAATTCCGGATTTGTAACCGATTTAAATGTAAATTTCAGTTCTAATAAAGATTTAGATGCTGTGTATCAATTGTTTTTTAAATAATATATTTTAATTTTAAAAAACGCTTCAATAATAAAACTATTGAGGCGTTTTTTTGTTATTCTGTTTAATAATTTTTCATCTACAAGCTCTATCCACATCGTCTTCAAACGATTCGTCTCTTGATGCTGGAGGATTAGAAATAACCTTGATTACCCCATTTGTGAATTCCTTAGCAAGACTTGTTTCATTACTAGATTCTTTTGGTGAAGGTGCAGGTGGAGTAGTAGAAGGTGTTGCATTGGTTGGTGTACTACTTGCAATGTTTGCAGTAGTGCTTGCAAGATCTTGCGTGCCGCTGGCATTTTCGGGTTTGTCATTAGTATCCATAATTTCTAATTTTAGGTTTCCTACTCTTTTGGCTTTTCGGTTACGCCCCGTTTATAATTGGTTTCTGGACTCCATTATTATATTTATTTAAACTAATTGGGAAGCTGTGGGTGCTAATGCCGGAGTTAGTTTAGATAGGCAACCAATTATTTGCATTCCTTTTATTTCTAAAGTATTTTGATTAAAACTACCGTTTCTTACATCAAATGGCCCAAAGGATACTGCATTTTCTATGTTGTCTTTATCTGTAGCCGACCAATTTGCAGTTATAGAAACATTACTAATTAAAATAAAAGAAGTTGGTAGTAATGGAAATATTCCTGTATTATTTTCAGCGGTTCCTGTAGAATATTCGCCTACATTGGTTCCGCTAATATTCCAGTTTTTAGTGCTTAATAAGGCCAAATTCAACCAAGGTCTATCGATATTTACTCTGCAAAATTTAAATGAAATACTAAATCCATCCGTTCCTACTGATTTTTGCGTAGGAAGATCTTTTATTAATAAATCATTTAATAAAATAGCCTGTTTAGCCGAATAAATATTTGGTTTAACCATCAAAGTTTCGGGATTGATATTTTGCATTTTTATAGAACTGATAACTTTGCTGTTTTTATCAAAAGTTGTAACAGGAATAGGTCGTAGGACTGTTTTTTTTAAATTAGTATTGACCAATTTATTTCGAAAAGAGGTATTTAAAACTACCGAAGGTCTTACTGCAGTTGCGGTATTCATTTTATTAAACACAATTTTAGAATTTGCATTTAGAATGTTTGGACTAATTGTAAAAGTATTTGGCTTAAATTTTTTATTTGCTAAATTTTTTTGTTTAGAAATAGTTTGTGCCAAAGTAGCATTAAATGAAGTTGCTGTAGGAGAGGTGCTTTTCATTTTGATAACTCCACCTTCTAGTAATTTGGATCCATTATATTTTACAAATAATGGATTGTTGTTTGCAGGTTTTACTTGACTAGATTGAATGTTTATAGATGTCCAAAAAGCTGTAGCGGCATCATCATACCAATTAGAAGGAGTTGCAATACTTTTATGATAGGTTTCCATAGGATCTCTAACACTTCCTTTTTCACTTAATACAAATTCATATTGAGCATCGGCAAATAGTTTGTATAACGGATTGGTTTCTAAACTAGCATCTGGTATTCCATTAGGTCGCGCACTTGAAATGATAATATCATAAATGTCATCAATAGAATAGGCTGAATTTTCATATTTTGATTTATCCATAACCGGAACAACATTAGCTAAAGAAGAAAATAATTCTTCGGCTAAATTGGCATTATATTTTCCTGTGGCATCTTTACAATCTTCTGGACTTATTGAAATTCCAGGCCAAGCCATTTGTAAAAATAAACTATTTGGTGCAGCACTCATATTAAATGTTGTTGCTAACGTGTCGTAAACACTTGCTATAAAATCAGTTGCATTTGCCATTTTTTTTATATTTCATTAAAGCACCCTTAAGTAGTTAGCTCCTAAGGATGCTTAAATTTTAATTATTTTATTTGTAACTATTCATTAATCAATATTATAAGGCTCTAATAGTATTCCTTAAAACAAGGATGCTTTTATTTAGGCATTTTTTCTGGTGCACAGAATGGAACTACGGTGTTAATCCAACCAATTATTTGAACTCCAGGAACAGTAATTTCTCCATTTGCGAAAGCAGAGGTCCAATGTTCTTCGGAATGGGAACTAGAATAACCTCCACCTATACTAAACGGACCTATACCTACACTTCCTCCTGCACTAATAGTAGATTTCATCATGTCCCAATCGGCTTTAGCCCAAGTGGCTTTAATTTTAATGCCTTTCACAACTACAAATGATGTAGGCATTAATGGCCACATGGTATTTGGTTGCACTTTACTTCCATTAGATATTCCGCCTTTAAGAGGAGAAAAATTACCAAGATTCCAAGTTTTAGTATTCAATAAATGAAAACTCATCCAGGGTCTACGAATACCTACCAATTTATATGAAAATTCAAAACTTAAATTGCTAGTCTCTGAACTAAAGGTTCTAGATTCTTTACTTCCACCTGCAGATGCTCCAATACTAAATATTCCAAGGCTAAAACCTGCAGATCCACCATATTTTTTATAATCAGAGGTGCTACTGGATGAGGATGTTCCTGCTGTTATTTTAGTAGTTGCCCATCCGGTATTATCTACTGAACTATACCAATTGGAAGGGATAAGACTAACGCGTTGAATTTTTGGCGACATGCCGCCAGTTTCTTCCAAAGTTGCTCCATAGCCTTCAAATAAATCTTGCGCTTTTTTGAATGCTTTTTGAAGTGTATTTTGTGAACTAGTGGTCATTATGGCTAGATTTTGCTCAATTAAATCGGCTTTATTAGAGCGCCATTTGTCCCAAGCTTGCTTTACTGGAATTTGCAAAGTAGGTGCTACAAGTGGCCATGTGTTTCTGCTTTGTGGCGTTTCTTGTGCCGTTAAATAGGCTTGTAGGTAAGCCAATCGCGCATTTTGATACCCAATTTCATTGTCTTTATAATCGCGGTATAATTGCGTTTCTATAGTGTTTTTTGTTACTTCGCCAGTATCAGGATCGGTTACATCAACCACTCGATATAAGGCTTTATATGCAGTATCAATTTGTGCATCTAATGCTGGATTTGCGGGTTGTTTAGGTATCGATACTGAAGAAAGGATATCGCCATAAACTTGCGAAATTGTTTTACCACTATCTTGATAAAGTGAATTTGCTTTCGGAATAGCATCTACCAATCTAGATGTATTAATTGCTGCATCTAGTCCTGCCGCATTATTGTTTCCTGGAGTCCACGGATTGCGATAATCTGCCGGATTTATTGCCATTCCAGGCTTCATCAAGGTTAGCATTGTAGTAGAAGCTGGTAGTAATGGTTTTCCTCCAGGTTCTGCTTTGGTTGCAGAATTAAAAATGTTGTCAAATACGCCTTGAACCATAGCGTCCATTTCTTGTGCTGTCATAATGTTGTATTTAATAATTTTGCCTACTCTAATCGGTTTTCGGCTTCCCCGTTAGAACTATTTGTAATAATAAAATTAATTCCAATTTGAAATAATTGAAAAATGGATTTTAATTAACTATTGAAAAATGAGGTTGTGCTTTTAGAATGTTATTTGGCTTATAGAAAATTCAACCTTTATATTTTCAGAATTAGAATAATAATAGCATTTGTCTTTAAGTAAAGTTCTGAAAATTAGCAGTATTGCTGTTATATAAAAGTGCAGTAAAATTTATATAATTTACATTTTATGATACAATTTCAAAAATATTTTTCGTACCAATTGGCAATAGAGGTTTCTATTGAAGTTGAGAATTGAATAATTATTTCCAAAATAATTAGAATAAAAACAGGGAAGAAGTAGAAATAAGATTTATTAATCCTCTAAATTTTCATTAAAGGCAGACGGTAATAATTGTGGAATGAATTTAATAAATAGCGGCAAAAGAAGGCTACCTCCTGGCAGTAAAAAAATGGTCAAGGATGGAATGCTTTTACAAATATCCAACAATTGTTTTTTTACTTTCTTTTTTTCAGTTGCATCCAAATCTCTCTTGGTAGATTGCAATAGTAATTGCATAAGTTCTTTGCTTTCCAAAATTTCTTTGGTTAAACGTTTTTTATTTCGTTTAATTAATAATTGAACTCCTGAAGTTGTTTGGTCGTAAAAATGTTTTACAGGGTTTGAATGGTTAAAATATTGAATTTCAGATTTATAATTTATTATAAACTTTGTAATATCGTCTATGCTATCCGAAACAAATGCATCCGAAAGGTCCAATTCTTTAGCAATTTTATGAAGAAAATAGGATTCCTCATTTTCGATTACACCGTCATTCCAAAGCGTTAATCCAGCTAAATCCAATAAATAAAATTTTTCTAAATCGTCTTTAAAATATTCTAAAGGAAGTTGCTCTAAATTTTGAACGTTAACTTTAGAAAATTTAGTATACCGAAGTGAAGCTTCAAAAAGTTTAATTAACAAATCATCATTTACTGATTTTACGGTTTTAATTTGTAAAGCTAAAGACACTAAACTAATAATAGATTCTTCAATTTTTTTTAAATATTTATCCGGAATTTCGCCATCTATTAAATAATGCCGAAAAGCTAAAGCATCTACAAAGAGTAGGGCATTGGTAACAATATGAGAGAAGTTTTTACTAATGATATCCTTATTGGTTTGCACTCGTTCTTCAATCAAGGTTTCTAATTTTGAACTAGCAGAGGATGGTAATAGTTTATTCCAAAAACCAATTCCCTTTGGAGTCATTTTTTGATAAAAATCAACTGTTTTTTTTATAAAGTCTTCTTTATTAGATTGCTCGGTGGCAAAATGATAAGTGTCTAACAAAGTCGTTACTAAAGCAATTTTAGAAATCTCCTCCGATTTCCATTGTTCTGTCAATAATTCGGGGTTATTATTGATACTAATGATATGACCATATATAAATCCGGTTTGGCGAATGTTTTTGTAAAAGGATAAGCTATCTAAAGTAAAATTAGGGAACGGATTAGTTTGTTCCTGAAAATACTTATCTATCCAACCATTTGCCGATGGGTTTATCATTATTATAATTTGAATTACAAATCTAGGATATTTTATAGAGTTATTTCAAAAAAAATCGTCATATAAATTAATATATAACGATTTAAAATTTAAGATATTCTGTTATTTTATTATACCAGAACAAGCTACTCTTGCACCTGCATTTCCAGTAGGTTGAGTTATAAAATCATCCGCTTTATCGTGAACGATTAATCCTTTTCCAAGAATGTCTTTATTAGTGTCGTCACAACCTATGCACCATTCGTCTGTTTTTAAAGTGACAGTTCCATTGCCGTTTTCATCTGCAGTAAAATTTCCAATATCACCTTTATGGTGTTCGGAATCGTTCCAATTACCATGTTTTACATGTGTTGGATTCCAATGTCCGCCAGCAGAAGTAGCATCTCCAGAGGAACAATCTGCTTTTTCATGAATATGAATAGCATGAACTCCTGGTTTAAGTCCGGATAGTTTTGCTTCAAAAGTAACTACACCGTTTTTCTCTTTGAAGGTAGCAGTACCAATAACAGTGCTTCCACTTTTTGGTTCTAAAGTTATGTTTAAAACATTAGCTTTAGAAGAATTACCCGATTTACAAGCAACAATTATTGCAAAAGTAACTAAGGATAACAGAAGTATTTTTTTCATGAGAATTATTTTTATCAAAGTTAAATATAAAATGTGTTTGAATGTTTAAAATTAACTTAAAAAAAACACTTCATTTCTGAAGTGTTTTTAACCAATCAATTAACAAAATTATTAAAAACAATAACTATTTTCAGCAACTAATTTTGCAGTAATAGTTTCTCTTAAACCAACAATATTTGGCATGTTGGTATATTTTGTAAATCTTCGTAATCCCATTAACATCATTCGTTGTTCATCGCCTTCGGCAAAAGAAATGATGCTTTCTTTTCCTTTTTGAGCGACAATATCAACAGCTTTATATAAATACAATTTTGCCATGGCAATTTGTTCTTTCACTTTGTCTTCGCCTTGTTTTTTGGCTAATTTTTCGGTTCTTAAAACCGTACTTTCGGCCATGTATATTTCGATAAGAATATCGGCAGCAGCCATTAATAATTGTTGGTGTGCATCTAAATCCATTCCGAATTTTTGAACTGCAGCCCCTGCAACCATTAGGAAAGCTTTTTTCAATTTACCAATTAGCTCTTTTTCTTCTGCAAATAATTCGGAATAATCTGGAGTTTCAAACGATGGAATTCCCATTAAATCTTCTTGTACTTTCATTGCAGGGCCTAATAAATCAATATGACCTTTCATGGCTTTTTTAATCAACATACCTACCGATAGCATTCGGTTGATTTCGTTAGTACCTTCATAAATTCTTGCAATACGAGCATCACGCCAAGCACTTTCCATCGGGGTATCTTCTGAGAACCCCATTCCGCCATATATTTGGATGCCTTCATCGGCACAATTTTGCACATCTTCTGAAACTGCCACTTTTAAGATAGAACATTCTATGGCAAATTCTTCAACCCCTTTCAATTCGGCTTCTTGGTGTGAAACACCTTCAGCTACACGAGTATTAATTCGGTCTTCAATAGATTTTGCTGCACGATAGGTAGCACTTTCTCCTGCATAAGCAGAAGTTGCCATCTCAGCTAATTTATAACGAATAGCACCAAATTGTGAAATTGGAGTGTTGAATTGTACTCTTTCGTTGGCATAAATCACCGCATTAGTAGTAACGCGACGTTGCGCATCCAAACAAGCAGCTGCTAATTTTATACGACCTACGTTCAAGGCATTCATGGCTATTTTAAAACCATTTCCTCTTTCAGATAACATATTTTCAACAGGAACTTTAGTTTCGTTAAAGAAAACTTGTCGGGTAGAAGAGGCACGAATTCCAAGTTTGTGCTCTTCTTCTCCAAATGAAATTCCGTTGGAAGCATCATTTTCAACAATGAAACCCGTAATATTTTTGTCGTCTTCAATACGTGCAAAAACTATAAAAAGGGAACAAAATCCTGCATTGGAAATCCACATTTTTTGTCCGGTGATTTTATAATGAGTTCCATCATCGGATAAAACTGCTTTTGTTTTTCCAGAATTGGCATCACTTCCTGCACCTGGTTCGGTTAAGCAATAAGCTCCAAACCATTCGCCAGAAGCTAACTTAGGAACGTATTTTTGTTTTTGTTCTTCAGTTCCGTATAGGGTTATTGGCATAGTACCAATTCCGGTATGTGCACCAAAAGCAGTAGAAAACGACCCCGTTGCTCCCGAAATATAGTCGCAAACCAAGCAAGTATCTACAAATCCCATTCCCATTCCGCCATAATTTTCGGGAACGGCAACACTTAAAAATCCCATTTCTCCAGCTTTTTTCATTACCTCTTCGGTAAATTTAAAGTCTCTGCTTTCGAAACGACTTTTGTTAGGCCAAATTTCTTTTTCTACAAATTCTTTCACTGATTCTCGCATCATGATTTGCTCTTCCGAGAAATCTTCTGGTGTGAAAATGTCTTCACATTTGGTTTCTTTTACCAAAAACTGTCCACCTCTAGTTATATCGCTCATAGTATTATTTTTTAGTTTGATAGTTTATGCACAATTTTGTCATTCCGTAGGAATCTAATTTTGTTATTCCTTATTTTAGTATGAGATTCCTACGGAATGACAAAATGAAGTTACCTTTATTAATTACAACAATTCGTAAATCCCCGCGCTTCCTTGTCCGGTGCCTACACACATGCTTACAATTCCGTATTTGCATTTACGCAAACGCATTTCTTCAAATAATTGTACCGATAATTTTGCACCAGTACAACCTAGTGGATGTCCTAAAGCAATGGCACCACCATTTACGTTTACTATATCTGGATTTAATCCTAATTCTCTAATAACGGCTAAAGATTGCGATGCAAAGGCTTCGTTTAATTCGATTAAATCAATATCATTTAAAGTTAGTCCTGCTTGTTTTAAGGCTTTCGGAATGGCTTTTACCGGCCCGATTCCCATAATTCTTGGTTCTACTCCTGCAGAGGCAAAGTTTACCAATCGGGCAATAGGAGTAACTCCCAATTCTTTTACCATTTCTTCGCTCATAATTAAAACGAATGCCGCGCCATCACTCATTTGAGAGGAATTACCTGCAGTTACACTTCCATCTGCAGCAAAAACTGGTTTAAGATTTCCTAAAGCCGCCACATTAGTATCTGCTCTAGGACCTTCATCTTTTGAAACTATATACGATTTTATTTCTTTTTTTCCACTTTCATTAATGAACGTTTGCTCCACCGTAATCGGAACAATTTGTTTATCAAATTTGCCTTCTGTTTGCGCTTTCAATGCGTTTTGATGGGAATGGAAAGAAAAAATATCCTGATCTTCCCGAGTTACATTGTATTGTTTAGCAACTGCTTCTGCGGTTAAACCCATTCCCCAGTAATAATCCTCGTGACCTTCTTTTGCTACAGCATAATCTGGCGTTGGTTTATATCCTCCCATAGGGATAAAACTCATGCTTTCGGCGCCACCAGCAATAATACAATCGGCCATTCCGCTTTGGATTTTTGCCGTTGCCATTCCGATAGTTTCCAATCCAGAAGCGCAATATCTATTTACGGTTACTCCAGGAACATCGGTTACTTTTAATCCCATTAAGGAAATTAATCGACCAACGTTTAGTCCTTGTTCGGCTTCAGGCATAGCATTTCCGACCATGACGTCGTCAATTCTTTTTTTGTCGAAATCTGGTAATTCGTTCATCATGAATTGAATGGTCTCTGCCGCCAATTCGTCAGGACGTTTAAAACGGAATACTCCTTTTGGTGCTTTTCCAACTGCTGTTCGGAATGCTTTTACAATATAGGCTGTTTTCATTATTTATGATTTATTTCATTAACCTCGTAGAGGTAAACTGTTATTAGACGTTATTTTTATATTTTGGGAAGCTCCGTAGGAGCGACCTGTTTATTATTCCACCCAATCAAATAAATATTTTGAATCATATTCAATTTCGAATTTTTCTAAAAAATCTAAATATTCATTTTTAAATGTTTTTTTCTGATGTCGTACTTCTTGGTTCAAAATATATTTTACCACATTATCCAAATTGCTTTTGGAATAAGAAAATGCTCCAAATCCTTCTTGCCAATTAAATTTTCCGTTTATCCATTTGCTGTCATTTATAAATTTTGATGAACCTGCTTTTATATCTCTTACCAAATCTGAAATTGAAATACTTGGCTTTAATCCAACTAAAATATGAACATGATCTGGCATTGCAAAAATTGCTAATAATTTTTGTTCTCTATTTGTAACAATACCGGTAATAAATTTATGTAACTCTTCCCGATTTTCTTTAGCAATTAGGTTTTGTCTTCCTTTTACTGCAAAAACAATTTGAATATAAATTTGTGAATAGGTATTTGCCATAATAACAGGTCGCTCCTATGGAGCTATGTTTAATTAAACATACATTTTCTATAAACGGGCCGCCTCTACGAGGTTATTTGCTAATCTTTTTTCTAATTTATTAATAGTATGTCTCTACAAGGCTATTAATTTCTTAAAGGTTTCCCTTTTGTCAACATAAATTGAATTCTTTCTAATGTTTTTCTTTCGGTACACAATGATAAAAAGGCTTCGCGTTCAATATCTAATAAATATTGTTCGCTTACCAATGTTGGTTCAGATAAATCACCACCAGCCATTACATAGGCTAGTTTGTTAGCGATTTTCAAATCGTGTTCCGAGATGTATTTTCCTGCTGCCATTTGGTTGGTTCCAACTATGAACATTCCTAATGCTTGTTTACCTAATACTTTGATGTCAGTTCTTCGTATTGGTTGTGTGTATCCTTGGTCTGCCATTTGCAAAGCCACTTGTTTGGCAACAGCAATTTGACGGTCTTTATTTACCACAACGATATCTTTTCCTTTTTGTAAAATTCCTAAATCGAATGCTTCATAAGCTGAAGTTGCAACTTTTGCCATACCAATAGTTAGAAAATATTCTTGAAGTACATTTAATTCTACATCGTTTTTACGGAAAAGATCGGAAGCTCTTAATGTCATTTCTTTAGATCCACCGCCACCTGGGATTACTCCAACACCAAATTCTACTAATCCAATATAGGTTTCTGCAGTAGCAACCACACGGTCGGCATGCATGCTCATTTCGCAACCACCACCTAAAGTCATTCCGTGAGGTGCTACAATTACAGGAATAGAGGAATAGCGCACGCGCATCATAGTGTCTTGAAACATTTTGATTGCCATGTTCAATTCATCGTATTCTTGTTCGACAGCCATCATGAAAATCATCCCGATATTAGCGCCCACCGAGAAATTAGTTCCTTGATTTCCAATAACCAATCCGCGGTATTCTTTTTCGGCCATGTCAATTGCTTTGTTGATGGCAGTTAAAACGCCACCTCCAATAGTATTCATTTTAGAATGGAATTCTAAGTTCAAAATTCCGTCTCCTAAATCGAAAACAGTTGCATCCGAATTACCCCATACTTTATGGCTTTCGCGAATATTATCTAAAATAATAAACGCATCTTGACCCGGAACTTTCTTTTGAGATTTGGTTGCAATATTATAATAATGTGTCGCTCCATCTTTTACAGTATAAAAAGAAGGACTTCCCGAAGCAAGCATGTCATTAACCCAAGCAGCAGGAGTATAGCCTTCGGCTTTCATTAAATCGATTGCTTTTTCTACACCAATGGCATCCCAAATTTCAAAAGGCCCATTTTCCCAACCAAAACCCGCTTTCATAGCATCGTCAATTTTGTAAAAATCGTCCGAAATTTCAGGAATTCTGTTGGAACAATAAGCAAACATTGCAGCGAAGTTTTTTCTGTAAAAATCACCTGCTTTGTCTTTTCCTTTTACTAATACTTTAAAACGATCAATAGGTTTGTCAATGGTTTTAGTTAGTTCTAAAGTTGCAAAAGATGCTTTTTTAGCCGCTCTATATTCCAAAGTATTTAAATCTAAAGATAAAATTTCTTTGCCTTCTTTTTTGTAAAATCCTTGTCCAGTTTTACTTCCTAGCCATTTATTTTCCATCATTTTAGTTACAAAATCCGGAAGTTTAAATAAGTCGTGTGCCTCGTCATTTGGGCAACCTTCATACAAACCATTAGCAACATGGACTAAAGTATCTAAACCAACTACATCTACAGTTCGGAACGTAGCCGATTTTGGGCGACCAATAACAGGACCAGTTAATTTATCGACTTCTTCAATGGTCAATCCCATTTCTTTTACCAAATGGAAAAGACTTTGAATTCCGAAGATACCAATACGGTTTCCTATGAACGCTGGTGTATCTTTGGCCACGACCGAAGTTTTTCCTAAATATTGCGAACCATAATTGGTTAGAAAATCTAGTACATTCGTAGAAGTTTTCGGACCTGGAATAATTTCGAATAATTTCAAATAACGCGCAGGATTGAAGAAATGCGTTCCACAGAAATTTGCTTGGAAGTCCTCACTTCTGCCTTCACTCATAAACTTAATCGGAATTCCAGAAGTATTAGAAGTTACTAATGTTCCTGGTTTGCGGAATTTTTCAATTTGTTCAAAAACCAATTTCTTGATATCCAAACGTTCTACCACAACTTCTATAATCCAATCGCAAGTAGCGATTTTAGCCATATCGTCAGTAGTATTACCAGTTGTGATTCTATTAGCAAACTTCTGACTATAAATAGGAGAGGGGTTCGATTTTAAAGCGTTTGCCAAATGGTCGTTTACCATTCTATTTCGAACGACTTTACTTTCTAGAGTTAGCCCTTTCTTTTCTTCGACTTGAGTTAAAGCATTTGGAACAATGTCCAAAAGCAATACTTCTACACCAATGTTAGCAAAATGGCATGCAATTCCAGAACCCATTATTCCAGATCCTATTACAGCCACTTTTTTAATTGTTCGTTTCATAACTTACAGTTTATGAGTTTAGTTGTTTATGAGTTTATTAGTTTTTAATACTTCGTACTTCGTATTTTGTACCTTGTATTTTGTATCTCGTATTTCTAAAAAATCTTTTTCTCGTTGATTAAATCGTTTATTGTTTCGGCTACTTCAAAAAAGTGTCTTAATTTTTCTTCGGATATATTTTTCTTAATTGTTTCATTGAATTTTAGAACGGTTTCTTTTGACAATGCTCTTTTTTCTTTTCCTAATTCAGTAAGGTAAATTAATACGCCTCTGCCATCATCAGGATTTTTCTTGCGAATTATTAAGCCTTTTTCTTCTAATGTTTTTAAAGTCCGGGTTAAAGAAGTTGGTTCCATACCCATACGATTGCTTATATAGGTTGAGGGCGTTCCGTTTTCTTTATCAATGCTAAGTAATGCAAAGCCAATTGCCATAGAACCATCAAATTTGGACGCCTCCTCATTATACATTCTAGCAACTGCTTGCCATGTGGCACGAAGAATATAATCTATAGTTTTATCTTTCATTTAATACATCTTATGATAATTCAAATATACAATAATTTATTATGCACGCATACTAATTAATGTTATTTTTTTTTTAAATAATATTAATTTATCACTTTCACTATGAAAATAATATCAATTTTCCATTTTTTGCGTATATTTTTGCGCATCTATGATTAAGAAAATTCTTAATTTTGATATAAAATTTTGATATATAATTTTTTTGTCAAAATAAAAAATATTCTACTGCTGTTGCATTGATTTAAAATTATTTTAAAGTTAGAATATGGATAAAAAATATGTTATTTTATTATGAATTAATCAATATAAAATTATGATAGAGAATATTTTAAATAGATATTAATACTTTCAATGAATTATTTTCTATTCGTGAACTTTATAAAAGTAATTATCATTTCTATTATGATTTTTTTGTAAATTAGAATATTTAAAAAAGAAAAATTATAAGCAAAAAATAATTAAGATTTTCGTTTAATTGTCTATTGTAATTTATTTTATAATATGGAAAAAAAAATATTATTAGTTGTTGGATTAGATCTTGCTTTATCTCAAGAAGTACAAAATGTTCTTGAAAATGAAGGATATGAAGTTAAATTCATATCCATACTTACAGGAGACATTATTAATCATATAGTAAAAATTACACCGCAATTAGTAATGATAGATATTGAAGAAGCTCAATCGGATAGATGTATTCAGTTAGGCCGTTATTTATTAAATGAAGATTTGATCCCATTTCTATATTTATCTTCAAATGCAAATAATGTTATATTAGAAAATATTAAACGCACTCGGCCATATGGTTTTTTGATAAAACCATTACGCGATAAGGATGTCAAAGCTTGTGTGAAATTAATACTGTATAATTATACGCATAAAAATATTGATTTATTAAAAACCGATAAAAAAGTTATTGAAGATGTGCCTTATAGAATAAGACATGTTATTAATTACATAAATGAAAATATTAATGAAAAAATTGATATTGATGAATTAGCTAATTTAACCAGATGGAAAAAACATCATTTTATCAGAATTTTTTCAAGTATTATAGGAGTAACTCCATACCAATATATACTTATTAATAAAATGGAGATTGCAAAGGCGTTAATTGAAAATACAGATCAACCAATAAATGAAATTGCATTTGATTTAGGATTCGTTAATTATAGTAATTTTGGACATATATTTAAAAAAATCTGTTATACTTCTCCAGAAAATTGTAGAAAAACAAAAAAACAATATGCAGAACTCCAAAAATCGGGAATTTAGTATATATTTGCAAAATAAATTTATGTAATTATTTTTTTTACATAAAATAATGCAGCGATTACCCTCCAAATCTTTTTTTTGCCTACAATTTAAAATTTGAAATTATTAATTTCAAATTTGTATGTTTTGCTATATTTATTTTTAGCCTAAATATATTTATGATTTGTTTTATTAACAATTAATATTTAAATAAATGAAAAAAAGAATGTTAGTAGTTGTCGTAGCTTTTATTGCAACGTATACTTATGCTCAAGAAGAAAGAAGTGAAAAGGACCTATACAATCATTGGTCTATTGAATTGAATGTAGGGCAGAATAGACCTATAAGACCTTTTTCTTCAGGTTATTATACTTCCAAACCGAATACCTACTTTTATTTTAATGGAATTGAACATTATGATCTAGGTGCAAGATATATGTTTTCTAATCTATTTGGAGTGAAAGCTGATTTGGGTTATGATGAAATTAAAAATCAAGCTGGAAGTGGATCTTTAGAATTTAATTTAAAACAATATCGTTTGGGAATTCAAGGGGTAATGAATTTTTCAAGGTTATTGCGATTTGAATCCTTTACAAAACGCATTGGGTTATTAGTACATGGAGGATTTCAATTTTCAAAACTAACACCACAAACAGGTGTTAATCAAAATGTTTCGGAAGATAATGGTGGAATAATTTTAGGATTAACTCCGCAATATCGATTGACTAACTGGTTAGCAATAACAGGCGATTTTACGTATCTAAATAACTTAAGACAACATTTCAATTGGGATGGATCTTATTCGGAAGATACAAATAATCTTACGGGTTCTATTTATAATACCTCACTTGGACTAACTTTTTATTTAGGTGATAAAGATAAACCACATGCAGATTGGTTCGTTTCTAAGGTTTCTAAAGTTGATGAAGATGCTAGAAAACGAATAGCTGAAATTGAAAAATCGATGAAAGATACCGATAAAGACGGTGTTCCAGATTATATAGATTTACAAAATAATACTCCTGCAGGAATTGTTGTAGATACTAAAGGAAGATTTATTGATTTGAATAAAAATGGAATTCCGGATGAATTAGAACCAGAAGAGCCTAAAAAAGCAGATCCAATTGTAGAAAATAACGACCCCTTTAAAACAACTTTAGAAAGCGGAAATCTAAATATTAATGTGTTTTTTGATGTAAATGAAGACATGCCTAATAAAGGATCCGAAAACAACATTCATTTGTTATCGCAGTATTTAAGAAATTATCCAGATGCGAAAATTAAACTTACAGGATTTGCTGATGTTCGTGGTGGAGAACAACATAATATGGATCTGTCAAAACGAAGAGCAATTAAACTTAAAAATTTCTTAGCTTCTACAGGTGTAAATGAAAACAGGATGACAATAAGTGCAGAAGGGGTTGATACAACCTATCCAAGTTCTTCTAAAACTGGACTTGATTTAGCACGAAGAGTTTCTGTGCAATTAATGAAATAAGCATAATAATTGAGTTTTAGTTAAGTTAAACACCCTTAAAAAAACTTTAAGGGTGTTTTTTATGTAATTAAAACCCCAATTATGAATTGTATATTTTATCGTAAAGTTTAATATATTTTTCCTTTATTATTTTGCGTTTGAGTTTAAGAGTAGGAGTGAGTTCCCCGCCTTCAACACTCCAAACAGTAGGAGTAAGTTCAAAACGTTTTATTTTTTCCCAATTTCCAAATTTTTCATTGTAAAGATTTATATCTTCTTGAATTTTCTCAATAACTCTAGAATTATAAATAATTTCTTCATTTAAATCGCCAATATCAAATCCTTCTTTGGTAGCCCAATTTTTGATATATGTAAAGTTAGGTTGAATAAGCGCTGCAGGCATTTTTTCACCATCTCCAATCACCATAATTTGTTCGATGAACAAGGACTGTTTCATGGCATTTTCAATAATTTGTGGAGCTATATATTTTCCACCTGAAGTTTTAAACATTTCTTTTTTCCGGTCGGTAATTTTCAAGAACCCTTCGCTATCCACTTCGCCAATATCACCAGTATGGAAATACCCATCAAAAATAGTTTCGTTGGTTAGTTTCTCATCTTTATAATATCCCATCATAACGTTTGGCCCTTTACAAAGTATTTCGCCATCGGGAGCAATTTTAACTTCTACATTTTGAATCACTTTTCCAACAGTTCCAACTTTAAAACCATGATTTCGCATGTCATTAACGGTAATAACAGGTGACGTTTCAGTTAATCCATAACCTTCCATCACAGGCATTCCTGCTGCAGCGAATACTCTAGTAAGTCGTTGTTGTAAAGCGGCACTTCCTGAAACTAATACATTTAAATTTCCGCCTAAGCCCTCTTTCCATTTGCTGAAAACTAATTTCCGGGCTACTTTTAATTGAAGTTCATACCAAATTCCATTGGCTCCATATGGTTCGTAGCGCAATCCTAAATCAACAGACCAAAAGAATAATTTTCTTTTGATACCTGTAAGTGCAGATCCCTTTTCAATTATTTTATCGTATACTTTTTCCAAAAGCCTTGGAACTACTGAAAAAACGGTTGGTTTTACCTCATTAATATTTTCAGAAAGTTTGTCAATACTTTCGGCAAAATAAATAGAAACCGAATAATATTGGTAGATATACAGAATTACTCTTTCAAAAATATGACAAATAGGTAAAAAACTTAAAGCCACACTAGTTCCTTCATCAAATGGAATTCTTGGGGAACTATCCAGTACATTAGAAACAATATTGTTATGCGAAAGCATTACACCTTTTGGTTTTCCAGTGGTGCCAGAAGTATAAATTATGGTAGCTAATTCTTCTGGTTTTACATTTTCTTTTCGTTGTTCTACTAGATCTTGGTTGGAAGTATCTTCTCCTAAAGCTAAAAGTTCTCCCCAGTTTTTGCAACCAACAATTTCATTAAAGGAATAAACCTCCTTTAATTGAGGCACATTTTTTTTAATAAGATTTACTTTGCGCAGTACTTCCACATCCGAAACAAAACAATAGATAGCCTCACTATGGTTCAAGATGTATTCATAGTCTTCTTCGGAAATAGTTGGGTAAATAGGTACGGTTTGAGCACCTGTTTGTAATGCGCCAATATCCATAATGTTCCATTCGGTTCTATTGCTAGAAGATATTAATGCAATCTTATCATTTTTTTCAATTCCTAGTCGAAGTAAGGCTCTAGAAAT
The DNA here is from genome assembly GCF_044357305.1 of Flavobacterium sp. Classification (GTDB taxonomy): domain Bacteria; phylum Bacteroidota; class Bacteroidia; order Flavobacteriales; family Flavobacteriaceae; genus Flavobacterium. Next base: position 58,990 of record NZ_JBIKPS010000015.1, read on the forward strand.
TGCATTGGCCTTATCTATATATTCTTGCGTGGAAGTTTCTATCCATTTATCATTGTATTTAGTTACAAGGCAGGCAGATAGATTGTTTTTTTCTAATTGATAATATGGAAAATCGAAAAGACGGGTTATAGAAATCATTTATTGCTTTTTGCTAATTTTATGCAAATTAATCAATAAATTATATATTAACAATATATTTTCAATTATAGTTATAGTATTTATTAATTTTGCATAAAATTATATTCCCAATTAATGAAAAGATTTCCAAGATATAACGAATATAAAGTGTTGTTTTACAGGATAATTTTGGTCTATATGTTTTACATGATAGCTCGAATTTTGTTCTTTATTTATAATATAAATTTAGTTAAAATTGATTCGGTTACCGATTTTATTGCCTTGTCGTATCATGGACTTGCTTTTGACACCACTACAATACTGTATATCAATTCGTTATTTATTATACTCTCTATTTTTCCATTAATTGTAAATGCTAAAAAAGGTTTTCAAAATTTTTTGTTTTATCTTTATTTTTCAACCAATTTACTTGCATTTACTACCAATTTTATTGATTTTATTTATTACAAGTATACCTTCAACAGAAGCACCAGAGCATCATTGGATACTTTAGAAAATGAAAGTAATAAAACGCGTTTATTTTTTAATTTTTTAATGGAATATTGGCACGTATTTTTAATGTTTTTCTTGTGTGCTTATCTTTGGATTTACCTCTATAAAAAAGTCAAAATCCAGCATCATATTCCTAGTGCTACTTTCAAATATTTTGCTGTTTCAACTTTAAGTTTTCTTTTTCTAACTACCATGTGTATTGGAGGAATACGTGGTGATTTTAGTAAAAGTACCCGTCCGATAAATTTATTAGATGCCAGTCGTTATGTTACCGATGCCTCTCAAGCTGATTATGTATTGAACACGCCATTTGCAATTATTAGAACCTGGAATACCAATACGTTTCAGAAAGTGAATTTGGTTTCAAAAGCTACTATCGATTCTTTGATTATTCCAATAAAACAATACCATAACAACCCTAAAACAAAGCCCAATGTGGTAATTATTATTTTAGAAAGTTATGCCAAAGAATACATTAGTTCATTCAATAAAGACTCAAAAATCCCAAATTATGAAGGGTATTCGCCTTTTGTAGATTCGTTAGCCCAACATAGTTTGATTTATACGAATGCCTATGCCAATGGGTATAAATCGATTCACGGAATGTCGTCAGTAATTGCTGGAATTCCGTCCTTTAAAGATGCATTTACGTCGTCACCTTTTCCTAAACAAAAAATTGAATCGTTGGTTTCTATATTAAAAAGTGAAGGCTATGATTCTTCTTTTTTTCATGGTGCACCTAATGGTTCTATGGGATTTCTTGGTTTCGGAAATATCTTAGGCTACGACCATTATTATGGTAAAAATGAATATAATAATGATGCCGATTTTGATGGCTCTTGGGGTATTTGGGACGAGCCATTTATGCAGTATTTCAACAAAACGCTTTCGCAAAAGAAAGGGCCGTTTATGGCTACTTTATTTTCAGTTTCCTCTCATGAACCCTATGTTATTCCGGAAAAATATGAAGGTAAATTTCCGAAAGGCGATAACCCAATTCACCAATGTATTGGCTATACCGATTTTTCTTTGAAGCAATTTTTTAAATCCGCCAAAAAAGAGGCTTGGTACCAAAACACTATTTTTGTGTTGGTTGCCGATCATGATAATTTAATTTACTATCCTGAATATGGTAAAGACCAGAATTTTCACACGGTTCCAATTTTGTTTTTTACACCAAATGAAAAATACAAAGGAGTCAATAAAGATTGGGCACAACAAATAGATATATATCCTACTTTATTAGATATGATAGGGTACGAGAAGCCTTTTAGAAGTTGGGGTAGAAGTCTAATAAGTAACGATAAAGTGAAACCTTTTGTGATGCGTTATTCTTCGGATAAGTACCAAATGATGAGTGGAAATTATATTTGTACTTTTGATGGAGAAAAAGCAGTTGGTTTTTATAACAAAGAAGATAAGGATTTAAAAAACAATTTAATAAGCCACCGAAATTCCGAAATGAATTTTTTAGAACTTCGCTGCAAAGCATTTTTGCAAGATTACATGGAACGAATTATTGATAAAAAATTGACTTCAAAAGACTAATAAAGATGAGTATCAAAAAGAAAATAATTGCAGCATTAATTGTTGTAGTTTTAATTATTACTGGGAAATATGTTTATGATCGTCATATCAATCATAATTTCATGACAATTACCGAAGGAAAAGTATATAAAAGTGGTACTATTCCTCCTGATGAAATTGAAAGTTATGTAAAAAAATACCATATTAAATCGATAGTTGATTTGCGTTTTCCAGGTACTGGAGATGATGTAAACAATCCAGAAGTTCCTGCAGAGTTAACTGCAGAGAAACAAGCAATTGCTAAAATTCCTGGAGTGAACTATTATAATGATGGTTCGGATCAAGTTCCAAATCAAAAGAATTTAGATATTTTCTTCAAAATTATGGATAACAAAAACAATTATCCTGTTCTAATTCATTGCTACCATGGTATTGGTAGAGCCCAAATGTATTCGGCAATTTACAGAATAGAGTACGAAGGTTTCTCTAATCAAGATGCCCGACATAAAGCAGCATTTCCATTAACCTTTAGTTCTTTTGACGATGGAAAACCTAAAGGTGAATATTTAAAAGCCTATAAAAGTAGAAAGCAATTAGCAATCTCCAATAAATAATAAAACACCTTTTTTTTTAATTATATAATATTTTCTAAATATTATATAAAATATTTTATTTCCATTTGTCTATATTTGCATGTATTTTGTCTACAAATAAATTTGTAAACAATTCAATAAAGCAAATTATAACCACTTAGTCGGATTTGATACTTAAGGAATAATAAAATATTTATTTGAAAAATGGAAAAAAATATTGAAAGTTCAGAATTAGAAAAAGGCAAAACGCATATTATTGTAGAGATAATTGAATATATGGCCAATGCCGTTGTTAGCAAAACTATAATTAAAAAAACGACTGGAAATGTTACTATTTCTTCTTTTGATGCTGGTGAAGAGTTAGATGAAAAAATTTCTCCTTTTGATACGTATATACAAATAATTGATGGCACTGCAGAGATTACTATTAATGATAAAGTATTTAAATTAAAACTTGGTGAAGGTATTGTGATTCCAGCGCATGCAAAACACCATTTTAATGCTAACGAACAATTTAAAATGATTTCTACTGTAATAAAAAGTGGTTATGAGGATTTATAAAAGTATTCCCTTTTTTAATAAACTAATTTGCATTGTTGAATTAATACTATTCTAAAAGCACTATTTAATAGTGTTTTTTTTGTTTCTAATCGGAATTGAAAATCTGTAATTAATATAAAATTTTATAGAAATCATATAATATTTATCAAACGTAATCGCTGCATCTTTGTAAAAAGAAAATCAAGTTAGTTGTTGCTTTTTCAGATCTTCTCTTTAAAAAAAGGAAAAAAGTAATTAATGATAAATTGGCTTGGTTATATGGGCAACGTAGAGTTTACGGAAGACTACGAATACACGTAAGAGCCAATTACATGCACAGGAAGTTAACTTCCTGTGCTTTTTTTATACTTTTTTCTAATAAAAAAACAATACTTTAACCCTTAAGGATGAATTTGCAATATCACAAATTAGATTTTAATATAAAATTAATAGTAATTCAGTAATAAAATAATTGCTATAATAATTATTATAAGATTGCTCTAATAGCTTAGAAGTTTCTTTTATTTATTTTAAAAATTCGGATAAATCTATTTTCCAAAGTGCTGGCGCAATAGGAATCAAACTTTTAAAATTGAATTTTTCATTGGATAAATAATAAAAAGTACCATCCGTTGCAATGCCTTCGATTTGATGAAAAGGAAGTTGTAGTTTTATTTTTCGATGATTTCCCTCCAAAAAATTATGTTTAGGATAATCGTAAAGCAAATACAAAAAAGGCTTTACGAATCTCGTATATCCGCAAATAACCACTTGTTTTTTCGTTTCGTTATAGGTTGCTCCGGTAATCAGACCATTTACATCCAGCGTTCCTTTTGCTTTAGCGATATAATTACCAGGAACTTTCGGCAGAACATAAAGTGTCGTTTTTCGGGATTTCCATTGTTTGGAAAACAGATAAATACTGTCGTTGCTAACCACGAATGCCTCCAAATCAAAATCGGTAGTATTCGGTTTTTGTTTTTGAAATTCTTTTTGATCGAAATAGGTAAAAGAAATAGTATCTATACTAGGTTTTTCTTCCAGAAAAGAAGTTTTCGACATCCTAAGAATATGTAAATTGTTGCGATTTCCTTGGTAATTATTTCCCGTATCTGCTATATAAATATAAGTGCTGTCTTGCGAAATCTCTTCCCAATCAGTATTTGAAATTTTTGGGAGTTTTATTTTACGAAGTACTTCTCCCGATGTTGAATTTAATTCATAAATATTTGTATCGGTGTCGTCGTTGTGGCTCCACAAACTTCCTTTAAAATAAATCAACCCCGAACTTTCGGTTAAAGTAGTTGGCAAATTAGCAACTAATTGGGCTTTTACAGCTGTAGAATTGTACTTACAACTTCCATCGTTTATCGTTGCAAATCCCTCCTGATTATTAGCAAGTGGATCGGTGCAGCCCTTTTTTTGTGCGGTTGCTAAAGTGTTACAAAAAAGTAAAGACATTATAAATACCAATTTCAAAATGGATTTATAATGTCTTGTAGGTATTTTCATAAAAAATAATTTGCAAAGGATTTATAGCAGATGAATTCCATCGTCTTTAATCTCAATCAATTTCTCTTTATATAAAAGTCCAATGGCTTTCTTGAAGGTTTTCTTGCTCATTTTCAAAACCGTCTTGATATCTTCCGGATTAGAATTGTCGTTCAATCTTAAAAATCCACGGCTGGCTCTTAATTCGTTTAAAATAATCTCTGAATTTGGTTCAATATTTTCAAAACCAAGAATACGCAAGGAAACATCAATTTTTCCGTCCGGACGAATGGTCTTAATATAGCCTTTCATTTTATCTCCGGTACGAATTGCATCGTCGTAAACTTCATCTTTATAAACCAAACCTTTGTGTTTTTGGTTGATGATGACGTTAATTCCGATTTCTGTAATATGAGAAATAATCAAATCTACTTCTTCGTTTTTCTCTAAAGTAACATTTTCATTATTTAAAAACTGGTTGGTTTTACTAGAAGCCACCAGTCTATTGGTTTTTTCATCCATATAAAGATACACCAAATAACGTTTTCCTTTTTCCATAGGTCGGGCTTGCTCTTTGAACGGAACTAGAATATCTTTTTCCATTCCCCAATCCATAAAAGCACCGACTTGATTAACATAATTCACACGTAAAAGCGCAAATTCGTTCAAGAAAATATACGGAACTAAGGTTGTTGCCACAGGGCGTTCTTCGTGATCCAAATAAACGAAAACGGTAATTTCTTCGCCAATTTCAAATACTTTTGGGACGTATTTATTAGGTAATAAAACATCTTCTTTCCCATCAGTAAGGAACAAACCTACCTGAGTATCTCTATTTATCGTTAACGTATTGAATTGACCAATTTTCATAATATGCTTGTAATTTTGGCAAAGGTACGAAAATGAGTTGGAAGTTGGGAGTTAGAAGATGGAAGTTGGAAGATGCGTAATCTTAATTCTACAATTAATTTAAACATCTAATTTTGAAATTTATTATTATTTTTTGATAAAATGTAACTTTTAAGTTACCTTTGATGAATGAAAGTGAGAGAAGTCATAGCCTATAAATCTTATTTTGAAGATTTTTTAGTTGAACAACCGAAAAAAGTTCAAGATAAAATTTTTAAGATAATTGAAGCTATTGAAACTTTAGAGCGTGTGCCAGCAAATTATCTAAAATTTATAGAAGGAACTGCAGGACTTTTTGAAGCACGAATTCAATTAGGGAGCAATATTTGGAGAGTTTTCTGTTTTTTTGATGAAGGAAAATTAGTTATTCTATTAAATGGTTTTCAAAAGAAAACGAAAAAAGTACCAAAAAAAGAAATTGAAAAAGCATTGCGATTAATGCACCAATATTATTATGAAAAATCAAATGAAAATGGAAACTAAAAGTTGGAAAGATATTAAAGATACGGTTTATGGTGAAAAAGGAACCGAAAGACGCGATGCTTTAGAAAGAGATTTTGAAGGCTTTAAAATCGGTCTGCAATTAAAAAAAGCACGTGAAGAAAAACACCTTACCCAATCCGAACTTGGAGGGATTATTGATAAAAAAAGAGAATTTATTTCACGAATTGAAAATAATGGAAGTAATCTTACTCTTAAAACATTATACGATATTGTAGAAAAAGGTCTTGGCGGAAAAGTAAAAATTCAAATTGAGTTTTAATTTAATGGCAACCGACCAAAATAAAATCCAAGCCCTTGAAGAGGATTATTTATATGTAGCCACTTCGCAACTTCCTAATTCGGGGAATGGTTTGTTTACTGCTATTACTATTTACAAAGACGAAATTATCTCCGAATTCAAAGGGGAAATTTTATCGGATGAAGAGGCAGCAATTCGAATGAAAAACGGGACCGATAACTATTTTATGAATCTTCTTAACGGAAGCATTTTAGATTGCCGAAATACCAATTGTTTTGCAAAATATGCTAACGATGCTGCTGGTTTTACTAAATCAGCATTTAAAAACAATGCCAAAATAACCTTAGACGAAAACCAGAATGTGTGCCTAATTGCCATTAGAAAGCTAAAATCAGGAGAAGAAATTTTCTGTGATTATGGGAAGAAGTACTGGAAGAAACACGGTTAAACCAACTCTTTAAAATATTGCAATAACACTTTATCGTTTTCTAAAGTTGGTGTAAAAACTTCCAATAAAGTGGGCTTTTCATTATTAGAAAACAACACATTTAAACTGTTTTCTAAAGTAGTTTCGGTACTTGCTGTTAGGTAATTAAAGCCATACATTTTGGCTAAATGTTCTCCCGTTAAGCAATGGGAAGTTTCGAAAAAAGTAGTAAAAACAGGCGTTTCATCGTGTCCTGGTAAAATTCGGAAGATGCCACCACCACCATTATTAATTAAGATAATTTTGAAATCCTTCGGAATATAATTATTCCAAAGGGCATTGCTATCGTACAAAAATCCGATATCGCCAGCTATAAACACATTTGGTTTTTGACTTCCAACTGCAGCTCCAATTGCTGTAGAAGTACTTCCGTCAATACCGCTGGTTCCTCTGTTGCTAAAGACTTCAATGCTTTTTTCAATATCAAATAATTGCGCATAGCGAATAGGGGAACTGTTGCTAATTTGCAATTGCGAATTCTTAGGCAAAGCAGGCAACACTTTTTCAAACACTTTAAAATCGGTAAACGGAATTTTAGCAAGATATTCCAAACTTTTTTGTTGGCGTAGTGCTTTAATATTTTGTAATTTTTGGTTGTAATTGCTTTCCACCTTTTGTGTCAACGGAAAAAACGATTGAAAAAACAAGTTGGGTGTTACTTTAAAATGTTTGGTCAAACAACCAAAAGTATCGTAGGCCCTTAAAGAATCCATATGCCAATGGTGGTTGGGCTGGTATTTTCTTAAAAATGCTTTGATGCGTTTGGAAACAATCATTCCGCCAAAAGTTACTAAAATTTCAGGTTGAAAATACAGAAAATCCTCGTTTGTAAAGGGAGTAATTATGGTATCTATAGTATTGATAAACTTCGGATGGTGTAAATTGGAAGTCGTTTCTATCATTACAACCACCGAAGGATCGTTTGCTAAAGTATCTAAAAATTGTTGTTCAACAGCATTCGGTTCATTAACCCCAACGAGAATTAATTTCTTTTTAGTAGTATTCCAAATGGTAGCAAATTCGGATAAATTTTCTGCTATCGTAAATTCTTTCGAAATGGAAGAAATGATTTTTGCAGTAACCAATAATTCGGAAGTTGTTTCGTATAAAGGTTCTTCAAATGGCGCGTTGATGTGCACTGGACCTCTTTTGACGAAAGCCGTATCAATTGCTTCTTGAATTAATAAATCATTTTCCTCAGAAGTATTTTCCGTAAGGTTGGCATTATATAAAGAATGATTGGCAAAAACATTTTCTTGGCGAATGGTTTGCCCATCGCCAATGTCAATCTTGCTTTGGGGTCTATCGGCAGAAATAACAATAAACGGAATCTGACTGTAAAATGCTTCCGCAAATGCCGGATAATAATTCAGCAATGCCGATCCCGAGGTGCAAACTACAGCCACTGGTTTGTTAATTTGTTGCGCCATTCCGAGTGCAAAAAATGCTGCCGAACGTTCGTCGGCAATGCTATAGCAAGTAAAATTTGGGTTATTTACAAAACCTATTGTTAGTGGTGCATTTCTAGATCCAGGTGAGATTACAATATTGGTGATGCCTTTGGCACGAAGTAGTTCGATTATAGATTGTGCTAAAGGTATTTTTGGGTAGGTCATTGTCATTGCGAGGAACGAAGCAATCTCATCCTCATGAATTAATTGTAAAACTTAAATTTATTCTAGCAAAAGTACAAAGTTATTTATTGAGTTTAAATTAAACCATTAAGAAAGTTACGTTAATTAAGCAATTACTTAAACAAGGAGGTTTAATTTCAAATTGGTTAAAAAAATACTATTTTTGGATCATGGAAATCAAAATCAGATCGTACCAAATTAAAGATGCGCAAGCCATTTTAGAAATTATAAATTATAATATTCTAAATGCAACGGCTCTATACGATTATGAGCCAAGAACTTTAGAGAATCAAGTGGCTATTTTGGAAGAAAAATTATCCAAAGGTTTTCCTGTAGTTGTTGCTACCGAAGAGGAAACGGTGGTTGGTTTTGGTTATTATAGTGAATTCCGATTTAGGGAAGCTTATAAATTTACGGTAGAACATTCGGTTTATGCCCATCCCAATCATATCGGGAAAGGCATTGGAAAATTGATTTTAGAAAACTTAATCGATTTGGCGAAAGCCCAAAAACTGCATACCATGATTGGCGTAATTGATGCCGAAAACCAAAGCAGCATTGAATTTCATAAGAAATTTGGATTCGAAATTGTAGGTACCATTAAAGAATCTGGTTTTAAATTCAACCGCTGGTTGCACAGTGTTTTTATGCAGAAAATGCTTTAATACTATTTCAAAATTGCGTCAAAATTTGGCTTGAAATAATTCGGTCCTTTCAGCACTTTACCATCTTCCCGATAAATGGGTTGCCCATTTTCATCCAATTTACTCATGTTACTTCGTTGGATTTCGTCAAAAACTGCTTCTATTTTATGTTGTAATCCGTGTTCGATAATGGTGCCGCACAAAATATACAACATATCGCCAAGTGCATCGGCAATTTCAGTTATATCGTTATTCTGCGCTGCTTCAAGGTATTCTTCATTTTCTTCTTTCATCAAATTGTAACGAAGCAGGTTTTTGCTTTGGCCAAGGTCACCAATTATTGTTTCGCTATATCCCAATTGGAAACTAGTATGAAATTCTTTTACGGAGTTGATTTGCTTTTGCATATATTAAGGAATAAATTAGAAAGCCAAATTACTAATTAGGAATATAATTGCCTAAATTTGTTGAAAAATAATTATTATGTTCACACAAGGTCAGTTGGTCTTTGCAGGAGTGTTTGTTGTTGCCTTCATTATTGCGATGGTTTATGCTTACGGAAAAGACAAAATGCTTCACAATCAATTCTACAAAGGAAACTATAAAATACTCTTAGGCTTTTTCGCTTTTATTTTTATATTATTTATGATTAAAATTTTCTCCAAACACTAAATTTTTGCTATATTTACTTTATAAATTTCAAACTTTGTTATGAGAATCCTTAAATACTTTTTCTTATTGCTCTTCCTTTTCCTAATAGGATTGAGTGTTTTTATTTTAACACAAAAAGGAGATTATGATGTTACTAGAAGTAAAGTAATAAAAAATCCAAGAGTAATAGTATTTAACTATATAAACGATTATAGAAATTGGGAAACTTTTTGTACTTGGATAAAAAACGACAACACCTATAATTTTAATTATCCCGAACTTACAATGGGTAAAGGAGCATCATGCTCATGGGTTAGTAGTGGTACTGAAGGTAATTTAAAAACTATTTTGGTAAAAGAAAACGAAAGTATTTCCCAAAAAATGGTTAATAATCAGGAAACCTCTGAATTTTTTTGGAAATTTAAAGATACCGTTGGTGGAACCAAAGTTACATGGAGAAGTAAAGGGAAACTAGATATTAAATCGAAAGTTGCTGCTTTTTTTCATGGTGGAATTAATAGTGTTATGGGCGATACCTTCGAGAAAAGTTTGGAAAACCTTAACAAAACACTCGATTACGAAATCAATACTTATTCGGTAAAAGTGAACGGAATTGTAAACCGTCCGGGTGGATTTTACTTAAAACAATTTTTACATTGCAAACAAAAAGACGTTGAAAGAAACATTAAAGTTTTGGTTTCAAGAATGGAACATTTCTTTGATAAAAATAAAATGAGCAGCAACGGAAAACCATTTATTATTTATCATAAATACGATCGAACAAACGATGACATAGGATTTTCAGTATGTATGCCCGTTAGAGATTCTATTCATATTATGCCAGGAAGTGATATAGAATCTGGTAAATCAGTAAGTTATACCACTTTGAAAACTACACTTGTTGGTGATTATTCCCATACCCAAACAGCATGGAAAAAAGCATTACGTTACATTTCAGATAATCATTTGGAGCGAAATAATTCAGGTCAAATTGTAGAAGTTTATGCAGTTGGAAGAAAGGATGTTAAAAATCCTTCCAAGTGGGTTACCGAAATTTACATCCCTGTTTTTCCAAAAGCAGCACCAAAAGCAGTAAATAGAAAACCTCTCGATTCTTTGGTTGTTGCCACTCCTCCAACGGAAAGTGCTACTCCTTCAAAAAACAACTAAAATTACTTTTGTATTAAACCTTTTCTGTTATCTTTATTCCAATTAACAAATTTTTGCATTGCAAGACGAAAAGGAATTTATAAACGAGTTGTTGGACCCCAAAACGCAGAATGTTGCGTTTCAAAAACTCTTGCACGATTATCAAAAGCCTTTGTATAATCTTATTCGTACAATTGTGCTTAACCACGATGATACCGATGATGTTTTGCAAAATACATTTGTGAAGATATTTCAAAACCTTAAAAACTTTAAAGGCAATAGCAAACTTTTTTCTTGGATGTATCGCATTGCAACCAACGAAGCCATCACTTTTATTAACAACAAAGCCAAGCGCAACGGAACTACTAGCGAAGCAATGCAAACTAAAATTGTAGAAAATTTACAATCGGATGTGTATTTTGACGGAAATGAAATTCAAATAAAACTCCAAAAAGCAATTGTATTACTGCCAGAAAAACAACAACTTGTTTTTAAAATGAAATATTTTGAAGAACTAAAGTACGAACAAATTTCGGAGGTATTAGGCACATCGGTTGGAGCATTGAAAGCATCGTACCACCATGCCGTTAAAAAAATTGAAGAATTCCTAAAAACCAATTAAACCTTTAAGAACAGATATTGTCTTATGGATATGAAAGATTTTAAAATAGATACAAGCGAAAAAATAACCACAGGGTTTCAAATTCCTGAAGGTTATTGGGAAGCTTTTTCTGAAAAAGTAATGCAACGAATACCCAAAGAAGAACCGAAAGTAATTTCGTTCTATGCTCGAAATAAAAAATGGATTTATACTGCTGCTGCAATTTTAATATTAACATTATCTTTGCCCATTGTAAATCAATTGCAAAATAAGGAGCAAGAATTAAGTTCTACCGAAATTGAAAACTATCTTACGCTAAACAAGTCGGTTTCGGATGATGATTTAGTGAATTTATTAGAACAAGAAGATATAGAAAAATTGAAAGTTAACACTCCTATTACCAAAGATGCTTTAGAAGACGAACTTTCTAACAACATTGATTTAGAACAATATATTACCAACGAAAATTAAATAGCATGAAAAATTACAAATTATTAATCGTTTCTTTATTCTTTATAACCATTGCTTCTTTTGGTCAAGATGGACCTTTAAGAGGACGATTTAAAGAAAAAAAAGAACAGATAAAAGCATTAAAAGTAGCTTTTATAACTACCGAGTTAAATTTAACTCCAGATGAAGCAGCTAAGTTTTGGCCGTTATTCAATGCCTTTGAAGTCAGACAGCAAGAAATTAAAAAACAGAAATTAAAAGCCTTTCTAAAAAGAACCGATGGTAGTTCTATTGATAATTTATCCGAGAAAGAAGCAGCAACGCTATTAACTCAAATGGAAAGCAACGAAGACGAATTAGACCAACTGAAAAAGAAATTTGTTGCTAATTTAAAAGGAATTCTTCCTTCTACTAAAATTTTGAAACTAAAACAAGCAGAAGAACAGTTTAGTAAAAAACTATTGCAACAGTATCGGGATAAAAAGATAGGGGGGTAGTTTAAAGTTTCGAGTTTTAGTTTGTGGAAACCCATTAAAAAAAAGCGATTTTCAATCGAAAAATCCCTTTTTTTAATGGGTTTTTATATTATTGTCCGATTAAAATATTTATTGCTAAAAACATTATATGTTTTTTCTCGCAAAGGCGCGAAGTAGCAGTTTATATCTGAGTTCTTTGCGACTTTGTATCTTAGCGAGAATATATTAAAAATTAAGTTGAGTCTAAAATTTCGTACTATTTGTAAGACTTAACAAAGCAAATAGTTAGTTTTATCGGACAAC
>NZ_JBIKPS010000020.1:0-58889 GCF_044357305.1 Flavobacterium sp.
ATGCATCAGCAAAACAAACTAATAATGAAAACCTATAAAACTAAAAACAGCACCAAAAAAGTTTTTGATGCTGTTTAATTTATTTATTTTTGTCTAATAATCTGTATCGATTATTTAGGACTAGTCATTTTTTTATTTTAAATTTTTCTATAAAAACAAGAATTGTCTGCTGTAATAATTTTAATTACTAAAATTTGATTTTCATAAGGCGCATTAAATTGGAATTCCGAAAGATTCAAATTTTTAAAATCATTCAACAATCTTCCTTGAATATCATATACCTCAACGGTACTCATTTTAGTTCCTTCTGATTTTATAGCAACCGTAGTTCCTGTTTTATATAGGACTAATGAAGTTGCTGTAGGAGAAAAATTTGAAGCAGAAAGAGCAGAATTTGCAAAAAGAATTTTAAACCTATCTTCAAATGTTCCTTCGGAAGTTGAGAAAGTGTAATTACCATTTTTTAAATTGAACAATTCATTATTATTGGAATCTTTAAGATACACTTGTTGGTTGTCAAAAAGGCCATCCAAACTAGATAGTTTAATTTCAAAATCTCCTGCAACGGTTGTTTTATATCCAAGAGGAATTTCATCATTAACATTAAACGGAAGTGCTCTACCTTGAATTCCTAATTTTTTATCATTTAGTAAAGAATAAAATGCAATTGGATTTCCCGCATCCATTATAGGTCCATCATATCTTGTGTCATAATTATTAGTTGCACCTGCTACATAACCAATTACTATTTGTTTGTATAATCCTGAAGTATTATAAATATCCAACCAAATTCTACTTTTAGAACCTTCTATAGCAGAAGAAGGATTGTTGGTTTTAAAAAATTGCGAATTATCCGTAATTGCAAGTCGCATTGGATTAATAAATGTTGCTGATCCATTAGCTATACCTTGAATAAAAAACGATTGCCCTGCTCCTACTTTTCCGTTTGGCACTGAAGTATTGCAACCACTACACGGATTACTTGGAGCAATAGTACCTATACCGCCGGTAAGATTATAACTTGCATAATCATTATACGAATAATAATAATTGGTTATTGGTGTGTTGTGGGTCCAAAAATACATTGTACCTGCTACTACCCCACTATTGTAATTTAAAAAAGCATCGGCATCTAAAGCACCTGGATAAGGATTTCCAATAAGATTATAAGAATCGTTGGAAGCAGTATAGTTAATTGGAGTAGTTATGCTTCCATTATTTGGAACACCATAAAATTGTCCGTTAAAAACAGCACCTGTCGTTACATTAAAAGGAGCAACATCTGGAGCTCTAACAATATAGCCGGTACCAGAATCCATTACCGAATTGGCCGCAACATTAGACCAATTATTTATAGCTGTATTCCATTTATAAAATTTATCCGTCATAGTGTTAGGAGAAAACACATTAAGCACCTGACTAGAAACTGGGGAAGACCAATAGGTATAATCGTATTTTTTCATAGGCATACTATTCCTTTTGTAATATATAGGAGTAGTATTAATTACATTGGGATTTGTTTGAATTAAACTAGCGCTATCTTCAAAAATTAAACTACCCGGAATAGAAGTAGATTGATCCACAATAACTTCATTAGAAATAGTGAAAATATGATTTGGCTGCACTGTAACTACAACATTAGGATTTACCTGCATGGAACAAGCTTGAATATCGTTAGGTAAATTATAATTAAAGGCAAATATTGCTTTTTTAGTGCTGTCTGGAGTGCCCGTATCCCATGTTGAACCATTCCAAGTTGTTGTTGTAAAGACTACAGATGCAATTGAGGAATATGCAGGAGCACAAATTCCATTAGTTATAACTGCTCTATAATAGGTATTAGCTGTTAAATTTGTAGCTGTTAAAGTAGCAGTAGTATTTACAATATCTACTACCCCGCTTGAAAAATCAATTACTGAAGAAGATTGCCATTTGGTAATGGCTCCTGTATATCCCGTTAAAGTTAGCGTAGCACTACTCGTTCCGCTACACACCGAGGCACTTCCAGATATTGAACCACCAATAGAAGGTGGATTTACAACGTATGCATTTGTGCAAATACTTTTTATAGCCGTACAGCCCGAAACAGAAACTATTACATAATAATAACTGGAATTAGCAACTGTAAATTGAGGTATATAAGTAGCTGCTGTAGCTCCAGTAATTGGAGAACCTCCAGTTGCTGGATTTATATAGGATGTTCTAACCCACCATTGGTAAGTTAGGTTTGTGCCCGAAGCAGTAACCGACAATGGCGCAAAAGCAGTTCCTTGACAGGTGGTTTGAATTCCACTTGAAGGTTGTACCGTTATGGATGGACCAAGATTAACTAAAGTTGTACTAGAAGCCGAAACGGAAGCAGCACAACCATTTGAATTATTGTAATTAACAGTTACTACTTTGGAACCAGCTGTAAGCCAGTTTAAAGTTACTGTATTATTTGTGGTCCCAATTCCTCCTGAAATTATAGAATAATCTACACCTAAAACTCCTGTAAGGACCCAAACATAATTAGACTTCCCCGATTGCGTGGTATAAATAACATTAGTTGACGAACATACCGATGCACCAGGTGACACAATAAATGTAATAGTTGGCAATGCGTTTAAAGTTGTTATTGCAGTTGAAATTGTCGAAGCAGCAGCAGTACATCCACTAATAGTAGTATAATTTACGCTTACAGTTCCATTGGTTGTCAACCATTTTATTACCAAAGTACTATCGGAAGAAGTGCCTCCAGAAACTAAAGTATAATTAGTACCCAATACACCCGAAATTGTCCATATATAATTGGTTTGACCTGTTTGTGTAGCATAAGTAACGTTAGAATTCATACAGGCTGATGCACCAGGCTGAGAGGTAAAGGTCACACTTGGCACAGTAACAATAGTCGAACTTGTTGCGGATGTTCCTGAACAAGAATCATAAGTTACAGTAGCATGAAATGTAGCGGTACCCGAAGAAAGCAACCACTGAATAGTAACTGTTTCAGTAGCAGTGGATCCAGCTATTATAGTATAATCGGTACCTAATACTGCAATGGTGGCACCTTTTAAAAAAGTCCACGAATAATTATCCATACCTGCCTGAGTAGAATAAACATTACTAGAGCCAGCACAAGAAGTAGCTCCTGCCGAACTAGAAAAAGTTGGAGAGACACCTGCATTGACGTTAACTATTGCTGACCCTGAATAGGGACTCATCACTGTATTGGTATTGTCTTTTACAGAAACTAGTGTATAGGTTGTAGTGGAAATAGGAGTAACAGAAATAGTGGCACCAGAGATATAATTATTTACAGTAAAATTTGATGTTCCATCCGAATAGATAACCGTATACGGAGAAACGCCTCCTGTAATAGTTACATTAATATCGGTCGAACTTAATGGACAAATAGTTGCGGATCCAGATAGTACCGCACCTGCTATTACAGGGGTTCCTAAAAAGGCTACGTTATCAAATCGCCAAGTTCCGGTAGTACTAGCAACAAGGGTTGGCGTAGAACTTTGTCTGTATTGCCCTGTGGATTGGTATTGAGATGCTAACAAACGTATTGCAAAATTAGCATTATTGTTAACCGCTGGTATGGCAGAAAAATCCACTCGTACTCTTCTGTACGAATCTCCTGTGTTAGTTTCATAACAACCATTTACATTAATAGAACCTGCACAAATAGTAGTATTGGAACTAGTCATAGTAAAGTTAGTCCAGGTTGTACCGTTAGTAGTATATTGCAATCGAACCGTATTAGGTGATGTTTTTGAAAACCGTTGATCCCAAGTAAAAATTGTATTACTATAACCCGAAGTTCCAACATTAAATTGAACTCCATTAACTTCGTTAACGCTTCCCGGATTAAAACTAGGATTTTGCCAAGCAAAACCTGAGTTACCGCTTCCGCAGCCAGTTACTGAAGAAAGTCCAGTAGCAGTTGTTGGCGTCGACAAGTTAACAACAGATGAAGTTCCGGTTCCAAAATTAGGTGTTGGATTAGATGCTGTACCTAGTAAGGAGTCATAGGTCCAGGATGCTATAGTGGTTTGTGCAGAGAGTGGAGTAAAAGCAAATAGAATACCTATTAAAAATAGAGATTTTAATATACCAAAAGATAATTTTATATTCATTTACTATTAGTGTGAAATTGGGAATTTACTTTTATAATTCGCAAATTTATAAAATTAAATGACACGACTCTATTTCTTTTAAGTTATGCTATGGTTATACATTAACTTTTTATTTAGCAATGTAGCAATCCTATTTAAACCACAAAAAAACCGTTTCGAATAAACGAAACGGTTTCTTAAAATTAAGAGCCGGCGGAGGGACTCGAACCCACGACCTGCTGATTACAAATCAGCTGCTCTAGCCAACTGAGCTACGCTGGCAACTCTTGAGTGGTGCAAATATAATATTGAAATTCAGTTTTCCAAAATAAATTTACACTTTTTTCAAATATTTTTTAATTATAAAGCGTTGATTTTAGCAATCAATTGATTAGCAGTTTGTTCTAAATCTGCATTGATTTGTTTAAAATGTGCTTTCTTATTTTCTACTTTTTTAGCATTAACCTTAACGATTAAAGCATCAAATGAAGTAATTGCTTCATCTATAACAGCATTGGTAGCCTCTGTTGGCTTTCCTTCGCTTGTCATTTCATGAATATAAACTGCTTCAATAATATCTCCTAATACGAAATTGATATCTTTCTTTAAATTTTTAACACTTGGCATTTTTCTTTTATTTAATAATTCGGATGCAAAATTACATATAATCTTTCTAATATTGGTTAAGAAATGTAAATTTCTAACACAGAAGCTTTTCCTTTTATTTCAAACTCCACAATTACTGCAGGAAGTAAAACAGTATCTCCTACTTTATAATGGTATTCATCCTCTTGATAAATCAAAGAAAAACTTCCTTCAACGCACATATAAACTGTGAAAGATTGTCCGTTTTTGGTTACTGAAATAGCACCATCCAACGGAATAAAATTAGTGGTGAAATAATTACAATCCACAACTGTATTGGAAGTATTCACCATTTTAGAATACTTTTTTTCGGCATCTACAACATCATAATTAATGGCATCTAAGGCTAAATCAACATGTAGTTCTCTAGTAGTTCCTTGGGCATCTACCCTATCAAAATCGTATAATCTATAAGTAATATCGGAGGTTTGTTGGATTTCTGCAATTACAGTTCCGGCTCCAATAGCATGAACGGTACCTGTTTCAAGAAAGAAAACATCGCCTTTTTGAACCACTTTGGTATCTAATATAGAAAAGATGGTTTTGTTTTCTAAACTTTTTAAATATTCCTCTGGAGAAGATTTTTCTTTAAACCCTACAATTAATCTTGCATCGGCATCGGCTTGCATCACAAACCACATTTCGGTTTTACCAAAAGAATTATGGCGCTTTTTAGCCAACGCATCATTTGGATGGACTTGAATGGATAAATCTTCGCGTGCATCTAGATATTTAAATAATAACGGGAATTGCTTTCCAAATTGTTGGTAGACTTTTGTTCCTAAAACTTCTTCTGGAGACTCGTTAATAATATCATTTAACGATTTATCTTTTAAACTTCCGTTCGCGATAAGGCTAACGTCGTTTTCAACGGTGGAAATTTCCCAACTTTCTCCTGTAATTTCAGAAGTAATTGGTTTGTTTAAGTAGGTTTTTAATTTGGTTCCGCCCCATATTCTGTCTTTTAATATTGGTTGGAATTGTAATGGGTATAGTTTCATAAGTTTACAAATAAGCAAAATGTTTGTCAATTAGCCCCGATTGCAGTGGAAATCCTGGCGTTGTGAGATTGCTTCGCAAGCTCGCAATGACAGATTGGAACAGAAAGCGGGAAAATGGTTTACAAAAGTAAGAAAATGCTTCGCTTCTAAAAAATAAAATTATGCTTTTTTAAGAATTTGAAGGGCTTTTTCAATATGTATTTTGCTAGACATACTATTAAAAATCATAAGGATAACGCCATTTTTATCGGCTACAAAAGTTTCGCGACCTGGAAGGAAAATAAGGGAATTTTCTACGCCAAATAATTTTCTTAATTTTTTATCGGCATCGGAAAGCAAAATAAATGGCAGATTGAATTTGCTTTTGAATTTTAAATGGGAAGTAACCGAATCGGCGCTTATACCTATAACTTCGGCTCCTAAGTCTTTGAAATCTTGATAATTATCTCTAAAACTACAAGCCTCTGCGGTGCAACCCGGCGTATTGTCTTTTGGGTAAAAATAAATCACAAGGGATTGTTTACCAATATAATTTTGACTGTCAAAAACAGTTCCGTTAGTGTCTTTTGCTGTGAAATTAGGAAGCGTATCGCCTACTTTTAGTGCCATTTTAATTTCCTTTATAGGTTACAAAATTGCGAGGGGTTTCATACAAAACAACTTCCAATTCTTTATTGATATCAATAAATTTTCGAAGTTTATTCCAAATTACAACCGCGATATTTTCGGCAGTTGGGTTCAAATTAGCAAAATCGGGAACGTCTAAATTCAAATTTTTATGGTCAAAAGCATTTTCAATATGCTCTTTAATTAAATCGGAAAGTATTTTAACATCGACAACAAAACCTGTTTCTGGATCAATTTCACCAGTAACCGAAACGATTAACTCGTAATTATGTCCGTGAAAATTGGGGTTGTTGCATTTACCAAAAATAGCATCGTTTTGTTCCATAGACCAGTCTTTTCGATACAATCGGTGGGCTGCGTTAAAATGTGCTTTTCTAGATACGGTTACTTTCATGTTTGATTTAGGAATTGAGATTAAAGTATTTAGGAATTGAATTATCTTTAATGATAAGTATTAAATCCTAAATTTTATATTTTATGATCTTCTAAATAATGGTAAAATTCGTCAAAAATTATTTTAAACCAAATGGTGTAAATAGCTGGATTTTGAATCATATCTTCTTTGATTGCTTCTATGGTCATCCATTTCCAACTTTCTACTTCTTCCTCATTAATGTTAGGTTCTCCGTTAGAATAGCCAATCATCACATGGTCGAGTTCGTGTTCTGTTAATCCGTTATCAAAAGGTGCTTTATATATAAAGTGAAATAACTCTTTTAATTCGGTTTCAAAACCCATTTCTTCAAACAGCCTACGTTTTCCAGCTTGGAGATTGGTTTCACCAGCACGTTGGTGGCTGCAACAGGTGTTGGTCCACAACAATGGGGAATGGTATTTATGATGTGCCCGCTGTTGAAGCATGACTTCATTTTTATCATTTAATACAAAAACAGAAAAGGCACGATGCAAAACTGCTTTTTCATGCGCTTCAAGTTTGTTCATTAAGCCAATAGGCTCGTCTTGTTCGTTGACTAATATTACTTGTTCTTCTTTCATACCCATTATAAGTTGGTCAAAAATACAAAAAAAGAATTGGTACGTTGATTTAATTAAATCAACAACCGTTAAACTTTCCTTAAAGATGGCTTTTTGGAAAACAAAATTGTGTTTTGTAGTGCATTCCTGTTGTAGATTTGTATTCAATTCAAAATTTGTTGCGATGAAAAAAATCTTTAACTATTGGTTTCTCCTTCCGTTATTTGTATTAAATGCCTGTGGACAATCGAATAAAAAAACTGAATTAACGACAAAATCTTCTACTATGGAAAATGTAATTAATAAACCTGAGAATCCTTATTATTCCAATACGGATACTACAAAATTAAATGTATCGGATGCCGATTGGAAGAAAGTCCTTTCACCCGATTTGTATGCTGTGGCTCGAGAAGCGGATACCGAAAGAGCCTTCACGGGAACCATGTGGAATTCGGAAACCAAAGGAACTTATTATTGTGCTACTTGTGGCAATAGATTATTCAAATCCAATCAAAAATTCACAAGCAGTTGTGGTTGGCCAAGTTTTTTTGAACAAGAAAATAAGGAAAGCATAACATTCAAAGACGATAATTCATTTGGAATGAAAAGAACGGAAGCCCTTTGTGGAAGATGTGACAGTCATTTAGGACATTTATTTGATGATGGTCCGGAACCAACTGGCAAAAGATATTGTATGAACGCTATTTCGTTGGATTTTGTTCCGGATAGCGCAATACTTAATAAATCCCAAGGAAATCTTGAAACTATTGTTTTAGGTGGCGGTTGTTATTGGTGTGTAGAAGCTGTTTATGAAAATTTACAAGGCGTAAAAAGTGTTTCTTCTGGATTTGCTGGTGGAACCGTAGAAAACCCTAGTTATGAGGAAGTTTGTACCGGAAGAACTGGAGCTGCTGAAGTAGTTGAAATTACCTATGACAAATCGATTACCAATTTGGATGAAATTTTCAAAGTATTTTTTACCGTTCATGATCCTACAACATTGAACCGACAAGGGGGTGATGTTGGAACACAATACCGTTCCGCAATTTTCTATAAAAATGAAGAACAAAAAATTGCAGCACAAAGTATTATAGATGAATTAAATGCTTCAAAAGTATATGCTAGCAAAATTGTAACAACACTAGAACCGTTCAAAAAATTCTATAAAGCCGAAGAGTACCATCAAAATTATTACGAAAACAACAAAGACAAACCCTATTGTCAAATGGTAATTCAACCAAAAATAGAAAAATTTGAGAAGATCTTTAAAGACCGATTGAAAAAATAATAAAACTAAAAAGTCTCCGATAACGGAGACTTTTTTTTATAAAATATAATCGGTAGTGATAAAATTAGATTCTTTGCTGTTTAATAATTCTTGTAAGATTTCATTATTGTAAGCATTATCTTTAGAAGCGACAAAGGTCCTAATGGAAAAGGATCGTAGCGCATCATGAATACTTAAGGTACCTACAGCCGAATCATTTCTTCCTGTAAACGGATATACATCGGGACCTCGCTGGCAAGAACTATTTAAATTTACACGACATACTAAATTCACTAAAGTATCAATAAGTGGCGCAAGGGTTTTTATATCTTTTCCAAACAAACTTACTTGCTGACCATAATTAGATTCGGCCATATCATTTAAAGGTTCTTGAATGTCTTTAAAGGTTAGTATTGGAACTACTGGTCCAAATTGTTCTTCATGATATACGCGCATTTCTTTATTTATTGGAAACAAAACAGCAGGAAATATATAATTTTCCGAATGTTGTCCTCCTTTTTTATTTAAAATTTTTGCGCCTTTAGCTTTAGCATCATCAATTAATTCCTGAATATAAGCAGGCTTTTCTTTTTCTGGCAATGGAGTCAATAACACTCCGTTTTCCCATGGATTTCCAAAAGGTAAAGCATCTACTTTTTCGGAAAATCGTTTGTTGAATTCGTCCGCAATGGATTCATGCACGTATAAAATTTTTAATGCCGTACAGCGTTGCCCATTAAAAGATAAAGAACCTGCAACACATTCTTGAATAGCCAAATCCAAATCGGCATCAGGTAAAATAATAGCAGGATTTTTTGCCTCTAAACCTAAGATTAAACGCAATCTATTTTTATTTGGATGCTGGTCTTGTAAAGCAATAGCCGATTTACTGTTTCCTATTAATGCCAATACCGCAACTTTTCCGGATTTCATTATTGGGGAAGCAACATCTCTACCCCTACCGTAAACAATATTAATTACTCCTTTTGGGAAACTACTTCTAAATGCTTCAAGCAAAGGAGAAATTAGTAAAACACCGTGTTTTGCAGGTTTAAAAATAACTGTATTTCCCATAATAATTGCAGGAATCAGTAAGGAAAAAGTTTCGTTTAATGGATAATTATAAGGTCCGAGACATAAGACTACTCCAAGTGGCCCTCGTCGAACCATAGCATTTACGCCTTGACTTTTGGTGAATTTGGAATTGGATCGGTCTAATTCTTTATAGTCTTCAATAGTGTCATTAATATAATCCACTGTTCTATCAAACTCTTTTTCAGAATCGGATAATGATTTTCCAATTTCCCACATCAAGAATTTTACTACTTCGCTTCGAGTAGTTTTCATTTGTGTGACAAAATTTTGCATGCATTTAATACGGTCAATCACTTTCATTGTTGGCCATAAACCTTGTCCGTTATCATAAGCATCAAAAGCGGCTTTGGTAACCTCAACGGCTTCGGGTTTACCCATTGTAGGAATACTTCCTAAAAGCGTTGGCGCATAATCTGCAGTGGAAGATATGGTTGAAAAAACCTCTGTTGTTTCTTTGGTCCATTTTTTCAATTCGCCATTAACTAAATAAGTGTTTTGGTGAAGTAAATTGGTGATTTTATATTCGTCTGGTATTGTGTTTATCATGATTATTTTTTTGAAAATTTACACCGAAATTTTTTTTGATAATAAACCATCAAAAATCAAACAGTATAAATCAAGTTAAAAGTTGAAAATAATAAATTAATCCGTAACTAAACTCTCAAAGTAAGCTAAGAGTCTTGAAATTACACCTCTTTTTTTTGATTGGTAATCTCCTTTTGTAGCAACACCTTCAAAAGCTCTGAAGGTTGAAATAAAAAAGCTTATGAAACATATTACTACAATTCCTGTAAATATTAGTATATCTAAATTTTTCATTTATTTTTTTAGTTTTAAGTTAAAGAAAATTAGTAATCCAACAATTGTTGGTGGCCAAAGACCAATAAATACAGCCTTTTCAAAATTTTCTTCAACTAAATATATGTATTCAGAAATGAAAATTAGGGTGATGACAACGATTAAAATAAAAAGTTCTGATTTTTTGAATTTATTAAACATAAATAAAATTTAAAATTGATTAGTAAATTAATAGTGGTAATCATTTGATAAACAACTATTTTTTGTAAATTTACAAAATTAAATACACAAACTGTTTATTTATTTTAAATTTTTGTTAAACAAAATAACTTGTCAAAATCAAATAACCTATTAGACACTTTTTATAACTTTTTTTTATCTGAAAAGGTAAAAGAAAAAAGTGAAGCTGTAATAATTTATATTGCAATAATTAGTTTTCTTTTACACTTGTTATTAATAGGTTTGGTCAACCTCAATATCCTAACATTAAATGATCATTCTAAATTATTAAGCAACCCTATATCTGCCATTTATACACCCTTTTCATTTATACTAATTTATGAGGTATATCTTTTATTGTATTATTTACCTAAATCAACTTCCATCTATATTGGAAAACAATATGAGATAATTTCGTTAATTGTGATTAGAAGGATTTTTAAAGACTTGTCCAAATTAGAATTTTCCTCCAATTGGTTTTCAATCAAGAATGATATTTTATTTACTGGTGATTTGTTAGCGATACTTATTTTGTTTTTTCTAATTTTTGTTTTTTACAAATTAGTGAATATAGGCTCTACTAACAAAGGGGAAGCTGTGAAAATAGAAGTTTTAAAATTTATTACATTAAAAAAAACCATTGCTACATGTTTAGTTCCTGTTTTTTTAATTTTATCACTATACAGTCTTGGTCACTGGTTGTATGAGAGTTACTTTTCTGTAAGTAAAATTGTTACCGAAATGAAAGATATTAATAAAATATTTTTTGATGATTTTTTTACGATACTAATCCTTGTTGATGTTTTATTATTGTTATTTTCTCTTAAACATTCGGATAAATTTAGTAGTGTTATCCGTAATTCAGGATTTATTATTTCAACCATCTTAATAAAATTATCCTTTGGTACAGAAGGAATATTAAATATCATACTAATTGTAACTGCAGTAGTATTTGGTGTTTTAATTTTAAAAACACATAATTTGTATGACAATATTGAAAAATAAATTATTCTAAATCAATACCTACAAAAAACACCCTCAAATTATTGAGGGCGTTATCGTTAATGTAGTGGAATGAGGTTTGTAGTATTATTCTTTAATCTTTACAGTTAATGGATTATTAATTTTAGTAGCATAGTTACTTAAATAGTTTTCCCATGCTTCTTTAGTAGTAAATTCGCCTTGTTTTTTCCATCCGAAACCAGTGTAATAAACCACTTTATTATTTTTCACTTTTAATGAAGCATATAAATTGCATAATTCCTTATTTGGATTCAAATATTTTTCAAAACTTACCTTGGTTTTTTTAGGAAAAACAATTCCAGTTCCAATTTCAGAATCGTCGATTGGTTGCCAATAATCGATCCAACCCGCTTTCAAATTGCCTTCGGTTGTTCCATCATTATTATGTAATGTAATTCCGGTTGAGAGTTCTTTGGCACCCGTAACATCAATTTCAAATTTGGATAAAAAACTTCCATAATCTAAACTGATATGTTTTACTTCGGTAATTTTATTTCCTGCAGCATCCCAATCGGCGTAGGTTAAAACAAAACTCGTTCTAATAGGTCCTGTAGTTATGGTTTTCCAGGTAGTAAAATTTTTAGAATAGTAATACGTAGAATCTACTTTAACTGCTACACCACCAATTCCGCGACTAGCTCCAACGTGAAAATTATCTAAACCTTCACCAGTATCTTTGTGATACGTTCCGGTTCCGTTAGTATATTTTTCGTACCATTTATTGATAACTGGATATTCTACTCTTTTTAACCAAGCGTCAATTCCGCTAGTTAAGGTGCCACCTTTAACCTTGTCTTCAACCATTTTTTGAGCCACCGGACCGTAAGTTCTAAAAGCAACTTTATTGTTTTCCCAAGCATAATCATCGGTTCTTTCAGGAACAAATCTGGAATAACAATAAACAATAGGATCTTTAGTTGTAGCATCGGTATTCAATACCAATTCGTATTTATTAGTAGCCGATGCTTTAATTTTTGGTTGAAAAAGTAACAGGTCGTTAATTCCATCTCCGTTTTCATCCACACATTGGGAAATTAAAAATTCGGTGGTTCCAACTTCTCTAATTCGATAATTTTCTAATACATCCGAAGATTCTAAATCCAATTTACTTATAGATAATTCTACTGTTTCAAATTCTCTATCCCTATTTAATGGATTGGTAATTTCAATGATTTTTGACTTTTGAGAATACGAGAGTAATCCACAGAAAAATAGAAGAACTACTAGTATTTTTGTGCTTATCATTTTAAATTTCATTTGAAGGTTTTCCAATGGTTGCCAAAATTCCACCATCAACATATAAAATATGTCCGTTAACAAAATCACTAGCTTTGGAAGAAAGAAATATTGCCGCACCCGATAAATCGTCTGGATTTCCCCATTTGGCAGCAGGAGTTCTGTTGATAATAAAATCGTTAAACGGATGCCCGTCTATTCTAATTGGAGCCGTTTGTTCCGTAGCAAAATAGCCAGGGCCAATTCCGTTTACTTGAACGTTGTGTTTTCCCCATTCGGTAGCCATATTTTTGGTAAGCATTTTAAGACCCCCTTTTGCTGCAGCATAAGCACCTACGCTATTTCGCCCTAATTCGCTCATCATCGAGCAAATGTTGATTATTTTACCTTCTTGCCGAGCAATCATTCCTTTGGCAACGTGCTTAGAAACAATAAAAGGACTCACTAAATCAATATCAATAACTTCTTTAAATTCAGAAACTTCCATTTCAATTAACGGAATTCTTTTAATGATTCCCGCATTGTTAATTAGGATATCTATAGTACCAACTTCGCTTTCCATTTTGGCAATTGCTGCAATGACTTCACTTTCATCAGCAACATTAAATTTATATCCAAAAGCCTGAATTCCTTCTTTTTTAAATTCCAAAACGGCATCGTCAATTTTAGGTTGAGAGGAATTTCCGTTTACAATAATAGTTGCTCCTGCTCTGCCGAGACCCTTAGCCATTGCCATTCCTAAACCATGCGTGCTACCCGTAACTAGAGCAATTTTTCCAGTTAAATCAAATAATGAAATTCCCATAATTATCTTAAATCGGTTATTTTACAAACATCCATATCGCCATAATCTAGATTTTCACCAGCCATTCCCCAAATAAAAGTATAATTGGAAGTTCCTGCACCTGAGTGTATCGACCAAGGTGGTGAAATAACTGCTTGGTGGTTGTTCATCCAAATATGTCTTGTTTCTTGAGGTTGTCCCATAAAATGGCACACTGCTTGGTTTTCTGGAATATCTAAATAAAAATAAACTTCCATTCTTCTATCGTGAACGTGGGCTGGCATGGTGTTCCAGACGCTTCCGGTTTTTAATTCGGTCATTCCCATTTGCAATTGGCAAGTAGTTACAATACCGCCAATAATCATTTGGTTAACCGTTCGATGGTTAGCCGTTTCCATTGCGCCTAATTGCAATTTATTTGCTTCAGCAAGACCCACTTTTTTATTAGGATAATTGGTATGTGCTGGAGCAGAATTCAAATAGAACATTGCAGGATTAGAAGCATCATCACTGTGAAAGACCACTTCTTTATTTCCACATCCTAGGTAAAGAGAGTCTTTGAAACCCAATTCATAAGAAATTCCATCGGCAACTACTGTTCCTGTTCCGCCAACGTTTATTATTCCTAATTCTCTTCTTTCTAGAAAATAGGAAGATTTTAAAGGATCAATAGTTTCTAAAGAAAGTGGTTGTAAAGGCACTGCAGAACCCGCAATATATCGATCGTAGTGGGAATAGGTAAGATTTACTTTTCCTATTTCCATTAAATTATCAATTAAAAATTCGGCTCTTAACTGATCGGTATCGTATTGTTTTACGGCTTGCGGACTAGAAGCATATCGTGTTTGGTAGGATGCAGACATTATTTGTATTTTATATTATTTTTATTTTTCAAATTTAAAAAAAACAGCGTATAAAAATTATACACTGTTTTTAATATGCTTATTAATAACTTGGATTTTGTTGTATAGTTATAAACGAATTGGTATCAATTTCATATTGTGGAATTGGCAATAAGAAACGATCCGGATTTGCATTTGCCTGAAGTTGCGCCAACGAAATAGGTAAAACACTAAATCCTTGATAAACCGAATAAGTACTTGCAAAATGAGTATCCATAATAGCTTCCGCTTTATTTCCAACATTTTGAAATGTTACATTAAATCTTAACAAATCAAACCAACGTTGGTTTTCAAATGCAAATTCTAATCTTCTTTCAAGGGATAATACTTTTTCAAATTTATCAGATGTATCTATTGATGAAGAAATCAACGCTGGTAAACCTGCTCTTTGATGCACTAAATTAATATTTGATAATGTTGTAGGATTGTCTTTTCCATCTGCTTCTGCTTTCATAAGTAACACATCCGAATAACGTAGTACTGGCCAATCGTTTTCAGCGTCGTATGCTATTAATGTTGGGGACATGTATTTATTTGGATAAACAGAATTAAAAAAACTAAGAACCGTATTATTAGCAACTGTTACATTAGAAGATAAAGTAACTTTTTTAGCAGCAACATCAATAGCTTTTACTTTATTTGTACTTCCTGTTATACCTAAACCACTTACAAACTGTCCTAGTTTAATGTTAGTTACACTTTCTAAGAATAAATCTTTTGAATTGGTAGTTGGTTGAATTGTTTTCCCTGGAAAGGCTGCGTATTCTCCAATATTAGCAACTCTTCTTTTATCGGTAACAATTGCAGAGCTAGCAAAAAGATTAAGTAATTCTGATGTTGGAGAATTTAATCCATCTCCGTCGCCGTTAATAACTGCATTTCCACTATTGGATGGCGCAAAATTATTTGGTAATGGATTACCCATTCCTAAGCCTCCACCTTTAAAACGGATAGCAAAAAGAATTTCTGAATTCATTTCGTTGTTTACTGAAAACACATTAGCATACGAAGATTGCAGAGCATATTGATTGCTATTAATTACATCTTGTAATAATATAGAAGCTTCTGGTTTTCTGTTTAAAGTTAAATAAACTTTAGCCAATAAAGCTTTGGCAGCATATACATTGGCATGTCCCAAATCAGTAGAATTTGCAGAATAAATAGGACTATCTCCATTGGCAATAGCATTTTTTAAATCGGCTTCAATTAATTTATAAATAGCATCTACAGTTGTTCTATTAAAAGTTTTCGCTTCATCGGGTGTAATTGGTTCGTGAATTAAGAAAACCCCTCCATATAAGCGTACTAAATTAAAATAATGATAGGCTCTAATAAAAGATGCTTCAGCAGCAATGCTTTTACACTGACTTAAAGTAACAGGAATAGAAACTGGAGCATATTCTATAGTTCCATTAGCCCCATTATAATTAGCCCCCGAAGCATTCATAATAATATTGGTATTTCGGATATTATTATAAGTTTTTAACCAATAATTGTAAACTCCTTGGTGGGTAGTTGGTGGATAAAACTGATCTAAAAAACTTAAATCATGTTTTACTGTCGAGGTGCTGGTTCCAGAATCCATTATTGTATTGTCACTTCGAAGTTCTGTCATAGCCCATTCTTCTGACAATGGTGCTTGCATTCCTTTATAACAACTAGTTAAACCAACTTTTAAATCTGAATAATTGGCATAAAAATTTTCTACACTTATATTGGATTCCGAATTTAAATCAATTATGTCGGTACATCCGTAGTTTAAAAATAAAACTGTAACACTTAAATATTTTAATAAATTTTTCATTGTTTATAGATTAAAAATTAATATCAACTCCAAATGCAAATGTTTTGCTCATCGGGAAACTTCCTCTTTGGTATCCTCCAATAAGAGCAGATGAATATGGTCCTGAAGTAGAACGTCCTTCTGGATTTACACCTCTATAACTATTTGCAAAATGAAAATATACATTTTGGGCAGTGGCATACAATCTTAAAGAAGATAATCCAATTTGTTTTGCGAATTTTTCTGGTAGTTTATATCCTAGACTTATGTCTCTAAGAGAAAAATAGGAAGCATCTTCTACAACATAATCTGTAAGCATCCAGTTGAATCCGATATCTTCATAAGGAGTTCTTCCATCTCCAGGATTAGCAGGACTTAACCAACGATTAGCCATGTAATTTAAGTTTCTTGATCTAGTTTCACTATAGTTAGAATCCCCGTTAATTACATCTCCACCTTGTACTCCTTGCCAGGTAAAGCTAAAATCAAACGCTTTGTAGGTGAATGTATTGGTTAAACCCCAGGTAAAATCAGGATAAGGATTTCCAATTATTGTTCTATCGTTAGTATCTAAAACACCATCTCCATTAACATCCACCAATTTTAAACCTCCAGGACGTAATGCAGAAGGAAGATTAGAAGTTAGTCCGGAAGCATTGATTTCGGCTTGAGAAATCCAAACACCATCGGTTTGGTATCCAAAAAATTGAATTAGTGGACCACCTACAATACTTTTGTAAATTTCATTTCTTTCACCATAATTTTGCAAATAGGCTTCGTTTCCTAACTCTCTGATTTTGTTTTCCGTATGCGAAATATTGGCTGAAGTAGTCCATTTAAAAGAATTAGTTTTTATATTAGAAGAAGATAATTCAATTTCAAAACCTCTATTATTAAGACTTCCTATGTTATTCCATGCCAATGGGACTCCAGAGAAAGCCATTGATGCTTGTTGTAACAATAATTTATCCGTCTTGGATCTATATGCATCAATTGTAAGATTTATCCGATTTTTGAAAATAGATAAATCTACACCAAAATTAGTTTGGTAAGTACTTTCCCAAGTTATATCTCTATTAGAGGTAATCGTAGAAGTTTGAGCTTGACCAGAAGTTTGGGTTCCATTACTAGGACCAAAAGAATAATCGGCATTGTGTAGTAAATTTTGAAAACCATAATTTAAGATACGATTATTACCCGAAACCCCATAACTGGTTCTGAAAGTTAACTTACTCAACCAATCTACATTACTCAAAAATGACTCTTTTTTAGCAGCCCATCCTATAGAAGCTGCAGGAAAAGATCCCCATTTACGACCAGGACCAAAATAAGAACTTCCATCGGCACGATAACTAGCAGATAGTAAATATTTGCTTTTATATGCATAGTTAACCCTTCCTAAATAGGACAACAACCCTATTTGATTATTGGAACCATAAGTTGCTGATTTATCGATGTAAAGAGCATTATTTAATGTGTTTATATCGTCGTTTGGATAACCTAAACCTGCTGTTTGACTGGTCTCACTAACCGTTTTTTGTGCTGTATATCCGGCTAATAAGTCTAAGGAATGGTTGTCAAATTCTTTTTTGTAGGTTAAAGTATTTTCAGACAATAAATCTACATAAGAATTATACGAATAAACACCTCTACTTAACATACCATCGGCATCAGCATTTTTATCGGTCCAATCCTTTTTAGTATCGTATTTCATATATAAAGTAGCCATCGTTTTAAAATCTAAACCAGGCGCTAAATTTATACTTAAAGTAGCTCCACTTTGCAATCCATAAGAGCGCGCATTAATGTCGTGCATCATTAGGGAAGACATTGGATTATTTTGAGAAGAATTAAATGGATTTCCACCTAACACAGAAGTATTTTGAGCAGTTCCTCCTATTAACCAATACGGATTTCCGTCTGGCATTAGTAGCTGTGATCCATCAGGGTAAGTTGGATAATAATTTAAGTTTAGGAAATGTCTTGGTTGCGCAAAATCACCAGGCTGAATACCAGCCCATTGGTTATTTTGGTTAACAAATGCTGCGGTTAGACTATTATGATTGGCTGGCAACCAAGTTGGATATCTCCAAAAATTAGTTAAGTTCTCGGAAGGAGATTCTTTACTTTGAAAAGATGGATTTAAATTAACGCTTAATTTTACTCTTTTACTTAAATCGATATCCAATTTAGTTCGGAAATTCAATTTGTTGAAATTACTTTTTAACATGATTCCTTCTTCACCTTGATATCCTCCAGAAACAAAATATTTCATACTTTTAGTTCCACCTGTTGCGCTTAATTGAATATTTTTAAAATTTGCTTTTCGCAAAACTTCATCTTGGTAGTTATAACCTTTTCCTCCCAGCATAGTTTGCTCCACAATGTAAGCAGCAATTAAATTATTTACTTTAGCACCACTTCCTTGATAGTAAATATTTAAAGCATTTGGGTTTGATATTCCTTCTGCTTGAATTGCAGGATCGGCATTTCTAATAGCCTGTTCTTTAAATAAAAGTTGCGTGTATTCGGAAGTAGAAAGAAGATCATATCTTTTATAATCACTTTTTACTCCGGTAGTAACTTTAAAAGTAAATTTGGTTTTATCGGTTTTACCACTTTTAGTGGTAATTAAAATTACTCCACTTGCACCTCTAGAACCATAAATAGCAGCAGAAGCAGCATCTTTCAATACCTCAACAGACGCTACATCGGCCATATTAATAGAAGCTAAACCATCTGGAATTGGCTGACCATCTACAACCACTAACGGATCTGCTCCTGCATTAATGGAGCTAATTCCACGAATTGTTATTTTAGTATCTGCTCCAGCTTCAGAGGAAATATTTTGAATTTGTACCCCAGCAATTTTACCCTGTAATGCTTGATCTAGTCTAGAAACAGGCACTTCATCCAGTTTATCATTAGTATATTTTGAGATAGAACCCGTTACATTTGATTTTTTCTGAGTTCCATATCCAATAACAACCACATCGTCTAATTCGGTTTTGGATTCGGCTAAAGTAATGTTGATTACTTTATTTTTTCCAACAACTACAATTTGTGCAGCATACCCAATGTAAGTAAATCGCAAAATAGATTTGGAATTTTTAACAGAAATAGAATACGTTCCATCTAGATCTGTAGTTGTATTAGTCTCTTCAAAAGTTACCGTTACACCAGGAATTGCCTTTCCTTGCGGATCGGTTACAGTTCCAGTAATTTTTAATTTGTCGGTTTGAGCATTAATAATTGATGAGAAAATTAATAGAACCAACAGTACTGTTTTTTTCATAATTTAATAATTGATTTGGTTTTGTGGTTAATGCCATTACAATACTTAAACAAATTATGTTAAAAGTAATGAAATAATTAATCTAGGTGTAAAAATATAGTATATTCAGAAAGGCAAAATCCGTTAATAGGGTAAAAATTGTACAATTACCCATTAATAATTAAAGTATGCCATTAAATTTACAAATTAATTTCAATTAAATAATTTCGTAATATACTGTGATTAATACGTTTAAGCCGTATTTATTATAAATCCAAATACTTAAATCCTGTTTAACCCCAAAAAAAAAGAACTCCGAAGAATTCTTTTTTGTTTTATTAAACTGAAGACATTTTTACTATTTTGAATGGAGGAAAAATTAGAATTATTATTAAGATTTATAGCTTTTTTTCCCAAGAATGGCTACTTGTGAAAATGGGTATTTCGATTAATAAGAAATTCAAAAAAATCACAAATTCGAACATTTAATACATCTACAATTTGTTTTAGTTTGGATATTTTTAAATCTACATTTCCTTTTTCTATCTCGGTATATTTTTTAATGCTCAAATCCACTTGTACAGCAATGTATTCATTAGTAATGATATGATTTTCTCTAATTTCTTTTATTTTAAAATATGTAATTTTAGTTTTAAGAAATTGGGATAGGCCAATTTCATTTATCACTTAATATCTTCAAATTTGATTTTATCAAAATATATTTTTCGATTGATTTTTTTAAGTAACGATTCGTTCTCTTCAATTATTTGTTTGTTTTTTAAATCTAAATTTGAAATATCCGTCAAAGCCAATCCATATCCATATTTTCGTATAAAGACTTCAATAACATCAAATTTGTCTTTATACAATTTTCTTACATTAATTAGATCTACAGAAGAATTAAATTCTTCAAGTTCATTGTTAACTATTTTTTTCATAAACTAAATTGAGATGCTATTTTAAATTAATAATTGCGCAAAAATTATTAAGCATTAATATTGTTGTGTTTGTTGCTATTTTAACCACTACAAAAGAATGGTTCCTGAAACTTTTACTTGGTCATCTACAAACCATTTAAAGGAATTTTCTAGTTTAGATTGCGCATCGGATACCTTGGGCGAATTTACATCGCCAAAACAAAATACTAACAGCACAAAAATAAGGTTGCTGTGCAAATTGAAATTTGAAAATTTAATCATAAATGAAAGTTTGTATTTTGTTAATTAATAAAGAGTTTAAAATAAATGACAAATAAATTTAATTAAAAACTTAAATCCAATAGCCTAAAATTAAATAGACCAATTTGAAAGATATATTTTAAGTATTGAAAGAAAGTTATTTATAGTTCGCATTTTTTCGTAGCAAAATTGGCCAAAATAAAACAAAAAGCGAATGGATTGATCTGGATGTTAATTTTAATAAATAAATAAATTTTTGATAAAAATTAAGTTTTTGGATTTGCTAATAAAGACCTTTTTTTAAGTTTTTGAAAGATATTTACACGCTTTTGAAAGATTATTGTTTCGTCATGATGTTAAATATTAATTAATTTTGATGTAAAATATTAATTACAATTAAGATACATTTATTAACTACATTTACTTAACTATATTATTACCCCCCCAATGTTACAAATTGTAATTCTATTCATTACTGCCACACTTGGATTTATATGTTTTGCTACAATTTATGACAAAAGCTTACTTAAAGACAAGTCATTGATAAATAATTACATGTTAATCTTAATTGGTTTTCAAGCAGTTAGATTTTTAGCATATGCCATCTTATTAGCCAATCCAAATTTGAATTTAAACTGGTTCTCCAAATTAATAGATGTATTAGCTATTTCTCTTTTACCCTGCTTTTATCTCTATTTTGAAAATATTATTTGTAAAAATAAATTTAAAACGGTTAAACTGGTTCATTTTATACCCCCTATATTTTTAATTTTCACTTTTTCCATAAGTAATTTCGTTTCTCCTGAAAATGTACACATTATAAAAAAAATATTTATTTATTCCAGTATTTTGATAAGCTGTATGTATTTGTTTTTTTGTTTTCAACTAATTAAAAAACATGTTTGGAAAAGAAAAAGTGAAATTAAAGTTATTCAAAATCAAAATATTTTGATTAAAAAATGGATTATTTTTTTATTCACTAGCTTCCTTTTACTTGTAACTAATCGTTATATAATCTTTTTTTTTAAAAAATCTTTTGATTTCGATTTTCATCTCATTTGGATTACAGGATTGTTATGGAATATAATATTTATAAAAATTTTGCTTACACCGGAAATTCTTTATGGATTTAATTTTCTTAATAAGTCCATCGATGAAACAACTGAAAAAGTGGTACTTAAAAGCGTTTGGAAAATTGATGGACCATTAAAATCCATAACAAATGAAAAGGACATAAAAATTGCAGAAAAAATAGCATCTAAGCTTACCAAGTATATTCATGAAATTGAAGAATTATCTTTTCATAGCACTATTTTTAGAAATCCTAAACTTGGACTTGAAGATATCGCAGCAGAAATAAAAATCCCTGTAAGTAATGTTAGTTTTATCTTTCGATTTCATTGCAATGAAAGTTTTTCGGATTATAAAAAAATCGTGCGCATTCATGATGCTACCAATTTATTAGAGGAAGGTTTTCTTTACGATAAAACAGTGGAGTCATTGGCTGAAAAAGTTGGATTCTCTTCTTACATTACTTTTTATAACGCATTTAAAAGTATTATGGGAGTAACGACGCAGGAGTATGTGAAGCGGTTTTAATTTTTAGCTTGAAAATACCGCATTTACTATTTCTAATAAAGGTTCTGTTGCCAAAAAACCACTTTTGCTAATGGTAACGAACAATTCGCTTTTACTATATTATTATTACCGTAAGGGATGAATTGATTGTGTTTAGTACACAATCAATTCATCCCTTTTTTTTACCATATAAGTTTAATTCACTTCACTAAAAAGGATTAAAAATTATTCCTCCTCTTTTACTTTATCTTTCTTCTTGTTTACATTACTAGCATGTCTTCCACTTCCTCCTGCATTATCTAAAATTCCTTTTTCGGGGCTTAATTCTTGTAACACTTTTTGAAGTCGAGCATGTGCTTCACTTGCTTCTTTATTGGAAGCATAATCCATAACTAATTTTTCTTCAAATGGTGCATTGCTCATATCAAATAATTCACCTTCGCGATTTAATTT
The DNA here is from genome assembly GCF_044357305.1 of Flavobacterium sp. Lineage (GTDB taxonomy): Bacteria > Bacteroidota > Bacteroidia > Flavobacteriales > Flavobacteriaceae > Flavobacterium. Next base: position 22,942 of record NZ_JBIKPS010000020.1, read on the forward strand.
CCAATTGGCTTCCCGAACGTACCATTTATTTCCTAGTTCGGTAAAAATCCATTCTCTGGGATTTCCTTTCTTTCCCATTAATTGCGGTAAAAAACTACGACCATCTACACTTTTTTTAGTTGGCAATTTTGCTCCAGCTACATCTGCAAAGGTTGGCAATAGATCACTAGAATCTATTAAAATATCACTCACTTTATTTGCATCAATAACTCCAGGCCAATTTGCAATTGTAGGAACTAAACTACCACATTCAAGCATAGTTCCTTTTTTTCCTGAAAGTGCTTTGCCACCAATAGTACTTCGAGATGCATATTGACTTGCAGTTCCATTATCGCCCATAAAAACAATAAGTGTATTCTCTCGTAACTTTAAATCGTCAAGGGTTTTTAATAATTTACCTACTAATTTATCCATATAAGCAGTGTTGTCTGCATATAAATCACTACCTGGTTTACTATCCGGAGTGCGTTGAATTACAGCATGAACATGCACCATTGAATAATACAGAAAGAATGGTTTATCTTTATTTGTAGTTATAAAATTAACCAAGTGGTTGTGCATCAAATCGGGCATATAGGTTAGGCTATCCAACTTTTTATTTACTCCGTTTTCAATATAATTTTCCGATTTCTTTTTTTCGGTACTCCAATAATCACCACTTCCTTGAAAGGTTATATAATCATCAAATCCAAAATCTCCAGGTGTTAAGGAAAACTGACTCCATTTTCCGGTTAAGGAAGTTACGTATCCAGCCGTTTTTAAAACCGATGGAATTAAAACTTCATCTTCAGGTTTTATAGTACTAACCATGTCTTGATTTACAGCACCCGTTCTAAAAGCATAACGCCCTGTTAAAATCATTGCTCTTGAGGGTCCGCACAATGGCGCAGTATAACTATGGTTGAATCGTATTCCGCCTTTGGCAAGTTGGTCAATAATAGGAGTTTTATTGCTATCCGAACCATAACAACTTACGTCTCCAATTCCTAAATCGTCGGCAAGAATGTAAATAATGTTAGGTTTTTTGGAAATTTTAGTTTCCTTTTTATTTTGGGCAGACAAATTTACAACGCATAAAAATGCTATTAAAAAGTGTAGTTTTTTTAAGTTTTTCATAGTTGGGGTTTTGAAAAAAATTAATACGTTAGTTGTATAATTTCCGAATTGTAAGTTTTTATATCAATAGTTTTTGCTAAATTTTCATATTCGGGATTGGAATATTTTTTGGCAGCCAATTTTAAAATTTTTATGGTTTCGCCATAACCAATTTTCTGAATTTGCTCGTATTCCCATTTTTTTTCATTTTTCAAATAAGGGACAATCCAATCTAAGGCATTTTTCATGTTTTTCCCTTCACTTATTTGCTGATTCCAAAGGGATACATTACTATTTTCTGCCAATTTTGCAACTAAAAAATAGCCATACAAATTCATATTAACATAATTCCATGACTTTGTTCTTGCTAGCTCAAACGGCTGACTTCCGTCCGGCTTTAATTGGCTTTCCATTCTATTTTTAAAAACTTCAATTTCACTAGCGGCAACATCTAATCTATTTGTAAATAGTGCAAACGCAATAACTTGCTCACTATAAAAGGTACCGTGGTTGTTGTTAGAATCGGCTTCATCCTTGCCAATTGGGCTTTCAAGCATCCAAGTTAAATATTCGGAAAACCATTTCTTTAACTCTTCATGGTCTTTAGTATTCCAATTGGGGGTGTTTTGAATTAATATTGCGGCATCACCAACTCTAAACAAATCTCGTGTTTCAATAATTCCTGTTCCGCGCCCGAAATTTAATCCGGGTATTCCTTGACCAAAATTTAAATGCGGATTTTGTTTTGTTTCTGCATCCAAAAACCAAGTTTTCAATAATTTAGCTGTAAAATCGGCATATTTGTTTTCTTTTGTAAAATAATAGGCTAAGGCCAATATCAAGGCACTATCTTCCACTTTATCAATTTCTTGGGAATCGGAAATATCGTAATAAGTTGGATTTCTTTGTCCGTCTTTTTTTATATAGGGTAATCCGTCTGGCTTAGATGGATCTGGCCACCAATAAGGGCCTGTACTCATATAATCGTGTTTGTCACCACTTGGAGGCACTTGCTTTTTATCCATTACTGAAAAAGTTTTCGCTTCTAAAACTAATTTATCCGCTCTTTTAATCAGTGAGTTTAAAGCATTCACTTTATCTGGATCGTTGGCTGTAATTAGTTCCAAATTTTTTCGCAAAACCTGTCCGTCTATTGCAAATGTTTTTGGAAAATTAGTATCTTTTTCAGAATTTTTTTGCGCTTGTAAACTACAAACACATGAAAAAATAAAGAGAAATGAAATAACTATTTTTGGATTTACCATTTTTAATTTGTTAATTATTGCAGTGAAATAAAAGTTAAATATACTAATCTCCAGACGTTTTCCAATTTAAAGTATCGCCTTTTAAATGTCTTAATGCTTCGGCTTCCGTTTTGGCACCTTTATCTCCTTGGTCTGCCATCCATTTTTTTAATTCTTCCAGCAATTTACCTTTTACAGTTGCTAATGATTTATCGTCCTCTAAATTATCCAATTCATAAACATCTTTTTTGATGTTATACAATTCATATTCTGGTCGGTTTCTGTATAACTTAGCGTGTGCTGCTTGCTTAGGAGTTGTATTTGTTGCATTCAACCAACTATTGTATAACTTGTTTTTTGGCTGGGAACCCGATGATAAAAAGGGTTCGTTAAAACTTATATTCCAAATTAATTTGTAATTATGATCTTGAATAGAACGAACTGGGTAATTATCGGATCCATTTTTTATCCCTCTTGTAGTATGAACGCCATAAACATATTGACGAACTTCTTTTGGTTTTCCGTTTAAAGTAGCATAAAAACTTTTACCGTCTAATTTCATTTTACCTTCTTTATCACCTCTTAAAGTTTCTGGATCGCCACCCGCAACCTCGTATATTGTAGGAACAACATCAATATATTGTGCTAAAATATCGGTTCTAGTATTTGGTTTAATTACTTTAGGCCAACGAGCAATAAATGCCGATTTCAATCCCATATTATAACAGGTCCATTTACCAAAAGGCATCGAACTTCCGTGTTCACTAGCAAAAAGAAATAAGGTATTGTCTTTGTTTTTTTGATTTTCTACCATTTTAGTACACGTACCCACAAGGCTGTCCATATAGGTTATTTCGGCATAATATTTTATTAAATTATCTCTAGTTTCCTTGGTGTCCACCATATAAGGAGCTACAGAAATTTTGCTTGCATCGTATTGTTTTACATCTCCTCTATTCCAAGGACCATGTGGCTGGTTCGAAGCAACAATTAATAAGTAAGGTTTTGAATTGTCTTTATTAATCCACTTTTCGGCATCTGTAAGTTCTACATCTTTACCTTCTCCATTATCGCTATTTCTACCCCCTAAGTATTCAAACGGAAAGTTTGCCATTGGTGCATAATGTTGTTTTCCGATAAGCGCCACACGGTATCCAATTTTCTTGAAATGTTGCGCTACAGAAACAATATTGTCATAAACTTGGGCATGATTAGGATAACTTCCGTTTTTTACTGGAAATAATCCAGTATATAAACTTTGGCGCGTTGGGCCACACATAGCAGTAGCATTATTCATGTTGTCAAAAGTCATACCTTCTTTGGCTAATTTCGCTAAATTAGGAGTGTGAACGTCTTTGTTTCCATAAGGCTCACAATCAATGGAAGTCATATCATCGGCAATAAAAAGCAAAATATCTGGTTTTGCATTGCTAGTTGTAACCTTTGCCGTGTTTTTTACAACAATTCCTTCCTTTGATAAAGTAGCAACAACTGGCTTATTGGTTGGTGCTTTATCCGATAAAAAAGTTTCTAATTCGGATGAAGTAAACTTTGAATTTTGAAATTTGTATTTTTCAATTTGGTGCTTCTTGAAAGTGGAATCCAAAAGCTGAAATGAGGATGCTGTAATAATTACTAAGCTAGCAAAACCTAGAAGCAATAGCGATTTGTTTTTCATGTTGTATTGTTTAATCTTGTTTATTTTCAGTTGTATGTGTAGTTTCCCAAACATTAAAATTTCTGTAGGCAAAATGGGTCCACTGCATTTGTCGAAATCCAATTTTACCATCCTCAAGAATTTTTCCGTATTTTATTCCGTCATCCGTCCAGTCGATAACTTTTCTATCGTCAATGAACAAGAGAATTTTTCCTTCTTGTTTTACTAATTTCATTTTATGAATTGCTGTCGATTGCACCGGAATTCCGAATTCACCGGTTTGCACTAAATGGAAACCTTTATTTTTTCTCAAATTGGCCGTTTCTCTATTGGGATTGTCTCTGCCATTGGCATAATAGGATATATGGTAATCGTTCATGGCGCCTTTGGTATAATCGGTAAAGGTTCCCAGAGTTCTTTTGGGCATCGAAGCATCAAAAATACTTTCGCCTTTCAAACCTTTAGCAGCAAAAAAAACAATACACAAACCAGCATCTATTTCCTGATTTTGGGCTTCCCATTCGGCGATGAAATTTCCAGGAAAATCTATCGGACACCAAAAAACGTGATGGCCTTCTTCCTTTGGCGAATACATATGCATCCAATTGTCTTGGAATTCCACTTTAGCTGGGCCTTCCAAAATCCAATCTTTTACCAATTCCGAATTAGACAAAGCATTGCTGTACAGTAATTTTCCTTTGGAAAATTCTTGTGCACTACTAGTACTAGTAAGCATTACTAGTAAAACATAAAAAATATTTTTTAGGGTATTTTTCATCTATTAATTATGCTCCATTTTATACATTAAACTACGGTATTATTTATTTAATTAGAAACACATCTAAAACCTAAATGCTCCATAGAAGAATCGGACGAACTTTTCATTCTTGCCGAAACTCTATAGCCACTACAGTAGGATTCATTACATAAAAACGACCCGCCACGCATGACTCTTTTAGCCACTAAAGGTTCATCTGGATCATAACTTTTTAATGGACCTTTTGGATTCAAGGCAACTGCAACCTTTTGGAAAGAATCGTAATATAAATTGTGGTATTTATCGGCACACCATTCCCAAACATTTCCAGCCATATCATACAAACCATAGCCATTTGGAGCGAATGATTTTACAGGAGCAGATCCTGCAAAACCATCGGTGCCTTCATTTTTATAGGGAAAACTTCCTTGAAAGTAATTGCAATGCATTTTACCCTCGTCTACCTTTTCATTACCCCAAGAATAAACATTCTTAGTTAATCCTCCTCTTGCAGCATATTCCCATTCGGCTTCGGTTGGCAATCGTTTTCCTGCCCATTTGCAATACGCATTAGCGTCGTCCCAACTAATGTGCACTACGGGATAATTATCTTTTCCTACAATATCGCTATCTTTCCCTTTTGGATGTTTCCAATCGGCTCCATGCGACCAACTCCACCACTGACTGTAATCTTGCAAACTAACTTCGCCCACTGTTAGCACAAATACTAATGAGGCTGCTTTTAACGTTTCGGAATCTGGCTTCTCGGTATCGGGAGGCAATTGTTTTTTTAGTTCTTCCCAATTGATGTCTTTTTCGGCAGTTGTTTTATAACCTGTTGCTGCTACAAATTTTGCAAATTGCGCATTGGTAACCTCGGTAATATCTATAAAAAAACCATTCAATTTCACTGCATGTTTTGGAAATTCATCTTGGCGTGCTTGGTCGTTATCGCCTCCCATAGCATAAGTTCCGCCAGGAATCCAAACCATGCCCACAGGACTAGTTGTAGCAGCATTAGTGACTGGTTTTTCTATAGAATTAGATTTTGTTTTAACTCCAAACCTATTAGGAATAGTAGCAGTACAGCAGGATTTTGTGTTATTGGTTTTTTTTAAAACAGCCGTTTTTTTCTTAGTTGTTTTTTGTGCAACTAGAGTATGAGGAGCAGTAATAAATAAACTTAACAATAGAAAAAGTACTGAAATATTATTTTTCATTTTATGTGTTTTCTTTTAGTTGTAAATAGACTCTAAACTTATAAATAAATTTTTTATAAATTCTTAATTTTCTATTTTACTTGTGCTTCTAAAAAAGCAAGCATTTTAGTTTTCAAATCTTTAGCAACCGATTTATAATCTTTGTCGTCTGCCACATTATTAGTTTCGTTTGGATCTTTATCGTAATCGTATAATTCGGTTCCAATAATAAAATCGGGATTGAATTTTTGTGTACTTCTAAAATTGTTATTCATCCAAATGGTATATCGGTATCTTTTGTCTCTTAATGAATATCCCATAACTTTGGAGGAAGCATAGCCTTGACGCTCGGTTTCTGAGTTATTGCCGCTTCTAGGATATTGGCTAATGGAATACTCTTTTACTGATTTTGCTGATTTGTTCATTATAGGCATTAAACTTTTTCCGTCTAATGTTTCAGGAATTGAAACTCCTGCTAAATCACATAATGTAGGAAAAATATCTACAAATTCAGTTGGAGCATTTGTCGATGAAGGAGCAATTCCTGGAGCAGCAATTATCATAGGAGTTCGAGTTGCTTGTTCAAAATTAGTATGTTTACACCAAAGGTTGTGATCGCCTAAATGCCATCCGTGGTCACCCCAAAGGATAATTATAGTGTTTTCGGTTAACCCTAAAGCATCCAATTTATCTAATAATTTTCCTACTTGAGCATCGGTGTAAGAAACTGCAGCATAATAACCATGAATTAATTCTTGTTGCTTGATAATAGGTAATGTCAATCCAAAATCTTTTTGATCGGTAAACGATAACAATGGAGGTATGTCGGTGTAGGCTCTAATTTCTCCTGCATTATGATAGGCAGCTTCTACACTGTTTTTTGATTTTTCTTGAAAAGGAGCAACCGGCATATCTTCTCTTTTGTATAAATCCCAATATTTTTTTGGAGCCACAAACGGCAAGTGCGGTTTTGAAAACCCAACGGCAAAAAAGAACGGTTTTGTATCGGATTTTAATTTTTCTAAAATTTCTAAAGCACGTAAAGCATTTGCACCATCATTGTAAGCATTATCTGGAACATCCACACATTCAACTGCTGGCTTTATTAATTTGGAAACAAAATCATCTAATTCTTTATCTTTTAAACCTTTATCTTGCCCTTCTTTTTTGAACTTAATTGCTAATTCTTTGGTTTCTGGCGATTGGTATGCTCCTAAAATTGGCATTCCTGTTTCTTTAGCGTAATACTTTTCTTCTGTTTTAAAATAATTATAAAACGGAACACTCCAGGAAGGTTCATCCATTTTTTTATCTACACAACGGGAGTCGTAAATTTTTCCAATTCCTTGGGTGGAGTATCCCTGAGAAATTAAATATTGTGGCAAACTTAAAATATCTGGATTGATATCTCTCATTTTGGTTTTTAAATCCCAAACCTGAGTATAATCTGGTCTTTTCCCTGTCATGATACTCGCTCTAGTTGGTCCGCAAACTGCTTGTTGGCAATAATTACTCATGAAAACGGTTCCCATTTTTGCTAGCCGGTCGATATTTGGAGTTTTAATTAAGGTGTTTCCATAACATCCTAATACCGGTTTTAAATCATCAACAGCAATGAAAAGAATATTGGGCTTCTTTTTTTCTTGTGCCGATACTGGCGCTAAGAATAAAAGTGTAATAACAATAGATGCTATTTTAAAGAAGTATTTAGAGGTTTTCATTGAATTGATTTGTAGTTAAGATGCTATTATTGGGGAATGGTTTAATAGAATTGGAATTATTTTTGAATTACTAATTTTAGGAATTTATAATCGTTATTAGAATGCAATTGTACCAAATAAACTCCATTTAATAAATTGGATACCTCCAATTGTTTATTTGAATTTATTAAATCCAATGGGGAAATTATTTGATTATTCACCATTTGTCCGTTTGTATTAAAAATGGTTAATTCTAAATCGGAATCTAAATTTTTTGAAAAATGAAGAGTGAAGTTATTTTTTGTCGGATTTGGAAATAGAGTAATTTTTGTATCGGACAGATCAAATGTATTTTCTGAAAGCACTAGATAAGAAGGGCCAACTTCCGATAAAGTTAATGGATGGTTGGTAGTTGTACCTGTAGTATATTCATCACAACCTGCATCTTTTAATGTAACGGTTGCAGGTCGTGCTTGTCCGCTAATGTCAAACAATAAAGTGGGATCATCATCAAGAACTGGAATGTCTAAAATTGTCGGATAACTTGCATTAGCATTATTCACCGGACTGTTGGCCGATAATCCGCGATACCCTTCTGAATTTAATGTAAGAAATGGGTTGGTACTTGTCATTCCAGAAGGTATGGTGATACCGATACTACCTTGATAAATATTTCCTGCCCAAGTTGTACCATTATTAGCATTGGAATAAATAGATCCTGAGTTTTTTTGGAAAATATTATTTGCCCAAGTATTGCTTGTTGCTCCAGTTCCGCCTAAATCAATATCCCCACAATTATAAAAAGTGTTGTGAATAAAATTAATGTTATTAAGATTTAAGGTCCTTGGACTTGCAGTTGTAGGTGGCACCAATGGAGCAACATACACATAAGTTACAGCATCGGCAGAACTTCCAACGCCAGAATTTTCAAAATAATTATTATAACAATAAATATTGTTTGCCTCTTTAACTCTAATTCCTCCTGCATTAATAAAGAAATTACTATAGGCTACATTATTATCGCCATTTCTAAAACAAAGCATTGCATTTTGTTGGTTGGTAAATGTGCAAAAACGGATTACATTTTCTTTACATTTTACTGATATGCTTTCACTATCGCCTAATCCTGTATTATTAAAATAACAGTACTCCACAATGGTTCTTGACTTATTGAGGTATTCAGCACCTAAACCAATTCGAACTGGCTCATTTCCGTTATCACCACCAATTCCATAATAATTTTGAAAAGAACAATATTTAATTTTATGGTAGCCAGGAACTGTTGCAGAGGTAGAAATTTGAACAGTACAACCAATAATAGCATCGGCTGGTTTTTTTTCTATATTACAATAGGTTATTTCGTTGTATTGAGTTCCAGCTTTAATTTCAATATATTTTTTCGCATAATACCCGCTAATATTTAACTGCGTAAGTAGGTTATGATTTCCATAAACTTCAATAAGATAATTGGATCCAATATCGCCACTTGTAAATTGAAATCCGCTAAAAGTGATGTAATTTCCATTTATGTTAATATCATCATACCCACTAAAATAGACACCTCCAGGAGTTTGAGCTTTTACAATAATATTATTATTGTCAATGTCTAAAAATACATTTTGATACGTTCCGTTAGCAAGAATAATAATATCCCCTGAATTGGAATTATTGCAGGCCGTTTGTAAAGCAGCAATGGTACTTACATTAATTGTAGCCGCTTTTAGTGCTGTTGGAGCAATTAGAATTAATAAAACACAAGCAGATAAAGAGTTATATATTTTTTTCATAATTGGATTGATCTATTTTTTGACAATAAACTTAATGGTTTTAGAAACATTATTATTTATTATTTCTGCAAAATATATTCCATCGGATAAATCGGAAACATCATAGATAAATGATAATTTATCTTCCGAGAAATCAAAAATTTCTTTTAGTTTTTTTACTAATTGACCATTACTATTATAAACGGAAATTTTAATATTGGAATCAAATGGAATTTTAGAATGTATTGTAAATTGCGATTTTGCAGGATTTGGATCAATAAACAAGTTGTTTTCAAAACTTGCTGTATCTATTTGATTGTTAGACAAAGCATCCAATCTATCGTTTAATTGCGCAATAAACAAACTCGGAATTGCCGCAATGTGGGTTCCTTGAGATTGTACTACTCCAATTGGTTCTGTAGTAGCATCACCAAAACCTGTTATAACTGGGCTAACACATCCTATAGCCCAATTTATTTCATCTCCTGGAGGATCTTGGATAACCATTCTTGCAGCATTACAATTCCAAAACATAGTTTGTCCGCCAGCCCATCCGTGACCGCTTCCCATATCCAAACGGTTTTGCACATTCATACTTCCGTTACCCGTTAAATTATCAAATAATATTCCGGTAGACCAACGGTGGTGAGGGCCAATATCGCTATTTTGAAGTGTTGCAGAGGAGTTATAAAAAACATTAGGTCCGCAGGTTCTGCTGCCATTAACATAATCGTGACGCCCATCTCTAGTGACACAATTTTGAACCAAACAACGCTGTCCATCTACATTAAAGGAATACCTTCTTCCGCCATCAATGATTGATTTTGGATCCAGCATTTTACAATTATCTACCGTAATAAAACTAGCATGTGAATTTATATGTACTGCAGAATATCCAAAATAATATACTTCTAAATTTTTAGCCCAACTATTATAAATATTGTCAAATGAAACTGCTTCCCAACCATGATTTTCATCCGTAGCTGATGCATAAGTAGAAGAAATTCGCATGTTTTCAATACCGCAATTTTGAATTCTGTTATCGGTAAATTTCACCAATTCCCCTGTAGAATATACAGGATCAATAACGTCCATAATTGGCGCATCTAAAGTGATTACATTGCCGCTTATTGCCATTATTTTTCTCTCCGAATCCATGTCGTAAGCACTTGCAGTCCAATTCACTGCGGCAGGATCAATTGTAGATAATAAATCCATTCCCAATAAACTAATCCAAGCAGCATTCGGAATTCGGTGAACAAATACCTTATTACCCACTGCAAATGTATGTCCGGAAGCAACAGTGATTTGTTTTTTGCCTATTGGAACATATAAATCGGTAATTGCTTTTCTTGTAGAAGATCCTGAAACATATGCTGTTCCGGAAGCTCCCAAAAAAGAAAATAGTGTAAATTGGGATGTTTTAGTTCCAATAAAATTAGTCCCGCTTCCATTAAAACCTGCTCCGCGTAGAACTATTCCGCTTGCCGGAATAATAACGGTATCACTCACATTATAAGTTCCCGCAGAAAATAAAATGGCTCCTCTAAATCCGTTAGCATCCAAGGGCATTGCTGCTACTTGATTGATTGCGTTTTGTATATTGGCTAAATTATCGCCAACTACTGGATTTACAGTAAGAACCACACCGATTGTAGGAATTGGAGCCTCACTATTTTTATAACCCACGGCACTAAAATCGGGAATACTATTTCCTTTAACATCGGTAGTATAAACAAGATGACCATCCGTTCCAACAGAAACCAAAGTAGATGTTTGCGCATAACTAGTTCCTACTACTAATACAAGAAGTAACATTATAGAAACAAGGAAATAGTTATTTTTCATTTTATAATTAAATTATTTTTTGGCTTCTTGACTTTTAAAAAATGCTATCATTTTCGATTTTAATTCTTTAGAAGTTGCAGCATAATTTTTATCGTTAACAACATTTACTTTTTCCAAAGGGTCTTTAACATAATCATATAATTCCGAAGCATAAACCTGAGCCTCATTAAAAGATTGTGTGCTGTTAAAGTTATTCATCCAGATAGTATAACGGAATTTATCGGTTCTTAAACTGTACCCCATAATTTTAGGATCGGTATAGCCAACCCTAGCCATTTCGGCTTTCTTCATTTTTCGTGGATACTGACTTATAGAGTATTCTTTACCGGCTAATTTATTGTTTAACATTAAAGGTTTTAAACTTTTTCCGTCTAAATTTTTCGGAATTGCAACACCTGCTAAATCACAAATAGTTGGAAAAACATCTACAAATTCGGTAAGGGAACTTGTTTTTCCTGCTTTTATTCCAGGACCAGCAATTAGTAAAGGTGCTCTTGTGGCTTCTTCAAAATTGGTATGTTTATGCCATAAATCGTGATCGCCTAAATGCCATCCGTGGTCTCCCCAAAGCACAATAACCGTATTTTCAAGGGTTCCTAATGATTCTAAAGTATTTAATAAAATTCCAACTTGGGCATCCATATAGGATATTGCAGCATAATAACCATGAATCAATTCTTTTTGTTTTTCTAATTTTAAACCTATTCGAAGGGAATCTGCAGGTAAAGTTGCAAATTCTGGAATGTCAAGATAATTTCTTAGTTCTCCCGATTGGTGGTAGGCAATTAGTGGTCCGTTTTTAGAATGTTCTTGAAATGTTGCAATAGTCATTTCTTCTCTATTGTACAAATCCCAATATTTTTTAGGAGCTACAAATGGAAGGTGTGGTTTAGAAAATCCAACGGCCATAAAAAATGGTTTATCCTCTTTGGAAAGTGCAATAATTTGATCTTTTGCCAATAACGCATTCACCCCGTCTTGATAGGCATTGTCTGGCAAGTCAATACATTCTGTTGAAGGCCCTTTAATGCTTTTAGGATTTTCATCATTTGCTGCTAAATCTTTATTTTTTAATTTTCTTTCGGCAATGATTTCGGGAGTCATTCGTTCTTTGGTTTCCTTCAATTGATACTGTCCATTGGCTGGCTCTCCAAATTCGGCAGGAAAATCAGATTCTTTAGACTTTAAATAAGGAATACTCCAAGATACAGGATCTACACCTTTAATAGCACTTGAGGGATGGTATATTTTACCAATTCCAGAAGTGGTGTAACCTTGCGAAATTAAATATTGCGGGAGTGTAACTAAATCCGGATTTACATCACGCATTTGAGTGGTTAAATTCCAAACCTGCGTAACATCTGGTCGAGTTCCTGTCATTAAACTAGCACGTGTTGGGCCGCAAATGGCTTGTTGGCAATAATTTCTATTAAAAACAGTCGCCATTTTTGCCAATCTATCAATATTTGGTGTTTTCACCAAGGTATTTCCGTAGCAACCCAAAAGCGGCTTTAAATCATCTACAGCAATAAATAAAATATTAGGTTTATTGGTTGCTTTCTTTTGTGCAAGAACAGAAGTTGAAATTGCAAACAAGAATACAAAAGCAGAAAATTGGATACTTTTTTTAATCATTATGTTTAACTTTTATTGTTGTTTTACTTCTTTTGATTTGAAATAATCCACCATTTTTTTATCTAATTTAGCAGCAATTGCAGCATAACTTTTGTCGTCCGACACGTTTACTTTTTCTAATGGATCTTTAACATAATCGTATAATTCTCTTGCATATACTTTAGAAGCATCATAAGGTTGATCGCTAGTGAAATTTTTCACCCAAACAGTATATCGATATTGTTCTGTTCGCATAGAATATCCCATAAGTTTCCCTTTTCCATCTTCTACTTTATTAATATCGGCCTTATCCATTTTTCTAGGATATTGGCTCATTGCATACTCTTTGACAGCTGCTTTGTTGTTTTTCATAACAGGAACCAAACTTTTACCATCTAAATAGGCTGCTGGAGTACCACCAGATAATTCGCAAAGTGTAGGAAATACATCTACAAATTCGGTCATCGATTTAGATTGACCTGCTTTCATTCCTGGTGCAGCAATGATTAATGGCGCTTTAGTAGCTTGTTCATAATTGGTATGTTTTCCCCACATATCATGATCGCCTAGATGCCATCCATGATCTCCCCAAAGTACAATAATTGTGTTGTTAAGTGTTCCCGATTTTTCTAAGGTATTCAACAAAATTCCTACTTGAGCATCGGTGTACGAAACCGCAGCATAATAAGCATGAACTAATTCTTTTTGTTTTTCAATGGTTAAACCAATTCGGTTGCCATCTTTTTTATCGTATTTTGCAAATTCTTTAACTCCAGTATAACTACTTATTTCTCCCGAATTTTGGTATCCAAAATCCTTACTATTAGCCGCATGTTCTTGAAATTCTGCTACTGGCATATCTTCGCGTTGGTATAAATCCCAATATTTTTTCGGAGATACAAAAGGTAAATGTGGTTTACGAAATCCAACTGCCATAAAAAACGGCTTATTATCTTTAGCCAATTTGATAATTTGTTTTTCTGCTAATAGTGCACTAACACCATCGTCATAAGCATTGTCTGGTAAATCAAGACACTCATAAGCAGGGCCTCTTGAACCACCACCATCTTCATCTAAATCGTCTTTTTTGCCTTTCTTTTTATCTTTATCTTTTCCTTTACCTTTCTCTTTTTCATTTCCTTCTACAACTTCCGCTTCTTTTGCTTGTTGTGCTTTTAATTCAGGAGATTGGTAATGTTTTTGAACCGGTATACCATTAAAATAATCGGATTCTTTTGGAACTAAAAAAGGAATAGTCCAAGATTGTGGGTCGAATTTTTTATCTACACAACTCGGATGAAATATTTTTCCAACCCCCGAAGTTGCATATCCTTGACTGATGAAATATTCTGGAAGGGTAATAATGTTTGGATTCATATCTCTCATCTTAGTATGTAAATCCCTTATTTTAGTTACATCTGGACGTAATCCTGTTAATATACTAGCACGTGTTGGACCACAAACTGCTTGTTGGCAATAATTATTTAAAAAAACAGTCCCCATTTTTGCTAAACGGTCAATGTTTGGCGTTTTAACAATGGTGTTTCCATAACAACCTAAAACTGGTTTTAAGTCATCAATTGCGATGAAAAGCACATTAGGTTTTGATTTTTCTTGAGCAAATAAGGGCGATAAAGATAGTATCCCTAAAAGTGCGGTTGCAATTAATTTTTTCATTAAAATTATTATTTATTATTGAAGGTTATTAGGATGTTTAGGACTAATTATTATTGAATTGGTTTAAAAAATTAATTTAAAACCCATAATAGTGGGTATCTGACTGGTGTGTTTCTTATTATTTCAGGTGTTGTAGAATTCGAATTCAGCGATTTCCACAAATTAATATATTTATTATTTTTAAAGGCTAAGCCTCCAAAAAGCAAACTCGATTGTCGCACTGGCCATTCGTCCCAATACATTACATCGTGCTGGTAAGGCCAAAGGGATTTATTTTCAATATACGGAAACATAAATTGCAACCCTAATTCAATATTTCTTCCATCTGTTGTGGTGTAGGTAAAAAGATTGTCCTTTTTAGTGGATAATATTTGACAAATACTCGACATCGCATCTAAATTAAATAAAGAATAACCATAGGGTTTCGTTCTTTTTAATTCCAAAGGAAAACTTCCGTCTTTCTCCATTTGATTAGGTAAAAGAGTGGATTTGTAAAAATTTCTGCAAAAATCCATCTTTTTTTCATCCTTTATCAAAGCCGCAAAAGCCGCTACTTGCATGGTCCAACACACACTGTGGTTGTTGCCATTATCTCTTTCGGATATTCCGTATTCGTGGGTTGTAATCCAATTTAGATAATTTGAAAACCATAATTTTATAGTTATTAAATCGGCTTTGGATAGCGCTTCAGAATTTTCAATTGCGGCAATTGCTTTGGTAACTTCCACTAAATGTACGGTGTCAATAATTCCTATTCCACGACCCGTTGCAACTCCTTTTATTGCCTGTGCATAAAGCAAATTAGTATTCATTTTAGTATTTTGATTTACAAACCAAGCATTCAAATGAAGTACTAATTGTTGTGCGTATTTTTCGTCTTTTGTTAGAACATAAGCCGATGCTAAGGCTCCAGAAATTTGGCTGAAGCGAATTAACGCTTCTCTATGAGACGTAAAATTTGCAGGATTTGTAAAACCATCTTTTCTTATATAAGGTCCATCTGGATTTTGTTCATCGGGCCACCAATAATCGCCTTCCGAATAAAAATCATGGTTGGTGCCAGCACTTCTAGCACAAGAAGAATTGGTAACCGTTTCGGGAGTTTCATTTAAATATAATTCAGCATTTTTAAGCACGCGACTTCTTTCCACTTCATTTAAATTAAATGCCATTTTAGGAGTCGAGCAACTAGTAAGGATACTACTTGCAAACAAAATAACACCAATAAAATTTATTTTTTTCATTTGAAAAGAGGTAATTGACCTAGCTTATTATTTTTTGAATTTTAAATATTCTCCTTTAAAATTTTGATTTAAAATATTCATCTCGATAGAATCTCCAATGGCATTCGGAATCACTTCAATCGCTGCTTTTCCGTTGGACATTTTAATAGACTCGCTTCCAGTTGGGGTTCCTTGGTTTTTTAAAGTTTGTCCGCCTGACAAGCATTGGAAATAAACGCGTTCTTCATAATCTAAACAACGTATGTTATTTTTATCTACAGCGATTGCAGTAACCAAATAATTTCCGTTTTTTAATTTTTCTGCCGATAATTTTAATCCATCTGCAGAACCGTTTTTTGTAAAACGATAATTGACATCAATAGTATCGGAAACTTTCGATCCATCTTTGGAAATTCCTACCGCAACAAAAGTATTTTTTCCTTCTGCAATATTTACTTCCCAAGTTAATCCACAAGCGGGATATGCAGTGCTATCTCTATCTTTAATTCCTAAAGAAACTCCGTTATGGAAGAATTCAACTTTTGGACAGTTACTAAATACATTTAATATTCTTGGTGTACCTTTTGGTCCTTGGCGTTCGGTCCAAGTGTGGGATTCTATATACGTAAAAGGTTTTTCGCTCCAATAACTTTTAAAAACATAATAAGCATCTTTAGGATTTCCGTTTCTATCAACCAATCCTTTTTGGTTCATATACGGAATATCATCTTCCGGACGCAAAGGCGTTGCAAAGTCTTTAAAGGACCATTGCAGGTTTCCTACAAAAGTTGGATCGTTTTCAGAAATATGCAAATGCCAATCGAATAAATCTACAATATAATTTTCGCTCCAATCGCCTATTTGGGCAATATTGGCAACTTTAGTTTGCACAATTGCTTCTTCCCAACCTTCCGATTTTATTTGACCTTCTCCATTAATTGGATTTTCAGAATGGCGTCCTACATGGCTATCGCCACCGTATTCTGCATGTATAAAATGTTTGTAATCTAATTTATATTTGTCAATGGCTTTCTTGTAACTTTTAAAACTTCCAGAATACCAACCCGACCAAATAGAAGGAGAAAATACATCTACAATTTTAGAACCTTCTTCATATTTACGAATTACGGTTTTTCTAGTTGGATCTAATTTGTGGCTAATATCATTTAGTTCCGACAAAAATGATTTCATTTTTTCGGTGTTATCGCCGTCTTTAAAATCGGGTAACCAACTCATTTCATTTCCTAATGACCATAAAATAATAGAGGGGTGGTTATAATTTTGATGTATTATTTCAGCAAGCATATTTTTGGAATTGGTTTGCCAAACTTCATTTCCAATGCCACCACGACACCATGGTAATTCATCCCAAACTAATAAGCCTAGTTCGTCACAAGCTTTGTAAACTTCTGGATCTTGAGGATAGTGTGCCAATCTAACAAAGTTTGCACCCATTTCTTTTATAGATTCCATGTCTTTTCGTTGTTGCTCGTTAGACATAGCCGCTCCAACTCCTGCATGCTCTTCATGACGGTGTGTACCTCGAACTAATACTCTTTTTCCGTTAAGGAAAAATGGGCCATTGTCTTTAAATTCGAACCATCTAAAACCAACTTTATCTTGAATTTTGTCTTTTTCAATTCCGTTTTCTAACAAGGAAACCGAAACGGCATATAGATTTGGCTTATTAATATCCCATAATTCTGGGTTTTTAATATTTTTAAAATCGATGGAAGTTGTTTCGCCAGAAAAATTCCCTTTTTGGGTTGCAATTACTTTTCCTTTCGGATTGGTAAGTTGAGCGATGTAAGAAAATTGACCTGGATTGGCACTATTTTTTACAGTGGCAACTATGTTTAATGAAGCTGATTTTTCAGATACTTGAGGAGTAGTAATCTTGATGTTGTCCATATTATTTTTAGACATGGAAAGCAACCAAACATCTCTTGTGATTCCGCCATAAATGATAAAATCACTTTTTTGTGAAGGAATTACTTCAATATTATAACTGTTATCTACGCGAACCAAAACTTCGTTAGGTCCTTCGGTAATAAATTTAGTAATATCTAAAGTAAAACCAATGTATCCGCCAATATGTCCGCCAACATCTTTGCCGTTTACATACACTTTAGTAGTAATATTAGACCCTTCAAAATATAATTTATATAATTTGTTAGCATCGATATTGGTAATAACTAGATTCTTTTTGTACCAACTAGCACTTCGTCTGTAACCTGGATCGTTGTCGGTGGCATCTTGACTGTTCCAACTGTGCGGTAAATTTAGGGTAACCCAATTGTTAGCATTTTTTGCTTCGGTTATATTGGAGGTTTCATTTTCTAAATAATTCCAATTACTATCAATGTTAGTTTTAGTTCGTTGTATGCTTTCTGATTTTTGAGCATAAAGCGAATTGAAACCAAATAAGGTAATTATAATTAGTAAATGAGAATTGTAGGTTAAGTTGAATTTCATAAATTAAAGGGCTTGTTTTCTAATAATTGCTTCTAAAAAATAATAATCTGCATAGGTTATTGGTTGGTCAATTTCATCTTTTTTAGGCCAATTGCCGGTGCTATGGTCTAGAAGGAAAGGTCCTTTTACAGAATCATTTAATAAATAGTTGTCGGTGCTTAAAGTAGTTATAACCTTGTTGGCATAATTTAAGTACGTTTTGTTTTTGGTAAAGGAGTATAACTCAATCAAAGCCGAAGCCATTACAGCGGATGAAGAAGCATCTCTAGGAGAATTAGGAATACTAGTATCGTTGAAATCCCAGTAGGCAATTCCATCTATAGGCATATTTTTATTATTGATATAATATTTTGCAGTAGCTTCTGCTTGTTTCAAATATTCTTTATTTTTGGTGTAGCGATACGCCATAGTGTAACCATAAACAGCCCAAGATTGACCACGTGCCCAGGAAGACTGATCATTGAAACCTTGGTGCGTACCTCTGTTTCTTACTACTCCAGTAATCGTGTCGTAGTCTACAACATGAAAACAACTATTGTCTTTTCTGAAATGATTTTTTAATGTGGTATTGGCATGTTGGATAGCGATGTCTTTAAAGCTAGTATCACCAGATAATTTAGAAGCTTCAAACAATAGCTCTAAGTTAATCATGTTATCAATAATTACAGGAAAGTCCCATTTTTCTTTATTATGATCCCAAGAACGAATGGCACCTATTTTCGGATTGAAACGCGTGATTAAAGTTTGAGCACTTTTAATAATTATTGCTTTGTATTTTTCGTTTTTTTGAACCAACAAGCCTTTGCCAAAACTGCAATACACTTTAAAACCCATGTCGTGCGTTTTTCCGTTAAACTTTTCTTTTTCGATAAAGGCATTCCATAAAGCAGCTTTTTCTTTAAATCGAACATCGCCCGTTAATTTATAAATCTGCCATAGGTTGCCCGGAAAAAAACCACTAGTCCAATCTTTAGATGGAACTGTTTTTACTTTTCCAGAAGCAACATTCATAGTTCTTGGAATTGCAACTGAATCTATAGGAAAATCTAGAAGTTTTAAAAACCTAGCATTAATTTCTTTTCGAAGAAGATGGTTATTTGATTTATTTTGGGATGAGCAATTAATGCTTACCATCGTAAATAAAAATATATAAAATAAAGAATTAAATCTCTTCATAACTGAATAGTACTATTTGGTTGATAAGAATCCAGAGTTACAACAAACATTAAAACAAAAAAAAGTTTAGCATTAATAAACTCATGGAGATTATTAAAACAATCAAAAAGGATTGAAATAAGTTGATTTTTATTTTTCTGGATTTCATTTCACAAAAATATATGTAGTAAAGATTTTAATAATCCAAAATAGGGTATTCAAAAATCCAAATACATAAAAAAAGAACCCAAAAACATTAGGATTTAGAGTCGTCCGAAAATTTACTTAAGTATTGTGTAGGTGTTTCGCCAAACTTCTTTTGGAAGCATTTACTAAAGTATTTAGGATTATTAAACCCTACTTTATAGCTAATTTGGGAGATATTTATCTTGTTTTGTTCCAATAATTGAGCCGCTCTTTTCATTCGAATTTCATGTATAAATTCATTCGGAGTGAAATTGGTCCATGCTTTAATTTTAGTAAAAAGCATCGTTCTACTTACGCCTAATTCGGAACAGAAAAACGGAATATCAAATTGTTCGTTTGCAATGTTTTCCTCTACAATTTTAAAAGCTTTTTTCAACAACTGTTCATCTAATGAAGAAACAACAATTTCACTTGGCGTAAAACTATCTTCGGAAGAAAATTTAGTTTTTAATCGTTGTTTGGAAATAAGTAGATTTTTAATTCGCAATTTAAATTCTACTAAATTAAATGGTTTACTGATGTAGTCATCTGCCCCACTTTCTAAACCTTCTATTTTATAAATTAAGGAAGATCTAGAAGTAAGTAATATTACCGGTATATGGCTAGTTTTAATGTTTTCTTTAATTTTGGAACACAGCTCTGTACCTACCATTTCGGGCATAATTACATCACTCACAATAAGGTCTGGCAGAAATTTTAATGCTTTTTTAAGTCCAATTGCTCCATTTTCTGCAGTAATAACATTGTATTCTTCTTTAAGAAGATTCTTCATAAAGGACCGTAAAACTTTATGGTCTTCTACTATTAAAACAGTTAATTTATCTTCGGTATTTTCTAAATCATTTATGTCGTCTTCTTGAACAATTTCAGCAGGATTTAATTGAGAGGTATATTGTTCAAGATCATCACTTATCTTAAAGTCTTTTAAAATTTCTTTGTCTAAAAGATGGTTTCTTCCTAGAAGCATTTTTACTTTAAACACAACCCCTTTAGTTGTTTTATTTTCAACCGTAATAGTTCCTTTATGAAGATTTATGATATTTTTTACAATAGACAATCCAATGCCGGTGCCTTTATTATAATTTATTTGCTCATTGTTGTGCGCTGGAATTTCAAAAAACAAATCAAATATTTTATCTACATGTTCTTTTGCAATACCAATACCTGTGTCTTCTACTTCTATAATTACTTGGCCAACTTCATTTCTTATTTTTACTATAATTTCACCTCCTTTTGGAGTATATCTAAAAGCATTGGATATTAAATTATAAAAAACACGTTCTAATTTAAAACGGTCAAAATAAACTAATATTTCCTCATCCGAAGATTCAAAAGTATATTTATAATCGCCATCTTTGGCAAATTCGGTAAACGACAAAAAGATTTCTTTGATGTATTTTACAATATTTCCTTCGGCTGTTTCTAATATAAATTGGTTATTTTCAAATTTTCTAAAATCCATCAATCTATTTATTAATTTCAATAAATGATTAGCACTACTTTCAATTACCAATAATTTTTTATACATGGCATTAGGACCATTATAATTTAAAAGTATTTGCTGTAAAGGTCCTAAAATTAAGGTCAATGGCGTTCTAAACTCATGAGAGATATTAGTAAAAAATTGCAGCTTTGCACTATTATCTTCTTTATTTCTTTCGCTTTCTCTGTATTCTAAAAATAAATCTTGGCGAAGCTTTTCTTTGGATTTTATAATCCAAATTAAACCATAAAGGGAAACACATAATAAAATTGTAAATAAAGAAAGTGCCCACCAACTTTTCCATGGTGCTGGTTGTACAACTATTTCTAAAGTAGTTGGTTCGGCATTCCAAACGCCGTCATTATTAGCTCCTTTAACCTCAAAAACATAAGTTCCAGAATTTTGAATCGTGAATGTAGCTTCTGTATTGGAAGTGGTAATCCATTGGTTATCCAAACCTACTAATCTATATTTATATTTATTATTTGTAGGATTGATAAAGTTAGGAATTGCAAAAGTTATAGTGAAATTAGCTTTATCATAACTTAAAGTAAGGGAGTTTGTAAATGCAATGGATTTTTCTAATATTTCATTGTCATTAGCAACATTTATAGATTTGTTAGCAATTTTAAAATCGGTTAATATAACCTGGGGAGTGTATTTATTGATTGGGAGTTTTTTAGTATCAAAATAAGTTATTCCCGATGGTCCGCCATAATAAAATTTATTATAACCTATTTGCAAAAAGGCATTGTCATTAAACTCGTTACTAATTAAACCATCTTTTTGATCGTAAATAAAACTAGATTTATTTAATAAATTATATTTTATAATACCATAATTAGAGCTTATCCATAAATTATTATTATCGTCTTGGGAGATGGAATGAATTGCAGTTACATCCGAATCCTCTTTTTTAATATTTATTTTATTAAAATTGGTCCCATTAAATTCATATAGCCCTTTTGCCTTAGTTCCAATCCATATTTTACCTTTTTTATCTTGAAATATAGACAATATATCGTCTCCCGAAAGTAATTTATTATCAAAAAAGTAATGTTTAATATGATACACCTTATTGTCAAAATCATTCAAATTTATAACATTCAATCCGCTTTGTGTACCTATCCATAAATTTTCATTTTTATCAATTAACAACGTTCTAACTCTGTTATTAGTTAAAAAATTATCCGAATAATTATCATTACCAATTATTTGATAGGTTTTATTTGTGCTATCATATCGTATTAAACCTTTTCCAAATGTACCTAACCAAAAAATGCCGTTTTTTCTTCCTTTTGTTATAACATAAACACCCGATTCTTTTAGTATATTTTTCAAATCAGGAGCGATATTTTCATTTACAAATCTTTTAGAATGGATGTCGTAAGCTGCCAAGCCTTCTGTAAAAGTTCCTATCCAAAGAATGCCTGTATTAGATAGACATAAGGATTTAATATTATCTACAGAAACACCAATTGAGGATAATGAATTTATCTTTGTTGTCGTTGCTGTTTTACTGTCAAAAACAGTAATTCCGCCTCCTTCTGTTCCAATATAAATATTTTTATTAGCATCAGCAGCTAATGAACTTACTACATCATAACTCAGTGCGTTTAATCCTGAATTTTGATTTAAATTATTGAAATTATTATTGGATTCATCCCAAAAACTAATTCCGTTGTAATAAGAGCCAATCCACACAGAACCTTTTTTATCGGTGAAAACAGTTTTAATTTTCCCAAAACTTGTCTTTTTCTCTGGGCTATTGTATACTTTACTAATAAATCCATTGGTTTGAATTGTACTAATTCCATTATAAGATCCAACCCAAGCAACCCCTTTTTTGTCAAAATCTAATGATCTTACGTCCGCATCCATTTGGTTTTGATTTATTGAAAACGGAAGTAATTTATTCAAAATTGTATTTAGTTTTAAAAGCCCATTTGCTTTAGTAGCCACCCACAAATTCCCTGACTTATCTTCCTTAATATCTTGAACGTAAACACTTTCATTATTAGCAGTGTAATACTGCTTGAACTCGAATGAATTTCCTTTTCGATTTACTAATTGGCATAAACCTTTGGAAGTTCCAACCCAAATTACTCCTTTTTTAGTTTGGAAAATATTTAATACAAAGTTGTTAGGTAAACTGGTATTGTTTTTTGAATTATGAGAAACCGTCGTAAATTTCTGAGTAGTTTTATTAAAAATGGATATCCCTCCTGCGGTTGCTATCCAAATTTCATTTTTAATTTCTTTAATATCCCAAATGGTATTATTGGTTAAGGTATTTTTACCATTACCATGAAAATAATGTTTAAAAATATTAGTGCTGGGATTATAACAATTTAACCCGTTATAAGTTCCCACCCATATATTCCCTGATTTATCGCCTTCTATTGAAAGAATGTCATTATTACAAATGGATAAAGTGTCTTTTGGATCATTACGAAAAACTTTAATACTACTTCCATCGTATTTATTAAGCCCATCCCGAGTTGCAAACCACATTTGCCCCGGAAAATCTTGATAGATTGCAATAACAGAACTTTGGGAAAGTCCATTAGCAGTTGTAATATTTTTTAATCTGTATAGGTTAGATTGGGAGAAAGAACTTACAGAAAAAAAAATAAAAATATAAAAGAATAGTAGGTTTTTCATATTTTATTTTATGAAAAATAATTAGCTTATTTATTCACCTTGTGAAATTAATACATTAACCATTAATAAACAAAGAAAATTATTTGAAACGTTTTTTTAATTGGTAATTGTATAATGAAGGGATCTTAGCCATTGACTGATTAATAAACTCAATATACGCGTCTGGGCCATATTTTGCAGTAAAATTTCTGTTTCCGTTAATTCCTATTATTCTAGCAAATGGACCTTCCTCCATTCCGTTAAGTTCAATAGGCAGGTTGAGATTATTGCCTGAAACAGCAACGGTAATATTCCAAAATGTAGAATAAGCGCCATGGGATGGTTTCCAATAACTGGCACCTCCACCTGCAAAAAGTGGGTAGGTATTATCTGTATTGGCTTCAAAATGCACTTTGATATTGTCAAATAAATTTTGATGGTTAGCACCTGCATGTTGGTCTAAATCGGGATCGGTAAAAATCTCACAATTTTCATATACATTTTTAGTAGAAAAAGTATTGAAACTTAATGGATGCACCGCTTTATTGTAAACCTTTAAATTTTCGACCAATACATTATGAACGCCACCCATAGCAACGGTGTAATGTGCAATATTTTTTCCTTCGGTAACAATATCTTTAATGGTAACATTGGCAATTTCTTCGGTTAAAATACCGCTATCCGCATTGTTAATGGTAACATCTTTAACCCAACTATTGAAAATTCGGGTAAGAAAAATTCCATTAAATCCTGGTTCCAAATGGTGTGCTACACGAGGAGCATCTGGGAAAGACATTCGTAAATGTTCAATACCAACTTCGGTTAAGTGATTCCATTCTACCAATAAAGCTTGGTAATTTAGTTTAATATCAATAAGCAAAGGTGTTTTAATAGTAACTTTATTTTTTGATATTGCTTCTATTTCAACTTGTTGACGAACTATAGGCAAAGAGGGAAGTTTCCAATGGGAAGAACCAATTTTTACTTTTGAATTTTTATACAATGCTTCAATTATTTCGCCATTTTCGCCATCTTTATTAAAGAGATCCAATTCTACTACATCTCCAACTTTTAAGCCGTTACTATCCGAAATATAAAATACATTTTCACCTCTTTTTCCTTGCACAACTTTTGCTAGAATATTTTGAGGAGTATCGTATTTATCTAAATAGTATTTAACCCGTTGTTTCGGGACTTGTGTCCAAATAAATCCTCCCGACCAGGCAAATTGAGAAAATGGCAAATCAATATTATTCTCTTTTTCAACTTGTCGTTTATCTGTCGTGGTTAAATATTCTCTTAATTCCGCTAATGATTCTTGGTTTTTTACATACATAAGTGGCCGCGGACAAAAAATTTCTGTTCCTTCTTTTCCAGAACCAGCACCTCGTAAAACAAAATTACTGCGTTCAATATACAAAATGTCACTAAGTATTATTTTCCCTGCTGGTAATTGCAAAACAACGTTTCCTAGAACTTCATTTGCCGCTTTGAATGCTTTTAGTAATGCTTTAGAATCGTCTAAATCATCATTAGCAATAACTCCAAAATCAGCAGCTAAAATAATTTTTTCTTTAATTACAGGTAGTTCACTAGTTCCAAAATGGTACCCCGCATAACTAAAATCAGGTAAGAAATTTTGCGAAGAAACTTCTTTGTTACTAATTATTTTTGGTGTTTCTTGTGCAAATGAAACGGCTATATTAATGCAAATTGAAAATAAAACGCAACATTTTTTTATTGGTTTTAAAGGGTTTATTTTGGAGATTGAATTCATTTAGGATAGAATAAAAGTGAAATTATCAAAGGGCTATTTTTAAAAAAACCTATTTCACAATGGTTGGAAAGTGAAATAGATTTTTAAAATAATTTATTATTAATAGTTATAAATCGGTAATCGGACTGTATTTAGGTACTAGTAATTTTATTACAGACCAGGCAATTAAATAGGCAACCGCACATAAAACAAACATAATGGTATAACCTGTTTGAATATGTCCTAAACCTTCGTAGTAATCAAATAAATAACCGCCTAATTTGGAAACTAATACGCCGCCTATTCCACCAGCCATTCCACCAATTCCAATTATAGAACCGATTGCTTTTTTGGGAAACATGTCGGATACCGTGGTGAAAATATTGGCTGACCACGCTTGGTGTGCAGAGGCTCCTACTCCTATTAAAATAACAGGAATCCAAAAAGTATAATGACCTAGTGGTTGCGCTAATACTACTACTAACGGAAATAACGCAATGAAAAACATGGCTTTAAGTCGGCCATCATAAGCAGTATATCCTTTATTAATAAAATACATTGGGAACCATCCTCCAAAAATACTACCCACCATAGTCATACTATAAAGTACCGCTAATGGAAGTACAATGTCGGTTCCTTTCATATCAAATTGTGCCTCAAGGTATTTTGGTAACCAAAACAAAAAGAACCACCAAATTCCATCGGTCATGAATTTTCCAAATACAAAAGCCCAAGTTTGCTTGTATCCTAATAATTTAAACCAAGCTACTTTTTCTTCTTTGGTCTCGGAAACGATTTCAATTACTTCCGTTTCATCTGAATTTATATAATCAAATTCGGCTTTGGATAATCTTTTTTGTTTGGATGGCACTTCATAAAAAATAACCCAAAAAATTATCCAAATAAAACCAATTACTCCTACTAAGATAAAAGCAAATTCCCAGCCATATAATTCTGCAATAATAGGCACCGTTAAAGGGGCTAAAATTGCACCAACATTGGATCCTGAATTAAAAATTCCGGTGGCTAGAGATCGTTCTTTTTTCGGGAAATATTCGGCCACAGCCTTTATTGCTGCAGGAAAATTTCCAGATTCTCCAAAACCTAAAACGGCTCTAGACAACATAAATCCCGCAATAGAAACGGGTACTGCTCCTACTCCTATCCAAACCATAAAGGTTGAAAATGCAGTTCCAACAGGCAACGAATAGGCATGCATAATTGCGCCTAAGGACCATACTGTAATTGCTAAAATGTATCCTTTTTTAGTTCCTAATTTATCTATTATTCTTCCTGCAAAAAGCATTGAAATAGCGTAAATAAATTGGAATACTGCTGTAATATTTGCATAATCACTATTCGACCAATTAAATTCTTCGGATAACTTAGGTGCTAATAAACTTAATACTTGACGGTCTAGGTAATTTACGGTTGTAGCAAAGAAAAGTAAACCACAAATGGTCCAGCGGTATTTCCCTACAGATTGATTCATTTCTTTCATAATAAGTTTAGGTTTGGTTATTTAGGTTGGTTGTTTAGGTTGAAATTAAAAAGTTTGTTGGTCCAATAAAATATTTAATATTTTGTCTCGCAAAGGCGCGAAGGCGCAGTTTATAACTAAATCTTTAGCGGCTCTGCGCCTTTGCGAGAATTAAGTTGATTCTATATTTTCATACTATTTACGTGGCTTATCAACGTATACTATCCGTATTATCGAACAACATTGTATTTCTTTTAAACTTGTACAATTTTATTGTTTGTTGATATCAAAATAGGTTTCGGCATTTTTATAACAAATTGCTTCCACCATGGCTCCAATATGTTTTGTGTTATTTGGCAATTCGCCTTTTTCCATTTCGTCTCCTAACACATTGCATAAAATACGTCTAAAATATTCGTGTCTCGGAAAAGAAAGAAAACTTCTAGAATCGGTTACCATTCCAACAAATCGGCTTAATAAACCAAAGTTGGAAAGTACATTTAATTGTTTTTCCATGCCGTCTTTTTGGTCTAAAAACCACCAAGCGGCGCCATATTGCATTTTGCCAGCAATTTTTCCGTCATTAAAATTGGCCGCCATTGCAGCAAACATTTCGCTATCTCTTGGATTCAAATTATAAACAATGGTTTTGGCTAGACCATTACATTGGCTTAATCGTCCAAAGAATTTGCTCATGTTATCCGCCATATTCAAATCGCCAAGCGAATCAAATCCTTGGTCGGGACCTATATCTTGTAGCATTTTGGCATTGTTATTTCGTATTGCTCCAACATGAAATTGTTGCGCCCAAGATTTGGCATTATTCATCAAAGCCAATTCAAATAATACTGCCGATTTGTATTTATTGATTTCCAAAACAGAAACTGCTTCCCCTTTTAATGCTTTTTCAAATATGGAGTTTACTTCTGTAGAAGTGTATTCCTCTCCATAGAAATTAGAATGACCATGATCGGAAATACGGCAACCCATTTCGTGGAAGTAATCGTGACGCTCTTGAAGTGCTTTTATTAAACTTGGAAAATTCGTAACGGGATAGCCAACTGTTTTTTCTAATTTCAGAATCCAATCTATAAAGGCTTGCCCTTTCTCCATTTCGGATGCTTTATCCGGACGGAAGGAAGGCAAAACGGCTATTTCGAAATTGTCTTCTTTTATTTTTTTGTGGTACTGTAAATCATCCGTAGGATCATCGGTAGTTCCTACCACTTTCACATTCATTTTGCGAAGTAAATTCTTAACGCTGTATTCGGGCTTTTTTAATAATTCCGAACCTTGGTTGTAAATACTTTCGGCAGAATCGGCATCTAATAAAGTGGTGATTCCAAAATAGTTTTTCAACTCTAAATGGGTCCAATGGTACAAAGGATTT
Organism: Flavobacterium sp.; assembly: GCF_044357305.1. GTDB lineage: Bacteria > Bacteroidota > Bacteroidia > Flavobacteriales > Flavobacteriaceae > Flavobacterium. Next base: position 51,311 of record NZ_JBIKPS010000020.1, read on the forward strand.
CGTAACGTATACGGAACCGTTTCTGCCCATTTGGTAAACTTTTCATAATCAGAAGCGTTTCCTGTAATGAACTTTTCGTCCACACCATTGGCACGCATGGCTCTGTATTTATAATGATCGCCATCAATCCAAATCTGCGCTAGATTTTCAAATTGTCTATCTTCTGCAATATCTTTTGGTGATAAATGGCAGTGGTAATCAAAGATGGGTTGCTTTTTTGCAAAATCGTGGTACAGCGTTCTTGCCGCTTCACTGTGTAACAAAAAATCTTCCGTAATAAATATTTTATCCGACATAAATTAGTTTTAAAAAAGACTTTTTTCAATTCCCATTTCCAAACCACGCAACTCCGCAAGACCTCTTAAACGGCCAATTCCAGAATAACCCGGATTGGTTTTTTTATTCAAATCGTCTAGCATTTGATGCCCGTGATCTGGTCGCATTGGAATGATTCTTTTGGTTTCTTTTTGTTTTTTTAGTATCGATTTTACTACTTCGTACATATCTACATCGCCTTCTAAATGGTTGGCTTCATAGAAATTTCCTTCGGCATCGCGTTGGGTACTTCGTAAATGAATAAAATTCATTTTATCGCCATGACGATCTACAATTCCGGGTAAATCATTTTCGGCAATAACTCCATAAGATCCCGTACACATTGTAAATCCGTTAGACGGAGAATCAATAGCATTTAGTAATTGAATCAAATCAGCCTCAGTACTTACCACTCTTGGCAATCCTAAAATTGGATAAGGAGGATCGTCTGGATGGATAGCCATTAACACACCAACACTTTCGGCAACTGGTATGATTTCACGCAAGAAATAGTATAAATTTTCTTTCAATCGAGCAGCATCAATGCTATCATAACCTTGAAGCACTTTTAAGAAATCTTCAACAGTATACGATTCTTCGGCACCTGGTAAACCAGCAATGATGTTTTGTTGTAATTTTATTTTATCGGCATCGGTTAACTTCTCAAAAGTTGCTTTTGCTTTTGCTTTTTGCGCTTCGGTGTACGTAGTTTCTGCTCCGGGTCTTTTTAGGATAAACAATTCAAAAGCAGCAAATTCATTGATGTCAAATCGCAATGCTTTGGATCCATCGGGCATTTCATACGATAAATCGGTTCTAGACCAATCTAAAACAGGCATGAAATTATAACACACAATGTTAACGCCACATGCCGCTAAGTTTTTGATGCTTTGCTTGTAGTTTTCTATGTATTTTAAATAATCTCCCGATTGTTTTTTGATGTCTTCATGAACTGGAATACTTTCTACAACCGAAAAAGTCAATCCTGCGGCTTCCACTTCGTTTTTTCTTTTCATGATTTCGTCTACTTCCCACACTTGACCATTTTTAATATGGTGTAAGGCAGTTACAATTCCGGTTGCACCGGCTTGTCTAGCGTCTGATAATTTTACAGGATCATTTGGTCCGTACCATCTCCATGTTTGTTCCATAACTTATGTATCTAATATTAGTACTATATTTTTTAAACTCCGCTAAAAGCGCTAAAACCTCCATCAATAGGAATAACCACACCGGTTACAAATGAGGATGCGTCATCGCATAAATAAAGCGTGGTGCTGATTAAATCTTCTGGTTCTCCAAATCTTCCCATTGGAGTTTGATCAATAATGCTGTTGCCTCTTGGTGTCAATGCACCATCTGGAGTTGTTAATAAAGCACGGTTTTGATCGGTTAAGAAAAATCCGGGAGCCAAAGCATTCACACGAATTCCCACTTTTGAAAAATGAACTGCCAACCATTGCGTAAAGTTGGATACTGCGGCTTTTGCGCCACTGTATGCTGGTATTTTGGTTAAAGGTGTAAAGGCATTCATGGAAGAAATATTCAAAATACTGCAGCCTTTTTTACCTATCATGTCTTTTGAAAAAACTTGTGTTGGCAATAAAGTTCCAATAAAATTTAAATTGAAAACGAATTTTATCCCTTCGGCATCCAAATCAAAAAAAGTTTTGAACCCTTCGGTGGTATTTAGCAAGTCTTCTTCCAATAAAAATGGATTGGATGTGGTTCCTAATGGATGGTTTCCGCCGGCACCGTTTACCAAAATATCGCAAGCACCCAATTTTTCATTGACTTCTTTTTTGGCTGCTTCCAACGAATCTCTTTCTAAAACATTGGCAGCAACGCCAATTGCTTTACCACCGGCTGCATTAATTTCGTTAGCAATAGCATCTGCGGCTTCTTTTTTTAAGTCCAAAAGTGCTATTTGGTAGCCTTGTTTAGCCAATGCTTTTGCTAAGGTACCACACAAAACTCCTCCTGCTCCTGTTATAACTACTGTTTTCATCTGTATATTTTATTTGTTTTTTAATGGAAGATGGAACGCCTTAAATCATGTGCCTATGTAATGGAAAAACTTCCGTCATGGGCGTTTCATCTTTTAATTTTTTATGGATTGAATTAAAGCCAAAACTGTTTTTGTTTCCGATTCTATGGTAGCATAATCTTTATCGGCCATCAATTGTTTGCTGATTAATTTGCTTCCCATTCCTACAGCAGAAACTCCTGCTTTGAACCAGCCACCAATGTTTTCTTTGGTGGTATCTACACCTCCTGTTGGCATGAATAATAACTTTGGAAAAATATCTTTTATTCCGCTTAAAAATTCTGGTCCTAGCATGTTTCCTGGGAATAGTTTTATAAAGTAAATTCCAGCATTTTCGGCGGTTATTATTTCAGTTGGCGTCATGCAACCTGGGCTGTATAAAACTCCTTTACTTTTTAAAAATGCAGCAACTTCTGGAACAAATCCTGGGCTGATGAAAAAATCAGCACCTACGGCAAAATATTCTTCGGCTTGTTGCAAGTTTTTTATGGTTCCAATTCCGAGTAATAAATCGGGCATTTCTTCATTTCTAACTTGTACCATTTTAGTGAAATTATGCAATGCCGATTCGCCTCGACTGGTATATTCTACGGCTTTAATTCCGGCTCTGTAAATGGCTCTTAATACTTCTATAGTTACCGTTTCATCAGCATTGAAATACAAAGGAAGCATTCCTTGGGCAACTATGGCATCCGATACTTTTTGGATAGTATTCATAATTTATATTTTAACTTTAATTACTACTTTTTTTATTTCGCCTACGCCAATCATTGGGGCGTGCACATCTTCTGGAAAGAAAATAGCAAATTGTCCGTCCGTTAATTGGAAAAACATGTCGGGTGCATCGCTATAAAAACGCACGTCTTTATCTGGATTGTAAGCACCATTTTGCGTTTTGCACTTTTCTCTTGGTTTCCATCCATAGGTTTCTAGGCCTTTTACGCAAACTTGAATGTCGATGTTTTGATCGTGGCATTCAAATTTGGCTAGACTCGCTTCTTCGGTTTTACCATTTGCCGTATTGACAATCAACTTCATGCCATCGGGAGTTTCTGAAACGCCTTCGGCAAGATTTGCCAAATCATTTTGATTTAAAAACGCAAATGCTTTTGCAAACGAAGGATGTAAATTATAGTATTTATGGGCGTTATTTAATGTATCTATTACCATGTTAATTATCTTGCAACTCTACCAGAAGCATCGCCTCCCATAAGTTTGTTAACCTCATCAACAGTAACTAAATTGGCGTCACCTTTAATGGTGTGCTTCAAGCAAGATGCAGCAACAGCAAAGTCTAAGGCGTTTTGATCGTTATCTGGGTAGGTTAATAATCCGTAGATTAAACCTCCCATAAAAGAATCGCCACCACCAACTCGGTCTACGATATCGGTAATTTGATATTGACGGGTTTGTAGCATTTCTTTTCCATCGTATAAAACTCCAGCCCAAGTATTGTGGGATGCAGAAATAGAACCTCTTAAAGTGGTAATTACTTTTTTGGCTCTTGGGAATTTTTTCATCATTTGTTGGCAAACCGATAAAAAGGCTTCTGCTTTTACATCGTGCCCATGGGTTTGCACAGCTGCTCCTTCTGGTTTGATACCAAAGTGCATTTCGGCATCTTCTTCATTTCCTAAAATCACATCGCAATACGAAGTCAATTCGGTCATAATCGCCTCACGGTCTCCGCCGAATTTCCATAATTTGGCACGGTAATTTAAATCGGTTGAAATAGTAACGCCTAATTTGCTAGCCACCTTAACGGCCTCCAGACAAGCATCTGCAGAACTTTGTGAGATTGCTGGTGTTATACCCGTCCAATGGAACCACTCCACTCCTTGAAAAACTTCTTCCCAATTTACCATTCCAGGTTGTATATCCGACATGGAAGAATGGGATCTATCATAAACAACTTTACTTCCTCTACTTACAGCACCAGTTTCTAGAAAATAAATTCCTAAACGATCACCACCCCAAACAATTTTATCTACGCCAACACCTCTTTTACGCATTTCCATCATGGCGCATTCTCCAATATCATTTTTTGGTAAACGAGTTACAAAATCAACTGGAATACCATAATTTGCTAAGGAAACTGCTACGTTAGATTCTCCTCCCCCATATACAACATCAAAGTTGTCTGCTTGTGAAAATCTTAAAAATCCTTGTGGTGCTAATCTTAACATTATCTCACCAAATGTTACTACTTTTTTAGACATTTTTAAAGTTTTTTATATTAATTATAATTGGTTTTATACTTTAGATACTAACAAAATCATTAATCGTGTACGTGCACGGAATTGCAAATCTATATAAAAAATATTATAATTTGATTTTATTTAATTATTTTTAAAAAAAAGTCTTAAAAAAGAGAATTTGTTATAAACATAAAATATTTCGAATGGTTGTGATTAATAGAAAAGTGAGTTTGATTTAACCTTAAATAGGTTATTAGTTTACACAAATTATTAAATGGCTATGGAGTTTCGGGAGGTCACTATAAATCTTACCTCTATTAGGATGTAACTTCAGGAAGTCACTATGGTACAAATCTTCTATAAGTAAAGAGGTTTGGTGAAACTTTAATAAGCTTTCGTATGCTATATATAATTTGTCATAAAAAAACAAAAGCCATAGCTATGATAAAAATTTGAGTAAAAATTAAAAAACATAAGGTTTACAGCAATAAAAACTACAAAAACATAACAATTCCGAAATAGTTAATAATATAACTATTTGATTAAAACATTTCACACAATAACAATTAAAAATAAGAAAATTGCTTTGAAAATAGGATTACAATATTTATACAATTAATGAAGAAAAAATATTTATTTTTAAATAAGTTAAATTTTAATAATTCATTTGTAATATTTTTTATTTAAGTTTGTAATCTAAATCTATTTATTAAATTAATATCATGAAGAATCTAAAACTAGGATTGTTAGCTTTATTGTTTCTATTGTTAGCAAGTAAAGGGTATTCTCAAGTTTGTGCTGGAAATAAGGTAACTATAACTTTACAGAACATTACTAATCCAACTACTACAACTTTAGAGTTTGATGTTTATATTGCTAATACAGGAACTACAACTTTAAGATTAGCATCATTAGCAGGTGGGGTAAATTACAACGCTGGCATGCTGCCAACTGGAGCAACAGGAACTTTAACATGTATTGATCAGCCAACAGCATTGAATTTTCCTAATTTTACTCCCATTGCATCAAACCAAGCAGTACATACTCTGGCTACAAAACAATTAAAATGGCAAAATACTCCTGTGTCATTAGCAAGTGGTAATACTGTTAATCTTACATCTACCCCATTAAAATTTGCTCGTTTTAGATTTACTAGTTCTTTACCATGGACCGCAAATTTTGCTGGTACGTTAACTCAGCAATACTTGGTTCAGGGTGGATATACTCAAATGGTTGCTACTGTTTATTGTAATGGAAATTCTAATTCAACAGGATTGTCATCTACAACATCAGGAACTTTAGTTAGTAACAATGCAACTAACTCTCCTTACCCTATTACCTTAAATGCTTGTGCTAACGCAGCTAGTCAAACAGCAAGTACTGCAGTATCTTGTTTTGGAGGAATTGATGGTAGTTCTACAATAACCATGTCAACAATACCTTCAATATTGGATATCACATATACAGTAGATGGCGGGACTTCTCAAAACGCAACTTTAACTAGTAGCGGCGCATTTACTGTTACTGGTTTAACAGCTGGTTCGCATACTATTGTTATTTCTAACTCTATTTGTAGTAATGTAACTGCAACAGGAGTTATTATTGCTGCTCCTACACTTTTAGTAGCATCAGGAGCACCAACTGTAATTTCATGTTATGGAGGTAACTCTACCGTAGTGGTAACTGCAACAGGTGGAACTGCTCCTTATACTGGAACAGGTTCGTTTCCTAATATTGCTGGCGCATATTCTTATACTGTAACCGATACTAAAGGATGTACTTCTATAGCTTCAGGAACGATAACACAACCAACTGCACTAGTAGCTTCTGCTACACCATCAACAATATTATGTAATGGTGGTAGCTCTTCAGTAGTAGTAACTGCAACTGGCGGAACTACTCCTTACACTGGAACTAATACATTCACTCATGCAGCTGGAGCGTATTCTTATACGGTAACCGATTTTAAAGGATGTACATCTACAGCAACTGGAACAATTTCTCAACCAGCTGTATTAACCGCAACCGCAGCAGCAGGAGTTATTGCTTGTAATGGAGGAACAACAGACGTTACAGTATCTCCAGTAGGTGGAACAGCTCCTTACACAATTTCTCCTTCAACAATAGGTTTGACTGCTGGAACTTATTCTTTCACAATTACAGATTTTAATAACTGTACTACTACTGCTGATGTAACTATTACCCAACCAGATGCGTTAACTGCAACGGCTACCGCAGACTCTATTGCTTGTAATGGAGGAACAACAGATGTAACTGTAACCCCTATAGGAGGAACAATTCCTTACACAATTACTCCTTCAACAATAGGTTTAGCCCCTGGAACTTATACTTTCACAATTACAGATTTTAACTATTGTACTACTACTGCAGACGTAACTATTACACAACCAGATGCGTTAACTGCAACTGCAACTGCAGGAACAATTGCTTGTTACGGCGGTACTACAGACGCGACTGTAACTCCAGCAGGCGGAACAGCTCCTTACACAATAACACCTTCAACAATAGGTTTAACTGCTGGAAGTCATACTTTCACAATTACCGATTTTAATAACTGTACTACAACTGCAAACGTAACTATTACGCAACCAGACACATTAACTGCAACTGCAACCGCAGGAATTATTGCTTGTTACGGAGGAACAACAGATGCATCTGTAACTCCTGCAGGCGGGACAGCTCCTTACACAATAGCACCTTCAACAGTAGGCTTGAGCGCTGGAACTTTTACTTTCACAATTACAGACTTTAATAACTGTACTACTACTGCAAACGTAACTATTACGGAACCTGATGCTTTAACTGCAACTGCAACCTCAGACTCTATATCTTGTAACGGAGGAACAACGGACGTAACTGTTACTCCAACAGGCGGGACAGCTCCTTACACAATTTCACCTTCAACAGTAGGTTTAACCGCTGGAACTTATACTTTCACAATTACAGATTTTAATAACTGTACTACTACTGCTGATGTAACTATTACCCAACCAGATGC